>NZ_JBHXLF010000001.1:1099652-1430286 GCF_042721515.1 Lentzea sp. NPDC058436
GGTTGTGTGTTGTGGCTGGGGGGGGGGGGGGGGGGGGGGGGGGGGGGGGGGGGGGGGGGGGGGGGGGGGGGGGGGGGGGGCGCCCCCCCCCCCCCCCCCCCCACACCGATCAAGCGGCGACGTACACCGAGATGCTGCGGCCCTTTTCGCTGTACGGCTTGCGGTCCCAGTCGGAGTAGCGGTCGCGGAGGACCAGCCCGGCCTCGGTCGCCATCGCGTCCAGCTGGTCGACGTCGAAGTAGCGGAAGCGGACCGGGTACAGCTGGATGCCCTGGTTCGAGATCATGATGCTCTGCTGGCTGATCACCTGTGCGCCGGGATCGAGTTGCGCAGCCGAAAGGACGACGAAGTTCGCGTCGAGCAGCGACGTCTCGACGTACTGGTTGTCGACGAACCGCTCGGGCTCGGGCTCCCAGGACTCCAGCACCAGACGACCCTCCGGGTGTAGCTGGCCGACTGTCTGGCGCAGGTACTCCACCTGCTCCTTCTCGGACAGCAGGTTGCCCAGACCGTTCTGCAGCAGGTAGATCAGGTCGTACCGCATGGGCGGCTGCGTGCTCAGCATGTCGCCGACGAGCACCTCGACGAGTTCGCCGCCCGGTTTGCCGCGCAGCTGTTCGGCCATCGCGGTACTGACCTCGATGCCGTGCACCGAGTAGCCGGCCTGGGTCAGCGGAATGGCGATGCGCCCGGTGCCCACGCACGGCTCGAGCACGTGCTGCCCACCCGCTTCGGAGGAGAGGAACTCGACAGTCCTCTGGTTCTCCTCCTCGTCGACGTTGAGGAAGTCGAACACCGGGGCCATCGTGTCGCCGTAGGAACTTGGAGTGTAATTCTCCATGGCAACTTCCTCTCCTATTCGCGTGCAGGGGTTCCAGTGGTGTTCTGCAGCGTAACAACGCGCACTCTTAATCCGGTATCTGCTCGGAATTGAAAAGCGCCGGGCGGCTTGCCGTGGCAATTGGACAATTGCTAGGAAGAGTCGTGCGGAAAATACTCGTTTCGTTCCTGGTGGCCTCCCTGGCGGGGGCGAGCTTCTCCGTGCCGGCGCGCGGGGAGGGGGAGACCGGCGACTACGCGGAGGCGGTCCGCGAGCTGGTCCACGTCGAGACTTCGGCCGACACCGACGGTGACGGCGCACCCGACCGCGTGGCCGCTTACGTGATCCGCCCGCGCAGCACCGAACGCGGCCATCGGGTCCCGGTGATCATCGAGACCGATCCCTACTGGGCGGGGCTGGTGGACGTCGCACCGCACCCGGCCGAGGTGCGGACGGCACCGGAGCTGGCGCCGTGGCAGCCACCCGTGGGCGGGGGTCCGAGCGACTACTCCGGCGGCTACTACGACAACTACTTCGTGCCCCGTGGCTACGCGGTGGTGGAGATGGCCTCGCTCGGCACCGGGGACTCCGGCGGTTGTCCCAGCACCGGTGGCAAGGCCGAAGGCGAGGCCGTCAAGGCGGTCGCGGAATGGCTCAACGGCCGGCGAACAGCGTGGGGCGCGGACGGCTCGAAGGTGTCCGCGAACTGGTCGACCGGCGCGTCGGCGCTGGTGGGCCTGTCCTACGGAGCGTCGCTCGCACTGGGCGGAGCCGTCGCGGGTGCGCCTGGGGTGCGTGCCGTCGTGGCCTCGGCCGCCGTGACCGACTGGTACCGCTACTACCGGGCCAACGGCGCGCACGCCGCGGCTCGCGGGTACGCGGGAGACGACGCCGACCAGCACGCCAAGCTCCTGCTCACCGGAAGCGACCCGAGGCGGTGCGAAAGCCACATCCGGCGCATGGAACAGGAGATGGACCATGTCTCCGGTGATCGCAACGCCTTCTGGGACGACCGCGACCTCACGCGTGATCTTCGGAAGCTGAAAGCGGCGGTGTTCCTGGTCGCGGGCCTCAACGACGACAACGTCCGCGCCTCGCACAGCACCCGGATGTGGCAGGCCCTGGAGCGCGCGGGTGTCGAACGGCGCATGTGGCTGCACCAGGGCGGGCACGACGACCCCATCGACGTGCGCGGCGCCGAGTGGCTCCGCACGGCCGAACCCTACTTCGACCACCACCTGCGTGGACGCGACACCGGGTGGGACCGGGGCCCGGTGGTGTCGGTCGAGACCGGACCCGGCCGCTGGGCGGACCACCGGCGCTGGCCCGCCCCCGGCATTCGCGAGACCGCCATCTCCGGTTCCGGCACCGCCGTGTTCGTGGACGACCCGGCGCTCACCGCCGCGGACCTCGTCACCGCCGGCGGCATCCAGGTGGCCACCACCGAGCGGCTGGCGCGGCCCACTCGGGTGTCTGGCAGTGCGGACATCACCGTGCGTGCCTCCGTCGACGGCCCCGCGCCCTACCTGACCGCGCTCCTGGTGGACCTAGGCGACGCGGACCGCGTCGTCGGACGCACCACGACGGACCAGCGGTGGTGTTTCGCGCCGGTGACCGCCGAGGATGCCTACGGGTGCCGCCAGAGGACGGAGCCGGTCGTCGAACGAGCCCCGTTCCGCATTCTCAGCCGCGGATGGCTGGACGTGCGCAACCGCGTTTCCGAATACCGGCAAGACGACCTCGACCCGACGAGGTACTACTCGTTCAACTGGCGCACAGAACCCACCGATCACGTGGTTCCGGCCGGACATCGGATTGGAATCGTGCTGATCGGCACCGATCGTGAGCACACATTGCGCTATCCGGGCGGGACTCGGATCACGGTCGACCTCGAAAGGAGCAGTGTTCGCATACCGCTGGTCACCGCACATCGGTGAGCGTGTCGGGTTCCATCCGATATGTTGGGTTCATTCCTTTTGAGAACCCACCTGTCGAGGACGGGAGACCCCCACGTGACCCTCAACGACGCCGAGAATCCCTGGCAGAACCACCCGGCTGGCTTTGTCGAGATCCGCGGCGCCCGCACGCACAACCTGAAAGGGGTGTCACTGCGCATTCCCCGTGGACTCGTCGTGGCTTTCACGGGTGTCAGCGGCAGCGGCAAGACGTCGCTGGCGATCGACACGATCCACGCCGAGGCGCAACTGCGTTATCTGGAAGGCCTTTCGCCGTTCGTGCGGCAGTACATCAGTGTGCGGGACCGCCCGAAGGTGGACCGCATCACCGGCCTGGGAGCCACCCTGGCGGTGGACCAGCGCAAGCTCAACCGCAACCCGCGGTCGACGGTGGCCACCCTGACCGGCGTGGACGGCTACCTCGGCCTGCTGTTCTCCCGGCTGCCGGGCCTCTCCGACCCTGCGGCCGCGGAACTCACCGCCGCGCACTTCGACCGGTACTCACCGGAGGGCCGTTGCCCGGGCTGTCACGGGATGGGCGGGCTGCTGCGCGCCGCCCAGGAACTCATCATCACCAAGCCGGAGCTTCCGCTGACCGAGGGCGCCTCGCCGTGGTTCGAGAAGTGGCGCTCCAACGAGCAGGTGGCGGTGCCGGCACTCGCGGTCAAGCGCGGCGTGAACCTGAAGCTGCCGTGGCTGGAACTGCCCGAGTCGTTCCGGCACGAGGTGTTGCACGGCACCGGTGACGAGGTGATCGAGACGAGCGCGACCGTCGCGATGCGCAAGGAGGACTCGGAAGTCACGTTCTCCTGGAAGCAGCCGATGCGGGGTGCGCTCGCGGAGATCGAACGGCTCTACGGCGCCGCGGGCACCGAGTCGGCCAAGCAGCGCTATGCCAAGTACATGAAGCTGCTGCCGTGCACGACGTGCGGTGGCGATGGCATGGGCGAGGCCGCGCACGGCATCAGGCTCGGCGCCATGACCTACGACCAGGTCGTCGACCACGAGATCCGCGACGTGCGGCGCTGGTCGGCGGAACTGCCCGCGCAGCTCGACGCGGCGCAGCGCGAGGTGGGCGGCCCTCTGCTGCAGGAGTTGGACAAGCGGCTGCGGCTCCTCGACAGGCTCGGCCTGGCACACGTCCAGCTCGGCCGCAGCGCGACGTCGTTGTCCGGCGGTGAGCTCCAGCGCACGCGACTCGCGGCGCAGCTCGGCACGGATCTGGCGGGCATGCTGTTCGTCCTGGACGAGCCAGGCGCCGGACTGCACCCGGCAGACAAGAGCCATCTGGTGGACATCACCGCGGAACTGCGCGACGCGGGCAACACGGTCCTGCTGGTGGAGCACGACCCGGAACTGGTCTCCCGCGCGGACTGGGTGGTGGACATCGGTCCCGGTGCGGGCCGGCTCGGTGGCAACCTGGTCGCGGCCGGCACGCCCGCCGAGATCGCGGCGACGCCCGAGTCGGTCACCGGTCGCTTCCTGCGCGGTCCCGGACAGCGGGTGTCCCGTGCGGCGAGGCCGGTGGACTCGTCGACGCGGTGGTTGTCGCTGCGCGGAGTCAAGGTGCACAACGTCGACGTCGAGGAGGTGCGCATCCCGCTGGGCCGCCTGACGTGCTTCACCGGCGTCAGCGGCAGCGGCAAGTCCAGCTTGCTGCACGAGGCGCTGGGTGAGGGGATGCGCGCGGCGTTGGCGGGGGAGTCGTGCGACGCCGTCCGGGAGGTGGACCCCGCGGGGATCTCCTGGGTCGCCGTGGTCGACCAGGAGCCGATCGGCCGGACTCCTCGTTCCAACCCGGCCACGTACACCAAGGCGTTCGACCACATCCGCACGCTGTTCGCCGGTACCGCGGGTGCGAAGGAACGCGGACTCAAGGCGTCTGCGTTCTCGTTCAACGCTGCGGGCGGGCGGTGCGAGGACTGCACCGGCTACGGCCGGCGACTGGTCAACATGCACTTCCTGCCGGACGTGTGGGTGATCTGTGAGACGTGCGACGGCAAGCGGTTCAAGCCCGAGGTCCTCGAGGTCACCTACCGCGACCTGACGATCGACGACGTGCTGGCCATGACGGTGGAGGAAGCGGCGGAGCACTTCACCGCTCCGGCGGCGCTCGCCGGCGTTCTCACGGCGTTGCGCGAGGTCGGACTGGGCTACCTGCAGCTCGGGCAGAGCGCGACCGAGCTCTCCGGCGGTGAGGCGCAACGGCTGAAGCTGGCGACGGCGATCCACCGCGGCAGCACGGGCCGCTCGCCGGGGCTGATCGTGCTGGACGAACCGGTGTCCGGCCTGCACCCTGCGGACGTGCAGCGCATGGTGGACGCGTTCGACCTGTTGCTGGACGCGGGGAGCACGGTCGTCCTCGCCGAGCACGACCTGCACGTCGCAGCCGCGGCCGACTGGCTAGTCGACATGGGGCCCGGTGCGGGTGGCGCCGGTGGCCGTGTTGTCGCCGAGGGCACGGTGGAACAGGTGCGTGGCGCGGACAGCTCGACCGCGGGCTATCTGCGGCGCATCGCGGAGGACCGGCCGATGCTGGACCTGCCTGAGTAGCACCGGGTGGGTGGGCCCGCAATACGTCCGGGCCCACCCAGCCGGTCGGCTTCACTCCTGGCGCCGCCCGTAGCGCGAACGCAGGTCCGGAGATTCGGCCAGCAACTCGGCGAACGTGCCGCGGGCCTCGATCCGGCCGTTCTTCATCAGCAGCACCTGGTCGGCCCTCTCCATGACCGCGGGCCGGTGCGACACCGCCAGGCAGGTCGCACCCGTGGCGAAGACGCGCTGCCACAGCTCCCGTTCGGTCTCGACGTCGAGAGCGCTCGACAGGTCGTCCATCACGAGCAGTTCGGGCTCGCGGGCGAACATGCGGGCCGCCGCTGTCCGCTGGATCTGCCCACCGGACAACCGCACGCCCCGCACACCGATCTCGGTCTCCAGGCCCTCGTCGAACTGCTCGAGGTCCGGTTCCATCACGGCCGTGTGCACTGCGCGTTCGAGCCTGCCGTCATCAGGCAGGCCCAGCAGGACGTTCTCCCGGATCGTCCCCGACAGCAGCGCCGGGTTCTGCGGCGTGTACGCCACCCGAGGCGGGACGAAGAAGTCGCCGGGGGATCCGACGTCCTGGCCGTTCCACAGCACCTCGCCGTCCTGCCGTTCGTACAGGCCGAGGACCGCCCGCAGCAGCGTCGTCTTGCCCGACCCGACCTCGCCGGTCACCACGGTGACCGTGCCCGCCCGGAGCTCGAGCGAGACGTCCCGAACACCTTGGGCCGACTCGGGGAACACGTGGCTGAGCGACCGGACCTCCAGGGACCGGAACGGTTCCTGGACCGGCGCCGGAGGAGGCGTCGGTGGCGGGTCCTCGCGCAGGTGCAGCTCGGCGCGGTCGACCAGGCTCATCGGGGGTGCGCCCCGCAGCAGTGACACCGCACGGGAGAACGCAACCCCGGACTGCTGGTACGTGCGCACCAGGTAGCCCATGAATCCGGTGTAGTCCGACACCTGCATCAGGTAGGTGGAGAACAGCACGAAGTCACCGATGGTGAACTCGCCGGTGCGCATCTGCCCGGCGGCGAACAGCAGCGTCAACCCGGCGCCGAGGCTCGCCGTCGAGTTGAACACCGAGTCCAGTGCGAGGCTCTGCACCTTGTCCCGGATCATCGCGCGCTTGCGCAGGGCGTTGTGCTCCCGCAGCCGGGCGACGACCTGCTGTTCCTTGTGCGCGGCCTTGATCCCGCGCACGGCGACGACGATCTCGCCGATCGTGCCGGTCACCTGCGCGGTGGCGGCACGGCTCTGCTCGCGGATCTTGTACGCCTTGGCGCGGGCCAGCTGGGCCAGGGCGAGCACGAGCGCCAGCGGCACCATGACCACCAGCGTGATCTGAACGTCCACGGACAGCAGGATGATCAGCCCGCCACCCGCGAAGATCAGCGCCGACAGCATGTCGAAGCCCCAGCCGCCCATCATCGCGATGGCGTCGCTGTCGTCGCGCACCGTCGACACCGTCTCGCCCACCGAGCCCGAGGTCGCACTGGCCCCCGGACGGCGGAAGATGCGGTGCAACATGTTGTGCTGCACGAGGCCCCGCGCCCGCAGGTACCAGCCGGCCCAGGCGACGGTGGCTCCGAGGATCGCCACGCTGCGCGCGAGACCCGCCGCCACCACGATCGCGACGACCGTCCACACCGTGAAGCCGAGCGCGGCGCGGCCCTCGAGGACGTCGAACAGCGCCTTGCCCAGCAGTCCGGGCAGCAGCGGCCAGAGGTGGAACACCATCCACCCGAGCGCGGCCAGCAGGTAGCGCCAAGGGCTGTAGGCGATCAACCGTGCGAGGAACTTGAGGGTCGGTGGAGCCGTCGTCTTCGTCTCGTCGGTCTTGGTGCTCACCTGGTCACCTCCCCGACGCGGTGCAGCGCGGCCAGGTGCGACGCGGGATCGGCGAGCAGGTCGAGCGTCGCGCCCCGCTCCAGGACCGTCCCCCGGTCGAGCACCAGCACCTGGTCCGCCCTCCGGATGGTGTCCAGCCGGTGCGCGATGATGATCACCGTCCTCCCGGCGAGCAGCCGGTCCAGCGCCCGCTCCACCATCGCCTCCGTGGCCAGGTCGAGCTTGCTCGACGGTTCGTCCAGGATCACCAGCCCGGGGTCCTTGAGGAACACGCGGGCCAGGTTGATCAGTTGTGCCTGTCCTGACGACAGGGCCTTCGGTGAGATCGGTGACGACAGCCCGTCCGGCAGGCCGTCCAGCCACGACCGGAGTTCCAGCGCCTCCAGGATCTCCAGCAGACGTTCGTCCGGCACCGCGGGATCGAAGAACGTCAGGTTCTCCCGCAGCGTCGCCTCGAACACGTGCACGTCCTGCGTCACGAACCCGCACTGCGACCGCAGCGACGACAGCGACAACGACCGCGCGTCCATCCCGTCGAGCAGGACCTTGCCGTGCACCGGGTCGTACATCCTGAACAACAGGTGGGCGATCGTGCTCTTGCCCGCGCCCGTGCGGCCCACCAGGCCCAGCGTGGTGCCCGGCTCCAGGCGGAACGACAGGTCGTCGAGCACCTTCTTGCGTTCCACCTCCCCGTCGTCGCCGGTGCCGGTGTACTCGAACCCGACGTGGTCGAACTCGACCGACAGCGGGCCGGCGGGAAGCGCTTTCTCGCCGTCGGTGAGCTTGGAGGAGAACCCGAACATCTCGGAGATGCGCCGGATCGCCGCCTTGGCCTGTTGCAAGCCCTGCACCTGTTCGCGCAGGACCTCGATCGGGGTGTTGAGCATGGTGGCGAAGGCGACCACGAGGTACGTGTTCGCCAGCGAGATTTCGCCGTTCTGGTAGAAGAAGCCGCCATAACCGAACGCGAACGCGGTGCTGGCGGTGAACACCAGCGACATCACGATCCAGATCGTGCTGCTCCACGCCTCGGCCCGGACCTTGACCGGCAGCCACGAGCGCAACCGCCGGTGGAACCGGTTCATGGCGTGCTGCGTCGCCGCCGACGACCGGAGGTCCTCCGTCGCGCGGATCGACTCGCTGACGTAGCCGATCAGCTGCGCGCTCTGCTCCCTGTCGTCCTCCCACTTCGCGGTGGCCTTCGCAGTCACCTTGCTCAGCAGGAAGAACCCGACGACGTTGATCGCGGCGAAGGTGAGGCCGATGCGCCAGTCGACGACCGTCATCGCGATGATGAGGCCCAGCACCAGCAGCGCGTTGCCGACCAGTTGGACGATCAGGCTGGAGAAGAACTCGGCGACCTGGTTCACGTCACCGTCGATGCGCTCGATCAGCTCCCCGGGCGAGCGCGACTCGTGGAAGGTCAGGTCCAGGTCGAGGACGTGCGCGGAGAGGTCTTCTCTCACCGCGTTGGTGGCCGTCCACGACACGCGTTCGCTCGCGTAGGCGGCGATGACCCTCGTGATCTGACGCACCGCCGCGACCCCGAGGAAGATCAGTGCGATGGTGATGAGGGTCCGCTCCGCGGAGCCCAGTTGGATCGACTCGATGAACCGCGCGACGATGAGCGGTTCGGCTATCTCCAGGGTGATCGAGGTGACCAGCAGCAACGCCATGGCCAGAACGCTTCCGCGCTGCGGCCCCAGGTATGAGCGCAGAAGGCGCCATGGCGTCGTGGGGGACGCCGACTTCACAGCCCCGTTCCCCTCACGGCGCCTGCGGCGTGGTGGAGCGGTGTTGGTGGAAACATGGGTGTCCCGTCAGTACGTGGTGGGTTTGATCATTCGGACTATAGCGGTCCGTTATCAACCGATTACTGCCCGCATGACCGTTTCACCGTTCGACGAGGTCATAGCTGTCCAGGCACTTGCCGGCCAACGCCGCGCACGCTTCGGTATCGCTCTCGCGCACGATGGCGGGCAGGTAGACGTGCGGTGAACCGTGGTAGAAGCGCTCGTACTGGTCGTGCCGCCCGGCGAACTCACTGCCCAGCGCGTCCCACGCGAGCTTGAACAGCTTGATGCGACGCTCCGAGTCGTACCCCGGCGAACGCACGTACTTGCCGAGCAGACCCGCGACCTCCGGCTGCAGCAGATCGCGGTAGGAGGACGGCAGCTGGATGAGCCCGCCACCGGCCAGCAGCTTGATCTCGTTGAGCACCTTGGGATACAGCTCCGGGCCGGTGGCGAGCTGGGCGTGCGCGATCTCGCGGTTGGGCATCACGCCCTCGCCGCCCGGAACGGGTTCGCAGTTCTCCTCCATCGCCACGACGAGCGCCTTGGCGGTGTTGAGCCACGCCAGGAGCTTCCCGATCTGCATCCGCACGGGAGGCAGGTCGTAGGTGTTGTTCGCGCGAGCGATGAGGATCGCGACACCGGTCAGGAACTCGAGCTTGGTCCAGAACCTGGTGGCGCCGTGGTGGATGAACGACAGGAACGCCGGCGTCTTCCAGAACTGGAGGTGGCACACTTCGGGGTCGCGGTAGGCGAACACCCGCTCCCACGGCACAAAGACGTTGTCGTACACCACAAGCGCGTCGTTCTCGTCGAAACGAGAGGACAGCGGGTAGTCGAACACGCTGCTTGCCTTGGCCTCGTAGGACGCGCGGCTGATGAACCGCACGCCCGGCGAGGACACCGGCACCGAGAAGCTCAGGGCGTAGTCCGCCTCGGACGGCGCCATGCGCTGCGTGACGCCCACGAAGATCTCGTCGCCGAACGCCGCCGCGGTGCCGATCATCTTCGCGCCGCGCACGACGATCCCGTCGTCACGCTCCCGCACCACGCGCAGGTAGAGGTCGTCCTCCTCCTGCTCCGACGGCGCCTTCGTGCGATCGACTTGGGGATTCACCAGGGTGTGCGCCTGGTACAGGTCGCCTTCCGCCATCCGCCGCCAGTGCGCGAGGATGTTGGCCGAGCCGTCGAACGACGCACCCTCGAGGATGCCGGGAGCGGCGGCGAAGCCCGCGACCGCGGAGGCCATGTAGTCCGGCGAGCGGCCGAAGAAGCCGAAGCTGGCCTCCGACCACCTTTTGAAGGCCTTTCCCTTGGCGCGCAGTTCATCGCGCGTGCGCGGGATCTGGTACGCGCGAGACACCGGTTCGTCGAACCCAGGCAGGGCAACGGTCAGGGCGTCGGAGTGCACGGGTTCGTGCGTCATGTCGTACAGGTCAGCGATGGAGCGGACCGACCTCCGGAACGCGGGGTGCGTGGTGAGGTCGTCCACTCGCTCGCCGTCTAGCCAGATCTCGCGGCCGTCCCTCAAGGCCTGGAGGTAGTCCTTGCCGGTCCTCGTCACGTCGTCGTCCTCCGGAAGTCGGTCGCGGGAATCTGTCCGGCGAGGCCGCGCAACGGGGTCCGCGCCTTGAGTAACATCTCCTCGAACTCCTCGTCGGGCACGGAGTCGAGGACGATCGCGCCGCCGGCTCCGACGGTGAGCGTTCCCGCGTGCGCCACCGCTGTTCTGATCACGATGTTCAGGTCGGCCGTACCGGTGAGGGAGAGGAATCCGAGCGCACCGGAGTAGACACCGCGGGCGGTGACCTCCAGCTGGTCGATGATCTCCATCGTCCGGAGCTTGGGTGCCCCGGTCATCGAGCCGCCGGGGAAGCACGCCCGCACGCAGTCGATCAGGTCGACGTCCGGGTTCAGCCTCCCGCGCACGGTGGACACGAGCTGGTGCACCGTCGTGTAGCTCTCCACCGCCATGAACCGCGGCACGTGCACCGAACCCACCTCGCACACCCGTCCGAGGTCGTTGCGCAGCAGGTCGACGATCATGAGGTTCTCGGCAAAGACCTTGGGATCGCTGGTCAACCGGGCGCGGTGCTCTTCGTCGCGCACGGGATCCGGATCGCGGGACGTGGTGCCCTTGATGGGTTTGGCCTCGACGGTGCCGTCACGGCCGACGCGCAGGAACCGCTCCGGTGAGGAGCACAGCACCGACATGTCACCCAGTCGCAGGAAGGCCGCGTACGGGGCGGGGTTGGCACGGCGCTGCGCGAGGTAGAGGCGCAGCGGATCCGCGTCGGGTGCCTCCAGTCGGCTCTGCGTGGTCAGGCAGATCTCGTAGCTCTCGCCCGCGTGCAGCTGCCGTCGGCACTCGTCGATGTCGGCGAGGTAGCCGTCGCGCTCGCGCAGCAGGCCCGCCTCCGGGTCGAGGCCCGCGTCGTCGTGGTCGCCGCCGAGGGGTCCGAGCCGGTCGAGCACCTGTCCGGTTTCGTCCAGCCAGGTCTCGACGTCCTCGCCGGAGCGGGTGAGGGCGAGCAGGTGGGTCGTGTGCTGCTCGTGGTCGACGACGACGAGCCGGGTCGCTGACAACCACATCGCGTCGGGGGTGTCGGCAGTGTGCCGGTTGGGGGAGCCCAGCTCTGCCTTGAGCTCGTAGCCCAGGTATCCGACGTAACCGCCCACGAGGTCGAACGGGACGTCGGGCGGGTCGAGCAGGGGCTCGGTGAGGCGCTCGCGCAGTGCGTCGAACACCGAAGTCTCGACCGTCGTGGTCCCGTCGGCGGTGAGCACCGACAGACCCGTCCCGAGCCGGTAGGTCAGCACCTCGCCGTCGGGACCGTCCGGGGCGCCCAGGAACGAGAACCGCGACAAGCCGGCGTCCACGCGGCTGCTGTCCAGCCAGAACGCGTGCCGTCGGTCGGCGAACAGGGCGACGAACGCCGCTTCGGTGTCCACCTCGCGGTCCAGTTGCCGGTGCGCCGCCCGCCAGCCGCGTTGCGGCTTCGCGAGCTCCGGGGAGGGCAGGGGCCGCTCGACGGTGATCGGCGTGGGCGCGGAGCGTGCCACGCCACGGCCGCGTTCGGCGGAGACCTTGCCCGCGAGCCGGCCGAAGTTCTCCACGATCCGCGCGCCGTGCTCCGAGGAGATCGACTCGGGGTGGAACTGCACGCCCCACAACGGCCGTGTGCGGTGCCTCAGCCCCATGAGCACACCGTCTTCCGCCCAGGCGGTGGCCACGATGTCGGGCGGGAGGCCCTCGGCGGGCACGCACAACGAGTGGTAGCGGACCGCCACGAACTCCTGCGGCACGCCGTCGAACAGGTCCTCACCGAGGTGGCGCACCCTCGTGAGGTGCCCGTGCCTCGGGGCAGGGGCTTCGACCACCTCCGCTCCCGCGAGCAGCCCGATGGCCTGGTGGCCGAGGCAGACGCCGAGCAGCGGGACTGTCGTGTTCTCGATGACCGCGCGGGCGGCGCCGAGGTCCCGGGCCCTTCCTGGGTGTCCCGGTCCGGGGGAGACGACGACGGCGTCGAAGTCCTCGACCTCCAGCGCGCCGAGGCGGGGGTCGTCGTTGGTCAGCACCACCGGCGACTTCTCGAACACCCCTGCCATGAGCTGGAACAGGTTGTAGGTGTACGAGTCATGGTTGTCGATGAGCAGTGTGCGCATGCATCTCCCCATTGTCGACCACGGCGCGATGTGGCACCGAGCGGCGTCGGCACATTGTCAGTAAATGGCGCTTCGACGAGGCCGGTCAATGTGTGGATACCGGCGTGAGAGCAGGTCAAGAGTGCGGAACCAGGCGGAGACCGAGGTGAGAACCAGCTCCGTTAGGGTCGGGTGCGCACTGTGTTGTTGCAATTCTCTGCGCATTTGAGGAGTGGTGAAGGCATGACCGCCGATCAATGGGGGACGGGTGTCTATTTCTGATGAGGACCTGGCGTCGCTGATCGGGATCAGGCATTTCGAGTCGGCTTTGCTGCGCATGTTCGGCGCGGGTGAGCTGAACGGCACCACGCACACGTGCCTCGGCCAGGAGCACGTTCCGGTCGCCCTCGCCCCGCTGCTGCACGACGACTTCGTGCTGAGCAACCACCGCGGACACGGGCACTACCTCGCCCGCTACCGCGACCCTGAGGGCCTGCTCGCCGAGATCATGGGACGTGAAGGTGCCGTCTGCTCGGGTGTCGGCGGCAGCCAGCACGTCCACCGCGACGGTTTCCTCTCCACCGGAGTGCAGGGGCAGAGCGTGCCTCTGGCGGTCGGCATCGCGTTGCGCTTCAAGCAGTCCGGGCAACAGCGGGTCGCCGCCGCGTTCATCGGTGACGGCACCTGGGGTGAGGGAGCGGTGTACGAGGGGCTCAACATGGCGGCGCTGTGGCAGGTGCCCGTCCTGGTCCTGGTGGAGCACAACGGGATCGCCCAGTCCACGCCGACCGAGCTCCAGCTCGCCGGCACGATCGGTGCCCGCGCCGCGGCGTTCGGCATCGACTTCACCGAGGTGACCTCCCAGGACGTGGACGAGGTCAGGGCGTTGGTGCGGCCCGTGGTCGAGCGGGTCCGCCACGAACACCGTCCCGCTGTCGTGCAGTTCGCGGTCAACCGGCTCGGACCGCACAGCAAAGGTGACGACACCCGCACCGCGGACGAGATCGAGGCCCTGCGACAGGACGACTGGTACGAGCGGCTCGCCGCCGGGCTCGGGCAGCGCTTCCGCGCCATCGACGACAGGGAACGCGCCGAGGTCGAGCGGGTCGTGGACCAGGTGCGCTCCCGTCCTGCCGCCAGCTGGGCAGCCCTGACGGGAGCCGCCCGATGACCGCACTGATCTCCCTGGTCGCCGACGTGCTGCGGGTGCCGTCGGCCGAGGTGGACTGGGACACCGGAACGGCGACGTCAGCGGCGTGGACGAGCCTGCGGCACGTCGAGCTCGTCATGCGCGTCGAACGCGAGTACGGCGTCAAGCTGACCGCCCGGGAGGCGAGAACCTGCCGTTCGGTGCGCCACCTGCACGACGTTCTCGCGGAGAAGGGGGTGCAGGTGTGACCGCGCCCGAACCGCGGGTCGTCGAAGCGCTCAACCAGGCGCTGCACCGGTTGTTCGCCGAACGCCCCGGCCTGCACCTGCTGGGCGAGGACGTCCTCGACCCCTACGGCGGCGCCTTCAAGGTCACCAGAGGCCTGTCCACCGCCCACCCCGGCCGCGTGCTGAGCACACCGCTGAGCGAGGCCGGCATCGCCGGCGTCTCCGCCGGGCTTGCGCTGGCGGGCGGCGAGGTGGTGCTGGAGGTGATGTTCGGCGACTTCGCCGCGCTGATGTTCGACCAGGTGCTCAACCTGATCTCCAAGTCCGTCACCATGTACGGCCACGTCGTGCCGATGCGGGTGGTGCTGCGGTGCCCGGTCGGGGGTGGGCGCGGGTACGGGCCCACTCACAGCCAAAGCGTGCAGAAGCACTTCCTCGGCATCCCCAACCTGGCCTTGTACGAGACCACTCCGTTCCACGACCCGCACGTCCTGCTGACGCACGCGCTGGACGACGGTCCCGCCGTGCTCTTCGAGGACAAGGTCCTCTACACGCGGCGGATGTTCACCGGCGACGACCTCTTCGAGGTGAAGACGACCGGCGCCTCACCGGGCTGGGCCCACGTCACGGGTCCGGGACCGGCGGACGTCGTGCTGCTATGCCCTGGTGGCGTCGCCCACCGCGCTCTCGCCGCCGCACGCACGCTGCTGGAGCAAGGGGTGCATCTGCACCTGCTCGTCCCGGGCAGGCTGCACCCGCTCGACCTCGACGACGTCCTGCCACTGCTGCGGGAGCCGCGGCTGGTGGCGGTGGCCGAGGAGAGCACCGCAGGGGGCACGTGGGGCGCGGAAGTGGCCGCACAGCTGCATGAAAGGCTCTGGCACGACCTGACCGCGCCGGTGCTGAGACTGTCCTCAAAGGACTCGATCATCCCGTCGTCCCGGCACCTCGAGGAGCAGGTCCTGCTCGGCGAGCACGACATCGTGAGCGGTGTCCTCGAAGCGCTCCGGGCGCCCGTTCGCACGCACGTCGCAGAGAAGCCGGCCGCTGCGTCCAGCGACCTCGCACGACCGGCGACGACCATCACCGCACCGAAGCTCAACAACAACGACGAGGCCTACCTCGTGCTGGCCTGGCTCGTGGAGGACGGTGAGGAGGTCGAGCCGGACACGCCGCTCGTGGAGCTGGAGACGTCCAAGGCGGTGGAGGTCGTCGAGGCGGGCGTGACAGGGCGCGTGAGACTGCTGGCCCAGGAGAACACCGAGGTCGGCGTCGGTGCCGTCCTGGCGGAGGTGATGTCCGCCGACACGCCGCCGGCCGCTGCCGGCACCGCGAGTCCTACCGATGTCGCGGGTCTTACCACCGTTGCGGCCGAACCCGCCGCGGCACTGGCAGACGCCAGGACCCACGTGCTGAGCAAGGCACAGCGCGGGACCGCGGCCGTCGTCACCCGCGCCCACCGCGAGGTCCCGGCGGCGTTCACCGCCGTCGAGGTCGCGGTCGACGCGCTCACCGACCGGCTGCGCCGGTTCTCCGACGACAGCGGCGCCCAGGTCGGCCTCCCGGAGGCGGTCGTCAAGGCCGTCGCCGGCGCGCACCCCGACTTCGCCCACCTCTTCGGCACCCTGGCCGGTGACCACGTGGTCAGCCTGCCGGACGCGCCCCACGTGGCCGTGACGATGGACGTGGGCAACGGCCTCTACACCCCCGTCGTCCGCGACTGCGGCCAACGGTCGATCGCCGACATCGCGGACGACCTGATGGAGCTGCGGATGAAGGCCTGGCGGAGCGAGTTCACCGCCGGCGAGCTCGACGGCGGCACCATCACCGTCTCGCTCAACCTCGACGAGGGCGTCCTGTTCGTCCAGCCCATCGTGATGTGGCCCCAGGTCTGCATGGTGTCGGTCAGCGGCCCCCGCGCGAGCGTGGCGATCGAGGGCGGTGTGCCGGTGCAGCGCAGTGTGGTGACCCTCGGGCTGGCCTACGACCACCGGGTGGTCAACGGCCGTGACGCGGCCGCGTTCCTCCGGGCGGTCGCGGAGTCGCTCAGCGACCCGCAGCGCCTGGACAAGCTCGTCGAGTGAACGGGGAGTGACCGTGGACTACGGCTTGGTCGCGTTCGGCAGCTCGCTCGGCGAGAGGGTGGCGGTCAAAGACGTCATCGCCGACCACACCGAGGACGTCGAGCGCGTGCTCGGTTACGGCTACGACTACCTGCACCTCGCGCCCGATGGCGTCGGGGTCACCGATCTCGCCGCGGAGGCGGCGGCGAATGCGTTGTCGGCGGCCGGCATTGCACCGTCCGAAGTGGACCTGTTGGTGCTGGCGCTCACGGATCTGGCGGAGTACCTGTACTGGGACGCCGCGGCGGCGGTGCAGGCGCGCTTGGGCGCGCGGCGCGCGGAGGCGGTGCTGGTCGACCAGGGGTGCGTCGGCGGGGTGACCGCTCTCGACACCCTCGCCGGCCGCTTCGCCACCCGTCCCGAGCACCGCGTCGCCGTCGTGATCGGTGCGAACCGGACCGCGGACGCATATTGGAACCGGATGGACACGCACTCGCTGCTGTTCTCCGACGGTGCCGTCGCCGCGGTCGCCGTGCGCGGCGCGGACACCTTCCGCTGGCGTGCCTCCCACGCCGAGTCGGACGGCCGGTACGCCGACTTCTTCCGCATGGACCTGGGGGGTGCCGCCGCGCCGTTCGCGGAGGGGGCCGGAACACCGCGGGCACGGGACGCCTGGGACGTCATGGAGTATTTCGGCTACGACTCGGCCAAGGTCGGCGACTTCGCCGACGAGATCGACAACCGCACGGCCCGGTCGGTCCACCGCGTGTGCAAGCGCGTGGGACGGGTGGAGGAGGACCTCGGTTGGCTGTTCCTGCTCAACGACAACACCCGTGTGCTGACGGCGCAGGCCGATCTCGTCGGTGTGCCTCTCGGCCGCACCAACCACCGGCTGGCCGTCGAGCACGGCCACTTCGGCGCCGCCGACCACCTGTTCGCGCTGTCGTGGCTGCACGACTCGGGTGAGGCGCGGCCCGGCGACCTCGTGTGCCTGGCCGCCAACGGGCGCGGGATGCACTGGGCGAGTGCGATTCTCGAACGCTGACCTCACCACGTGAAATCGGGCGGGCCCCTCGTCATCGAGGGGCCCGCCCGATTTATTGGTCACCGGCGGTCGGCGCCCAACGTGCGGCGCAGGCGCGGGATTGCCGTGGGCGCCGCGTTCACAGGAACGTCGGGCAGGTGCCGGGCGAGGTCGGCGAGGGTCGGGTGGTCGAAGATCACGCGCAACGGCAAGGGTGTCCCGGTGCGCGCGGTGAGCCTGCTGACCACGCGGCTCGCCAGCAACGAGTGACCGCCAAGGGCGAAGAAGTCGTCGTTCGCGCCGATCCCGTTGTGCTCCAGCAGGTCCTCCCAGATCTCGGCAACGAGCTTCTCGGCCGCGGTGGCCGGCAGGCGGTTGTCCGCCGCAGCGATCGGCATCGGCGCCGGCAACGCGCTGCGGTCGATCTTCCCGTTGGGGGTCCTGGGCAGGTGTTCGAGGTGGACCAGGTGGCCGGGAACGAGGTGGTGCGGGAGCGTGGACCGGAGCCAGGTGGTGATGTCGTCCTTCTCCACCGGGAGGTCGGTGGTGATGTAGGCGGTGATCTGCTCGTCGGTGGTGACCGTCGCGTCGGTGATGCCGGGGTGTCGGCGGAGGGTGGCTTCGATTTCGCCGGGTTCGATGCGGTGGCCGCGGATTTTGGTCTGGTTGTCGGTGCGGCCGTGGTAGTCGAGTTGTCCGTCGGTGCGCCAGCGGGCGAGGTCGCCGGTGCGGTAGAGCCGTTGTGACGACGAGTGGGGATCCGGCAGGTAGCGGTCGGCGGTGAGGTGCGGTTGGTCGTGGTAGCCGCGGGTGATGCCGTGTCCGGCTAGGTAGAGCTCGCCGATCGCGCCCAGCGGTAGTGGTCGTAGCCGGGAGTCGAGGACGTGGGCGGTGGTTCCGGGAAGCGGTACGCCGATTGGGGTTCGGCGGTCTTGTGGGTTGGTGATGGCGTGGGTGCTGTAGGTGGTGTCCTCGCTGGGACCGTAGAGGTTGTGCAGTGCGGTGATCGTGGGGTGCTGGTGCAGTCGCGCGACCAGGTCTGGGGAGAGCGGCTCGCCTGCGAGGTTCATGGTGTGTGCGTTCGGTGGGATGGAGTCCGTGGCGAGCAACTCCTGCGCGACGGACGGCACTGTGTTGATGAGCGTGATGTGGCGGTAGTGCTGAGGTTCGTGGATCAGGTCGAGTGCGTTGCCGGGGGCGAGAGTGATGGTCGCGCCGGTGATGAGCGGCGTGAAGATCTCGTAGATCGACAGGTCGAAGCAGATCGAGGTCGACGCGAGGGTGTGGGCGAGCTCGGTGGTGCTGAAGGTGCCGGCGGCCCAGGTGAGCATGGCGGCGGTCTGGCGGTGTTCGATCATGACGCCCTTGGGGCGTCCCGTGGAGCCAGACGTGTAGATCGTGTAGGCCAGGTTGTCTGGTGAGGTCAGGTTCACCGGCCGTGAGGCTGGCCCGCTGAACGCGTCTGGGGCCACGACGGTGCTGCCGGTAGTCAGTTCGTTGGTGGTGATGAGGATGTGTGCATTGGAGTCGTCGACGATGTGGTTGATGCGTTCGGCTGGGTAGGCCGGGTCGATCGGGACGTAGCTGCCGCCGGCCTTGAGAACACCGAGGATCGTGACGACGAGATCAGTGGTGCGGGGCAGGCAGATGCCGACTCGTGTCTCCGGTCCCGCACCGAGGGAGCGCAGGTGGTGAGCGGCACGGTTGGCGCGCTCGTCCAGCTCTCGGTAGGTCAGCCTGTCGTTCCCGGCGATCAGGGCGAGCGCGTCGGGCGTGCGGTCCACCTGCCGCTCGACGAGTTCGTGCACGCACAACTGGGGAACCTTGATCGCGGCACCGGTCGACAACTCGGCCAGTCGTGCCCGCTCCGCCTCGGTGCGCACGTCGAGGTCCGACAGCGCCGTGTCCGGCCCGGTGACCATCAGGCGCACGACCAGTGCGACGCGGTCGGCGATGAGGCGAGCGGTCGACTCCTCGAACAGGTCCGTGTTGAACACCAGCCGGCCCGTGATCGACTCGGGTCGTTCCTCCACCTCGAGGACCAGGTCGAACTGGGAGGTCCGGCGGGGCAGCGGGACCGGCCGCAGCTCGCTGTCCGCCAACCGGTACTCCGGCGGTGTCCCGTTGACGGCGAGCATCGCCTGGAAGAGGGGACTGCGGCTCTGGTCGCGTTCCGGCCGCAGTTCCTGCACCAGGTGCGCGAACGGAACGTGCTCCTGCCGCAGAACGTCCACAACGGACTCGATGACACCTCGCAGCGCCTGCGCGAGCGTGCCCTCGGCCGGCAGACGCAGGTGCAGCGGGATCGTGTCGGCGAGGAAGCCGATCACGTCGGCGGACTCCGGGTGCTCGCGCGCGGCGCTGGGCGTGCCGATCACGACGCCCTGCTGACCGGCGAGCCTTCCCAGCACGACGGCGAAGGCCGTGGCGAGAACGGAGAACGTCGTCGTTCTGGAGGCCCTTGCCACCTCGCGCACCATGTCGGTGTCGAGAGGTGCGGTGACGGCGGAGCCGCTGTAGGTCTGGTGCGCCGGCCTCGGATGGTCCGTGGGGACGTCGAGGGACGGTGCGCCGGCGAGGTGGTCGTGCCAGAACGTGAGATCGTCCGGAACGGTGCTGTCCGCGCACTGGGAGATGTCGGTGAACTGGACGCGGCCGGGTGGCGGGACCGGTGTGTCGCCGTCGGCCGCCAGGGCCGTGTAGTGCTCGGAGATCTCGCGCAGCAGCACGTCGAGAGACCAGCCGTCGGAGATCACGTGGTGCATCGACAGCAGCAGGATGTGGCGGTCCTCGTCCGTGTGCACGACGGTCACCCGGAACAGTGGTCCCCTGGCGAGGTCGAACGGCTCGTCCACGAATCGCGCGGCCGCCTCCTGCCAGTCCGCGGTGGTTGCCTCGGTGAAGGGCACGACAGGATCCGGCGAGATCACCTGCACGATCTCCTCGTCGACCTCGCGCACGGAGGTGCGCAGGCTCTCGTGCCGGACGGCCGCCCTGCGCAGCGACTCCCTCAACCGCGCGACGTCGAGCGGTCCGCTGATCTCGGCCGCACCCGTGATCTGGTAGGCGCGACCGGCTTGAGCGTCCAGCCGGCACAGGAGCCACAGCCTGCGTTGCCCGGACGACGCGGGCAGCACCACCGTGCCGCCGGCCTCGGCGTGCCTCGGCACGAGCGGCAAGTCTTCCGCGTGCCCGCTCTGCGGCAGGGCGCGGGCGAGGGCGGCGAGCACGGGGTGGTCGAGCACGAGCCGGAGCGGGACGTCCGCGTGGAGCTCGGCGGAAAGCCGGTGGGTGACCCTGGTTGCGAGCAGCGAGTGTCCGCCGAGTCCGAAGAAGTCGTCCTCGGTCGTGACGGACTCCATCTCCAGCAGGTCGCACCAGATCCGCGCGACGAGCTTCTCCGCGGCGGTGCGCGGCGGGTGTCCTGCGGCGACGTGGCCGGCGACCGGCTCCGGCAACGCGGTGCGGTCGATCTTCCCGTTGGGGGTGCGGGGAAGCCGGTCGAGGGGGACGAACGCGCCGGGGACGAGGTGTTCCGGGAGGCGGGTGCGCAGCCAGGCGGTGATGTCGTCCGTGGTGGTGGGGCCGCTGGTGGTGACGTAGGCGACGAGCTGGTCGTGATGGGTGGTCACGGTGACGTCGGTGATGCCGGGATGTTCGAGGAGCGTGGCCTCGACCTCGCCGGGTTCGATGCGGTAGCCGCGGATCTTGGTCTGGTTGTCGGTGCGGCCGTGGTAGTCGAGTTGCCCGTCGGTGCGCCACCGCGCCAGGTCACCGGTGCGGTAGAGCCGTTGTGATGGCTGGTTCGGATCTGGCAGGTAACGCGCGGCGGTGAGCTCGGGTTGGGCGTGGTAGCCGCGGGTGATGCCGTGTCCGGCGAGGTAGAGCTCGCCGATCGCGCCCAGAGGTAGTGGTCGTAGCCGGGAGTCGAGGACGTGTGCGGTGGTGCCGTGGAGTGGCACGCCGATGGGGGTTCGGCGGTCTCCCGGGGTGGTGACGGCGTGGGTGCTGTAGGTGGTGTCTTCGCTGGGGCCGTAGAGGTTGTGCACCGCGGTGATCGTGGGGTGCTGGTGCAGTCGCGCGACCAGGTCGGGGGAGAGCGGCTCGCCGGCCAGGTTGAGCGTGTGGGCCCTCGGCGGGAACGAGTCTGTGGCCAGCAGTTCGTGGGCGACTGACGGCACGGTGTTGATCAGGGTGATGTGCCGGTAGCGCTCGGGGTCGTGGACGAGGTCGAGCGCGTTGCCGGGAGCCAGGGTTATCGTGGCTCCGGTGACGAGGGGGGTGAAGATCTCGTAGATCGACAGGTCGAAGCAGATCGACGTCGACGCGAGCGTGTTTTGGAGCTGGTCGCGGGTGAACGTCTCGGCTGCCCACGCGAGCATCGTGGCGGTCTGGCGGTGTTCGATCATGACGCCCTTGGGGCGTCCCGTGGAGCCCGACGTGTAGATCGTGTACGCCAGGTTGTCGGGTGAGGTCTGGTTCGCCGGTCGTGAGGCCGGCCCGCTGAACGCGTCCGGTGCCACGACGATGCTGCCGGTACTCAGTTCGTTCGTCGTGACGAGGACATGGGAGTCGGAGTCGTCGACGATGTGGTTGATGCGCTCGGCCGGATACGCGGGGTCGATCGGGACGTAGCCGCCGCCGGCCTTGAGCACCCCCAGGATCGTGACGATCAGGTCGCTGGTGCGCGGAAGGCAGACCCCCACCCGGATCTCCGGTCCCACACCGAGTGAACGCAGGTGGTGGGCTACCCGGTTGGCGCGTTCGTCCAGCTCCCGATAGGTCAGTTCGGTGTCGGCGGCGATGAGCGCGAGAGCGTCCGGTGTGCGGTCGACCTGCCGCTCGACGAGTTCGTGCACACACAACTCGGGAACCGCGATCGTGGCACCGGTCGACAACTCGGCCAGTCGTGCTCGTTCCGCCTCGGTGCGCACGTCCAGGTCCGCCACGACGTCGCCCGGTGTGGTGGTCATGCGGTGCACGACGAGGGCGAGGCGGTCGGCGATGAGGCGCGCGGTCGGTTCCTCGAACAGGTCCGTGTTGTAGGTCAGGTTTCCACTGATGTGGCCGGTCCGCTGCTCGAGGTGGATCGACAGGTCGAACTGGGTGCCTGCGGGCGGCAGGTCCCAGCGTTCGAATTCGAGCCCTGGGATCTCCAGGCGCTGCGGTGGCTCGGCGTCGAGCGCGAGCATGACCTGGAAGAGCGGCGCCCTGGACTGGTCGCGTTCCGGGCGCACGCGCTGCACGAGGCGTTCGAACGGCACGTCGTGACGATGTGCTTCACCGAGTGCTCGGTAGGTGTCGGCCAGTGCGTCGGCGACGGTACGCCGGGCTCCTGTCGCGAGCCGCAGCGGAAGGCTGTTCGCCAGGAACCCCACCACGCCTCGGGTGTCGGCGTGCGAACGCCGCGCGGTGGTGATGCCGATCGTGACGTCGTCCTGACCACTGGCCTTGCCCAGCACGATCGCGAGCGCCGTGGCGAGCACGGCGAACGGGGTGGTGCCGGTGGATCGGGCGAGCCGTTCGACCGGGTGCACCGGCAGCGACATCGGTACCGCGGCGCCGCGGTGGCTCTGGTGCGCCGGCCGGGGCTTGTCCGTCGGGAGGTCCAGAGCCGCCACGCCGCTCAGCTTCTCATCCCAGTAGGCGAGGTCGTCCTCGTCGTCGGCGGTGGTCCGCTCCCACGCCGCCACGTCGCCGTATTGGACTTCGGCAGCCGGAAGTGGCGGGTTCCCCGCGGCCAGGGCGGTGTAGCACTCGGCGATCTCGCGCAGCAACAGGTTGACCGACCAGCCGTCGGCGATGGCGTGGTGCAGGGACACCAGAAGCACGTGCTCCCGCTCACCCGACCGCACCACCCGCGCCCGGAACAGCGGTCCGCGGTCGAGGTCGGTGGTGCTGCGAGCCCACTCGGCCACCACGTCGTCCACTGTGGACGCCGTGCTCGGAGGTTCCTCGCTCCACGACGGGTGCACGACCTGGAAGAGCTCTCCGTCCACGAGCCGCAAGGTCGTGCGCAGTGCTTCGTGTCGCAGGGCCACCGCGCGCAGTGCCCCTCGCAGCGCGTCCTCGTCGAGTTCGCCGCTGATCCGGGCGACGCCGGTGAGGTGGTAGGCGAGGTTGGCGTCCGGGTCCAGCCCGCACAGGAACCACAGCCGCTGCTGGCCGGTCGACGCCGGCACGGTCACCGTTCCGTCCTCGTGTTCGACCCGTGGTGCCCGCGGGATCGAGGTGGTGCCGTCCCGACGCGGGAGGTGGCGGGCGAGCTCGCCGAGGGTGGGGTGGTCGAACACGAGCCGCAAGGGCACGTCCGCCCCGAGTTCGGCCGCCAGCCGGTGGACGAGCCGGGTGGCGAGCAGCGAATGACCGCCGAGGGTGAAGAAGTTGTCCTCCGCACCGACCTGCTCCTGCTCCAGCAGCTCGCACCAGATCCGCGCTACGAGTACCTCACCGGGTGTGCTCGGCGGTGTCTTCCGCCCGCTGGAGGTCGGACGCGGCAGCGCGGCGCGGTCGATCTTTCCGTTGGGGGTCCGGGGAAGCCGGTCGAGCTGGACGACGTGGTGCGGGACGAGGTGGTCGGGCAGACGGGTCCGGAGCCAGGCCGTGACGTCGGCGCTCGACGTGGCGGGATCGGTCGTGACGTAGGCGACCAGCTGCGGGTGGTCGCCCTGGTGGTGGAGGGCGACGGCGGCGTCGGTGATGCTGGGGTGTCGGCGGAGGGTGGCTTCGATTTCGCCGGGTTCGATGCGGTGGCCGCGGATTTTGGTTTGGTTGTCGGTGCGGCCGTGGTAGTCGAGTTGTCCGTCGGTGCGCCAGCGGGCGAGGTCGCCGGTGCGGTAGAGCCGTTGGCCCGGGCCGGGCAGGTAGCGGTCGGCGGTGAGCTCGGGTTGGGCGTGGTAGCCGCGGGTGATGCCGTGTCCTGCGAGGTAGAGCTCGCCGATCGCGCCGAGGGGCAGTGGTCGTAGCTGGGAGTCGAGGACGTGCGCGATGGTTCCGGGGAGCGGTTTGCCGATGGGGGTCCGTTGCTGGTGCGGATCCGTGACGGCGTGAGTGCTGTAGGTGGTGTCCTCGCTGGGGCCGTAGAGGTTGTGCAGTGCGGTGATCGTGGGGTGATCGTGCAGCCTGGCGACGAGTGCGGGTGGGAGTGGTTCTCCCGCGAGGTTCATGGTGTGTGCGTTCGGTGGGATCGAGTCCGTGGCCAGCAACTCCTGCGCGACCGATGGCACCGTGTTGATCAGGGTGATGTGCCGGTAGTCGTGGGGGCGGTGGACGAGGTCGAGTGCGTTGCCGGGGGCCAGGGTCACGGTCGCGCCGGTGATCAGCGGCGCGAAGATCTCGTAGATCGACAGGTCGAAGCAGATCGAGGTCGACGCGAGGGTGTGGGCGAGCTCGGTGGTGCTGAAGGTGCCGGCGGCCCAGGTGAGCATGGCGGCGGTCTGGCGGTGCTCGATCATGACGCCCTTGGGCCGGCCGGTCGACCCCGAGGTGTAGATCGTGTAGGCCAGGTTGTCCGGTGAGGCCAGGTTCGCAGGCCGCGACGTCGACCCGGTGAACGAGTCCGGCGCGACGACGGTGCCGGTCGTCTCGACGTCGGTCGCCGCGACCAGGACATGGGCCTGGGAGTCCTTGACGATGTGCTCGACGCGCTCGGCCGGGTAGGCGGGATCGATGGGCACGTAACCGCCCCCGGCTTTGAGCACGCCCAGGATCACCGCGATCAGATCGCTGGTGCGGGGCAGACAGACGCCCACTCGTGTCTCCGGGCCCACCCCCAGGCCCCGCAGGTGGTGAGCGACGCGGTTGGCGCGTTCGTCCAGTTCCCGGTAGGTCAGCCGGTCGTTCCCGGCGATCAGGGCCAGCGCGTCGGGCGTGCGGTCCACCTGCTGCTCGACCAGTTGATGCACGCACACGTCCGGTACCGCGATCGGGGCACCGGTGGACAGTGCGGCAAGCCGCGCCCGCTCGGCCGCCGTGCGCACGTCCAGGTCCGCCAGAGCGGTGTCCGGCCCGCGGGTCAGGAGTTCGAGCGCCAGCGCGAACCTGTCGGCCATCAGGCGAGCGGTGGACTTGTCGTACAGATCGCTGTCGTAGCCGAGGAAACCGGTCAGGCCGTCCTCACGCAGCCACAGGTACAGCTCCCAGTCGTGCTGCACCGACGCGGGTGCCCGCACCAACGGCTCCAGCGGCGACCCGCCGAGGGTGAACGCCGGCATCTCGTCCTGCAGCACGCACAGCACGCGGAACGGCGGCGCGCCCCCGGTCTCGGCCTGGCCCGCCACGGTCTCGAACGGCGTGTGCGCGTGCCGGTAGGCCCCGAGACACGTGTCGCGGACCGCCCGCAGCAGGTCCCGCCCGGTGCCGAGTCCCGCCGAATCCGTGCGCAGCACCAGCATGTTGACCAACGGGCCGAGAGCCAGAGGCGCACGCTGGCGCTCACGCGTCCTGGCGGGTGAGCCGATGGCCACGTCGGACCGGCCCGAGACCGCGGACACGACGAGGTGCAGCGCCGAGAGCAGCACCATGAACGGCGTGGCACCTTCCACCACAGCCAGGTCCTTGATCCACTTCACCGCTTCCGGACCGAGCGACACGGGTACCGACGCCGACGCGAACCGGGGTTTGCCGGTGCGGGGGCGGTCCGTCGGCATCTCGGCGGCCGTGTGGCCACGCATCCGGTCCCGCCAGTACCGGAGGTCGTCCTCCGTGGTGGGGACGGCTGGTGGCGGCAACGGCTGGGCCGGCGGAAGCACACCCCCGTCGTAGAGGACCGACAGCTCGTGCAGGAAGACACCGAGCGACCAGCCGTCGGCGATGACGTGGTGGGCGACGAGTTGCAGGACCGATTCTCGCTCGTCCACCGGCCACACCGTCACCCGCCACAGCGGAGCGCTCGACAGGTCCATTGGACGAGCAGCCCGTTCCCCGGCCTGCGCGAGCGCCGCGTCCCTGCGCCGCTCCACCGGCAACGGTCCCAGGCTCACGATCTCCAGCGGAACGGGTACCGCGTCCGCGACGGTCCTCCGCACGGGCTCGGTCGCGGTGAAGGAACTGCGCAGCACCGAGTGCCGTTCCGCGAGCGTGGCCAGCGCCGTCCTCAGCGACCGCTCGTCGAGCGGCCCGCGGACGGATCCGACGAACGACAGCACGTTGACCGCGGTGCCGGGATGGATCTGCTCGAACATGCGGATCCCCAGCTGTGCGGGGTGCACGTCGACCTCGGTCGTCGCGGTGGCGGCCCTGGCCCGCCACCTGGTGACCAGTTCCCGGCCGCTCTTGGCCATGTCGCCCACGGTGAAGCTCCTCGATCGCTCGGTTCGGCGGGGTCAGGCGGAGGTGGTCGACCTGCGCAGCTCGTAGCGCCGCGCCTGGTAGGTCCCGTTGACCAGGGGGCGCTTGGCGAAAGCCGGCCCGTCGACGTAGCGCACGATCTCGGCCACCGGCACCGCCGCCTGAGAGGTGATCTCCCAGCCGCCGAAAGCCGATGCCACCTCGTCCTCGCTGACGTCCCAGCCCTTGGTGTTCTGCTGTTCGAAGGCGATGAGCACCATCAACGCCCCCGGCGCTGCCGCCGCGGTCACCTCGCGCACGTAGTCGGCGCGCAGTTCGACCGGCAACGCGTGGTAGCAGCCCGCGTCCACGACCAGCGAGTAGCCGCCGCCCACCCCGAGCTCGGACAGCCTGGTCACGTCTCCGTGCAGGAAGCGGACCACCACCTGTGCGTCGGAGGCCCGGCGGCGGGCGCGGCGCACGGCGTGCCCGACGAGCTCGACACCGGTGACGTCCCATCCGTTGCGGGCGAGGTAGACGGAGTTGCGCCCAGGACCGCAGCCGAGGTCGAGCGCCCTTCCGGGAGGCAGCGCGTCAGGACCCGCGACCAACTGGACGAGCCGGTCGTCCGGCACGGTCGACGGGGAGATGTTGAACGGGAGCCGGTGCTGCACCTCGTAGGCGAGGCGCAGCAGCATGTTCGTCACCTGTGTTCTCCTTGCTGGGTGTGGGAGGTGCCCAGAGCCGCGGCCAGCTCCTGGGGTGTGGGGTTGTCGAACACGGTCTGCATGGCCACCGGGATCGCGAACTCGGACCGCACGCGGTTGAGGAGCTTCGCCGCCAGCAGCGAGTTGCCGCCACGGGCGAAGAAGTCGTCGTCGGCGCCGTACTCGGTCGCACCGAGCAGCTCACCGAACAGGGCGCACAACGCGCGTTCGGACTCCGTCACCGGGGCGCGTCCCGCAGGGGCGTCGTCCATCTCGGGCAGAGCGGTGTGGTCGACCTTGCCGTTGACCGTGCGCGCCAGCGACGTCACCCGCATCAACCGTGACGGCACGTGGTGCGAAGGCACGCGCTGCGACAGGAATCGCCGCAGTTCCTCCACCTCGACCTCGCCCACGACGTAGGCCACGAGCTCCGCACCGCGTGCGCCGGACCGCGCGAGCACCGCGGCCTGGGCGATGGCGGGATGCCGCAACAGCGCCGCCTCCACCTCACCCGGCTCCACCCGGAAACCGCGGATCTTGACCTGGTCGTCGGACCGGCCGAGGAACTCGAGCTGCCGCTGTTCGTTCCACCGCACCAGATCCCCGGTGCGGTACACGCGTCCGCCGGTCACGCCGGTGGGGTCGGCCACGAACCGCGAGGCCGTGAGTCCCGGACGGTTCCAGTAGCCGCGGGAGACCTGGGCGCCACCGACGTACAGCTCGCCGACCACACCGGGCGGCACGGGCAGCAACCGCTCGTCCAGCACGTGGGCCCGCGCGCCGGGGATGACCGGCCCCAGCGGGGCGACGGCGGGCCAGGCCTCGACGTCCTCGGGAGCGGTCCAGAACGTCACCACGTTGACCTCGGCCGGACCGTAGACGTTGTGCAGGCGGAACCCGCTGCGCCGGCCGAACTCCCGGATCCATCCGTCGACGTGCAGCGCCTCCCCGCCCTGGAAGACGTCCCGCAACGACAGCAGGTCGCTGCCCCGCTCGACCGCAGCGGAGAACAGGGCGTCGAGCACGGCGGTCGGGGCGTACAGCTCGTGGATCTGCCGGTCGTCGATCCAGTCCACGAAGGAGTGGAGATCACGCCTCAGTTCCTCGGTCGGCAGCACGAGGGTCTTGCCCAGCAACAAGGTGGACAGGATCTCCTCGACGGAGAAGTCGAACCCGATCGCCGTGAACTGCGCGGTCCTCGTGCCGACCGGGGCGGGCAGGGCCGCGCAGTGCCAGTCGAGCAGGTTGGCCAGACCGCCCACCGTCATGCAGATCGCCTTCGGCGTACCGGTCGATCCGGAGGTGAAGACCACGTAGGCCGGACTTTCCAGACGCACGGGCGCGGTCCGCTCCGCGTCGGTGATCGCGTGCTCCGCCGCCTCCGTCACCGATCGCACGAAGTCGGGATCGTCGACCAGCACCTGCTGGCCCTCGAACGGACCGAGGCGCTCGAACCGGCCGACAGTGGTGATCACGGCGTGCGGCGCGCAGGCGGCGAGCATGTCCCGCACGCGCGTGTCCGGGTACTCCGGGTCGACCGGCAGATAGGCCGCGCCGGCCTTGAACACCCCCAGCATGGCGACGACCAGTTCGACGCCGCGCGGCAGCACGAAGGCCACCACGCTCTCCGGACCGATCGCGGCGGCGATCAGGCGGTGCGCGAACCGAGTGGCCCGGCGGTCCAGGTCCTCGTAGGTCAGGTCGACGTCCTCGAACAGCAACGCGGTCGCACCGGGGTCGCTGCGGACACGTTCCTCGAACAGCGCCGCCACCGACCGCGGCGCCGCGGTGCCGCCCCGGTGGCTGAGCGCGCTGGGGCGCATGTCGGTCCAGTAGCACTCGACGTGCTCCTCGCAGGCCTGCCGCGTCGCGGGACCGAACGCCACGCGCCACCCCGCGGGCACGGCCAGCCCGTCTGGCCACAGGGAGTGCCTGCCCTCGTCGTCGACCAGAACCCAGAACTCGCTGTCGACACGGTCGAACGGATTCATCGCACCTTCCTCGCAGATGTCCGGCGCGGCCTCAGCGGCCTTCGGCGACCCGCGCCGCGGGCGCGGAGGAACCGACGTGCTGCGAGTAGGGGTCCAGTGGATCGGCGGGCTGGTACTCGAGGCTCACCCTCGAGCCCACACCGGCTTCCAGCGCCGCCTCGATCAGCGTGTCGAGGGCCAGGTGGTCCTCCAGGGCGAACCCCGTCGAGTCGAAGACCGTCAGGGTGTCGCGCGCGTGCTGGTAGGCCGCCGGGTCGTGGCACAGGGCCGCGAGGCCCGGGCCGATCTGATCGGACGTCAGCTGCTGGCACTCGCCTTCCATCAGCGCCTGCGCCGGGTGGTCCGGAACGACCAGCGCGCGTTCCAGCAGCGACTTGGGCAGCTCCGTCTTGCCGATCAGGTCCGAACCGACGGCGTTGAGGTGCAGGTGGGGACGGCAGGCGCCGTCGGGCACGACCGGGCCCTCCCCGACACCGACGGAGGTGGCGGTCGTGATGACGTCGGACTCGGCGAGGATCGTCCGAGGATCGGACTGGACCACGTCGATCCCCAGGAAGTCGGTCCGGCGGGCGAGGCTCGCGCTGTGGCCGGGGTCGAGGTCCCACACCAGGGCCCGGCGGATCGGCAGCACGAGGCTCAGCGCGTGCAGTTGCGTCACCGCCTGGGTGCCGGTGCCGATCAACCCCACCGTCGAGCTGTCCGGGTGCGCGAGGATCCGGGAGGCGACCGCGGACGCGGCACCGGTGCGCATCGCCGTCAGCACCACCCCGTCCGCCAGCGCGATCATCGTCCCAGTCTTGTCGTCGAACCGGGCGACGGTGCCGGTGATCGTGGGCAGTCCGAACTTGCGGGGGTTGGCCGGGCTGTAGGAGATCGTCTTGATGGTGATCGACTCACCGACGTCGTGGTGCGGCATCCACTCCGTGACGCCGGGCAAGGGGTCCTGGCGGACGAAACCACCCCGTGGCGGTGACGGCTCCCGGCCCTCCGCGTGAGACCGGGCTAGTCCCAGGTGCAGCCGGCTGATGATCCGGTTCATCAGCTCGGTGCGGCCGACCCTCTCGATGACCGCGAGCACGTCGACTGGGGTGATCAGCAAGGTGTCCAACGAACTGGTGTCCTTTCCTCGTCACGGTCGTGAAGCTGGTCCGTCTGCGGAGAGCGCACCGATCCGGTCGACGACCTTGGCGCCCGTGATCCCCTCCTGGGCCCAGACGGCCAGGAGGTGCGCGGTCAGCGCGCGGGGCGATTGGGTGCTCAGCACGGCGTCGACCGTGACCGGCAGCGTCAGCGCCTCCTCGGTCACCGCCGCGATCTCGGCGGCCCGGATGGAGTCACCGCCGATCGCGCTGAGTTGTTGTGTGGGCGGGCAGTCGGGCACCTCGCACACCGCGGCGAAGACCGAGGCGAGGAACTGCTCGACCGTGTCCGACTCCGCCGCCGGGGTGACCGTCCGGCCGACGGGACGGCCGTTCAGCTCGCCCGCCACGTACCGGGTCCGCGTGAGGTTCCGCTGCACCTTGCCGCTGGTCGTGCGCGGGATCGCCCGCGGCGGACACAGCACGACGGTGTCCACGCGGGCGCCCGTCGCTGCCAGGACGCGGTCTCGAACCCGTGCCGCCACGGCTTCGGTGTCGACTTCACGAGTGGCGGTCTCGACTACGAGCACGACCTCCTGGGGGTCGCCGTCGACGGAGAACGCGGCGGCGGTCGGCCGCAGCGCGGGCTCGTCTTCGACCGCGGCGGCCTCCAGGTCGTGCGCGTGGTGGTTGACGCCGTTCTGGATCACCACGTCCTTGCTCCTGCCGGTGACGAACAGGTGCCCGTCGCGCAGGTACCCGAGGTCGCCGGTGCGCAGGTACCGGTTCCCGTCCAGCTCGCCGAACAGCTCCTCCTCGGCCTGGCCGGTGTCGTTCCAGTACCCGCGGCTGATGCTGGGGCCGCGCAACCAGAGCTCGCCCTCCTCGCCGTCGCGCACGCGGTCCGCGTCCGGTGACACCACCGCCAGCTCGTGGCCGGCGATGACCGGCCCGCAGTCCACCCGGTTGTGCGCGTCGACGCCGCCGGGCGACCAGTGGCGTCCCGTCACGATCAGCGTGGCCTCCGCCAAGCCGTAGCACGGAAGGAAGGCCGACTCGCGGAAACCGTTGGCGGCGAACCGCTCGGCGAACGCCGTGAGCGTCCGGGGCCGGATCGGCTCCGCGCCGTTGAACGCGAGCCGCCAGCTGCTCAAGTCCACATCGGACAGGTCGGTGGTCCTGGCGCGGCGCACGCAGAGGTCGTAGGCGAAGTTCGGTCCGCCGGTGTGCGTGGCGCGCAGCTCGCTCACCTGCCGCAACCAGTCCAGGGGATTGCGCAGGAAGTGCACCGGCGACATCAGGCGCACGGGAAAGCGGCCGTGCACGGGGGTGAGGATGAAGCCGATGAGGCCCATGTCGTGGTACGGCGGCAGCCACGACACGACGTTCGTGTCGTCGTCCAGGGCGAACACCTCGCTGATCGCCCGCACGTTGGCGATCAGGTTCCCGTGCTCCAGCACGACGCCCTTGGGCTGGTTCGTGCTGCCGGAGGTGTACTGCACCAGGGCCACGTCTCCAGGCGCGGGCAGGGCGAGGTCGTCGGTGATCTCCGGGCCGTCGAGCGGCACCACCGGTGGTAACGGCGGGAGGTCGGGGAACGCCGTCAGCACGCCGAGCACGACGGGATCCGCCATCAGCACCGTGGCTCGTGAATCAGCCAGGACGCGGGCGAACCGACGTGTGATCCGGTCCGCCGGACCGAACAGCGGGGGATAGGCGGGCACCGCGGGAACGCCCGCGAGGAAACAGGCCCAGACCGCGACCACGAAATCCAGGCCCGGCGGGTACAGCAGCAGCGCCGGTCCACCGCCGGTGTTCTCGGCGCGCAGCCGGTGTGCCGCCGTGCGGGCCCGTCCGAACAATTCGTGGTAGGTGATCGCTTCCACGCGGCCGTCGTCGTGCAGGTACTCGTACGCCCGCTGATCTCCGTGGTCTGCCGCGTGGTCGAGCAGAACGTGCACCAGCGTGCTTCGGCCGGCCAAGGGCATGTGCGGACTCCTCGCTGCTCGCGTCGCGCGGGTCGACTGTCTTTCGCGCGGTCCCTGAATAGCGCATGGCGATTTGCGCCGGGCTGGCCACCTGAATGTAAAGGTGCTCTCTCTCCAGGTGGTATCACCTGCGTATTCGGCTTCTCTCGCCTTTCAATCAATTCCTTGACGTGCCCACCGGCCGTGCTGGTAAGCATTGATCTGCACCGGGTCGGCGATTGTGAAACGGGCTCGCCACCCGCCTGTGTTCCACGTTCGAAATCCGGAATCAGTTTTCGCCCGGACGATCCCCATTCGATGGAGGTGCGCGTGCGCGCGGCCAACGCCAGGTCGACCTGGCTGATGTCCTTCGCCGAGGTGCCGGCCCCGGCCTTCGAGCTGGTGTGCTTCCCCCACGCGGGCGGCGGTGGCTCCGCCTTCGGCACCTGGCAACAGCACACCGAACGGCTGCGGGTGTCCGCCGTGCGGTTGCCGGGACGGGAACGGCGGTTCGCCGAGCCCGCCATCGACGACCTCACCGCACTGGTGGATTCGATCGCGGGCGCCCTGGGGGACGTGACCGAGCGGCCCTACGCCCTCTACGGGCACAGCATGGGCGCTCTGGTCGCCTTCGAAGTGGCCCGCGAGCTGCGTCGGCGGCACCTCCCGCTGCCCGGAGCCCTGTTCGTGGCGGGGTGCGAGGCGCCGGACATCGTGGACTTCGAACGCGTCCACGACCTGCCCCGCGAAGACCTCGTCGCCTGGCTGAGGGCCACGGACGGCCTGGACCCGGAGGCGTTCGAGTACCCGGAGCTGATCGACCTGATGCTGCCGACGATCCGCGCGGACCTGGGCGCGGCGGAGAGGTACTCCTATCAGCCGGAACCGCCTCTGCCGGTGGCGATCCACCTGCTGCGCGGCCGCCAGGACCACCAGGTGGAGGTCGCGGGCGACTCGGGCTGGGGCACGCACACCTCGCTGGCGTGCACGGTGACCGACTTCGACGGCGGGCACTTCTTCGTCCGCGACCACGAGCGCGAGGTCGTGGCTCTCATCGAGACCGAGCTGTGCGGCGAAGGGACCACCAGGTGAGCAGCTCGTCCTACGTGGGTGGCGTCGGCAGCGGGCCGGTGCGCGACTACAGCGCCTACTACGCCCTCCCCGCGGCGCCGGCGCAGCGGCAGCTGTGGTTCCTGTGCCAGCTGGAGGAATCCTCCAACTCCGCCTACAACGTGGTGAGCGCCGTCAGCCTGACCGGCACTCTGGACACCGTCCTGCTGCAGCGCGCCCTCAACGCCGTGGTGGCCGCGCACGAGAGTCTTCGCAGCGGCATAGGCCTGGTCGACGGCGAACCGCACCAGCTCGTCGTACCCGAGGCGCTGGTGTCACTGCCGGTCGTGGACTTCTCTGGCGTCTCCGCGGCCGAGGCCGGGACGCGGCTGCGCGCACTGGCACGGGAGCAGGCGGAGAAGCCCTTCGTCCTGGACGAGCCGCCGCTGATGCGGGTGGTGCTGGTCCGCGAGTCCGAGCAGCGCCACACCCTGGTCACCGTCGTGCACCACGTGGTCTGCGACGGGTGGTCGACCGAGATCTTCTACGCCGACCTCGCCCGCGCCTACGCGGCCCAGCTCGACGGTCGCCCGGCGACGCTGCCCGAGCCGCCCATCCAGTACGCCGACTACGTCGCCTGGCAGCAGGAGTCGCTCGCCGGTGACGGCCTTCGCGACCTCACCGCACACTGGCAGCGGGAGCTCGCCGGCACCACGCCGCTGAACCTGCCGGTGGACCGTCCCAGGGGCAGCGTGCGGCGTCGCGGGGCGGGCGCCAGGGTGGAGGCGACGCTCAGCGCGGACGAGGTCGCCGCTCTGGCGGGCGTGAGCCAGGAGCAGGACGCCACGCTGTTCATGGTGCTGCTGGCCGCCTTCAAGACCACCTTGGCGCGCGTGACCGGGCAGTCCGACGTCGCCGTCGGCACACCGGTGGCGGGCCGCCACCACCCCGACGCCGAGCAGGTGATCGGCTTCTTCGCGAACACGCTGGTCCTGCGCACCCGCCTGCCGATGACGGGCGACTTCGGCGACGTGGTCGGCGCGGTGCGGGAAACCTGCCTCGATGCCTTCTCCCACCAGCAGATGCCGTTCGATCGGCTCGTCGAGGCGGTGGGACAGGCACGGGCGCTCGACCGGAACCCGTTGTTCGACGTGATGTTCTCGTTCCAGAACACGCCCGGTGTCGACCTGGAACTGCCCGGTCTCAGCCTCTCCCCGGTCGACCTGGACAACGGCGCGGCGAAGTTCGACCTGTGGCTGACCGTGCTGCCGGAGAACGACGGACTGCTGCTGCGCCTCGACCACGATCGCGATCTCTACACCACCGAGACAGCGCGACTGCTCCTCGACCGCTACCTCGACGTGCTCACCGCTGTCCGCGACCAGCCGCGTACCCCCGCGGCCGCGCTCCCCGCGGCGGACGCTGCCGGACTCGCCGCCGTCGAGCAGTGGGCACAAGGCCCGCGGTTGGCCTCCACCGACGACGTGCTCGCCCTCATCGCGGCCAGGGACGGCGAACTCACTGCCGTGTCCGATGGCACGCGCGACTGGACTCACGCCGCACTGCGTTCCCGTGTCGGCGCCCTCGCCGAACGGTTGCGCGCTGAAGGCGTACCGCCGGGCACCACCGTCACCGTCACGCCGGCACCCTCAGCCGATCTCGTGGTCGTGGTGCTCGCGGCCTTCGAGGTGGGCGGCGTCGTGGCCTACGGCAGACGTCCCGACCGCACCGGCGTTCTCGTCCGCGCGGATGACGGCGAACCGGACGGGTGGTCCATCACCACCGGACCCAGGTTCGACCCGGAACCGCACGGCCGTCCCGCGCCCGACCTGCCCTGCTGGCGGCTGGAGGCGCCGGACTCGCCCGACACGGCCGTGCTGTCGCACCGGCACCTCGCGGCTGCCGTCACCGCGGTCGCCGAGCGGCTGCGACTTTCCTCGAAGGACAGCGTTGTGCTGCTGGGTGACGCACCGCCGCATCCCGTGGAGTTGTTGTTCCCCTTGGCTTTCGGCGCAGGACTGATCTTCTCTCCCGACGGGGCGGTGGAAGGGTCCGTGGCGATGGCGACCGCCTCGACGTGGAGGCAGGTCCTGATCGGCAACTGGACGGCTCCGCCCGGTGTGCGTCTGGTGTGTCGTGGCGCGGTGTTCCCGGACGACCTCGGTCAGGCCCTGGAGCGCACCGGCAGAGAGGTGCTGTTCTGGCGCGAGACCGCTGGCAGCGCGATTCCTGCCGGCTTCGTCGCCTCCGCCTCCGCGCGGCTGCGCCGGCTCGGCACGCCCCTGCCGGGGGTGACCCGGCGGGTGCTCGACCCGAGCGGCGCGCCTGCCGCGGTGGGTACGACGGGACAGCTCTTCGTGACCGGCCTGGAGACCGGTACGGGCGTGCTGTGCCGCTACACCGCGGCCGGTGAGCTGGAGGAGGTCGGCTACGCCGACGACCGCGTCGCGGTCGGAGACCACGTCGTCTCACCCCTGCGCGTCGAGAAGTTCCTGTCCGGTGTGGACGGTGTGCGGGCCGCGGCTGTCGTGCCGGGGGAGAGCGGCGGCGAGACCAAGCTCGTCGGCTGGCTGGTGCTCGAACCGGTGCTCGCGAACGGGAACCCCCGTGAGCGCGAGGAGTTCGCGGACTCCGTCCGTGCCGCGGCGGCCTCCGCACTGGCACCGCACGAGGTGCCCGCACTGTACGGCACCCTGGACACGTTGCCCTCGCTGGCTGACGGCACGCTCGACCGCGCCGTGCTGACGGCACTGCGCGGGCCCGCCCTGCTGGGCAAGCTGGACGACACAGCACCGCGCAACCGCACCGAACAGGCCGTGATGGCCGTGCTGCACCAGGTTCTGCCTGTGCGAGGCTTCGGCGTGCATGCCGACTTCTTCGCACTCGGCGGGCACTCCCTGCTCGCGGCGAAGGTCATCGGTCGCGTCCAGGACGAGCTCGGAGTCCTCGTCCCGGTGCGCGACTTCTTCGCCCGCCCCACCGCCGCCGGTCTCGCCGAAGCCGTGACCGCGGTGCAGACGGCTCAGCGGGACCGGTCCGCCACCAAGGCGGGAGCCGTACGCGGGCAACTCGCCGGCATGAGCGACCACGAGGTCGAGCAGCTGTTGCGACAGCTCGGCTGACCCCCCATTCCGGCGAACCCGGGAAATTCCACCAGAGAAGAGGAAGAGATGGGCATCGACGACGCGGACACCGTCTTCCAGGTCGTGGTGAACGAACAGGACCAGTACTCGATCTGGTTCGACGGCCGCGACCTCCCGGACGGCTGGACCGCGACCGGTACCAGCGGCACGAAGCAGGAGTGCCTGCAGCACATCGAGACCGTGTGGACCGACATGCGCCCGCGGTCGGTCCGCGAACGCGTGGCCGGCTGACTATCCCGCCCTGACGGCAACTACCTAGGAGTCTTCGAGTATGAGCCAGCAGCACGAGCTGGAATCCATGTCGGCAGAGGAGAAGCGCGCGCTGCTCGCCCAGCTCCTGGACGGCTCGGCCGACGCCGCGCCGAGCAACCTCTCCCTGGAGCAGCGTCGCCTGTGGGTCTTGCTCCAGCTGGACGAGAGCAAACCGTGGCAGGTCAACTCCGCTGTCCGCCTGTCCGGCCGGGTCGACCCGGCCACCATGCAGCAGGCTCTCAGCGCTGTCGTGCAGCGGCACGAGGTGCTGCGGAGCACGTTCCGCGAGGTGGACGGGCACCCGCTCGCCACGACCGCCCCGGCAGTCACGCTGAGGCTCCCGGTGGTCGAGATCGCGGCCGACGCCCTGGACGCCGAACTCGCCCGCGTCCTCGCCGCCGACACGCGCACGCGGTTCGACCTCGCCAAGGGGCCGCTGGTGCGCGCCTCGATGCTGCGCCTCGCCGAGGACGACCACGTCCTGCTGCTGACCCTGCACCAGATGGTCGCGGACCGGCGCTCGGCGAAGCTGCTCACCGAGGAACTGCTCACCCGCTACACCGCGCTGGCCGGCGGCACGAGTGCGGACGCCGCCGTCGCCTCGACGGACTTCCACGACCTCGTGGTCGCCCAACGGGAGTGGGTCAACAGCGACGACGCCGTCAAGGACGTCGAGTTCTGGCGCGACCGCCTCGCGGCGCTGAGCCCGCTGGAACTGCCCACCGACCGGCTCCGCCCGTCGATGAAGACCATCCACGGCGACGCGGTCACCGTGCCGGTGCCGGACGCCGTGACCCGTGCCGTCACGGCCTACTGCGAGCAGAGCGGTCACTTCGTGCCCGAGGTGCTGCTGGCGGCCTACGTCGGGGTCTTGTCGCGCTACTCCCAGCAGCACGACCTCGCGGTCGGCATCAGTGTTCCGGCCGCTTGGCACACCGACGGCGACAACCTCGTAGGGCCGCTCGAGAACACCCTTCCGCTGCGGTTCGAGCAGGGCGAGTCCGACTCGTTGACCCGCCTGACCGACCTCGCGCGCACCGTGCGGTCGGAGGCGATGGCGCACGCGAGGCTGTCGTTCGACCGCATCGTCGAGGCGGCCCAGCCGCAGCGCGACCTGAGCCACACCCCGCTCTTCCAGGTGTCCTTCACCTACGAGGACGAGACGCCGTCGAGGAACCTTCCCGGCGCCGTCGCGACCCCGCTCGACCTTCCGGCGACCTGGACCGCCCACGACCTCGACCTGTTCGCGATCCGTCGCGGTGACGCGCTGACTCTGCGGGTGCAGTACAACACCGACCTGTTCGACCGGTCCACGGCGGAGCGGTTCGTCAGCCACCTCGTGCTGCTGCTGCAGACCGCCGCCGCGGAGCCGGGCCGGCCGCTGTCGTCGATTCCGATGGTGACCGCGGACGAGAGTTGGCTCCTCGACCAGTGGAACGAGACGACCGCCGATCACGACCGCTCCCGCACCCTGCACGCACTCGTGGAGGAAGCGGCGCGGACGACCCCTGACGCGGTCGCGGTCGCCGCCGGGGACGACGAGGTCACGTACGCCTCCCTCGACGCCCGCGCCGAGGCTTTGGCCGCCGAACTCGCCTCCCGCGGTGCCGCACCGGGAACGAAGGTCGGTGTGCTGGTGGACCGTTCCGTCCACGCGGTCGTCGGCCTGCTCGGTGTGTTGAAGACAGGCGCGGCCTACGTGCCGCTCGACCCGACCTACCCGGCCGACAGGCTCGAGTTCATCGTCGGCGACGCCGGGATCAGCCTGCTGGTGGGACTTCCCGCGACGCTCGCCGAGGTCCCCGCCGCGCTGGGCGCGGTCACCGGCGTCGGCGTGCCGACAGCGGACCCGGCCCAGGGCACCGACCGGCCCGCCGTGCGCGTGGAGCCGGACGACCTCGCCTACATCATCTACACCTCGGGATCGACCGGCCGGCCCAAGGGTGTGGCGGTCGAACACCGCCAGATCGTGCACGCCACGGCCGCACGCACCGCCTGCGAAGGGCCGGGCCTGCCTCAGCGCTACCTGGTCCTGGCGCCGCTGACGTTCGACGCCTCCGGTGGCGGTCTGTACTGGACGCTCAGCCGCAGTGGCACCGTCGTGCTCCCCACGGAACAGCAGGTGCTCGATCCGCGCCTGCTCGGCAAGCTCATCCGCAGCCGCGGCATCACCCACGTGGACGGCGTGCCCTCGCAGTACGCGGTGCTGCTCGAGACCGACCTCGAGGCCTACGACGAGGTGCGCACAACGATCCTCGCCGGTGAGACCCTGCCACCCAACCTCGTCGCCGAGCACTACCGGCGTTCCCCCGACGCGGTGCTGTTCAACGAGTACGGCCCCACCGAGGCGACGATCTGGGCCTCCGTGCACCACGTCGGTCCTGAAGAGGCGCAGGCGCAGCGGGTTCCCATCGGCAGCCCCGTTCCCAACGCCCGCATCCACCTGCTGGACCGGAGTTTCAACCCGGTTCCTCCTGGCGTGCCGGGCGAGCTCTACATCGGCGGCGAGGGCGTGGCCCGCGGCTACGTCAACAGGCCGGCGATGACCGCCGAGAGGTTCCTGCCCGACCCGTTCTCCGCGCGTCCGGGCGACCGCCTCTACCGCACCGGTGACCTCGCCCGCTACCGGTCTGACGGCGCGATCGAGTTCCTGGGCCGGGTGGACAAGCAGGTCAAGATCCGCGGCTTCCGCATCGAACTGTCCGAGGTCGAGAACGTCCTCCTGCGCCACCCGCTCGTGGCCGAGGCCGTGGTCACCGTGCGCGAGGACCAGCCGGGGATGCCACGACTCGTGGCCTACGTGGTTCCTGTCATCGGCCGCGTGCTCACCCAGGAGACGCTGGTGAGCCACGTCCTGGGGCAGATCCCCGACTACATGGCGCCCAGCCACTTCGTCACGCTGGAGCGGATGCCGCTGACCCGGCACGGGAAGATCGACACCACCGCCCTGCCGGCACCCCAGGAGATCGCCGTCAGCGGCTTCGTCGAGCCGCGCGGCCAGCTCGAGGCCGAGATCGCGGAAACCTTCGCCGCCGTGCTGGGCATGCAGCACATCAGCGCCACCGCCGACTTCTTCTCCCTCGGCGGCAACTCCCTGCTCGTCGCGAGGCTCGCGGCCCAGCTGTCGCGCGAACACGACGTCGAGCTGCCGATCGACGAGATCTTCCGCGTCCCGACCGTCGAGGGCATCGCCCGCGCGGTGGAGACGCACCAGCGCGAACGGGACAACGTCGACAGCGCGGCGCTGTACGCCAAGCAGGTCGCGGAGCTGGTCGCCGATGTCGAACTCGACCCGGCGATCAAGCCCGACGGCCTGCCGCGCGCCGACTGGTTCGCGCCCAAGAACGTGCTCGTCACCGGAGCGACCGGCTACCTGGGCCTGTTCATCGTCGTCGAGCTGATCGAGCGCACCGACGCGACCGTGCACTGCCTCGTGCGCGGCGGCAGCGCCGACGAGTGCTGGGACCGCCTGGAGGAGACCATGCGCAAGTACCGCGCGTGGGACGAGTCCTACCGGGATCGGATCAAGGTCGTCCAGGGTGATCTGGCCAAGCCGTACCTCGGACTGTCCAAAGAGGAGTTCGAGGGCTACGCCGCCTCGATCGACTCGATCTACCACAGCGGTGCGATCGTCAACTTCACCTACCCGTACGAGGCCATGAAGGCCGCGAACGTGCTGGGAACCGAGGAACTGCTGCGCCTGGCCACGAGGACCACGCTCAAGGCGTTCCACCTGGTGTCCAGTGTGGACGTCTTCATGGGCACGGGTGCGCTGCGGCCGTTCACCGAGGAGGACCTGGGCGACCGGCCGGTCAAGGTGCCGACCGGGTACCCCCGCACCAAGTGGGTCGCGGAGAAGATCGTGGTCATCGCCCGGGACCGGGGCGTGCCCGTCACCGTGCAGCGGCCCTGGATGATCACGGGCCACACCAAGACCGGCGCGTCCCACGACACCGACTACCTCTACGTCTACCTCAAGGGCTTCCTCGACCTCGGAGTCCTGCCGCTCTACAACGACGTGATCAACGCCGTACCGGTGGACTACACCGCCCAGGCCATCGTCTACACGTCGCTGCGCGAGGAGAACCTCGGCAAGAACTTCAACATCACCAACCGTGAACCGACCACGATGCAGCAGTGCTACCAGTGGTTGCGCTCGTTCGGCTACGACCTGAACGTCGTGGACGAGGAAGAGGCCCGTCGCCAGGCGCTCGCCGTGGACGAGGACCACATCCTCTACCCGCTGACGCCGATCCTGAGGGTCGCGTCGATGCGGCACGCCGCGCTCGACCCCGACCTGCAGCAGGAGGTGGATCCGCTCGACGAGTGCCGTGTGCTCAACGAGGCGCTGGAGGGCTCGGGCATCGAGTGCCCGCCGGTGAACGAGCAGTGGGCGCACTCCTGCTTCCAGTTCCTGGTCGACAACGGCTACCTGCCTTCGCCCGAGGAAGTGGCGAGGGAGAAGGCGCACGGCTGACCGACGCACCGTCCGCCCGCGGGTGCCTGCCCGCGGGCGGCGGCCGGACCGCACCTCCGAGAGGCATCACCATGAAAGGCACCTCCACGACGGCACGGTCCGAGGCCGTGCGCGACTCGTCGGGCACCATCCGCTACGTCGACCTGACACCCGCCGACGCCGGCCATGTCGACACCTACACCCGTGCCGTGCTCCGCGACCACGGATCCGGCACCGCGCCGTCACTGCTCGCCGCGGCCGCCGGCCTGGCCCACCGGCTGCCCGCCAACCTGGTCAGCGAGATCAGGACGCTGCGGTCCACCGAGAACGCCACCGCACTCGTCCTGCGAGGCCTTCCGGTCGACGACAAAGAGATCGGCCCGACCCCGCTGGACTGGCGTACGCAGGAGGGCCCCCGCAACACCGGGCACCTGGAGACCTACCTCGTCCTCGTAGGTTCCCTGCTCGGCGACCTCTTCGGCTGGTCGACCCTGCAGGACGGCAAGCTCGTCCACAACGTGCTGCCGATGCCGACCGAACAGCAGGAGCAGAGCGGGCACGGCACGGTGAAGCTGGAATGGCACACCGAAGACGGCTTCCACCCGCACCGGTGTGACTACCTGCTCCTGCTGGGCCTGCGCAACCACGACTCGGTGCCCACCACGATCGCGAGCATCGACGCCGTCGACATCGCCCCCCGGCACGAGGAGGTGCTGCGGCAGCGGCGTTTCCTCATCCGGCCGGACAACGAGCACGTGGCGCGGGCGCGGGCGCTGACGGCCGGCACCGGAACACCGCACGTGATGCAGCGGATGCAGGAGAACCCCGAGCCCAATGCCGTCCTCTTCGGCGGCCAGGACGCCCCGTACCTGCGCATCGACCCGGCCTTCATGAACGCCGTCCCAGGCGACCAGGAGGCCGCCGAGGCGCTGGACGCCGTCATCGAGTCCTTGGACGAGCAGTTGACCGACGTGGCCTTGAACGCCGGCGACCTGCTCATCGTGGACAACTACAAGGCCGTCCACGGACGAGCCGAGTTCAAAGCGCGCTTCGACGGCACCGACCGCTGGCTCAAGAAGGCCGTGGTCACGCGCGACCTGCGCAAGTCGCGCGAGTTCCGGGGCGGCGCGGACGGACGGATCCTGCTTTAGCGACGAGATCCGGACGGCTGGGCGCCGCGCGTCCAGCGGCCGCAGCACGCCCGCACGACCCGAGGCCACCCGGCACCGCTGCGGGCCGGTCCACCAGTCCGCAACGGATGACAGGAGGAGTGATCGTGACTCAGGCGACGCGACCGGCCGCCGCAGCGTGGGTGGTGGAGGGCTGGCCGCAGTCCCTCCGCGACCACCCCTCGCTGACCGTGCACAGCAGTGGCCTCCCCGTGCGGGACGACGCGCAGCGCGACGACCTCGTCCGGGACGCGCTCGCGGCGGCGTGGATGGATCCCCGTCCCTTCCGCGCGGTCGTCGCCGGGCTCGACACCGGACGCGTCCTCGTCATCGTGACGACCACCGACGGCTCCTCGCCTCGTGACGTGTTGTCGTGGCTCACGGACCCGGACGCTCCGTTGCCGCGGCCGGTGCACCCCGAGGCGCACGCAGGCCCCCAGGTGGACCTGCCGACCGCGTTGAGGGACGGCGGCACGCCGTCGCGGTCGACCGCCACCGTGCGCGTGCCGTTCGACACCGCCGCGCTGGACCGCTTCGCCGGCGTGACCGGTGTGTCGGCCGAGGCGGTTCTGGCGACGGCGGTGGGCGTCCTGCTGGACCGCTACCGCTACGAGGCGGACGTCGACCTGCTGGTGCTGACACCACGACCGGTGGCCGTAGTGGTCAGGACCGGCGCCGCGACCCGCTTCACCGAACTCGTCCGGCGGGTCGACAAGGACCTCGCCGCCGCCATCCCCGCCCCGGACGGCGTGCACGCCACGGTGGCCGTACGCCGCGAGGGGGAGCCGGAAGCGGAACGCGTGGGGCGGTGCGTCGCGTGGCCGGTGGGCCTGCCCGACGGCACGACCCGGTACGAGCTGGACGTGGCTCTGGTCGACGCGGGACTTCGCGTCGACCACGACGCCAGCTTGTTTTCCGAGGCCGCGGTGGTGGCCTTCGCCTCCCGGCTGGCCGCGGTCCTCGAGGCGGCGCAGTCCGATCCGGTGGTGGACGACGTGCCGGCCACGACCGCGCCTGAGCGCGAGGGCCTGGCTCGATGGGCCCGCGGTGAGACGCAGCAGTTCACCGACGCCTGCCTGCACACCCTGGTGGAACTGCAGGCTCGCGCACGCCCGTCCACCACGGCCGTCGTCTGTGGCGAAGCCGAGCTGACCTACGCCGAGCTGGATGCCAGGGCCAACCGAGTCGCGCACCGGCTCCTCGCCGAAGGCGTCGCCCCCGGTGATCTCGTCGCCCTGCTCGCCGACCGAGCCGCGGACTCCGTCGTCGCCATGCTCGGCGTGCTCAAAGCCGGCGCCGCCTATGTACCGGTCGAGCCGTCGTACCCCGCCGAGCGCGTGCGCCACATCGTGTCGGATTCCGGCGCGCGGCTGGTGCTCGTCCGCCGGGAGCAGACCGTCCCCGACCTCCCCATCCCGGTCGTCGTGCTGGAAGACGTCGCGGAGCAGCCCGATCACAGCCCCGCCGTCACCGTCACCCAGGACGACCTCGCCTACGTCATCTACACCTCCGGCTCCACCGGCCTGCCCAAGGGAGTCGCGGTGCACCACCGGGCGATCGTGGTGTCCACGCACGCCCGCGAGGTAGGTGGTCCGCCGCCGCAGCGCGACCTCGTCACGATGCCCCTGTGCTTCGACGGCGCCGCCGGTGGCCTGTACTGGACGATCACCGGCGGTGGAACCGCGGTGTTGCCCACGGAGACCGAGGCGCACGACCCGTCGGCGCTGGCCAGGCTCCTGCGGCGACTGCCGGTCACCCACATCCACTCGGTGCCCTCGCACTACGGTCTCGTGCTCGAAGCGACGGCGGGTGCGGGCCTCGAACACCTGCGTCTGGTGTCGGTCGGCGGGGAACCGATGCCGCCCCAGCTGGTCGTCCGGCACCTGCTGGAACACCCCGATGCCCTGCTGCTCAACGACTACGGCCCCACGGAGTGCGCGGTCTGGGCCTCGGCCCACCCGTGCGACGTCGTCGACGCCACCCGCAGGAAGATCCCGATCGGGCCGCCGCTTCCCAACTACCGGCTCCACGTCCTCGACGAGCGCCTCCGCGAGGTACCGCCCGACCTGCCCGGTGAGATCTACATCGGCGGTCCCGCGGTCGCGAGGGGGTACCACCGCAGGCCGGCGCTGACGGCGCAACGGTTCCTGCCCGACCCCTTCGGCGGACCCGGCGATCGCCTGTACCGCACCGGGGACCGCGGGCAGTGGACCGCCCAGGGCGAGTTGCTGATCACCGGTCGCGTCGACAACCAGGTCAAGCTGCGCGGTTTCCGGGTCGAGCTCGGCGAGATCGAGGTGGCCGTGCGCCGCCACCCGTCCGTGTCGGAATGCGTGGTGCTGCTGCACACCGCCCCGTCCGGTGCGGACGTGGTGACCGCGTTCGTCGCCTCGGCGGACGAAGGTCTCGTCGAGGACCAGCTGCGCGCTGAGGTGGAACGGATCTTGCCTGCCTACATGCAGCCCGACCACTACGTGCTCACGCGGAGGTTGCCCAGGGCGCCGAGCGGGAAGCTCGACGTGCAGGCGATGCGGGCGCTGGAACCGGGCCGGCGTTCCCGGCCATGACCGGTCACAGCGGCCACGTCACGTTCGAGGGCGCAGGAGCACTTCGCGCCGCAACGGCCGGGATCGCCCGGTACGGCGTGCGGGTGTGCCGGCATCCCGACGGACGGCTTGACCTGGTGCCGGACGGGCCCACCGTCTGGGGGCCTGTACGGGCGGCCTTGCTCGCACATGGGTCCGTGGCTCAAGTGGTGGTCCGTCAGCACAACGGACGCCTGGTGGCCGTGGTTCTGCCCGGACCAGCGGAACCGGTGCAGCGACGGTCCACCACCGCGATCGGACTCGCCCTGGACCGGTTGGCCCGGCTGGCTCCCCGGCGCGCGCTGCACCTGGGGATCGGCGACATGGACCTGTCGGCAGCGTTCTCCGCTCAATGCGCCGACTACGAGCTCGCCGACCCTTCTGCGGACAAGATCTGCGAGGTCCTGGCACGGCGGCCCGACCTGCGGCAGCGCGTGCGGTTGTCCGCGGCTCACCCCGCGGTCGACGTGTTCGCCGCGAAGAAGCCGTACGACGTTGTGCTGCTGGACGCGGCGGCTCCTTCACTGTCCTGTCTGGACGTTCCGGGAACCGCGGTCGACCTGCTGCGCCTGGTGCGCGGCGGCGGCGCGGTGTTCGTGGTCAACCTGCGAGACCCCCGGCTGGAGCGGCTCGCGAACCTGCTGCGCATCGGGCGCGCGGAGTCCACTCCGGACGCCGCCGGCTGGTCACCGCCCGCGGTGCAGCGCGCACTCGCCGGCCGGGCGCCTTGGGTCGACTGGCAGTCGCACCTCCTGCTCGGTCCCTTGCCGGCGGCCGCCACCTACCACCTGTTGCTGCGGCCCGCGCGCTCGAACGCGAAGACGCCGCTGTTGAGGTGGGGACGGGATCTGCACTCGATGGCACAGCTCGACCGGCTGCTCAGTGAGCGCGGCGCGGTGCGTCTACGCCTGATCGGTCTGCCCGCAGCGGGCGTCGCCGACATCGTGCTGCCCGGTCGGACGGCGGAACGACGGCGCAGGACCGCTGTGGACTGGCGGGACGTCGACACCGTGGCGGCCGAGCACGGCTACCGGACGACGCCGCTCGCCTCGCTGAGCGAGTCCGAGGCACTGTTCGACGTGCTGGTCGAACGCCAGGACCCAGCAGGCCGTCCGCGGCTCGGCGGAGGACTGGCCGCGCGCCTGCAGGCATGGCTGGCGGTCCGCCTCCCCGGACTCGCCGCTCAGGTGGACCTCGTCGTGCTCGGCGAGGACGACGACCTGGAGGCTGTGCCGTGACCTGTCGAAGTGCCGTCGTGCTGGGTGGAGCGGGCCAGGTCGGTGGGTTGTTCGTTCGCCTGCTGCAGCGGCATCTTCTCGTCACGGTGGTGGACCGGCTGCCGGCTCCTTCTGTGTCCACTGTGGTCGGTGATGTGTCCGAGCCGTCGCCGGCCGCGCTCGAGGTCATCGGTGCGGCGGACATCATCGTGGTGGCGCTCCCAGAGGAAGTCGCCCTGTCTGCGCTGGAGGCTTGTGCACCGGTGCTGCGGACCGGTGTGCTCGTCGTGGACACGTTGTCCGTCAAGGAAAGCGTTGCGTCCGTGCTCCGCGCGATGACGGCCGCACGGGGAATCGAAGCACTGAGCCTGAACCCGATGTTCGCTCCCGCGCTGGGATTCCGGGACCACGCTGTCGCGGCGGTGCCGGTCGAGGTCGGTCGCCGCGCACGGTGGTTGCTCGAGCTGATCACCGGAGAAGGAGCCCGCGTGGTGGAGCTGAGCGCGCAGGAGCACGACCGCGTCACCGCGGTGGTCCAGGCCGCCACGCACGCATCAGTGCTCGCGCTGGGGAAGGTGACCGCGGAGCTGGGGATCAGCATTGACAGGATCGTCGACCTGGCCCCGCCGCCGCATCGGACGCTCCTGGCGCTGCTCGCCCGGATCACCGGAGCCAATCCTGAGGTGTACTGGGACGTGCAGGCGTCCAACCGGGCCGCGGCTGCCGCGCGCACCGCACTGGCGGGCGCACTGGTCGACCTCGACGCGCTCGTGACGGCCGGCGGGCGCGGGGAGTTCGGGGAGTGGCTCGGCAGGCTCGGCGCCTGGGCCGCTCCGCGAGGTGAGGCGCTGCGCGCTCAGTCCGTCCGGCAGTTGGAAGCACTGAACCCGGACCCGCGGGAATCATCGGCTTGAGCTGATACTGCGTTGAGACCCTGCCCCCCTAATGTGCATCGTGTAACCATTTGAATACTTTTGCTGCACGATGAGGAGAGGTCTTCGGACGTGGATTCGTTGCGCCCCTTTCGTTCGCGGATCGAGGAGCTGGACGAAGCGCTTGCCGGGATTGTGGCCGAAAGACTTCGGGTGTGTGCGGAGGTCGCGGCCGTGAAGAAAAATGAAGGAATTCCCATGATGCAACCGCAGCGAGTTGCCGCCGTGTGTGATGCCTACGCGCGGCGCGGTCGGGAATCGGGCGTTTCTGAATCCTTCATGCGCGACATGGCCATGCTCATCATCGGCGAGGCGTGCCGCTTGGAGGACGAGATCATCGACGAGAAGACGTCAGTCGATCATGTGACCCAGGGTAGCCACGCCGTGCGTCATGTTGAGTGACGGCAGCAGGGGAGCGGTCCTGCTATATACGCTGTGTAGCAAGCTTTGTCCGAATTCTGCCGGTAGTATCCACTTTTGTGTACATGACTGTTTGCGTACAGTAGCGAGATGTGGGAGTTTCCAACGGGGTGGCGGCGCAGTTCGTGGCCTCGCGTGAGGGCGGTGCTGTGATCAACCGAGCGGCGGGGCCAGGTCGGCCCGCTCGGCGGGGAGGTCGGTTCCGCGCGTCCTCGTGATATTCCGCCATGAGCGGAAGCTGTCGTTGCTTTCGGTTTTGCGTCTTGGGGGTTCTTGCAGTGGTCTTCTCTCGTGGAGGCAGAGTGCCCTTTTGTCGCGGCGCTACCGCGCGCCGTTGATGTCGGATCCCGTGAGCGATCCTCTCGTACACCGGCTTGGGGGCTGTGAAAGTGCTTGTATCGAACGGGGAAGAACTTGACGCAAAGATCTACTTCAAGATTCTGGGGCCCCTGTGCGTTTCGGTCGGCCGGAAGCAGGTCAAATTAGGTAAGAATCGCCAGCTGAACGTGCTGGCACTGCTGCTGATCAACGTCGGGAAACTCGTTCCGGTAGGCAGGCTCATCGACGCGGTGTGGGGAAGCTCCCCGCCCGCCACCGTGGAGAAGCAGATTCAGACCTGCGTCTGGCGCCTGCGCAGGGCCTTCGAAGCCGCCGGAGCGCCCGCCGACATCATCGAGACCGGCCAGGGCGGCTACCGCCTGCACCTCGCCGGGGGAGTGCTCGACGCGCAACTGTTCGAAGAGCACGTGCGCCGTGGACGCGCACGGGTCGAAGCGGGTGATCTCGCCGGAGCCACGAGCAACTACTCCGAAGCGCTGACGCTGTTCGAAGGCGCGCCGCTGGCCGAGTTCACCAGCGGACCGGTCCAGGCGGTGGCGGCGCACTGGGAGGAACGACGGCTCGCTGTGCTGGAGGAACAGCTCGACATCCGGCTGGCCATGGGACAGCACGCGGAGCTGGTCAGCGAACTGAAGATGCTCGTGGCGGAGTTCCCGCTCCGCGAACAGCTGCGTGCTCAGCTGATGACGGCGCTCTACCTCTCACACCGTCGTGCCGACGCACTCGCGGTGTACCGCTCGGGTCGCGCGATGCTGATCAACAGCCTGGGCCTCGAACCCGGCGCGCGCCTGCAGGAGCTGCACCGCCGGATCATCGCGGGCACGCCCGTTCCACCGACCCCGCATCAACGCGGTCGCCGTGTCGCGAAGTCGCCCGCGCAACTTCCGCTCGACGTCGGCGACTTCACCGGTCGCTGGGAAGAGCTCGAGTGGCTCACCGGCCTGTTGTCGCACGACTCCGCCAGGCCGCAGGTGGTGTCTCTCGTCGGGCGGACCGGTGTCGGCAAGACCGCGCTGGCGCTGCACGCCGCACACCGCGTGCGGAACTGGTTCCCGGACGGCCAGCTCTACGCCGACCTGCGGGGAAGCGCGCCGTCTGCGGCATCCGCGATGGAGATCCTCCAGTCCTTTCTCTACGCGCTGGGCATGTCGGACCAGTGGATCTCCGACGACCTCACGAGCCGCGCCGCGCAGTTCCGCAGTGCCATCGCGGGTCGCCGGATCCTCATCGTCCTGGACGACGTTCCCGACGCCACGAGCGTGGAGCCGTTGCTGCCGGGCGGGAAGGACGCCGTCGTGATGGTGACCGGCCAGGTCGGCCTGATGGAGTTGCCCGGCGTGGTGAGCCGCCGCCTGGACGGCCTGGAGACCGACGACGCCGTGCAGTTGCTCGCCAAGATCATTGGTGTCGAACGGGTCGAGCAGGAACGCGGTGCGGTCCGCGCGATCGCGGGATTGTCCGGACGGCTGCCACTGGCCCTCCGCGCGGCCGGCGCACGGCTGCACGCCCGCCCGCAGCTGCGTTTGGACCGGTTCGTCGAACACCTCGCAGAGGAGAACCGGCGTCTGGCCGAGCTGTCCTACGGCTCGCTCGACCTGGCTGCCCGGCTCGACGTGGCGGCAGATCGACTGCCACCACGAACACGGGCGCTGTGGCTCATGCTCAGCCTGCCCGACCTCGTCCACATCCCCGCGTGGGCCGCCACGGCGGTGGCGAGCCTGTCTGAGGGCGAGGCCCAGCGCGACCTCGACCTCCTGGTCGAGCACCAGGCCCTCGACATCGCGGGGGAAGGTGTCGGCGGTGGGGCCTGCTACGTCTTCCACCCGCTGGTCCGCATCCACGCCCGCCGTCTCGCTCACGCCGAGCTCGATCACCAGGCCAGGACGCGCGCCATGGCCCGGCTGGCCGACGCCGGCCGGGAACTGCAGGACTACGCCAACCAACTGCTGGAGAACAGGATCCCCGCCCAGATGACCTCCCAGGTCGAGGGGCACGTCGGGTACTGGACGCTGCGGAAGGTGGCCGACCAGCCGCTTGCCTGGCTGGACCAGGAAGGCTCCAACATCGCCGCGCTGGCCCGAGCCGGGCAGTGCAGGGGAGTGCTGCCGGACAACGAGCAGGTCGGTCACCGTGTCCACAGCGCCTGAGCCGGGGACCGTTCTCGTGGTCTCCGCCAGCCCGCGCGTCGGCTCGCGGCCAGAATGGCTGGGCGAGTACGTGACGGGACTGCTGACGGACGTGGGATGCCGCACGCACCACCTGCGGGTGCGGGACCTGCCGCCGGAGGCGCTCGTGCACGCCGAGGTCAGTGACCCCGAGCTCGTGCGAGCGTGCGCCGCGGTCGACTCCGCGGAAGGGCTGGTGCTGATCACGCCCATCTACCGGGCCGCCTACTCCGGGCTGCTCAAGCTCTTCCTCGACGCGCTTCCCCGGCACGCGATGGCGGGGAAGACCGTGATGCCCCTGGCCACCGGGGGCAGTCCGGCCCACGTGCTGGCGCTGGACTACACGCTGCGCCCTGTCGCCCAGACCATGGGGGCGCGTCACGTCGTGCGCGGGCATTTCGTGCAGGACGATGACCTTCCCCGGCGCCAGGGCCGCATCGAACCTGCGGCGCGGACCGAGGCCGCGGTCGGGGCCGCGGTGTCGGTCTTCCACCGCGCTCTCCTGCAGGGCGCGCACCCCGCGGCGGCAGCCGAGCCCTGGAACGTCCGTGCCTGAGAGGATGCCCGCGCTGTGGCCGGTCCGCCTCACCGTCGTGCTGCTGGGTGTGGCGGTGCTCGCACTGACGTTGTGGGTGGGACGGCCACCGTCGGCGGTGCCCGCGGACGCTCCGGCCGACCGGTTCTCCGCGTCCCGGGCCGTGCAGCACCTGACGACCATCGCCGCCGGCCCACGACCGACCGGTACGGAGGCGCACGCCAGAACCCGGCAGTACCTGGTGGACAGGCTGACCGCGCTCGGCCTCGAGACGCGCGTCCACACGGGTTCGGCGGTCTCCCTGCTCGGTCCCGCGCCGCTGGGTGGGGAGGCGCGTCACGCCGGCGCGGCACTGCGCACGGTCATCGGTCGCGTGCCCGGCACGGCCAGCACGCGGCCGGTGGCCCTGGTCACGCACTACGACTCCGTCGCCGCGGGCCCCGGAGCCAACGATGCCGGAGTGCCCACGTCCGCGCTGCTCGAGACCGCAAGGGCCGTGATGGCCGGTCCGCGCCCCCGCAACGACCTGCTCTTCGTCTTCACAGACGCCGAGGAGATCGGTCTGCTCGGCGCCAAAGCGCTCGTCGAGGATCCCGAGGGCCTTCCGGACGCGGCACTGGTGCTGAACTTCGAGGCGCGGGGCAGTTCCGGCCCGACCCTGATGTTCGAGACCGGTGCGGACTCGGCGTGGCTGGTCGACCTGCTCGCCCGGCACAGCGTGCGTCCCCAGACCAGTTCGCTGTTCGCCGAGGCGTACCGCTACCTGCCCAACCTGACCGACTTCACCGTCTTCGCGGCGGCGGGCCACCAGGGGATGAACTTCGCCTACCTAGAGGGGTACACGCACTACCACGGACCGCACGACACCGTGGCGAACGTCGACCCCGCGAGCGTGCAGCACCAGGGCGAGTACGCCCTTGGCCTGGCGAGGGCACTGGGCGCGGTTGATCTCACCGCGCCACCCGCCGGCGACTCGGTCCACTTCACCGCCCTGTGGTGGGTGGTGTCCTACCCCGAACCGCTGGCCCTGCCGCTCGCACTGACCGTGGCGCTGCTGTGCGCGGCCGCACTGGTCGTGGCTCGGCGAGGCGGGGAGGTGTCGGTGCTCCGCGTGGCCGGCGGTGCCCTCGTCGCCGTCGTGCACCCTGTCGTCGTCGGTGCGGTCGCCTGGCTCGCCGCGCCCCTGGTGGCGACCAGGCACCCGGAGGCAGCCGACTACGGCGACATCCCCGCGAACTCGTTGGCGCTGGCTGCTTTCGCCCTCCTCGCTCTTGCGCTCAGCGCGTCGCTGGCGCTGCTGGCGCGGCGGTGGGTCGACCTCCGGCACCAAGCTCTCGGCGCCGTTCTTGTGTGGGCCGCCGCAGCCTCGGCCACCGCCGCCCTGCTGCCGGGTGCCAGCTACGTGTTCACCTGGCCCGCTCTCGGCGCGCTGGCCTCGTGGTGGCTGACGCGGCGCGAGCCCGGTCCGGTCGCGCAGGCCACGGCCGCCGCGCTGGTCCTGGTACCGGTCGTGGTGATCGTGGTCCCGCTGGTGATGCAGCTGTCCACCGCCCTCGGGGTGATCCTCATCGCGGTCGCCGCCTCCGTCCTGGCACTGGCTTTCACCCTTATGCCGCTCATCGGCACCACGCTCGCGCCACGCCCGCCTCGCGGCGTTCCTGCACTGGCCATGGCGGCGGCGCTGGTGATCGGGTTCGTCGCGTCGATCCCCACCGGACAGGCACCCGCGCACCGGGCGGCCGCCTCCTACTTCCTCGACGCCACTGCGGGAACGGCTGCCTTGCTCTCGACCGAACCGGGTGGGGTGCCGTCGGCAGAAGGGAAGCCCGCAGACGTCTCCGACCTTTGGCCGGCCTGGTCTGCCCCAGTTCAGCGGGCATCCGCCGCCGCGCTGCCGTTGCCGCCTCCAATCACGGCTGTGGAGGTGAGCTCACCAGGCCGCGTGCGCATCACCGCCGCGTCTGCCCGAGGAGCGGCGGAGCTCGCGCTGTTCCTCACCGGAGTGCGGGTTCTGAGCTACCGCGTGCAAGGCGCGGAGCCCGGCGACCTCAGTCTCAGCTCCGACGGGCCGCGGGAGGACGCGTGGGAGCTGTGGGTGTGGGGCGTGCCTCCCGAAGGTGTCGTGGTCGAGCTGGACATCGCACCCGGTAGGGGAGAACCGGCACTGCGCGTCGCCGACAGGACCGGCGGTCTACCCGAAGCGCTCGCGGGACAGTCCGCGAGCACCACCGCGCCCGCACTGGGGGAAACCTTGCTGGACAACGCGACCTTCGTCAGCACACGCCGGCCGTTGCCGGAAATCGTGGTACCAGGAGGAAATCGGTGATCCGGGTGGCGAACGTCGTGGCGGGCCGGCGGGACGAGTCCTCGCCGGTGTGGAGCGACCTGGTCGACCCGTGCACCGGCGACACCGTCGGTCAGGCGCCCGAGTCCACCCCGGACGAGGTCGCCGGTGCCGCTTCGGCCGCACGCCAGGCAGCGATGTCCTGGAGCGCGGCCACCCCAGGGCAGCGCCAGCGCGCCCTGCTGCGCCTGGCGGACGCGGTGGAGGCCGAAGCGGACCGCTTCGTCAGGACGGAGGTGCTCACCACGGGCAAACCACTGGCGAGCACCCTCGACGAGGAAGTCCTCGCAGCCGCCGACCACCTCCGGTTCTTCGCCGGCGCCGCCAGACTCCACGACGGCATCGGAGCCGCCGAGTACCTGCCCGGTCACACGTCCTACGTGCGCCGGGAACCGATCGGCGTCACGGGTCACCTGCTGCCGTCGAACTACCCGCTGCTGATGGCCGTGTGGCAGGCGGCTCCAGCTCTCGCGGCGGGCAACGCCGTGGTCCTCAAACCCGCACAACCGACACCGGCAACGGCCTCGCTGCTGGCCGAAGCGGCGGCGGAGTTCCTGCCCGCGGGCACCCTGTCGGTGGTCTGCGGCGGACCGGAGACCGGGCGTGCTCTCATCGACCACGTCGACGCGGTCGCGCTCACCGGCTCCACGCGTGCCGGCGTCGAGGTCGCCCGAGCCGCAGCCACCTCAGTGACCAGGGTGCACCTGGAACTGGGCGGCAACGCGCCAGCCGTCGTTTTCGCCGACGTGGATCCTTGGGACACGGCGAGGAACATCGCGGAAGCGGCCTTCTTCAACGCAGGACAGGACTGCACCGCCGTGACGCGCGTGCTCGTCGAGGAACCGATCGCCGCCGAGTTCACCCGCGCACTGACAGCCCATGCCGAGGCAACGGTCGTCGGCCCGCCCGCGCACACGGACGCCTTCTGCGGCCCGCTGATCACGAAGGCCCACTTCGATCGGGTTCTCGCGGTGCTCGGGCGGCTACCGGACCACGTGAAGATCTTGGCTGGAGGAAAGCGGGAGCGCGACGTCGGGTACTTCCTGGCACCGACGGTCCTCGCGGGAGTTGAACAGCATGACGAGGTCGTCACCGAAGAACTGTTCGCACCTGTCGTGACGGTGCAGACGTTCGCCACCGAGCAGGAAGCCGTGGCGCTGGCCAATGGTGTGCCTCAGGCGTTGACCGCCAGCGTGTGGACCTCGGACCACAGTCGTGCGCATCGGTTCACCGCCGCACTGGAAGCGGGCTGTGTCTGGGTCAACACGCACATGCGGTTCACACCGGAGATGCCGCATGGTGGCTTCAAGAACTCTGGCTATGGCAAGGACCTTTCTCGCTACGCCTTGGACGAGTACACCCGCGTCAAGCACGTGATGCACCACTTCGGCAGCGCTCCTGGCCCTCACCTGTCGCCCGGATGAGGCCGACGGCACAACGAAAACTCCCTCTTGCCGACATCACAGCTTGTATAACCGACAAAGTGGATCATTCGGAAGTTGAGGAGCTTGAAGGAATGGCATCGTGGTCACCGGCTGTCGAGGTCCTCGCCGACGTGGTCGGCTGGTCCGGACACCCGAAGTGGCAGCCCGACTGGAAGCGGACCGAGGACTTGCTCGGCACAACGCTGCCAGATGACTACAAGGCTCTTCTCGACACGATCCCGTTCGGCGAGTACGCGGGCACAGCGTTGGTCGGACCCGCCACCATCACCGGGCGGGAGGGTGACCACCTCGCCATGTTCCGAGACCTCATGCTCGAACTGGCCGACGACAAGCATCCCTACGACGCCTATCCGAAGCTTCCAGGCCTGATCCCGTGGGCCGTGTTCGACTACCCAGTGAAGGGACAGCTGTTCTGGCTGGCGGATGACGGAGACCCGAACCACTGGCCTGTCGTGGTCAGAGGTACCAACGGGTCGTGGGAACGACACGACCTTGGTGCTGTGCCTTTCCTCATCTCGTTAGTGCGCGGAACGCTGTCGAGCAAGGTCGTGGAGCGCAATCCCGGCGCCGAGTTCTACCGGACTCTGCAGGACCTTCCCGGCGCGCCGAACAACACCGGACGGTAGCCGCCGGTTCCACTCCGGCCCTTGTCGTGCGGCGGTGTTGCGCCACACGACGTGGCGTCGCTGATAGGCGGGTGATCGTGCGTCCGGACGTCTCCCGCGTCTGCGGGTTCCTGCCGAAGAACTCAGCGACGTGCTCGATGACCTGCTGCACCTTCTTGTCGTACCGGTCGACGTGCGTCGCCTCGTCGATCCACTGGAACTCCTTGGTGCCATCGGCCCTCTGGAACGCTTGTCCACGACGTCACGGCGTCGGTTCCGGGCATCAGCAGCAACGGTCGCGGCGTGATCAGGTCGACTGCGTGGTAGGCGTCGAAGGCGGCGATTCGCGCCACGCTGCTCTACGGCATCGACTTTGCCAAGCGCGGGCGCTCGGCTCGCGGCGTGCAGTAGTACCCCCGTTGTCCGACCCGAACTGCTGGCGTTCTTCCGCTGATCGGGTGTTGTCGAGGAGTGCAGGTGTGTGAGGTGTTGTTGTTCGTCGGTGATGACTGGCTGAAGGTCATCACGACGTCGACCAGGAGTACGCCTCCATGCTGTCCGGGCCCTTAGGATCGCCATCCGCTTCTCGAAGCTCGCCAGCGATTCCGATCCAAGATCGTCGCAGCTGGGGGCGCCTCAGTAGGTGGCCGCGTCCCAGGGCTCGATGCGGCGGTAAAGCTCGGGCGCACCAGAGGATTCGGGTGTTGGGGTTGTTGGTACTGCTGATGCCAACTCGTCAGCCCGGCTGGCCGACCTCGTACTCGCCGTCCGCAGTCTTCACCGTGATCTTCACTGACCTGTCGACGCCGCCGACAGCGACGGCGCAGATGAATGTCCTGCCGGGCTCGACGTCTTGGCTCTCAGGGCAGGTTACGCGTCCAACATCGCTGATCTTGTACTCGTCGGTGAGAACCTGGCCGACGCCGTACTCCACCGCGTCGGTCATGAACACGTGGCGTTCTCGTGGCGCAGTTCGCGTAACGGTCACAGTGGGGACCACGCCGACAGTGCTGCGGGGGACGACGGCGGCTCCCCTGACGGTAACCGTGCTAGGAGCGGGAACTGGTGTCCCTGGCGTCGGTGACGTGCAGCCGGCCGCCAACAGCGAGATCACGGCGAGCGATGTGAGTCGGGAGGTCACCTGCGTCAGATCGAGATCGCAGATCAAGCTGTTACAGCGCATCCGGGTATCGGGGCGTGCGCGGCTCGTCTCTTGCGGCACGCGCGAAGCGGTGCGCAGAGCCTGGGTGGACATCTGCGCGAGCTCTCGACTTTGCTGAGGACACTCCTTGCTGAGCGATCCGCTGGTCATGGCTGGCTTGTGGCGTCGGGCGGTTGGCCTGGGCGGGACGACTGCCCGCCCCAGGCCGGCAGGTCCGATCGGCAGAAGCCACGAAGAGCTTTCACACCGCTCGTGCCCGGTTGGTCGCTCCGGCGGATCGCGCGTGCGCTATTTCGCCATGATGGTGCCCACCTGTTGTCACGGACCTCGTCCGCGGGCCAGTCGTGGAGTTTCCGAACCGTCCTCCGAGGCCGATCAATCGGCCCCGCGGGCCGCCTCCATCTGCGGGACGATGGAGGTGAGCGTGTGGTGGCGGTTCTCCGCGCTTGATCGAAGACCGAGTGTGCGACTTCGCCAGGCTGTGCATGGAACCGATGTCTTGTCACAGCGTCGGGCCCTCCGATGAGCTATGTTGGCGATGTGTTGATCGAGTTCGACTCGCCGACTCCTTCACCGCGGTCTTTGCGAGTGCTGGTGGCGACTTCGCCTGACTGGATCATTCAGAACAACACCAATTACGGCCGCTGAACGTTCGCTGCGCGCATGATCGTTCGGAGCGGCCGCAGGTGGCGGTGACGGCTGGGCCTCTGGCTGGTGCACCTGCTGGTCTCATCCTGCACGGCTTGTAGGAGACCGAGGGTGTCGCATGGTTGTGGCGCGTGCGTTCGGCGGGGCGCTGGTCATCCAGATCGGACAGTCGCCGGTCTTCATCTTCGGACTTCGCGTTCTCCTGTCCGACTCCGACAGTGCCTTCACCATGATCGAAACCTCGCGCAGCAAGGCGCCGAGAGACCGTACAGCCGATCAAAGTCGGAATGGGATGAGATGCGATTGGATCGTGGTGGAAGGTGGGTGACGGATGCTCTGGCCAGGGTGAAACCTGCGATCGGAGCTGCGGCGGTAGGGCGCGATCGCACCGGACGGGTCGGTGTGGCCGTGCGTGTTGTCACGGTGATTGCAGGTGGAAACGTGCAGGAGGAGACGCTGGCTGACATCCTGACGTGGTGATCGAAGATGGCTAGGACGTCATCAGTTTTCGCAACGGAGTTCGCTCAGCGGCCTCGAAACCGTGTGTATTCCCAACATGTATGGTCCAAATGACCTGGCCGACGTGTCGCCGGGTGGCAACGGTGTTCCTTCGCGAGAATCCGCTCTGGACCAACTGACCAAAGGACATCTGCTCATGCTCGCCCGCCGTGCGTACATTCCCGCTGAGTCGCTTCCTCGTGGCTCGCGGAGAACGTGGCCCCTTGACGTGCCGTGTGTCGGCCAGTTGGCGGACGAAGGGATGACGTTCGAGCGGCCGGTGACCTTCCTGGTCGGCGAAAACGGCTCCGGCGAGTCCACTCTGGTCGAGGCGTTCGCTGAGGCGTGGGGACTGGACGGACAGGGCGGGCGGGCTGGACGGAAGTACGTCAACGATCGGCCGAAGTCCGAGCTCGGCGAGATGATCCAGTTCGAGACCACCGCCCTCGGCTCGCGCCATCGGATCGGTCCTCGGACCAAGCGCAAGGGCTACTTCCTGCGCGCGGAGACCGCGTTCGGGTTCATGAACGCGGTGAGCGGCATGAACGGGGTACTGGGACGAGGACACGAGCGAGATGAGCCACGGAGAGGGCTTTCTCACCGTATTCGCCGCCATGTTCCGGGAGCCCGGCTTCTACCTGATGGACGAGCCCGAAGCGGCGCTGTCGTTCCAGTCCTGCCTGCGGTTGATGCATTTGATGTACGAGCTGGGCAAGTCGGGGGCGCAGATCATCTGTGCGACCCACTCGCCGATCCTGGCGTCGACACCGGACGCCGACATCATCGAGGTAGGGGAGCACGGCTTTCAGCGATCGAGGTGGGAGGACCTGGCGCTGGTCGATCACTGGCGTCGGTACATGGCGAGGCCGGAGGCCTATCTGCGCTACGTCACCGAGGAGTAGCGGTGCCTGAGGGTGGACTGCTTGAACAGTTGGCTCGCGCGCGTGCTGAGAGAGCCAGGTGCGGCAAGACGACGGTAGTCATGCACTGCGGACAGCCTCTCCCCGGAGTCGGGAAGACTGGTGCCGGGTGGGAAACGTCCACGGCTTCCTATAGGCGTGCGGCGGCTTCGGCGATGAACTCCAGTGACTCGTCTTCGTCGAGCGCCAGTTGTCGCAACGCGGAGAACCTGTCGGCCACCTGCTCGACCTCGCTACGAGATTCGAGGTATTCGGAGCGCAAGAAGGTTTCCGTGTAGACCACGTCGTTGTGCTGTCTGTGCGGGAAGTTCATCCATGCGAAGGTGTGTCGCCCGGAAAGTCATCGCTGCTCTGAGCGTTGAGGTTCTCCCAGCTGAGAGCATGTCTGGGTGGTCTGTTCGTTGTTGTACCAGGTGGTCTGCAAGTTGTTGTCTGTTCCGGCGGTGCTGCTTCGAGGTGAGGCGGCTAAGGATGCGGAGCTTCTCGTTCTGCGGCACGAGAACGTTGTGCTTCGTAGGCAGTTGACTGGTCCGGTTCGTTACGAGCCTGCGGACCGGTTCTGGTTCGCGGTGCTGTCGAGATTGGTGCATCGCTCGCGCTGGCAGGAGGTCTTTCCGGTTACCCCAGGGACGTTGCTCGACTGGCACCGCAGGTTCATCGCCCGGAAGTGGGATCACACCGCGCGCCGGCGAACCGGGCGTCCATCGACCGCAGCGGCGATGAAGGCGCTCGTACTCCGGCTCGCTAGAGAGAATCCGCGGTGGGGTCATCGGTGGATCCATGGTGAGCTGGTTCGGCTTGGTCATCGCCTGGGGGCCTCGACGGTCTGGGAGATCCTGAACCGCGCGGGCATCGATCCGGCGCCGCGGCGATGCGGCCCGACGTGGCGGGAGTTTCTGACTGCGCAGGCTGAGGGGATCATCGCGGCTGACTTCTTCCACATCGACACCGTGCTCGGAGCGCGCCTGTACGCGCTGGCGTTTCTCGAACACGGCACCAGGCGCTTGCACATCACTGGAGTTACGGCGAATCCGACGCGGGAGTGGACGGTGCAGCAGGCAAGGAACCTGGCCAGCGAGCTTGGAACGCGCATAGAGTCCTTTCGCTTCCTGCTGCGTGACCGCGACGGTAAGTATGGCGACGCGTTCGACGCCGTATTTGAGGCAGAGGAACTGCGAGTGATTGCGACTGCGCCTCGAGCTCCGCGGATGAACGCGCATTGCGAACGGGTCATCGGCAGCATCCGCCGCGAGATTCTCGACCACGTCCTCATCATGGGAGAAAGCCATGCGCGTCACGTACTTGCGGCCTACCAGACGCACTACAACGAACACCGGCCTCACCAGGCCCGCGACCAGCTACCGCCAGACGTCCAAGAGCACACCGGAGCGGCGCATGATCTTGACGTCTCTGGCGGTCAACCCGTCCGCACGCGGATCCTCGGTGGGGTGATCAACGAGTACCGATATGCAGCTTGAGCTGCAGCGACCACTTTCCGAGCGGCACAGGTCAGGCTTTCAGGCCCCACAACGCGGTGATGGCATCCCGAGTGCTGGGGAGAGCATCGATCAGCCGCGCGGACTCACCGTTCTGCACGCACGCAGCGTAGATGACAGCTGCAGTGTCGCTCTGCCAGCCATCGCGCACACCGCCCGGAAGCGGACTGTCGATGATCCGGGTGAGCTGCTGGTGAAGGTGCAGGATCTTTTCACGGGCGTCACCGGGCTGCATCTTGTGCGCTACCTGGCGGAGATCCAGTGCGACCTGCGGTACACCGAGCTCAACGAGTCCATCTGACGTTCGAGGGTTCAGGTCGAGCTGCGCACAGATCATGTAGACGCGGTCGAGCGAGGCTTGCGCAAACTCGTGATCACGCTGGCGCATGGTCCAGTCGCGGTTGTTCTGCCGCTGCTGAACGTCGGCGTGTCTGTCGTCGGCGCGGTCGCTCTGGTCGTTCGCGCGCCCACGCTTGTGCAGATTTATCCCAGCGACCGTACCGATGGTGCTGCTGATGAGCGCGATGACGACTGACCCGACGAAGGTCGTGCCGCCTGCGGAAAGCGGGTTCTGTGCGAAGTCAGCGAGGAGTTGGAGCGAAGACACGAAATGCCCTTCTCGGTGAGGTTCTCACCGGGGCAGAAGTCCATGTGCCGCAACAAAGGCGACAGCACATACGGATGCCCCGGCGCGCCTTGGCCAATCCTGGAGAGATGACAAGAGCGCTGGAATATCACCGGCGAAGGACGCAGAGAGCTCCGACAGGCGTGGCGTGGAACGAGCCCCGCGACGTGGTGGATGACACGGTTCGCACCCGTGAGCAGTCGTCGAACAGCAGAAGTGCGGCCATCGGTATCGAGGACAGCCACATGGTGAAACTGAAGGGCGCACACGGATGCATGCGGGTGTTACCCGCATGCATCCGTGTGCGCCCAGTTCCCATGGCGAAAGAGCGTACCGGAGCTGAAGACGAGCGGGTCGCAGGGGCGCGAACGCGGAGACGGTCAGTCCGCAGTCTCGGCGATTGCGGCAGACACCAGGGGACGCCATGCGCCGTCCGGCAAGGATCACGACCAGCACGACGACGCGCGTGAACGGTGGCACGCTCGAAATCGTGGGGGGCGAGGTGGGCGACTTGGAGGTTGCTGCGACGGCGGAGCGCTACAGCGCGCGTCTTGGGACGTGGCGCCGCTGGTTGACGAGATCGTGTAGGCGTTCGGCTCTGCCGTGGATGCCGGTTGCTCCGGGTCGGTCTGTCGCGGGGGCGACTCGCTCTCGTGAGTCGGTAAACGGCTAGCTCATGGGCCTCGTGGGAACTCATCGTCGAACGCCGGGTCAAGAAACGGGGGCACTGAAACGAGCACCGCACCGGCCGATCACTGGCCGGCGCAACGCCTTCGAAGATCTGCAGTGATGTCCGCGGGCTTGCGCACCGGTCTTCCCGTAGGACCGTCCGCTGTGTCGAGCGGAGCCACGAAACAGTCGTCAGGTCGCCGCACCTTCTCATCACTCTTCTTCACCTTGGTCGACCGAGGATTCGACCACTTCTCCGGAACCGAACCCACCGTGCTGCGGATCACGCTCGAAGACCGAGAGATCGAGTGGGCCGATCTGCCGGGTTCCTGGCCGGTCAAGGAGGTGAACTCGGCCTCCGAGTTGTCTGCGGCGGTAGCCGACGTGCTGACCGGCAGTCCCGCACTGCTCCTGCCGCCGTGGCGCCGCCGTGACGACCTCAAGGGGTCGGTTGTCCGGGATGAGCACGAGCTCGTCCTCTTGGACTGCGCGCCGCCGAAATCAGGCTCGTTGCTCGCGGCCGTGATCCCGGCGATGAGTCTGCTCGGGCCTGTCGGCGCCGAGAGGTTCAGAGAAGAGCTCTTCCGCACCTGGTGCCCAGTGCTCGCGCAGTACTCGAGGGTGTACTGCCGGGTGTGCACCACCGATTCTGGATCGCCACCGTTTTTCTCCGTCCCCGAGCGGAGGGTGAAGCGCCGCCGCTGCGGATCTTCGAGTACTCGGCGGCCGATGACGAGAAGGCCGTGCTCGACGACTTCGACCGGCTGCTCGCCAGGAAAGGCGGGCGGGGCGACTTCGGGTACGTGCTCCGGGACGTGCCCGAGCCGAAGGAGCCGCTGAGCTTTGCGCGTCACGACCCTCGGCTCAAAGCCAGACGCGAGTCCCTCACCGCGTTCGGTGGCGCTGCCACGATCGACGGGGTGTTCGAGATCCTGCCGCCGGGTCTCCACTCCGTTGCCGACCGTGCGCTCAAGTGCGATGTGGACGCTCCCGGCGCCGTTCGCGTTCTCAGCGGCCGTGAGATCACGCGCGACGGCACGATCGTGCTTTCCGACGAACAGGCAGAATGGGCGACGGTTTCGGCGGACCGGCAGCTGTGCGTCGGCGATGTCGTCACGCGCGCCATGAGGTTGCCGGGGCAAAACCTCGTCGTGGCTGAGGTGTCCGAAGAAGACCTTCCCGCGGCAGCGAACCAGTCTGTTGCGGTGCTGCGCCCGAAGCCGCAGCTGGACGGGTCTCAACGCACAGTGGTTCTCCAGTACTTGCGCTCGGCGCTGGCCCGGGAGTTGCTCGACGCTTCCCGTGGTGGTGCGGCGCACCTCAACCGTCAGACACTCCGGGAATTGCCCTTGCCCAGGCTGGACGAGGCGTTGACCGCGGCCCTGTCAGATCTAGCCGAGGCCGCGCGGAGTTTCGAGACCTGGCGGATAGAAGCGGAAACCGTGTTGCAGTCGGCTTTCCCCGACGACGAAGACTTCGAGATGGCCAAGTCGCGGCTCGTGGAACATGGACGAACCTCACGGCTCCGGCTGGAAGCCGCGTCGAACCTCGCTGACCAGGACTACATCGTCCGGACGCGGTTCCCCTACCCGATCGCCTACCGATGGCGGACCGTGGAAGCGGAACTCAGCGCAGGCCCCACTCGGGACGCGTACAACGCCGTCCTCCAAGCTGCTGAGGTCCTGCTGTGCTACATCGCCCATCTGGCCCTTGTCCTCGCCCGTGACGCGAACATCGAGATTGGGTACAGCGGCACGGTCCGCGCCACCCTTGCCAAGGGGCGAGGTCTGGGATTCGGCGACTAGTCCGCGATCCTCGAAGAGGTGCGCGACGGCAAAGCCTTCCGGAACCTTCCCGATGCCCACCCGTTGAAGGACCTCCGCGCGCTCTTGGCCGACCCAGGCGTCGCTGCGGCTCGCAAGAGGCTGAACGTGCGCCGCAACGACGACTCACATCTGCGGACGGTGGACTTCACGGACCTGCCGCATGCGCTCGACTCGGCAGCGGCCGACCTCCGTACCCTGCTCGCGGCGGCTGAGTTCCTGTCCGACCTGTCGCTCATCCACGTCACCGCGGTCCGGTGGGACAGCATCCGTGCAGAAGCCACGGTCAGCTACCGCGAGTTGATGGGCGACCACCCGGTCGCGCCGACGCGGACCATGACCTACCGCGAGGCGGGTGTGGAGGTCGACAGCCTCTACTTGGTGGACACTCGACACCGCTTGCACCTGCTGCGGCCGTTCCTCGTCGGCCGCATCTGCCCGACTTGCCGCAACTGGTCCACGTTCCACGCCGACGGCGCGAGTCGAGGCGTGGTGACCCTCAAGAGCCTCGAACACGGTCACACGCTCAAGGACGCCTCGGTGGACGAACCCCTGCGCCAAGTCGGTCTGCTCTGACCCTCGACGAATTCAAGGCCATCCTGGTCGAGGCGTTCGCCGAGGCGTGGGGGCTGGACTCGCACGGCGGGCGGGCTGGTCGGAAGCAGGGTCTGCTGCACGAGTAGGTGACTCTGCGACGGCGGAGCAGGGCTGATCAGTGCAGCGCAGTCAGGCGGCCAGCTGACCGTGCTGTTCTTCTGACACAGACGAAGCAGACACCCGTGAGGACGGAGGTTGTCCTCACAGAGTGAACGCACCACCGCGCCGACAGGCTTTCCGTCATACTGCAACGTTTTCGGCACTAGGGGCGATTGTCCAGTTGGTGAGCGTGCGTCCGGAAGGGTGGGTGGTTTGGGTTCTGGCCGACTGGTGGTGCTGTCCCTGTGAAGCTGGGCAGGTGGTGGACCGTCATCCTCGCGTTCGGCACGGCGGTGATCGGCTTCTTGGTTTGGTTGTCCAAGTCGGCCGACGCCTTGGATATTGGCGACAAGCTCGCCAGTGTCTCAGGTGCGTTGCTCGCGCTCGCGGGGTTGTTCGTCGGTCTGGTAGGCCTGCGGGCGAACGCCGCGAGAGCCGTTATCCGTGATGCTGGCCAAGCGTTGGAAGATCTGGCCCGGCTGGTTAGCCGACAATGGGAACGCGAAGCCAACGCGCGCGGACTTACCCAGCAGGCGCCTTTGGACGTCCGCTGGGCCTCAACCCAACGGCCGGTAGCGCCAAGTGCAGCGGAGATCGTCGGTGTAGAGGCGATGGCTGCCAGACCCACGCGTCTCAAGTTGCGGGGAGGTGTCGAAGATTTAGCGGATGCTTTACAGATGCTTCCTAGCCATCAACTTGTGCTACTTGGAGAGCCTGGCTCCGGTAAGACTAGTGCGGCGGCTCTTCTGACCCTCCAACTACTCGCTCAGCGACATGTCGGCGACCCTGTGCCAGTGCTCTTGTCGCTCGCGTCGTGGGATCCGAAGAGCCAGGACATAGAAACCTGGATGATGCAAAGGATCTCGGTCGACCACCCGGTGTTTCGCAAGCGCGGCGTACACGGGCCTGAGGTCGCGTGGGACCTAATTGAACGCAGGATGATTCTACCTGTGCTGGACGCATTGGACGAGGTTGCCTCGAAGGCAGACGCGGTCCGGGGCATCGCGCATGTGGTCGGCCGTAACAGGCCGATGGTCTTGACATGCCGCGCAGATGACTACGAGGAGATCATTCGCGAGACCGGTATTCTGGTTGGCCGTGCGGCGGTCGTCGAGCTGAAACCGGTCGATGCGGTCGAGGCAGCCCGCTACCTCAGAGACGGCCCTCAAGACGCCGACCAACGTTGGAAGTCGGTCGTGACCGCTTTACGCGGGGATCCGGAGGGCTTGCTGGCGCGAGCACTGTCCACTCCGCTAGCCGTCTATCTGGCGAAGACCGCGTATGCGTCCCCATCGACCGACCCTGCGGACCTGCTCGCGCTTCCGACGCTTACCGCTGTCGAACACCATTTGCTCGATGCCTATCTGCCGGCGCTGTATTCGCTGCCGGACGCCCTGAATGCGCGAAAATGGCTTGCCTTCCTGGCTCGCAGACTTGCGATGAATCCTTCCGCAGGAAACCTCGCGTGGTGGCGGTTGTTCTTGTTATTACCACGGCCTTATGTGATCACCTCTGCGACCCGGGCTGCGCTGGTTGGAGCACTGTTCGCGCTCGGTGTAACGATCCTAGCAATCGCGAAGGGGCGGTTGGGGCCACCCGAAGATGTACGCGCCTTCGCGATATGGTGTTTATTCCTTCTGATAATTCATCTAGTGGGTGCGGTCATAGTAGCCTCAGTAGGGGCGCTGGTGGGCCTTGCTGTGACCTTGGTGGCGAGCTGGAGACCGGAAGTCGAAAAGTTCATAGTTTTAGTTCCGTTGCCTAAAACTATGGTATTGACGCTTAGGGGTACAGTCCGCATAATATTACGGCAGGCAACCCTTGGCGTTCTCATGATGTTGGTTATGGGCGCACTCTTGATGCATGACGTACGACTGAAGAATCTGTTGGCCGTTGGGTTATTGATGGGCCTTGGGGCGTCTATTCCTGCACTTGCTGAAACAATTTCGCTGGATATCCCGGTCGATGCTCGCAGTGCACTGTCCGATGATCGCAAAGCCACCCTAATATATGGGCCTTCACTTGCGGCTGTGCTGTCACTCGCGATGGTCTTGCTGCTGGCCGGCACGTCAAAGCCATTGTCTGCGGGGTCAGCGGCTATCGTAGTTATTATCGTATCTAGCTTTGTTGTCTGGTGGCAGGTCCCGGGAGCTTGGTTCAGATTCGCCACTGCGCGGCTGTGCTTCGCCCTATTTCGAAAACTTCCCTGGCACCTTGTCCGGTTCCTTGAAGACGCACACCATCGTGGAGTTCTACGTCAAGTCGGGGCGGTGTACGAGTTCCGTCATCAGCGCTTGCAGCAGTACTTCAGTCAACAGGGCAGTGAGTAGAAAATCGTACGCCACATTCCACGTCATGCCGAGGGTGGTGTTCGTTGATGATGGGCTGTCGGCCGGTGATCTCGTGTCTGGAGGTGCCGGCGAATCGTTCGGTGTAACAATTGTCTCGCAGGCACCCCACAGGCTTGGGACGTGTGTCGAAACCGGGCGTTGGCAGGTGAACTATGGCTGCTCAACGCCGTTCACACCCTGTGGGCTCGTAAAACTATCGTCGCGATTGGAGGCCTGCCTACACAGCTCTCCGGCGGCGGTGTGCGTGCCGAAAAGCACGTCCGTGCAGGTCGCGAGTCTCGGCCGACGGCGGGCGGTCGTCGACCATGATCGCGCCCCGTGCTGGTCCCGCTTCGTTTACCTGCCGTCACCCACGCCTTCGCCGCGCTGCGGCTACTGCCACTGACTGACCGCGAGAAGGATGTCGAGAACCTCGCTCTGCGCCTCCAAATCACCGTGTTGCAACGCCTGTGGGGTGCCAGAACTCCACACACACGCGTTGAGCTGCAGTGGTCGGGCACCGTTGCACAGTCAGCATGATCGTGGGCGTGGCGCTGCGAATGCTGTACCTCGTCTTTGTCCGGCTGGGCGGCTGGCTGGTTCTGCTTGGCCGGTCCTCGGCGGCCAAGGACGTCGAGTTGTTGGTGTTGCGGCATGAGGTCGCGGTGCTGCGCCGTACTCATGGTCGTGCGCAGTTTAAATTGGGCTGATCGTGCGGTGCTGGCCGCGTTGGTGCGTTCTGGGCAGCGAGTCGTACGATGCGTTACGTCTTCTCCTGAACGCCGAGGAGACCGAGTAGCTCGTTCACCCGATTGGCCTTGGGCTCTGTGCTGAGTGTGAGCCGTCGTGATGCTGCACCAGCCCAGCTGAACGCGCGCAACTCGACTTTCGAGGGGAGACCTGGCGCCCCTGGTACGTGCGGCTAACCAAGCCGCACGACAACGAGCACCGGCCCCACCAAGCGTGCGAGTAGCGACTACCAGACCTTCGGGACGTCGAAGGTAGAGCGAGCTCGGGCCTGAAGCTACGCGAACACGAGCAGACCTCGTTGGGCTGTTGGGCTGTTTGGGTGGAGCAAGCTCCAGTCGGCGTCATGGTGTCGCTGCCTCTCGAGTCTCGGCTTTGATCGAGGGAGCTGTCTGTGGCCACGTTGACGAATGCCGAACTGGTTGCCGCGTTGACGGGGCGTCGCCGTCCAGTGGCACAGTCTGAGGAGCCTGGTCTGCGCTTTGCGTTCTACGGGCGCATGTCGACGAGCACGTTTCAGGATGTGCAGACGTCGCGTGCGTGGCAGCGTGCGGTGTCGGATGAGTTGATCGAGGGTGTCGGCTCGGTTGTCGCGGAGTTCTTTGATGTGGGTGTATCGCGGCGGTGGACGTGGCTAGACCGTCCGGAGGCCGCGGCGTTGCTGGCCGCTGCTTCAGATCCTGATCGTGCCTTCGATGCGGTCGTGGTGGGGGAGTACGAGCGCGCTTTTCATGGTGATCAGTTCCGTGAGGTCATGGCTCGGCTGAATGCACTGGGTGTTGAGGTATGGCTGCCGGAAGCAGGCGGCCCAGTGGAGCTCGGCAGCCCTGTGCATGAGGCGTTGATGGTGTTGTTGGGTGCGCAAGCGCAGCGTGAGGTGGCGCGGGCTCGTCAGCGAGTGCTCGCGGCGATGCGGTCTCAGACTCGTTTGCAGGGCCGGTTTCTGGGTGGTCGGCCGCCGTATAGGTATCGGTTGGTTGATGGTGGTCGGCATCCGAATCCTGTGCATGGGCGGTGGGGTCGGCGGGTGCAGGTGTTGGCGCCGGATCCGGTGACGGCGCCGTGGGTGCGGTGGATGTTCGCCGAACGTGCTCGCGGGCGGACGGTGGCGTCGTTGGCACGGGAGCTCAACGAGCGTGGCGTGGTGTGCCCGTCGGGCGCCGACCCTGAGCGGAACGCGCACAGGTCGGGGGAGCGGTGGATCGTCCGGACAGTGGCGATGATCCTGGAGAACCCGCGCTACACCGGCCGGCAGGTGTGGAACCGAAGCAGCACAACCGGTCACGGGCCTGGCGGACGTGCCGGTGGCCGCGGCTCGGGGGCGCTGCGATACAACCCGGTTAGCGAGTGGGAGGTGTCCGAGCAGATCGCGCATGAGCCTCTCGTCGATGACGAGACGTTCGTCGCGGTGCAGGGGATGCGGGTGGCGAAGCCTGCCGAGGACGGCGAGGCACGGCGTTACCTGCTGGCGGGGCTCGTCGTATGTGGATTGTGTGGCCGTCGGATGGATGGGCACTGGGTTCACGGGCGAGCTGGCTATCGCTGCCGGCACGGCTTCACCAGCGCCAAACGACGTTCCGGCGGCGAACCACGGAACCTCTACGTCCGAGAAGACCACCTGCTCGAGGCGCTGCCACATCTACTCGGGCGGACTGCTGGACCCGTGGAAGTAGGTGTGGGCGAGGAGCTGGTCGATCAAGTTCGTGAGCAATGCCTGCAGATTAACTATGACGACCGGCGTCTTGAAATTCGACGCGCACGACTAACTCTGAAAACCGTGGAACCGGCTTGTCGCCCAGTTCAGCAGGCGCTCGCGTTGGATTTACACGCGGATCTAGCAGTGGTCGAAAACGAATTACCCCACGGAACTCTGGTGAATCCCGTGGGGTAAGAGAATGTCCGAACGTGAAGCAAGCTTGCGCAGTTCGGGTGTTCATGCGCTATTGAATAGCTCGAACCTAGTGCAGAGGGCCAGTCGACACGATTCAATCTCTCGTCGCTGAGTTCATCGACTTGGGCAACAACTTTTACGGTTACACGTTGGACTGCACGCTGATCTGGAATCAGGTCCATCTGCATCAGGCGCTGCGCAAGTAAGAGCGACACAGCAACAAGCACTGCACCCACGGTCGCTCGGCACCCTGCGAGTCCGGCCTCAGGTTGTCGACCTCATTGGATCGAACGCTTCGCCATGGACTGACATGATCTTCTCGGCTGAGTCATCCACGAGTATCAACATGCGTCTTGACCTGCGTGGACGTCGTTTTCGGTGCACGCAGGGTGGTTGTTGTCCGTCATCGCCGACCTGTTCGGGTAGTAACAACGTGTAACTGTGGTACGACAATCGAGGCATGTCCGAGCCGCGGCCCACGTTCGGCCAGGAAGTTCGTATCCTGCGTAACGAGCGTGGGCTCTCAATGTCGCAACTGACCGAGTTGGTTCCGTACAGCAAGGGCCACCTGAGCAAGATCGAGAACGGCCAGGTACAACCGAACCTCGAGATGGCGAGGATCTTCGACATCGCGTTGGACGCCGACGGCCGCCTGATCAAGCTCGCGATGGAGGCTGCGGAAGAAACGTTGATCAGGATCGAAGGCGCGCAGGTCGAGCTCGAGGAGCGGGTCCAAGAAATCACGTCGCGCCTGAAGGAGTCGAGAGTCGACACCAGCACGGGTCAGGCACCGGCAGAGGGCGTCGAGGTCAGGTGGTCGACTGACTCCGCAGCATCGGTCGACCTCCTGCGACGCGACTCGTTGGCGCGTGTGCTCACTGTGAGGTTGCGGGAGTCGAAGCGGGACGATCCGCTCACGTCGTTGCTCGTGCATCTCGACGGCAGCTGGGGTTCCGGCAAGAGCAGCCTCCTCATGCTGCTCGCCGCGCATCTTCTCAAGGAACCGCCGTTCGTGATCGTGTGGTTCGACGCTTGGCAACAGTCACGCGTGTCGCCGCCGTGGTGGGCTCTCCTGACCGAACTCCGGCAGCACCTTCTCGCCGATCGCAATCCGTTCGAAAGAGCGTGGCTCCGCTTCAGGGGGATGTGCGCGCGGATGCGGGTGTCGGGCGCGCCCTACGCGGTCGCGCTGATCGTGCTCCTCGTGCTTTCGTCCGGAGTCGGATACGCGACCTGGTGGCTGGCGAGCCGCTTCACCCCGACGGCCGGTGATCTGGTCAAGCTGTTCGCGCCCATGAGCGTGATGGTGGCGTTCCTGTGGGCCGGGAGCCGCGTCGCGGCGCGCGCGTTCCTATGGGCGTCCGCAGGCGGAGCTCGGCTCTTCGAACAGTCCAATCCGAACCCGATGACCCGTGTCGCGTCGCACTTCGACTGGCTCCTTAAGCGTTCGAAGAAGCCGGTGGTCTTCTTCGTAGACGATCTCGACCGCTGCCGGCAGGACTACGTCGTCGAACTCCTGGACTCCGTCCACGCACTGGTGCGTGACGCGCCGCGGATCCACTACCGCTCCGATGCGAAACAGTTCACTCCAGCGGCTTACTTCGTCGTCGCGGCGGACGGTACATGGATTCGGCGGAGCTACGAGCACGCGTACGAGACCTTCGACGAACCGATTGCCGCGTCGGGAGGTTCTCTCGGCTATTTGTTCATGGACAAGCTGTTCCAGCTGAACGTGCAGATGCCGGCACTGGGAGGCAACACCCAGAAGGCGTTCATGGGAAGGCTGCTTGGGCTCGCGTCCGACGACCTGGAACCGGAGGTCGCGTCCGCCAGCGCCGCCATCAAGAATGCCGGGGGCGATGAAGCGGCGATTATCCATGCGTTGAAGAACCTGAGCCCGGACGCGCGGGAGGTGGTTGCCGGTGAGGCGGCGCTCGCCCTGGCTTCCGGAGAGACACGTATGCACACGGAGCACACGTTGCGGAAGTTCTCGCCGATGCTGCACGGCAACCCGAGAAGCATCAAGCTGTTCCTGAACACCTACAGCATGCTGCGTTCTGTGCGGACACTGGAAGGAAGCACCTTGGCTCCCGACACGCTGGCGCTGTGGGCGTTGATCCGCGTGCGGTGGCCGAGCATCGCGGACGTCCTCGCGCGAAACCCCGATGCGGTCGAGGGGATCAAGGACGATCTCTGGTGCGCGGACCACTTCCCCGAGGACCTGCGGGCCCAGGCAAAGAACAAGGAGCTGCGGCGCGTCGTTGTCCACGAGCAGGGCGGGCCGCTTACTAACACCCTGATCCGGCAGTGCTGCGGGCTGACTGAGAACTAGTCGAGCAGTTCCTAAAGTTCCTAACCAAATGATCAACTGCGATGACTGAAGCTCCATCATTGTTGATCATGGAGTGGTGGGGAAGGGTGAGCAGCCGTGGATCGTTTCCGGCGATCTGTGGGAGCGAATCGAGCCGTCGTTGCCCCGGTGGGAGTACGCGCTGCCCAAGCTTGGCCGCAAGCGCATCCCGGACCGGCTTGTCCTGCAAAGCATCCTGTTCGTGCTGCACACCGGCATCCAGTGGGAGTTCCTGCCTCAGGAGCTGGGATTCGGATGCGGAATGACGTGCTGGCGGCGCCTGGCCGAGTGGAACGAGGCCGGAGTGTGGCAGCGGTTGCACGAGGTGTTGCTGGCCGCGCTGAATGCGGCGGGCAGGCTGGACTGGTCGCGTGCGGTGGTCGACAGCTCGCACGTGCGGGCGGCGCGGCGCGGCCCAAAAGCGGCCCAGCCCGGTCGACCGCGCCAGGCCGGGCTCCAAGCACCACGTGATCACCGAGGGCGGCGATATCCCGACGGCGTACAAACTGACCGGAGGCAACGTCACCCAGCTCCTCCCGCTGATCGAGGCGATCCCGCCGGTACGGGGCAAGCGCGGGCACCCTCGCCGCCGGCCCGACGCGCTGTACGCCGATCGTGCCTATGACTTCGATAAGCACCGCAAAGAACTGCGCGCCAAGGGCATTGATCCCCAGAATGCGCAGCGAGGAACCGATCACGGCTCCGGGCCCGGCACAGTCAGGTGGGTCGTGGAGCGCACGATCGCCTGGTACCACAGCATGAAGCGGCTGCGTGTCCGCTGGGAGCGCCGCGACGACATCCACGAAGCGTTCCTCGGCTTGTCAACCTGCATCACCTGCTACAGGCACACCAAGATCCTTTGATAGGAACTCTTAGCCAACTCAGGATGTCACCTATCGGTGCAGCAGACTCATCGACCCTAGGCGCTCGTTCGGTGGAACATGACCAATGATGACTACAAGACCTGCCTGAGGGCGAAGCTGAAGTCGCTCGATGCCGGTGCCGAGTCTGGTGTGCCGGGCAGCGCTTCTCCGGTCGATCTGGGGGCGCGTGCTTAGTGTTGGGTATGACGATGCGTATGTCTGGACCTGTGCCAACTGACGAGATCAGGCGGTTGGCCACCCCGGAGCTTGCCCTGCGATTGCTGGCGAGCCTGGGAACCGGCGAGGTGAGCGCGAACAGCACCTTGCGGGGTGCTGAGCAGGCGTTCGAGCACAATCAGGAGCCGGACGTGATCGAGTTGCTGGACCGGCTCTCGGATGCCTGGGCGTGGTTGGAGGCGCATGGGCTGATCGGGCCGAGTGCCCGCAACACGGCTTCTGCGTGGCAGCGGCTGACTCGCGCCGGGCATGAGGCCAAGGCTGATGCCGCTGCCCTGACCAGGTTGTGGGCCGGTGACCGCCTGGCGGGCTCTCTGCATCCGATCCTGGAGGAGCGGGTGCGCCCCATCTTCAACCTCGGCGACTATGAAACCGCGTGTTTTGCGGCGATGAAGACGGTCGAGGTCGAGGTGCGTCGGATGGCTGGTTTGGAGAACTCCGTTATCGGTGTGGACTTGATGCGCCAGGCGTTCAGGCCCGAGGCGGGACCTCTAGCGGACGTTGACGCTCACAAGGGTGAGCAAGTGGCGATCATGGAGCTGTTCGCCGGAGCGATCGGGGCTTTCAAGAACCCTTCCAGCCACCGCACTGTGCACTTCGATGATGCGATCGAGGCGGCCGAGGTAGTGCAAACAGCCGATCTGCTGCTGCGTCTACTGCAGCGAACGGCCCGCCGCAGTAAGGGACTGGAACCTGATCGGAATCAAGGATGGCTAACGCCCAAGGGGTAGCCAGCACCGTCCCTCCTGTTCGGCTGCATCGATCTTTGCGATGAGCGCATCCGACAACGTCATTCGTCCGTCGAAGATTGCGATCAGGTCTTGGGCGTCAAGGAGGATCAGGTTGTTGCGAGACCCGCGGGCCACGTTGGCGAGGTGATCAAGGGTGTTGTCGTCGAAGCTGGCCATTGCAACGAACAGGCCGCGCGTGCTGTCCAGCTTCCCGTCGACGTTGAACTTGAATTTCGCTAGATCGCCGAACGTTGGCGGGTGCTCCGAGGACGGGGAAGTTGGTGTAGATCGCCGGGCCGGTTTCGAGCAGCAGCGGTTTGCGAGATGGTCCGACGACCTTCAGTCGGACCACTTCGCCACTGCTCGCCCACCAGGGCGCTGCCCAGCATGTTGGGGAACCGCGTGCCTGGCTCGCCCGGCCGGTCGGCGCGGGCGTTTCGCAGGTACCAGGCCTGGCCAACATCGCCTTGGACCCACACATCGTTGAAAGCTCGCTGACCACCACGGGGCCGAGCATCTCCGGACGGATCGTCCACTGAGTACGGCAGAGCGATGTCCCTTGCCAACAGGACAGCCCAACGAAAAGGCCCGGATTCCTTGCGGTTGATGACAATCTCCAGGTTGACGGGCCACGCCTGGCCCGGATGGAAGTCCAGTGTGAGATCCATGGTCAAGCTGACCTGGACGTCTACATCAGTAGTCAGCAGCGCCAACTGGCCGCCGTCGACCTCGGGCAAGCCTCTTGGTGACCCCTGTTTGAAGGTCTGGTAACCGAACAAGAGTGCGGCGATCGCCAAGCCGCCCACCAGAATCGGCAGGCTGAATCGGACCCACGGGCGCGCCATCCGGATCCCTCCCTGCGAGATCGAGGTGCCACTACATCGCGGGGTCGCAGGCCAGTGTGACTCTCCGATCGCGGTTCCTTACCAAGTCGTGACCCAGGACTCCAGCACGGCCTGCACGACCGGTACACGCGGGGTGGAATGCCGTAACGCCCCGAACAATGCCGCGATGGTCTCCGCAGGTTCGGACATTGGAGGCAGGGGTGCGGAAAAACCGCGGGCGGTTGATCCGCATCAGCTGGTGGGGCGGCGCGGGACTGGGGGTGCTGAGCCTCGCCTGGTTTCTCGCGGCCGACGGCCTCGACATCGGTGATCAGCGCGCCAGCATCGTCGGTGCGGTGCTGGCCGCGTCCGCCCTCGCGCTGTCGTTGTTGTTGCGGCAGGGCGACGCCGACGAGAAGAACAGGGTGTCTCGGCAGGAGTTGTTCGCGCGCCACCTCGGCACGTTGCTGGACGAGCAGGCGAGCCAGGAGGACTGGCAGGACGAGAAGTATTCGGAGCTCGAGGCCGAGGTCGAACTCGAGGGCGGGCAGCGACGCCGGTGGTACTCCGGGCGCAGGACCGACGCACTGCGTCGGGTCGGATCGTTGTCGAAGGCGTTACGCACCAGCACCGAGCGGTTGATCCTGCTGGAGGGGCATCCCGGTTCCGGCAAGAGCATCGCGCTGCGGCACGTCGCGTACCAGCTGGCACTGGACGCGCGGCGCAGCTCTTCGAGCGACGTCGCCATCGCGTTGTACGTCAACCTGAAGTCGTTCCGGCCGCAGCGTCCGGTGACCTCGGCTGCGGTGCGCGACTACGTGCGGGACGCGGTCAACCCAGGCCCGAGCGCCGACGTCGACAACTACCTCGATCAGGAGTTCGCGCGGCGGATGGTGGAGGGCACCTGGCTGTTCCTCTTCGACTCCTTCGACGAGATTCCCGACATCCTGAGTTCGACGGAGGCTGACGATGCGGTGAACGAGTTCGCCGCCGCGATCTCGGAGTTCCTCAGCGCGTGGACCAACTGTCGCGGCGTGCTCGCTTCCAGGGAGTTCCGCGGTCCGGGGCGGCTGGGGTGGCCGAGATTCCGCATCCTCCGGCTGACACTCAAGCGGCGAGCCGCTCTGGTCAGGCGGTTCCGTTTGCGTCCCGAGGTCGAGCGCAAGCTGTGGACCGGCCTCGGCAAGGTGCGTCCCGAGGACGAGGACCGTTATGAGACCCCGCTGGCCATGAACCTGCTGTGCTCGTATCTGCGCGACACGCAACGGTTTCCCGAGAACCCGCACGAGGTGATGGAGAGGTTCGTCGTCAGCCGGGTCGAACGCGACAAGGTTCGGCACGCGCAAAGGTTCGGCCTGCAAAGCGATTTCGTGCTTCGCCTCGCCGAGGAGTTCGCCTTCGCGATGGTGGCCCTCGGGCTGCGTGCGGACAAGACCGTCCTGATCGAGCGTGCGGTCGAGAGCGGGGTCGGCAGCGTCGATGACGTGACCAAGGGCGTCACCGCGCTCACTTACTCCAAGCTCGCACACACCGAGAACCTGGGCGGCGTGGAGGAACTCACGTTCGCGCACCGCCGGATCCAGGAGTACTTCACGACGAGAATTCTCCTGCGAGAGTCCGACCGCGTGCTGGTGGACAAGCTGCTCAGCGACCAGAACTGGCGTGAGGCGGTGGTCACCATCCTGCAGACACATCCGAAAGACAAGCTGGACGCACTCGTTACGACGGCCGGATCGCTTGTCACCGCGAAGCTTCCGCCCGCGGACGCGACGACCTACCAGTGGCCGGCGGGACTGGACTACCTGCTGCAACTGCTTACTGCGGGCCTGCGTCACCGCGCCGCGATGCTCGGTCCCACCGTGATGGGACAGCTGTCCAAGTTCTTCGCGCGGACCTGGCGGGAAGGCAGGCGCCACGAGAAGCTGTCGGTGCTCGAAGCCCTGCCCCTCACAATGTCGAAGCGCCAGCATTCGTTGCTCAGCAACGCTTTCTCGTCCGGTAGTCCCATGCTCCGCGAGGAGGCCTACCGCCAGCTGGGTGGTCTGCCGAAGGTGCCGGACGATCTCGGGCGATACGTGCGTCGAGGTCTCGTGTCCCAGTGGCTGACCGGGGCATTGCGCCGCCCGCAGCTGGAGACCGTGCGCGCGTGGGTGCGCCGCGCAGACCCGGCTGGGAAACTCGCGCGAACTCTGCGCCTGCTGCTGGTAATCCCGCACGTGGACGCGGTGCTCGCCTTGGCCATCGCAGGGCTCGCAATCTGGAGGCTGGGCGCGACGATCCCCGGGATGTGGGCGGAAGCTGGCCTCGCGGCCGGCTACGTGGCTGTCTCCCACCTGTCTCTGCTGATGATCGCGACGCATCCACATTACTCGTGGAGTCCGCGGCTTCGGTTGCTGTTGCCGATCCAGGTGGTGCGCAACGCGGTGATGGCTGTGTTCCGGCGAGAGCCTGGGCACTCATACCGTGTGCTGGGCCTGCTCGTGCGAATGTCGCTGTTGGTTCCCTTCGCATTGCTCGGCGTCAAGGATCCCAGTGCTGTTGGGGCACTCGCCATTTCGGCGCTGTTGCTGTTGTGGCCGCTGTCGGCGTTGCGCGCTGTGGTGAACGACCGCGTGCCGCACGTTGCGCTGTTGCCGTTGCTGCCGGCCGTCAATGGACAGCGCCACCTCGTGCGTGCGGGGGTTGCTTCCGGACGAGCGGTCGCCGCAACGGGTAGGGGCCTCTACCGCCGCCGCACAGGAATCTGGGAGACCCTGAAAGGCCTCTGCTACGTCGTGGCTGGCGTAGCGCTGTTCACAGGTGGGTTCGCGTTGATCGGAATGGGGCTGTCGTTCCTTGTCAAGTGGGTCAAAGGCTCTGGCAGTTCGTCGGCCGCGACTCCGACGACAACGACCACCACCACGTCCAGTCCCAAGGAGGAGACGCCGTCGTGGACGAACGATGTGGACTGGCCGCTCGTCTGGACGATTGTGGGCGGCGTCGTCGCCGTCGTGGTGCTGGTGTTGGTGGTTCGGCATCTCGTGATCGTCATCCGGGACACGAGGGTGGCCCGCGCCGTCGGCCGTGCACTTCCCGAGACGGAGGGTGAGGTCGACGTCGCGCACATCATCAAGATCGTCGAGTCCGCTCGAGGCGACCGCGTGTTGCTGAACTGCATCGCGGAGCTGAGGCGGCGGGGCATGCTGCAGCGGGCCGAGCGCGTCGTGACGTTTCTGAGTGATTTTGCGGCGACCAGCGAGCGATCTCGGACCGAAGCGGGCTGGAGCACGCCGTACAAAGGTGGCAAGCCGCGTATGCGGCTGGCACCGAACTGCGGCCAGGACTTCCGCGACTGGTTCATGAAAGGCTCACTCGGCGCCGACCTGACCAGTGCACGCCGAGAGCGCATCGTCCGCTCGTTGAGCGAGGCGGCGATCGACGAGATCGCTCGCCTGGCGCGGTTGCGGCCAGAGCCTGACGATGTTGCCCCCGCTGTTTGAGCGAGTACTCAAACTCGTTGTCCTCTATTTTGAGCACTCGCCGGGTTGTGGTCGGCGGATGGACAGGCACTGGGTTCATGGGCGGGCTGGCTATCGATGCCGGCATGGCTTCACCAGTGCCAAGCGACGTTCCGACGGCACACCGCGGAACCTCTACGTCCGTAAAGACCACCTGCTTATGGCACTGCCACATCTGCTCGAGCGGACTACTGGCCCCTTGGAGGGCGCGGGGGAGGAGTTGGTCGATCATGTTCGCGACCAGGTTTCTGCAGATTCATTATGACGACCAGTGCCTTGAAATTCGCCCTGCACAACTAACGTTGAAAACTGCGCAACCTGCTCGTCATCTAGTTCAGTCAGGGCTCGCGTTGGATTGGCGCGTTGACTAATCAATGGCCGAAATATAAGTTACCCCACGGGATTCTGTTGAATCCCGTGGGGTAAGAGAATGTCCGAACATGAACCCCCACGCGTAGCAAGCGTGCAACATTCGCGTGTTCATGTGGCCATGGATAGCTCGCCGTCAAATTAGAGGGCCAATCCAAGTGATTTGGCCAATTCTTTCGGCGGGAGCTGAATCGCAATCTCGATCAGCTCTTCTACGTTAGGCCTCGATCGGTTTCCGCAGGGCGGTAGGAATGTCGAACGGGATAGATGTCGATCGGGTCGAGGTTGCGGTGTGAGTGCCCGAATCTCGGCAATGTCAACGAAGGTCTTCTTGAGCCTGCCGTGCATATGCCGAGAAAGGCCGTGGCCGGTCTCGCTGACGGCGATACCAGCCGGACCGGGACGGCTTAAGGACGTCGGAGTTTCCTTTGTCACCCGATTCAAGCAAGGCGGCCACGACACCGCTGACCTGGCGCAGCTGATCAACGAGTATGAACCTGCAGCGGCCGGATGCGCAGGTCAAACCATTGGGCACTGTTTTGGTACCCACAGGCTGCTGGGCTGTGTTGTGGCACTGACAGCCGCTCGGGTCTCCGGCAGTGGCGGTTGGAGGGTTAACGCGCCAGTGGTACGCATGATTTGGACCGTGACGAGTTGACGGTAGTGGAACGGGGGGCGACGTGAACGGGGAGGGTTCAGCTGGCCACACACACAACGAGGTCACCACGTCAGGCCAGTCGCACATCCTGCAGGCCGGCACCGTCGAGGGATCGGTCTATATCGGTGACGCGGCTCTGGCACAGGCTCAGGCCGACGCACTGGCCGTCCACCGCAGGCTCGAAGCAACCTATGACCGGCTGGACGCCACACAGCGCCAGCTGATCGACCAGATCAGGGCTCAGTCGCGGGACCTCGGTACTTCTCCAGGAACCGCAGAGCCGGTGCAGGTCGGATTCCATCCGGCGGATCACAGCTGGGCGTTGTGGATCGCCGACACACTTCGCCATGCCGGATACGCCCCCGTGCTCGTGCCGGTAACCGAGGACGCGCTTAGCGGCACAACGAGAACAGTGGTGGTGCTGAGCGACGACTACCTGGCTGCGGTTGCGATGGCGGCAGAACCGGACTGGTTGCCGGTGCTCGTGAGGAACAGCGCACATGGCGCCCTGCCGGCCCACCATCTCCGGCTGGTCGGCGTCCGCGCGGACCGGGCCGCGTCGTTGCTGGTTGAGGCCGTCGCGGCGACATCAGGGAGGCGGCGGCCGCCTCCTCCGTCGATGCGTGTGCGCGATCTGGACGATCCCGTGCTGTTCGGTGTGCACCCGTCGCCGACGTCGGACTCGCGGGTACCGCGCTACGTGCGGCGCGATGTCGAGAACCGGCTCGAACGAATGCTGGCAGGCAATGTGTTCGTCGTTGTCGTCGGAGACGCCGCCGCGGGCAAGACCCGGATGGCGTACGAGTTCATGCGGGCGAGAATGCCGGATCACTGGTTCGTGGTACCCGATGACGTGACCGGTCTGACGGCTGCGCTCGACCAAGCGGACGCGACCGACGCGTGCGTGGTGTGGCTGGACGAGTTGGAACGCTACCTGGAGCCGGGCGGGCTGACCGCGGCCACCGTGAGTTCGTTGCTGCGCAAGCAGGGCCGGCACCTCGTGATCCTGTCCACCATGAGGGCTCAGGAACACGCGATGCTGAGTCCCCGCTGGGAATCGCGGATCGGCGACGAGCGCGGGCAGTGGTGGCGGTCGGCGCGTGACGTGCTCCGGCTCGCCCACGAGGTGCACCTGGACACCCGATGGTCGAAGGCCGAGCTGGCACGGGCGGCGAGTTCGTCCGACCCGAGGGTCCGTGAGGCGGTTCGGCATGCGGGTTCCTCCGGACTCGCCGAGTACCTGGCCGCCGGTCCGCAACTGCTGGCGGAATGGCGGGACGCGTGGTCCGTCGGCGTCCGGCCACGCGGCGCCGCGATCGTCGCGGCCGCGGTGGACGCCGCTCGGGCCGGTCTGCGCGACGGTGTCGGGATTGATCTGCTCAGACGACTGCACACCCACTACCTGAAAGCACGCGGCGGCCGTGCATTGCGGCCGGAGTCGTTCACCGACGCGGTGGCCTGGGCGACGGAACTCGTTCCCGGTACGAGTGCGCTCCTCGTGTCCGCGGGCAAACGGCGCTACCTGCCGTTCGGCTATCTGATCGACGCGACCGACGGCGACGTGCCCGAGGCCACCTGGCGGACGTTGATCGAGCGGGCGTCTGCGGAGGAGTGCTGGCACGTCGCCCAGTCCGCGTACGCCCGGCGGTTGCTCGACCTCGCGGAGTCGGCGTTTCGGCGTGCGGCGGAAGCCGGCAATCCGGCGGCCGAACTGAGCGTCGCGGACTGCATCGGGGAAGCGGGCAGGCGCCGCGACGCACTGGCGTCGTTGCACATCATCGTCGAGGAACGCACCCGGCGGCTCGGGCCGCGCCACCCCGACGTCCTGGACGCGTTGCGCGCACTCGGCAGCTGGACGGGGCGCGTCGGTGACCTGCGCGGGGCGGTCGCGATCTTCGAGTTGCTGGTGGACGAACGTGCTTCCGCGTTCGGCGCCACCCATCCGGACACCCTCGCGGCCAGGCACGCGCTGGCGAACTGGTGCGGACGGGCGGGTGATCTCCCCACCGCAACCGGCGAGTATCGGCGACTGGTGGACGACCTCGTGCACCTGATCGGCCAGGACGAACCGCAGACGCTCGCCGCCCGGCACGAGCTCGCGAACTGGCTGGGGCGAGCGGGCTGTCAGGAGGAGGCGCTCGCCGAGCACGAGAGCGTGCTGGTCGCCAGGCAACGCGTGCTCGGCCCCGATCACGTGGACACGCTCCGCAGCAGACATCGCACCGCACGGTTCGTGTGCGATGTGCGCGGTCCAGCTGCGGGACTGCCGTTGCTCCAGCAGGTCGTCGTCGATCGGACTCGGGTGCTCGGCGGCAGCCACCCGGATACCCTGCGGAGCAGAGCGCAGTTCGCGCGGTGGACCGGCAGGGCAGGTCGTGCACGGGAAGCCGCGGAGCTCTATCGGCGACTGGCGCTGGACAGCGACCGGACGCTGGGCGCGCGTCATCCCGACACGTTGCGCTACCGCCATCAGGAGGCTCGGTGGGGCGGTGAATCCGGCGACCACGCCCGCGCGGAAGCGATGCTGCGGCGGATCATCGCCGACTGGACCGCGCTGCTCGGCGCACTGCACCCGTACACCCTGATCAGCCGGTACCGGCTCGCGACGTGTCTGCACGATGGTGGCGACCTGCCCGCCGCGATCGACGTGCTCGCGAGCCTGGCCGCCGACGACGACTCCGTGCTCGGTGCCGAGCACCCCTACGCGTGTCATGCCGGGGAACTGCTGGCGAGATGGCAGGATCAGCTCGCCGAACGGTCAGCACAAGGGAGCGGGGATGGAGCCGGGGATCGATGACGATCTCGCGAAGGTGCTCGGTTCTGACGGCCCTGAGGTCAAGCGCTGGGCGGTACAGGTAGGCGCCGAACTGCGTTACGCGGGCTGGGAGGACCGCGGCAACACCGCCGCCAGGCTGGTTGCCGCTTACGTCACGTGGAATCGTCTCGGCGGCACCGGCAGCTTCTCCGGCAAGCTGATCCTGAAGTACATCCCCTTCCGCTGGAAGGAAACCGAGGAACCGTGGCGGACCGCGGACGCTTGGGACGCGGCGGACGAGGCGTTTCGCGACGCTCACCTGGTACGACAGATCCGCGACCCGGTGATGCTGCCCAACGGCGGCTGGCTCATGTTCCTCGACGTCGCGAGCGGAAAGCTCAGCGGGTTGCGGTCGCTGTCCAACTTGCTGGAGAAGAGGGAGTTCGCGCTGCTCGCCGACCACGCTTCGGTGGTCGTCCGGCAGATGCTCGGTGCGTTGGCTCCGGTCGAGGACGCATACCCCACGGTGGCCGGGCTGCTGAGCGAACTGCTCGGCGCCCGCATCGAGCCGAACGGCACCGTGCACAAGTGGTTGCTGGGCAAGGGACTTGTCACCGGCAAGCCCGTCGCCGCCGTCGACGTGCAGGTCGACGGACTGCCGAACCCGGTGTCATTCGTGCTCGGGGGCCTGTCCGCCGGCACGCGGAAGATCCGGGTGCGGTTGACCGGATCGCACCGGGACATGCATCCGGGCAACTGCCTGACAGGCCGGGTGGTCGGCGAGTTCTGGCTGATCGACCAGGCGCGGTTCGCCAGCAGTTGGCTCGCGGCGTTCGATCCGATGTACCTCGTGGTCACGACGGTCGCGCACCTGCTGCCGTCCGATGCCGACCAACGCCGCGATGTGATCCGTCTGCTGGTGGACCCGGAAGCGCCACCGGACCTCTACGTACCCATGCCGCTGCGGGACTTCGTGATCGCTGTCCGGACGGCGTGCGCCGACTTCGGCGCAGAGGGAAACCTCGATGACGAGTGGCAGGTCGAGTCACTGGTCGCGCTCATCGCGGTGGCGTTGATCATGACCGGGCGAAGCCTGATCGACGAGACCGACCGCGAGTGGTTCCTGCACCTCGCCGCGAACGCGGCTGCCAGGTTGACGTCGTTGATCGGAACCGAGGACACCGGAGCCGAGGACAGCGGTGCCAGGAGTTCGGTCGCCGCGGACGGGCCGGTGTTCCGTGACGCCGCCGCGCCCCGCGCTGACGAACCCATCGCGGTTGATCTGCCCGTCCTCCTGCCGTATCTGGTGTCTCGTGGCCAACTGGTGTCACGGATCAAGGAGCTGCACACCGTCCGGCCTGGTCAGGTCGTGGCCCTGCACGGGCCACCTGGCGTGGGGAAGAGCCAGGCGGCCGTCGAGTACGCCCACACGTTCGGTACCGGCTACTCCCACGTCGTGTGGTTCTCCGGCGGCCCCCTGCTGACGGCGCAGTTCGCCGAGTTCGCGCGCGGCCTCGGAATCGCCGCCGAGTCCGTCCCGGACGTCCTGCGCAGCAGGGTGTTCAAGGCGATGCGGGAGTCGGGACAGCGATTCCTGCTCGTCTTCGACGGGGTCGACACCGCCTCCGAAATCCGGCCTTTCTGCCCGTTCTCGCCAGAGGTCGACGTGCTGGTGACCTCTCGTAGTCCACAGTGGACTCAAATGGGGAAGCTGCTGCCGGTGGGCCCGTTCGAGCGCGCCGAGTCGGTCGGACTGCTGGAGTCGATCATCGACCCGGCTGAGGGGACCGACGCGCTGGCGCAGGCGCTCGACGACCTGCCGGCCGCGGTCGCACAGGCCGGCCACTACCTGGTCGGCCTCGCTATGTCCCCTCAACGGTACCGCGAGCAGGTGCTGCGGGAGCCGGAGAGCACACTGGCCAAAGGGCCGCTGGACGACTACGGCGCGCTCGGCTTGGTGTGGGCGACCGCGATCGACCAGCTCCGGCTGCGCAGCCCCAGGGCGGCCGACGCGCTGAACGCCATCGCGTTCTGCGGATCCGCGCCGGTGCCGGTCGAACTCGTGCCCGACGCCGGTGAGGGTCAGCACGAGACGTTCGACGACATCGTCAAGATCTTGACGGAGTCGGGCCTGGTCACCGCATCCGGTGAAACGCTGAGCTGCTACGCACTCCTCCGGTCGTTCGTGCGGAACAGATGCGCGCCCGATCAGGCAGAGGGACTTCGGCTGCTGCTCGGGCGCCAGCTGGTCGACCACCACCCCGGCGACCCGCGCTCCCCGCGGACGTGGCGGCGCTATCACGAACTGTTGCCGCACATCGTCGAAATCGGCCCGTTGCTCGCGCACGGTCGCAACTTCCTGAAGCTCTACCTGGACTCGGTGCATTACCTGATCGTCCAGGGCGACGCGGCGACCGCGATCGGACTCGCGGAGAAGGCTCGAACCGAGTGGGGCGAGGATGACGAGGCGATGGTCGATGTACTCGACCGCATCTCGCAAGCGCACTTCTACCGCGGCGACTACGACACGTCCGTACGGCTGGACGCCGAGATCCTCGACCGGGCACGACGCGCGTTCGGTGAGAACCACCCCGACACGGTGATGGCGCAGAAGCATGTCGCAGCGAGCACCGCGGCACTGTCGCGCGATCCGCGGAACGCCATGGTGGCGTTCGAGCAGATCGTCAACCGCCACGACGACCTGCTGGGTTCGAGGCATCCGGAGACCTTGCGCGCCCTGCACAACCAGGCGCACTTCCTGCGTGCGGCAGGACAACTGGAGCGCGCTCTGGAGATCGATCGGCGGAACTTCCAGACCCTCGGCGAAGTCCTCGGCTCCCACCACGTCGACACGCTCAAGTCCGGCCACGCGTTCGGGCTGGACCTCACGGCCTGCGGCGACCACGAGGCCGCGCGGCAGGTCAACGAGCGGGTGCACGACGCCCTGCTCGAGGTGTTCGGTCCGGCGCACCCGCAGACCGCCCAGTCGGCGATCAGCCTCGCCGACAACCTCCACCGCGCAGGCGAGTTCGAAGCCGCTCGACGGCTGAACGCCGCGGCGCGCGAGACGTTGCTGGCGGCACGCGGCGCTGATCACGGGCTGACGCTCCTCGCCACGCACGGTCTCGCGAAGAACCTGCTGGCGCTCGGCGACGTCGAGCAGGCGGCGTCGTTCGCCGAAGACACCTACGAGCGGCGTGCCCGTCTGCTCGAACCTGACAGCCTCCAGACGGTGCGCAGCGGCAGCCTGCTGGCACAGGTGCTGGAACGCCGCGGCGACGGGGGACGGGCGCGTGAGCTGAAAGCGCGCATGACCGAGCTGCTCACGGCGTCGCACCGGGAGCGGTCGTGATCAGCGGCGCGGTGGGTTGTCCCGCCTGACGACGAACGTCTCCTTGGGGTCGTCGCGCAGGATCGTGTCGAGATCGCCGGGCGGCAGGTTGCGGTAGGCACGCCACTTCGCGCCGTCGAACACCTCGACGTCATCGTCGTCGGTGATCCGCAGGTCGCCGAGCTTGGCGGTCGCGTCGTCGTCCATGTTGGCATCATCTCACCGTGAACGACCGAGAGCCGGGAAGCGGCGAGTCGCCGACGCAGCGACTGCTCATGCGCGCGCAGGAACACCGGATGTCCTATGAACGCACCGGGGATCTTCGCCTGCTGCGGCTTGCGACCACACTCACGTTGTCCGCGGTCAACCGCGCGACAGATGACGTTCAGCGCGGTCATGCGCTAGCGAACTACGCCGCGAACCTGCACTTTCTGATGCACCTGACCAGCAGACGGCTGATGCTGGGAGTCGCCGAACGCCGGTACGCGCAGGCCTACGCGCTCCTGGCCGACGACCACTCCGCGCGCGCCGTCGTCCTGGGCAACCTCCTAGCGATCGCACGGCAGCGGTACCAGGAGACCAAGGACGTCAGGGTGCTCACCGCCGCCATCGATCGGGTGCAGTCGTACCTGGCCGGCCCGGACATCCCGGCGCAGCGCCGGGTGATGCTGCTGTACCAGCTCGGCGTGCTGTGGAGATTCCGTGCGCAGGGCGAGGACAGGATCGCGCACCTGCACCGCGCGATCTCGTTGTTGCTCAGGGCGAACCGCGACAACGGCGAAGAACGGTTCGTGGCCGCGATCGCGAACGCCTTGTCAGCCGCACTGGCGGACCACTTCAACTACACGCATCGGCTCTCCTCGATCGACCGGGCGATCGAGGTGCTCCGCGGCGCGGCGGACGCACTGCTCCCGAACGACCCCGATCGGGTGATGCTGGCCAGCAACCTCGCGACCTATCTCGGCGAACGACTCGAAGCCGCCTTTGCACCCGAGGACCTGGACGAAGCCGTGGCCTGGGCACGGGTCGCCGTCGATCTGGGCAGGGACTCGCGGGACGCGGCGCAGTTCCACCTCACGTTGGGAAATCTGCTGATGCTCCGCTTCCGGGGTGCCGGAGTGCTCGGTGACCTGCGCGAGGCGATCGGCGAGCTGAACACCGGGGTGAACGCAGCCCCGTCACCCGAAGCCGCGGCGACCGTGCTGAACGCCCTGAGTACCGCGCACGACCTGCTCGCACGAACGACCGGTGTGGTCGCCGACCGCCGAGCGTCACTCGAGTTCGCCCGCACCGCGGTCGCGCACGAGAGCAGGCGCGCGGCCACGTACCGGACCAGGATCAACAACCTGTGCCGGGCACTGGCGACGGAGGCCACCGTCCGGGGGAGTCAGGCGTTGATCGACGAGGCGGTGGTACGTCACCAGACGGTGCTCGCGGCAGCACCGGACGGGTTCACCGCCATGACCGATCTGTGGCTGGCAGGGGCCTCGCTGTTGCTCGACCGCAGCCGGGTCGTCGGCAGGGCTGCGGATGCCGTCGCGGCAGCGCGCATGTGCAGGCAGGTGCTCGCCGAGGTCGGCCAGGACACGGACTTGTTCGTCCAGGCCCATGCCGTGCTTGCCCGGTCGATGACGCAGTGGCGTCACCTCGCGCCCGACCGCGTGCTCGACGGCGCGACTCGGCGCAGTTGGCGCGCCGCGTCACGGATCTCGTCCGCCCGCGATCCGAGGCGGGGGTTCGACGTCGCGGTGCAATGGCTGCGCCACGCGGTGGCGGCGGAGTGGTGGGAAGACGGCGTCGACGCCGCACGTGCGGCTGTCGCCAGCCTCGACGCACTGGTCAGAGCGCAGACCACCCGGACAGAGCAGCAAGCCTGGTTGCGCGTCGGCGCGGACCTCGCCGCGCTGGCGGCCGAGTCGGCGCTCGCCTGCGGGAGACCGCGGCTCGCAGTGGAGCTGGCGAACAGCGCGCACGCCCGGCTGCTCGCCCTGGTGTCGGAGGTGGGTCCGGTCACCGATGAAGGAGAGGGTCTTCGCCAGTGCGCGGCGACCGAGCCGATCGTGCTCCTGTGCCCGGGACAGCGCGGCGGCACGGCAGTGGTGGTTCGCGCGGCCGGTGCGGCCACGCGCGTGGAGACGATCACGTTGCCGGGGCTCACGAGCGCCGCGGTCGAGGCGCAGATGACGAAGCTGGACGAACGACTTCGCGCCGAGGGGCTCGCCGAGCGGAGGTTGCGCGACCTGCACGTCGGCCTGCAGGTGTACGGGAAGTGGGCCGGGGAGCACATCTTCCGGCCGGTGACGCGGGGGCTGCCCGAAACGTCGTTCAGCCTCCTCGCCCTCGGTGCGCTAGGCGGACTACCGCACGCCGCGGCGTGGTGGTTCGCTCCGGAGGCCGGGGACTTCGTCGTGCTGCATCAGCGCGCACGGGTCAGACTGCTGCCCAGGGTCGATCCGCGGTACGCGCCGGGTGGGTCGCCCGGCGTGGACGACGGCCTGAGCGTGATCACCCTGTCGGGTTCGCCGATGAGGAACCGGTACCGGCCGGCCGACCTGATGACGGCGGAGACCGCGCTGCTCAGGTCCTGGACCAGGCACCGGACGATGCGGTTGATGGACGACGACCACCATCTGGTGCGCAAGGAGCCGGGCGCGGACGTGCTGCACGCGGCCGGACACTCCACATTGGACACCAGTGGCGCCGAGGGAACGCTCAGGGTGCCCGGCGGTGCGACGCTGACGCTGCGGCGGATTCAGGAGGTGCTGGCACGGCGGCTGGCCGCGGTACCGGAGCTGGTGCTGTGGTCGTCCTGTCAGAGCGCGGGACGGGACGTGCTGCTGCCCGGCGAACATCTCGGACTCGCGGGTCTCGCCCTGGAGATGCGTGCCCGCAGGGTGGTGGCCACGACCGTGCCGGTTCCCGACGACAGCGCGTTCCTGTTCGCGTCCCGGTTCGTGCAGCAGCTCGGCCTCGGGACGCCCCCGGCCGAAGCGTGGCACCAGGCCGTCACGTGGCTCGCCAGTTCCTTGCCTGATGCCATCGTGGCCTGGCTGGGCGAGATCGGGGACGAGCTCGACGACGCGAACGCGGCGGTCGTCGCGGCGCTGCGGGACCGGATCTCGCGGCTGGCCGACGACCAGCCGCCGTACGGGTCGCCGGTGTACTGGGCCTCGTTGTGTTACCTGGGCGCACCCTGAGACAACGTCACGTGACCGGTGCCGAGCAGCACGAGCGCCGCAGGGCGTTTGCTCAAGTTCTCCCTTCCGACTGCCGACATACTCGATCTACCAGTGTTCAGTCCGAGGGAGCAGAGGAAGGTCCGTGCGCAGGGAATCCGCGGCGGTTCGCCTGAAGGAACGAGCGCTCGACCTGATCGAGACGTACGAGTCGACCGGTGACGTGCGCACCCTGCGCCGCGCCGTCAAGGCGTTCCGGGACGCGGCCGCGGCCACGCCGGCCGGACATCCCGACCGGGCCGCGCGCCTGTCGAATCATGGTGCCGCGCTGCAGGCGTTGCACGAGGCGACCGGCGATCCGGAACCGCTGGAGCGCGCGGTCGAGCTGGCCCGCGACGCGGTTGCCGCCGCGGCACCGCACGACCCTGAACGACCGATGTATCTGGGGAACCTGTGTGCTGCGCTGCTCGCACGCCACGGCCTCGACGAGGATCCGGTCACGGTGGAGGCGGCGATCGACGCGGCACGCGAGGCCGTGGCCGCAGAACATCCCGATCAGGCGAGGTACTTCAGCGACCTCAGCGAGGCCCTGCTGCTCCGCTACGCGCACGACGCGGACCTGCCAACTCTGGTGGAGGCGGTCGACGCGGCCAGACTCGCGGTGGACCACGCTGCGCAGGACGATCCCGATCGCGGCACCTACCTGTCGGATCTCGGACTTGCGCTGCGCACCCGCTACGAGCGCGACGGCGTCCGGGAGGCTCTCGAGGAAGCGATCCTGGTGGGGCGAGCCGCGGTCGCCTGTGTCCAGGAGGGCGACGCCAGGACCGGGGTCTACCTCTGCAACCTCAGCGCGACGCTGCTCACGTGGTACGAGAGCACCGGCGAGGAGCCGTTCCTCCACGAGGCGCTGCACACCGGGCGGGCGGGTCTTGCCGTGTTCGCCGCCGACGATCCCGATCGCGCCGCACCGTTGTCGAACGTGGCGGCAGCCCTGCAAGCGTTGTACGAGACGAACGGCGATCATGCCGCGCTGGCCGAGGCGATCGCCGCGAACCGTGCTGCCCTCTCGTTCACCGAACCCGGCGATCCGCTGCACGCCGTCTACCTGACCAACCTCAGCCTCGCACTGCTGAGCGAGCACATCCGGACCGGTGCCGCGGACCTCCTGCGCGAAGGTGTGGCAGCGGCGAGGGCCGCAGTCGCCGACACCGTGCGGCGTCCTGATCGGATCGGGTACCTGACGAACCTGTCGAACGCGTTGCGCGCCCTCTACGAACGCAGCGGAGATGTGGCCGTGCTGCGAGAGGCGGTGAGCGTGAGTCGTGAGGCGGCAACCGCTTCCGAGCCGGACGACCCCGGCCGCGCGGGCAGGTTGGCCAACCTGTGCGGAGATCTGGCCGCGCTGCACGAACACACGGGAAACGTCGGTGCGCTGGAAGAAGCGGTGCGCGTTGGCCGGGAAGCCGTCGCGATCACCGTGGAGGATCATCCGAACCTCGGTGGGCGCCTGCAACAGCTGTGCTCGGCGTTGCGAGCGCTGTCTGAGCGTCGCGGTGACGCGTCCGCGCTGGAGGAAGCGATCGCGGTCGGCAGGGAGGCGGTCGCGGTCACCCCCTTGGTGCATCCGGACAAGGCCATGCGGCTGGCCAAACTCAGCACCGCGTTGCAGTTGCGGTACGTGCGCAGCGAAGACGAGTCGGTGTTGCGGGAGCTGCTCGGGTGTCAACGGGAGATGGTAGCGCTCACCCCGGAAGGCCACGTCGACCGAGCCGGGAACCTGATGAGCGTCAGCCTTACGTTCCAGGCGCTGCAGGCCACGCAGTTCGCCGCGTTCCAAACCGCGGTGCGGGCCGGGAGGATCGCCGAGGACCCCGAGCACCGGCCGGACCTGGACACGCTCGACCGTGCCATCCGGTTCGCGCGCGAGGCACTGGAAAGCACGGCGCCGGACGGTCCCTTCCGCGCCTTGTGCGCGACGGTGCTCGCGGTCGCCTCACACGAGTGGTACCGCCGGACCGGCAGCCGGACGGCCTTGGACGCCGGACTCCGCAACGCCGTGACTGCCTTCGAGACGACGGGTGCGCCGTCTGCGGTCCGTGCGTCGGCGGCCAAGCTCGCGGCCTCGATGGCGGTGTCCGCCGAGAAGTACGACGAGGCGGCGGTGATGGCGGAACAGGCCGTCGAGCTGTTGCCTCAGGTCGCGACCCGCGACCTGGCGTTCGGTGACCGGGTGGACAGGATCGCCGACCTCGCGGGCCTCCCTTCGTCGGTGGCCGTCGCGATGATCGAGGCCGGAAAACCGGAACGCGCGTTGGCTCTGCTGGAGAAGAGCCGTGGTGTCCAGTTCGCGGACGCACTGGACATCAGGAGCGACCTGACCGAGTTGCGGCGCCGCGAACCGCGGCTCGCGACCGAGTTCGACGACCTCCGCCAGGCGATCGGCATCGCCGATCGAGAAACTCCCGGCACCGACTACCAGCAGCTGTCGGACACACGGATCCAGCTGCGCGAACGGTGGCAGGCACTGCTCGGCCGCATTCGCGCCGTGCCGGACATCGAGGGGTTTCTCGTTCCCCCGACTGTGGAAACGCTGCGTACCGCCGCCGAGTCAGGGCCGATCGTGCACCTCATCGCGCACGAGGAACGGGGTTACGCGTTGATCGTCGTGAACGACGCGGACGATCCCGTGCGCGTGGTGAAGCTCGACAACCTGACCGTGGACGCGGCGACGTTGCACGCGGCCGATCTGGACGTGTTCGTGCGGTCAGCCGGCGACGAGGACCGGTCGCAGGACGAGCGCGACGCGGCCCAGCGGGAGATCCTGCGTGTTCTCGGCTGGTTGTGGGACGAGGTGACCGAGCCCGTGCTGCGGCACCTCGGTCACGCCGCGCCCCCGGCGGCCGGCCAGGCCTGGCCGAGGGTCTGGTGGTGCCCGGTGGGGGTCGTGGCGTCGTTGCCGCTACACGCCGCCGGACACCACCTGCGGCAGCCGCACACCGACACTGTGCTGGATCGGGTGATCTCGTCCTACACCCCGACCGTCCGGGCACTGTTGCACGCCCGCGCACCTCGGGGAGAGCCTGATGCCAGGTCACAACGGGTTCTGATCGTGCCGGTGCCGGATGCATCGGAGACCAGGCCGCTGCCCGCCGCCAGGCAGGAAGCGGATCTCGTGCGACAGCTGATCTCGGACGCGACCGTGCTGCCGAGGCGAGGAAAGGCCGTGCTGCACGACGACGTGCTGGCCGAGCTGCCTCGCCACCGGATCGCCCACTTCGCCTGCCATTGTGTCGCCGACTCGGACGTGCCCGGCAACAGCAGGCTGCTCCTGCACGACCACGCCCAACGGCCGCTCACCGTGACGCGGATCAGTGAGCTGCATCTCGCGAACGCAGGCCTTGCCTACCTCTCCGCATGCGGCACGGCGGACACGAACATCGACCACGCCGACGAGGCGACTCACCTCATGGCGGCGTTCCACCTCGCCGGCTACCGAGCTGTGATCGGTTCGCTGTGGCCCGTCAACGACACCGCGGGCGCGGTCATCGCGTACGGCGTGTACTCCCACCTCTCTCAGCGCGGCACTGTCCCACCGGACCCCGCGGTCGCCGCCGAGGCGCTGCACCGGACGGTTCGGCGTAGCAGGGGCGGAGCACGAGATGTGCCTACCAGGTGGGCGGCGCACATCCACATGGGCGCCTGAGAGGCGAGGACGGAGACGCGGACGTCACGGGTGCGAAGATGTGCGGCGTCCCAAGGAGAGGGGATGGGGTGCGTGCCGGTGCGGCTTGGCGATGACGTGGCTGATCTGCTCGACGGTCCTGACGGCGACGATCTTCGCCGATGGAGCACCTCGACCGGCCAAAGGTTCCTCTACGCCGGCTGGGAGGAACGCGGGAACACCACCGCCGCTCTCATCGCCGCTTTCACGGGTCGGCGCACGGAACAAAAACTGATCATCAAATACGTCCCGCTCGGCCGGCGCGAAACGCTCGAATCTGCACGGCACTCCGAAGCGTGGGACGAGTCGCCGGACGAATTCCGGAACAGTCATCTCGTCCGGCAGACCCGGGAACCGATCATGCTGCAGAACGGCGGCTGGATCCTCTTCCAGGACATAGCCGCACGCGACTTGAGCAAGGTGGCGACGATGTCGGCACGGCTCGGCGACGCCCTGGTCGACAGGTTGCCGGCGGCCTCGCTGGCGGCCGCCACGACGTCCGCCGTGCATGCGGCGCTGGCCGGATGGAATCCCGAACGGGGCCATGGGCAGTTCGTCTCCACCGCACAACACATGGCGACGCTGCTCGGAGGCCGCCTGCGCGACAAACATCCGTTGCGCGAGTGGGCGTACGGCCGAGGCCTGGTGGCGGGCGCGGACCCCAGCCCCACCGAGTCGGACGTCGACGGCTTGCCGAATCCGTTCCTGCTGGCCGCAGGGGACCACCCTGCGCGTGGCCGCCGCGTGTACGCGGTCTACGGACGCGCGCACGGCGACCTGCATCCGGGCAACGTCCTGTTCGGAGCGGAGCCGGAGAAGTTCTGGTTCGTCGATCTCGCACGGTTCGGCAAGTCCGCTCCGCTCACCTTCGACCCGGTGTACCTGCAGATCACGGTGTCCGCGCACGTCCTGGAGCGGTTCGACCAGGACATGCGTCTGGTGGCGATCGACTTCCTGCTGGATCCGTCGGGGGACCGGGCACAGGTGCTGCCCGCGCTCTACCGCGACGTGATCAGAGCGATCAGCGGTGCCGCCGAGTCGTGGGCGAACGAGACGAGCCGGGCCCAAGAGTGGCGTGTGGACACGTTGCTCTCCTTCGTGGCCTGTGGGCTGGTGATGTGCGGCCGCACTCGTTTCTCCGAGGCCACCCGCGAGTGGTTCCTCCGGCTCTCCGCCGCGGCGACTGCTCGGTACCTGGCGTTGGACGAGCCTGCCTTCCCCGCCCAGGTCCCCGCGAGGCCCGTGGTCGAGTTGGAGGTCCGTCCCGAACCGCTTCCGGAGACTGAGCCACTGCGGATCGTGGCTCACGACCGTGCTTCCCTGCGCGCACTGACGTTGCCGGCGGTGCTGCGCTCCCGATGGCTGGACCTCGCTCTGGAACGCCGTGACCTTCAGGCCGCCACATCCGGCGGCCGGCAAATCCTCGTCGTCAGCGGCGAGGGCGGCATCGGGAAGAGCGTGCTGCTCGGGCAGTTGCTGGACCGCCTGGAACCTGGTGGACAGTCGCTGGTCCTGGTGTCGTGCGGAAGCGTCGACCAAGGCGCGGCACTGTCCGACTTGGCATCGGTGGACCTGGCCCTCGGCCTCGCGACGGACAGGGACCGGGGCGGGCGGGGTCTGCTGCACCTCCTGGACACCCAACGCGCCGCACATGGTTCAGTCGTGCTCCTGATCGACACGCTCGATCTCGTCCTCGGCGAGGAGTCGGCAGCGCCCCTGGCCGCGTTGCTGGTCGAAGCCCTCGGGATCGGAGAGGTCGTGGTGACCTGTAGGACGCACGAGTTCCGCGACTACCTTGAGCTGGCGCCGCGTCTCGCGGGCAAGATCACGAAACAATCCGTGCCGCCGCTGGACGGACCAGAGATCGTCGACTGGGCCAACAGGTACCTGCGCGCTCGGCCGGACTCGGACGACCACTCGGCCTTCCTTGACCACTTGGCCGGCCGGATCGAGTCGAGCGGTTCGTTGCTGGAGGTGTGTTCGCTGCCGGTGCGGCTGGCGCTGGCCTGCGAGACGTTCGGACAGAGGGGGTACCTGCCGGAGGATCTCAGCATCAACGACCTCTACGTCGCGTACTGGGACGCCCGAGTGGGAAGGCAGGCCGGGATCGCCGGTGTGACCGGCCGCATGAAGGAGAACGCCGCGCTCGCGGTGGCCAGCGGAGTGGTCACGAGGTCGGGACGCATCGTCGTGCGCGTGCCCAAGGCCAGCATCGGTGCGGAGCACACCGCCGGCTTGGAGCGGCTCGCCAGCGAGGGGGTGCTGCGCGAACGTCCGACCGAATGGGAGTTCTTCCACCAGACCTTCGCCGAGTTCGCCCACGCCAGATGGCTCCTGATGCACGGGATTGAGTCCACAGAGGTCGCCGAGCTGGTGGATCGGGTGACCTCGGGACGTGCCAACCTCTGGCCCGTCGTGGGATCCGTGCTGTTGCAGGTCTCCGACGACGACTTCCCGGTCGTCACCGCAATGATCCCGATGCACAGTGCCGACGCGACCCGGACGCGGGTGCTCGGCACGCTGCAGCGGCGCGACCAGAAGGTCCTCGTCCAGGTGCTGTCCGAACTGCGTGACGAGGTGGAGCTTCTCCCCGTCGCGCTCGCCGCTCTCGGCACTGCTCCGTGGTGGCATGTCCCTGTTGCCTTCGACGGTGCCGTGGAGGCGCTGCGCAGCCGGCCGGAGCTGCTCAGCTCGCCGGCGATCGACGCCCTCGCCCAACTCGGTCCTCGTGCGGCGGCCAGCGCCGACGCGGTGAGTCGGGCGCTGCGCGAGGTGTCGTTGTTGAAGGGCAAGGTTCCCGAGGACAAGCGCATCGGCTATCTCCAACGGCTGGTCAGGCCGTTCGCGGCGCACAAGACCTCCGCCGAGAAGCTCGCCGTGATCAGGGATGCGTACGTACACCTCGGTCCGCTTGGCCGCCGGGAGGCGTTGCGCGCGCACTTCGCACACGCGCCGACCCGAGACGTCGTCACCCTGGCGCTGACCGCCGTGGAGTACCAGTGTCCGCCGCTGACCGACGAGGAACTGGTCCCGCTGCTCCTCGCGCTGTGGGAGGACGCGACGGCACGTGCCCGGCTCGGCTGGACGACTTGGCGGGAGGCATTGGCCAGGTCCATGCCGAAGGACTGGGACAACGCCCAGATCAAGCTGGTCGTCCACCTTGCGGAGCACGATGAGAAGGTCTCTGCGGAACTGGTCGACGAACTGCTGGATGACGACGTGCGAAGCCCCGACCGGCACGTCAACGCCTTCGCTCAACTCGTTGCGCACCGGGTCGACTGGGCTGCCGCACGTATGCTCGCCAGGAGTGCGCCGATCACCCGCCGCGCCGTGAGCGCGGTCGGGAAGTGCGGTTCGCTCTTCGCGTCCGAACTGGACGAATCAACCCGGCTGCGGCTGATCGGCTGGCTGTGGGCGGCCAGGACCACCGCACCCCGCCCCGCGTGGCCGACTCAGTTCGCGCTGGCGGGGAACAACGTCGAGACGGTCCGGGCGCTGCTGTGCGAGTTCGGCGCGAGGGTCGCCGAGTCGGAGGTGGTCGTGGCGGTCGCGCACACCCTCTTCCACAACACCGCACTCAACGCACTCGTGCCCCTCACCTCGGAACTGCGTGATCTGGTCGCGCAGATCCAGCGACTCGGCAAGATGACCAACCGAGAAGTGCTCCAACTTCGCGCGCGGCTGGAAGGTCGGCTCGCCGAGGTGGACCCGGACGCTCGGCGGTGGATCGAGGACCAGGTCACCACCGGCGTCAGCCCGAACGTGGCGAGCACGGTGATCAAGACGTTCGTGGACGCGCACGCCGCCGCTGGCCCTCCCGCCCGCATGGTCACCTGGCTGGCGGCACTGTTGAACACCCCGCACACCGATGCCGCCGAAAGACTCGCGACGATGTTACTCGGCGCACGAGAGTCCTTCGCCGAGATGGACGCAGACGGACTGGCAGCGTTGGTGCACTCGGTCATCGCACGCATGGAGGCGGCGGTGAACCGGCAGGAGGACAGCGGACTTCATCGAGCGCTGCTAAACCTGTTGATCCGGCTGGACGATGTCCGCGCGTTGGGCCAGCACGAAGTGTGGTGGATCTACCGGAACGTCCGGGCTCGCCTGATCGCCGATGCGTCGGCAGCGGCCGGGCCGCCCACGAGCGACTACCCGGCGGCGATCCGCGACATGTCGACCCTGTCCGGCACGCTGATGTCACGGCGCCTCGACTCGGGAACCGTGCGTGACATGCTCGCCGAGATCGTGCTGGGTCTCGACGAGTCCCAGCTGAAGGGCAAAGTCCGGGTTCCTTTCACCAGCCTGCTGGTCAGTCTCGCGCATCGGGATCCGGAGGCACCGGACTGGCTGGTGGCCGTCTTCGGCACGCCGGGTGTCGGCGTTGAGGTCCAGAAGGCGATAGCGCGGGCGCTGTTGAAACTGGAGGACAACATGCCGGGCGGCAGGGCCTCGGCGCTGAAGGACCGGCCGAACTGCCCGGTGGCGGTCGAGTCCCTGATCGTCAAGGAGCTGCGTTCTTGACCACTTCGGGGGTGAAGGCGATGGAGCGGTCGGCGCGTGATCAGCCCGCAGGAGAGAAGTTCTTGAGGCGGAGCTGACGGATCTTCATGCGCGGCTTTCGTTCTTCTCAGCAGGTTCCACAGGTCAGCCTGCTGCGTTGCGCGGGGCAGTACCCCACCTGAGCGACTTGACCGTGTTGTCGTAGGGGGACTTCGGTCCGTTAGCGCGAGAATGCCACGCCGAACAGGTGAAGCCATTTGTGCCAGCGAACGACCTGTAGTGGCCGCAGAGGTCGGGTGCGGCACTGCAGGCCGCACGGCCGTAAGTTCCGGGACAAAGCTGCGCCGTCCATTGTCTGCATCCGGCGCGATCCTCGAGGTGCCATTCTCCGGCAGCAGCTCATCCTCGTAGGTGCCGGTCCCCGCTTTTCTCCCTCGTCGTGGGATTAGTGACCGGCATGGTGAAGAGCGCAACCGGTGTCGGCGTCGCCGAAGCGGTGCTAACCGGCGGATCCGCGTTCACCGGATCAATGCTGCTGTGCCTCGGCATCCTGGCGTCGCTGCACAAGTTCGAGCGGCTGATCGAGCGGGGACCAGCCAGCGCGACGAGTCGTCGTAGCCTTGCTTCCGCAGTCCTTGGCACCGGGCCGATCCACTTCGGCCCGGTGCCGAGTTTGGGAAGTCGTGTGCCTGCTACGTAGCGTCACGAGCCTTGGCAATCGCAGGGAGGCTGCCTTCGCCTGTCAGGTCGTGACGCCCGCGGGGATAGGCTCCAAACCCCATTTACGCACGGCCTTGCTGGAAACGAAGCGCCACTCCGCGCGGCACTTGTCGCAGTCGATCCAGACGTCATGATCACGGAAGCCCGGAACATTGTCGTGCTCTTCGATGATCCTCCCGTCGCCGCAGGGGCAGTGGTACTCGTAACGCTCCACCGTCCCAGCGCCGGCGCCTCAGCCCTCGTGATAATGCGAGTCTCCACCGATTCGTTCAGTACGAATGGGCTGCGGTGATGGCAACGTCCTTGTCCACTCTGCGATCGCGCTCACTACGGCGTCGTACGCCTCGGGCGAATGTGAAAGCTCACGGAAGATCGTCAGCAGCTCGTCGGGGGTGCGAGCGATGCGATGATCGCCGTCTCGCACGCCGGAGGAGTAGTCGTTTGCCAGATCGCCCACTGGGTCGTTGCGATCGGCCTGCAGAATCAGCCAGGCGTGGAACGCAGCCACCTCGTTCACGGGAGCTGGCCGAACCCAGCGACCTGTGATGGGCTTGCCAGTTGCCGCCTGGGCAAGCGCGGCCTGTAGATGTGCGTACCCGGCGGGGCAGTAGTGGTCTGAATGCGGTCGAGTCTGCCCCGGACCGACCATTCTGCGTACGTAGTCGTGCTCGCGCTCCGACACACCAATCAGGAGGTTCGGGCCAGCATCATCCGGGTCGGCGATCATGAGCCCCAGCGCTGCTGCTGCCCAGATCAGCCGGCCGTTGGACACATACGAGCAGTGCGGGGCCAGGAACCACTCCGCGGTGTGCTTCAAGGAATAGCTGTTCACCTCCAGCGTCGCGGTCCCCGAGATAGGGGTGAACATGCGGAGCATGTCCGTGATGAGAGCGAGTTCGATAAAGTCAGTCTCGCCATTGAAGTGCCACGACGCTTCCGAGAGAATCCATCCTCACCGAGGACAGGATCGCCACCGCGCGCACCGATCAACTCATGATCGTCGAGGATAGCGATGAGTCGCCGTGCACTGACTCGATCGCCGAGGAGCCCTTGGGTCAGCGGAGAACTCATCTGCCGCAGAGCGGCGGTGTACTTTGCGCCAGTGAAGGCTGCCCACTTGCGCGCATCCTGCTGGAGCGCGCGATTCTGTGTGTGATTGTTGGAGGTCATCTCAATCCTGCTCCGGACTAGCACCCCACGCCCACCAGCCCTGTGACATGAGAGAGATCCCAATCCAACAGGTAGTGCTTCTGGATCGGCAACCGTTGTCCTCGGCGTCTTCGTCGCGTGGAACTCAGACTCGGAGAAAGGCAGTCCAGGCTGCCCGCGTAGAGCGTAGCCGGGAGAGTTTCGCACGTCCACACCACGGCGAAGGGATCGGACCATCGAGCAAGGCGCGGGCACTGTCCTTCGTGCCGGATCATCGTGAACTCGCCGGTGCTCGACGTCCTGGGCTCAGAGCAGCGTCCACGGAGCGAGGGCCCAGACGGGGAGGTTGTCGCGCTGCCGGAACTCGAACGCACACCATCTCTGGAACCCATCCAGTACGGCAGGTCATCTCTGAGTTGGCTTGCCGTGATGGTGAGCTGGCCCGATTTCTGGTGTGGCTCGCTCTTGGTCTGTTCGGGTGGAGATGGACAGGACGTCGTCACGATGCCTTTGACAGCTGGGTCTCGGTTGTGACCGAGGGAGCTGACTGTGGCCAGGCTGACGAACGCCGAACTGGTTGCCGCGTTGACGGGACGTCGCCGTCCAGCGACACCGTCTGAGGAGCCTGGCCTGCGCTTTGCGTTCTACGGGCGGATGTCGACAAGCGTGTTTCAGGACGTGCAGACGTCGCGTGCATGGCAGCGCGCCGTGTCGGATGAGTTGATCGACGGCGTCGGTTCGGTTGTTGCGGAGTTCTTTGATGTGGGTGTGTCGCGGCGGTGGTCGTGGCTGGACCGTCCGGAGGCTGCGGCGTTGCTGGCCGCCGCTGCAGATCCTGATCGTGATTTCGACGCGGTGGTCGTCGGTGAGTACGAGCGGGCGTTTCACGGTGATCAGTTCCGCGAGGTCGTGGCTCGGCTTAACGCACTTGGTGTCGAGGTGTGGCTGCCGGAAGCGGGCGGTCCGGTGGAGCTCGGTAGTCCGGTGCATGAGGCGTTGATGGTGTTGTTGGGTGCGCAGGCGCAGCGTGAGGTGGCGCGGGCTCGTCAGCGGGTGTTGGCGGCGATGCGGTCTCAGACTCGTTTGCAGGGCCGGTTTCTGGGTGGTCGGCCGCCGTATGGGTATCGGTTGGTTGATGGTGGTCGGCATCCGAATCCTGTGCATGGGCGGTGGGGTCGGCGGGTGCAGGTGTTGGCGCCGGATCCGGTGACGGCGCCGTGGGTGCGGTGGATGTTCGCCGAACGTGCTCGCGGGCGGACGGTGGCGTCGTTGGCACGGGAGCTCAACGAGCGTGGCGTGGTGTGCCCGTCGGGTGCCGATCCCGAGCGGAACGCGCACAGGTCGGGGGAGCGGTGGATCGTCCGGACAGTGGCGATGATCCTGGAGAACCCGCGCTACACCGGCCGGCAGGTGTGGAACCGAAGCAGCACGACGGGTCACGGGCCTGGAGGCCGTCCCGGCGGCCGCGGTTCAGGTGTGCTGCGGTGGAATCCGGTCAGCGAATGGGAGGTCTCCGAACGGATCGCGCACGAACCACTCGTGGATGACGAGACGTTCGTCGCCGTGCAGGGGATGCGGTTGGCGAAGCCTGCAAAGGACGGCGAGGTCCGGTGCTACCTGCTGGCGGGGCTTGTCGTGTGCGGGCTGTGTGGTCGTCGGATGGACGGGCACTGGGTTCATGGGCGAGCTGGCTATCGATGCCGGCATGGCTTCACCAGCGTCAAGCGACGTTCCGGCGGCGAACCGCGGAACATCTACGTCCGAGAAGACCACCTTCTCGAGACACTGCCACACCTGCTCGGGCGGGCCGCGGGCCCTGCGGAAGTAGGTGCGGGCGAAAACCTGGTCGATCAAGTCCGCGAGCAACACCTGCACATTCACTACAGCGACCAGCGTCTTGAAATTCGACCCGCACCGCTAACGCTCAAGGCTGCGGAAACTACCTGTCGACCAGTTCAGTCGACGCTTGCGTTGGATTGGTGTGATGACACGAAAGTCGTCGAAATATGAATTACCCCACGGGATTCTGGTGAATCCCGTGGGGTAAGAGAATGTCCGAGACGAAGTCGCACACTATTCACCCACGTAGCTCTGCCTGGCTTTGAGTAGGACGACCCGACCGGTTCGGCACACGACGCCCGTCCTGCGGTGGTCACGCGGGACGGGGCCCAGGGCTTGTGTTCGTAGGTCGTCGCTAGCTGCGGACCTTCGCGGCGGGACCTGGGGACACCTTGATCACCACGTGTCCTACCGTTGAAGATCCCCGCCTCGAAGACGGGTTGATGAGGCTGCGTTGCAGAGGCAGTTGGCACCCTGAGGGCCAGGCACAAACGCCAGTTGTCCCCTTTTTGTCAACTATAGGAATATTTAATGGGCGCAATCTGGCGTGTCGCCGGAGTGCGGCTAGCAGGACATCTGATTAACTACCCGGCCGAGTCCGGCACCTTGCGAGCACGCTCCATATTCCAACCGACCGGGGGTAATGCGGGTACCACGTTGCCCCGATGGGGGTGAAACGAAAGTGATGTCGCCGACGATGTCAAGCGTGTTCGGACCATGTGCGCACCAGTCGCTCGGCTACGTCGAGATCCGCTAGGTCGTCAACGTCGATGACATCGCGCTCAAGGTATACGCCGACCGCGCCGGGAAAGGTGGACACCAAAGTGGCCATGAACTGCGTATCGCGCTTGACCCCGGACAGTTTCAACTTGCCCATGGAAGTCCACATCTCTTCCCCGACCCACCGCACGTTCCCGAACACGGAGCTGGACGCTGATATGCCCTTGCCGATCCCGGTGACCACCTCCGGGTCGGCGTCGTGACAGTGAATCCAAATGGGATCGGAGTCGTGCACCAGATCCGTTCCGAGCACCGTCATTAAGCGGCTCGGTGTACGCCGAGCCGCTTCGACTAACCGTCCGAGGCTGCCGATCGGCAGTACCACGTCACAGGTACTGATCAAGTGCTCCTTCCCTGCGAAGCTCGCCGACAGGGCGCGTACAGCTTCGAAGGTGCCCTCCCCGGAGGTGGGTATGAAGTTCCACTCGAACCTGCGGTCTGCTGCCAGTCCGGTCATCACCTCATCGTCATCGGCTCGGACCGCGGCCGACACGTCCGTGACCCCTAGGTGGGCCGCCTCGTCAAGGAAGTACGACACGACCGGTCGGCCACCCACCCGAACGAAAGGCTTCGGAGTAGTGACACCTTGTGCCCGCAAACGCGATCCGGTACCGCCGGCCATCAGCCCGGCATGACGTAATCCGAACATATGTGTACCCCTTCACCGCTGCACGGTTACGCGGTTTTCCGCGGCCGAACTTCTGGAAATGTCGTGCACTATGGCACGGCTGACAAGATGGACGCAAGAACTGTGCTCGTGGCCCCGAGTCTCACCATAGCGGTGGCAAATACCGCGCTCGCCTCACGCGTATCATGCGTCATTACGATGGCTGGCAGCTTCGCGTGCCACGGGGCAAACATCCTGCGCTCGGTCGGAACCGGCCGGCCGTTGTGGATCACAGATTTTACTGATATCCACTCACTGCGGTCCGGCATGCGGGTGACCATCGATGGAGATTTCGTGCACTTGTCGCCAGATGCCGCCGGGGCATTTCGTTACGACCGCGGACAGGAATGGCGGAAGTCATCATCACACGAATTTCAGGAATGGGACGTGACGAGCCGACCCGCCGTCGTGACGGCCTACTGCTACTGGCACCACCGCCGGTATGACCGGTTGACCGCCTCTCTGATGGTGCCGGGGTTGACCCGGTCCGCGCGGTCGCTCGGCTACCAGGAAGCCGTAGTGGATCACCGGCTCGACGGTCGGCTTTGGTTTCGTGCCGCGCCGTCCACCGCCGATCTGGAACGGCTCGCCGCCGACACGACCAGGGCACCCGCGCTGCTCCGCCATCAGGTGCAGGTATACGACGAGATTCTGCGCTCCCTCTCCGGTCCGGCCAACACCGGTCATCGACGGCTGGCCGAACTGTGCGAACTGCTGCACGCCTACTTCTCGGTCCACCTGCTCACGCACAACACCTACGAGCACGTCCTGCTCGAACTGCGCGAGCACCTCCGCCGCGGCGCGCCGCGTACAGCTGATCTCGCCGACCTGCTCGACGTTGTGCTGACGCCCGACATCGTCGCGTGGCATCGTGCTCGGCAACTGGACAACCATAAGGATCTGCTGACGGACTCCACGCCGGTGGACTTGCCGGACACCACCGTAACGGTGGCAGTCGAACGGCATGTGCGCCGTGTCTACCGGGAATACATCTCGCTCGGTGACGCGCTGCCGCCCCTCGACGATGACCGGCTGAAACTCTGCGCGACAACCATTGTCGTGAAGGAGTGGAAGTTCGTGCTCAACAAACTGATTTTTTCCAGGTTTGGCGCGCAGGCTCATGAACTCGCCGAGCGCCGCTCCCTTGACCTCGCGGAGCTGAGGACCATGGATCACGCCGAGTTGGTCGCCCTGGCTGGACCAGCGGAGTTCCGTCCGTGACCGATACGACGACCGACCCTGATACGGGCGCCAAGGGATTCGGCCTGCGCGCCCTGGCTGCGCAAGGCATCCCCACCCCGCCTACGTTCCCCGTGCCGCTAAACCCCGTCGGAGGATCCGGCTGCCCACCCGTTCCCCCTGGCTCTGGTGGCTACATCGTGCGCGCGTCGCCCGTCGTCGACTTTGCAGTCCTCCCCCTACTCTCCGGGCTATACGACTCGGTCCGTATCGAGCGCTTCGAGGACCTGCCGCCCGCGGTCGAGCAAATCCGGCAGAGCGCGATGGACGAAGCCGTGCGTACTCGACTCGACGAGCACAGGCTGCCGCCGCCTCGGGTCGTGGAGCTGTTGCAGCCCTACTTCACGGCGCTGATCTCCGGGATCGCTCACGTCGATCCGCGCCGCGGCATCAGGACGGCGTGGAGAGAGGGCAACCTCGAACCGTTGGCTGGCGGCCACGCCGCCGGTGAACTGCAGTGCGTCCTGCCCTACACGGGAATCGTGCGCGGACCGGCTGACGACTCAGACCGGATCGCCTGGTGGTCCGATCGGATCGCTCTCGCGTTCACCGAGTTGGCGAAGCTGCGGACATCGATGCAAGTGCTGGAAGTCGAGTGGCTTGTCGACCTGCGAGGTCGCTTCTACGGCCTGCAAGCACAGCCGCTCCTAGATGACGGGATGCGTGATGACTGGTAGCACTGCTCTCATGTTCGTCGGCTTGGCCGGTTCGACCGCTTCCACGGCGGTAGCGACATTGCTCGAGTCGATTCGGCAACCCTCGTACCTCAGGTCAACCACGACCACGGGGCCGTTGGAAGCGCTCGACCTGCGACGCCCGGACGGCTTCCGTTTCGGAGGCTGGGACTTCGACTCTCGCGCGCTGGATGCTGTGTGCGACGGCCATGGAATAGTCGGGAGTCTGCACGCCGACACCCGGCAGGCTTTGTCGGCCATCCGGCCTATGTCGGGGATAAGAACGAACCTTGACATCGAACCGCGGACAGGTTTCGACAACTTCGTACAGGTCACCGACGTTGGCGAGGCGGTCGATAGGGTAGCCGAGGACATCGGCCGCTTCACGACCACCGCGGGCGCGGACAGCGCCATCGTGTTCTACACCGGGTCGCCGCACGCCGACGACGCCAACGACCCGGTCCCTGTGCCGAACACCTGGGAGGAGCTGCGAGCCACGGCAGGGGTGGTTCCTTCGTCGGTGGTGTACGCACTGGGTGCGATTCGTGCCGGCGCGCATTTCGTCGACTTCACGCCCGGCCGGTGCCTGGACTCCGCATTGGTGCACCGGCTCGCGGCCGAACATGCCGTGCAGCTCGCTGGTCGGGATGGCAGTACAGGTCAGACGATGCTCAAGATGGCGCTCGGCGAACTACTGAAGTCGCGCGGCTTTCGGGTGCGTGGCTGGTACAGCACTAACGTTATCGGCAATCACGACGGTTACGTACTTTCTCTTCCACAACACGCCGTGGTGAAGTTGTCCGACAAATCCGACGGCTTACCGAAGTTGCTCGGTTACGACGATTTCGACCACCACGTCTCCATCGACTACGTACCCCACTGGGGCGACCACAAGGAATCCTGGGACGCGATCTCGATCGAAGGTTGGGCTGGCAGTCGACTCGACATTCGGGTGAACTGGCGGGGTGCAGATAGTATGCTCGCCTCCGCAATGCTCTTCGATCTCGCCCGACTCTTGGACTACGGCGCCCGTTTCAGTCTTTCTGGGCTCCGCCATGAGGTCGGCTACTTCTTCAAGAGACCTCTTGGCCGCGAGGGCGTAGCCCCCGGTGCGCTCCTGAAAGATTTGGTCGGCTTCTACACTGCGCTCAGAAAAGCGTAGGTGGTCATGGTCGATCTGACCGTCTACTTCAGCGGCACGCTTGTCAGCATCGCCATCGGCGTGGCATGCGCGGGTTTGCCGACCGTGGCCACGACCTGGCGCACCGGGCAGCTCAAGCAGCGCCGCCCGTCCGAGCCAGGGTTCAGCGTCGGCCTCGTGCTCGTGTACGGACCAGCGGCTTATGGTCTCGGTGGACTGGTCTTCTACCTCGTCCCGTCCAGCAATCCTTACGTGAACGCCTCGATCTCGTTATTCGGTTGGGTTTGCGCGCACGTCACATATCTGATGGGTCGGCGAACCCGTCAGTCCGCCGATACCGGAAACGCGAGGTTCGCGGGCTTGACCGACCTCTATCACCTGTCTGATCCGACCCGGCTGCGCGGCGACTTGGCGAGCGACGCGAAGCGGGTGACTCACGCTAGACTGATCGCACCACACGCGATGGTGCGATCGCTGGGCGACCCGCACTCCCCGATGGGAGAGATCCTGCGCGGCATTTCCGCCTCCGGTATACGGCTTGAGATCCTAGTAGATCCTAGTGATGGAAAAACACTGCGCAGCCATCTTACGGGCCAGCACGTCATCGTCGGCAAAGAGTCCGTCGACTGGCCTTCAGCGTGGCTCATCGCATCCATCGGACGGGTCATGTATTTCGGTCCAGTAGGTAGCGCGGGCGATATCCGGCAATTGCCGATCGTGCGCGGTGAGCGTTCAGACAGCGGCGACAGTCGCAATCTCGCCGACGCTATGTACGCGATCTCTGAGATGTTGTTTTCGGACGCTCGTGGCCACGCTGGCTTTGGTAAAATCCTTACGGCATCGTCACCGAAGGACTATCGCGAGCGCATCGTGCCTGCCGAAGCCGGGGCGACGACCGTCGAGAGGTTGCCGAAACGCTTGTCGGTGATCTTTAAATCCGAATCAACCGTCCGTTCCATTGCTGAGCAGCGCTTCGGTCCCGCGTCCAAGTCGGTGGTCGAGTACGTCAACGAGCATAACGCGCGGCGCGCCGAGTTCTTCGCTGCCCTGGCGCGAGGCATGACGTGCCGTGAGATCTACAACGAAGCCGAACTGCTGACCTATGTCGCGTCGCGACGCCATTCATCGAAGGTAAAGCTTTCGACCGACGACATGTCCGATACCGTGCGCCGATGGCGGGAGGCACTGACGCTGCACGAGAACTATGTCGTGGGCATCACGACCGATCCGTTGCCGTTGAAGTATGAGCTGATCGATGGACGGCTGGTTGTGATGCACGAGGCCATCGGAGTTGCCGATGCCCACCGTCTTAACGCGATCTTCATCCACAGCGCGACGGTCGGAGCGAGCTTCACCCACGACTTCGACACGATCTGGGATCGGATCCCGCCGGACCGTCGCAGCCGTACCCATGTGCTCAACTTCATCGACCAGAAGTTGATCCCTTTGATCGAACACACGGAGGAACTGACTTGACCGCGCTGGAGCACTGGAAGAAGTTTCGCCCCGCCGAGTTGACCGTGCGGGAGTTCGACCACTGGCTGGTCGTCGTCCGGGGAAAGCAAGTTACGCTCGGCTCGGTCGTATTTCTGCCCAAGCGAGCGATCCCGGCACTGGGTGAGATGAGCCACGACGAGAGCGCCGAGATGCCAACGGTCGCTCGGTGGTTCGAACGCGTCACGAAGGAGTTGTACGGCGCCGAGCGGTTCAACTATGTGGCCGCCATGATGAAGGATCCCTTCGTGCACTTCCACGCCTTCCCTCGGTACAGCTCGGCGCGATCAGCGCACGACATCGAGTGGCGCGACGAGGCATGGCCGCGCGTAATCGAGTTCAAGGACGTCGACACGTCCGACGAGGTGCTGCTCGACATTCACCGAGCCATGTCGCAGGTTGAAGTCTGAGCAGATGCGCGGTGCGTCGGGTCGCGCTCCGGCCCGACGCACTGTTCACGAGGCATCACCAGGCCGAGATCACTGACGCCCAATGGCTGCGTGACTACGAGCACGAACTCTATGGCGGCAGCCAGGCGCGAATCTTTGACCGATGGCCTCTCATCGAACCGCCGGCGGTGTCGCCGGAACTCGCGTCCGACCGGCGAAGCATGCCGAGGTTGTCCCCGGTGGCGACAACGCGCCGGCCGAGCCGGTCGGTGACCGCGGTGACCGAGCGAATGTCGACGTCCTGTATGGACAGTGCTTTCTCGAACAGGATGCCCGTTTTCGGATCCCGCGGTCGCACGACACCGTGGCCGCGTAGGAGATCACGGACTCCGACGAGCTGTCTCCCGGAAGCACGGCCAATCCACGCACTCCGCCGGTGTGGCCGCGGTGAGCTCAGAAGATCGACGTGCAGGTGCCGGCGTTCCACATGCGAACGTGGCCGTTGTTGTGACCGGCCACCACTGTGTCCGAGGAGGGGAGGTGGACGAGCGTGCGCACTCTGGACCCAGCGGGGGGAGTCGAGGTCGCGGATGGCGGCGTCCACGGCAGGATCCCCACGCGGAGGCCGCCGTCCTCATGCCCGGTGACCAGAAGATCACCGGACGGGCGGGGAATCGCGATGATCGCGTGGATCTCGCTGTCCGGCCAGGACAGCGGCTCACCGTCCGCCTTGCCCGTGAGCGGGATCCAGCGGCAGACCACGTTGTCGTGGGTCGCCAGCGCCAGCCGTACCCTGCCGTGGTGATCGACGTACGAGGTGATCGGGCGAGCCCTGCCGTGCTCGTCTGGCAGGGGTCGCCGCCGGTTGGCGTGTCAGGGGGCCTGGACGCGGGTCCTGCGTCCCGCCGCCAGCAGCCCGGCCGTCGGGAGCCGGGAACGACTTGTAGCCAGATCGGTCAGCCCGATCAGGCTGATCACCACGGCCTCCGCGATGCCGTCGCATCTGGCCTCCGCGTGCCGCCTGGCCACCGTTGCCGAGTCGAGGCTCGGTTGCCGCGGATCATTTGCTGATCTCCGCGTTGGTCTTCGCCGATGTAGCGGCACAGTTCGTCGGCCTGCCAGCCATCGAAGTAGCCATGCTGCTCGCCAATAGCAGGGTCGGAAAAGATGACGATGTTGGGCGACTGCGACGACGCGGAGATGCCGTCCTGCCCGCTGCCGTCGTACCGTTGATGCAGTTCCGTGCGCTTGACTTGCAGGCCTGGCTGAAGATGCATGTTCTACTCTATCGTTTTCGGGGTGGGCTCTGCGTCGAGGGCGAGCAGGTGCTGCTCACGTCGCTCCGGTCGTAGCAGCTGCTCGATGTGCTCGATAAAGCGACGAGGAAGTGGACAGCGGTCGATCGCAACTCGCCACGCCTCAAGGTCAATGAGCACTCGGAGCCGACTACTCGCTACGAGCGTGCGTTCGAGTTCGCTCAGTTGCTCGTTTAGCCAGGCGGCTTGTTCTGTGTCCAGGAGGAAGGCCTCTGATCCGTGAATAGGCAATTCCAGGCGGAGCGCTGAGCGCCACTTCTCGGGTTGAGCGACGTACTGGGCGAGCACGGGATTACGATTGTACGAGTCTGCGAACAACTCCTCGAGCGCTGGCGGAACCGAGGGAGTGAACGTGAACGTCACGTACTTGAGCCAGGTCGTATTTCGCCCCGGTCGATAGCCGCGGCTTTCGCTCCCGTAGTAGGGCGCGCCGGCTATCTCCCTGCGGGCGTGTTCAGTTGCCGGCACGAGGTTGGCGTACGACGTGCGTAGGTGCTGAGATGATGTCGTTCTCCCCAGTCGCTGTGACAACCATGCGGCCTGGTCTCGGAGATCTTCCGTCCGGGAGGACAACTCGTTGAAGACATGCATGAACCTGTGCTGCTCGGTCGGCGTAACAAGTAGTGCACTCCAAGAGGCATGGGCCTCGAAGTCGTCCACGTCGCCGAAGTAGGGTAGGCCGGTGAGCATAAGATGGATCGAGGCGCTCGCCGATACAGTTCGGAGTTCCTCCAAAAGTTCGGCGGCAATGCGCCTGGACACGTGGTGTTCTTCCAGTTGTCGACGAAACTGTATCTCGAGATCCGCCGGCGATGAGTAGGTCAAGTCAACGAGGGCCGGTCGTAGGGCATCCGAGATGTCCTGATATAGCCATCGCTGCTCGAAGTGGTACTCAAGAGGCGAGTCGTGGACTTGCACGACGTGGGCAGAGGATTTTCCTGGAGCGGCGCGCAGAGCCCGGCCCGCCACCTGCATGAGGTGACCGATGCTGGAGGAGGGGTATGTGATGATGGCGGCATCGATGGATGGGTCGTCAAACCCCTCACCGACGAGTTGGCTGGTCGCGATGAGAATCCCAGCTGGCCGTGCCGCGAACTCGTCCAAGAATTCCCCAGGCGTGGACAGGCCGCGACTGTTGGCGTCGCCGTGAACGAAGGCGATGTCATCGCTCACCAGAGGGTGCGAGTCTCTCACCTCCAACTGCTCGAGGAGGGCTTCGTACAGGTTCTCGGCACGTTCGCGCAGCGATACAGCGATGAGTGGCTTCGCGAAGTCGGTGTCAGTCCGCTCTAGCAGGTAGTCCGCAAGATCGCGTAGCCCTTCGGGCGAGTGCCAATCCAGCTCCGGCATATCCTCCGGAGGGTCGAAGACCGGTTCGATGACGCAGCCCCGGCTGAACAGTTCGCGGTAGGTGATCGTGTACGCGATCTCGTCGATGCCGATCGGCAGGGCGTCTGATCGATTCGGTGTGGCGGTTAGGAATAGGCTCGGAATGCTCTCGAGCTTGAGGATCGGCGCGTAAGAAGACGCCGCGGCGTGGTGCGCCTCGTCCACGATCACTAGGGACAGCGAGTCGCCGAGGCTCGCCAGGGTCCCGCTGAGGTTGTTCGTCATCGCAAAGTGGACCCGCTCGAAGGCCTGAGTTGCCTCATCGGACCCAAGTCCTGACTCTCGCATCAAGGCTTGCAGCGTTCTCCTAGCCTGCGTTTTGAGCAGGTGACGGTGAGTCACCCAGAGGACAGTGCGACTCGGCTCCTGGGCGGCGAGCCACTCCAGGGCGATCCGCAATGCGATGCGCGTCTTGCCACCGCCGGTGGGCACGATCAAGCCGGTTTTGATAGCGCCCTGCGACAAAGACTTCAGCGATGCCTTCACCGCATCGTCTTGCCAGGACCAGTCGGGGAGCAGGCTTGAGTCCTGCTGGACGGCAGCGGTCGGTTTCGCGCTTTCGGGGGCAGTCGCCGCGACGACGCCGATGGGGAGGCCAAGCTCGTCGGCCACTGTTGCCTGCGCCTCGCGACGGGGCAGCTTGGCGGCGTGGGCCGCCACCATCGAACGGATGGCGTCCGGGCTGAACGCCCACTCCACGGACGTCGGCTCGGGTTGGAAAGCGGCACAGGCCTGCTCGAGCAGCTCCAGGGTCGCGGTGTTCACCCCTCGGGACGGATCGTCGGTAAGCAGTCCATGGATCCGGTTCGGGTAGATGCGCCCCGCCTGGTCGCCCAAGGCCTGGGAGAGACCCTGGGCAACGGCGTTGACGCTGCCGAGGCGAAGCACCAAGTCGGCCAGATGGTGGATAACCGCCTGCACGCGAGATTCGGTCATGCTGTGGCGGGGCATCAGGCCTCCGAGGCGTCGATCATCTTGATGAACTTGGCGGCCACGTCGCGCACCTGCTCCAGTTGCGGGCGCAGAAAGTGCCCCTCAGACGTGAGTTGGCTCGCCGAGAACTCGTTCAGCCGCCGCAGCAGGTCGTCCAGGACGGCGTGAGGCTTCTTGGTCGCCTTGTGCATCAGGTACTCGGCCTCGACCTCGTGCATGGTCGGCGCCTCGTCCGGGTTCTCCACGTCGAACCGGCTGGCGAAGGACGTGCCCTGGGCTTCGTCGTACCGGTTCATCTGGTCCCAGACCAGGATGTTCTCGTGCCGGTAGAAGGTGTTCGGGTTGGTCTCGGCCTTCTTGGTCCGCGGCTCCTTAAATACCCAGGTGAACAGCGCCATTTCCCCCTGCTCGGGGATCGCCATGGCGTCCTCGCTGATGCCGAGCTTCTGGCGGACCCACGGCTTCTTGGAGATGTTCTCGAACAGGTAGTAGTCCTTCTTGCCGAACGTTTCCCCCTCGGGCAGTTCGTCCTCCCACTCGGCGCGGAAGTGGCTGAACCACTTCGCCGCCCGGAGTTGGCGCCTAGTGGTGGTCTCGCCGAGCGAGGCCTCGTGGGCCACGCGCTTGAGGATGGCGGAATCCCAGGAGAGGTCCGCCTTCTCACCGTAAGTGTCGGCGTACAGGTGCTCGTATCGGTTGAGCAGCCAGATGTCCTCAGCGTAGTTGCCCCACTCCTTGGCGCCGGTGATGTGTCGCACGGCGAGGACGCGGGGCAGTTTGTGCTCCAACTCCTCGGGAGTTGAAGCGTCGACGGGCACAATTGACAGGTTTTCTGTGTCGGCGATGACCTGTTCCAGGCGCTGGACTTGCGCCCGGCAGCTCTCGATCTCGCTCTTGGGGTAACTCGACGCTTTGGCCTCCATGCGCGCGAGCTTCTTGCGTGCCTTCGGCAGGTCGTCGGTACGCAGCCGGTTCAGGGTGATGAGCCGACGGTTGCCCTCCACGATCACCCAGCGTTTCGGGTTATCCGGGTGCTGCCAGCCGAGAATGTTGTCGATTGGCATCCAGCCCTGGCCGGCGATCGCCTCGGCCAGATCGGCGATGCCGTGGGCGTCGTTGCCGATCTCCTCGAGGATCTGCTTGCGCAGGGTCTCGTCGAAGAGTGCCGCGTCGTCGGCGTAGCCCGGCGCATCGGACAGTGCGAGGCGTGGGTTGTTGGGGTCGGGGTGGCAGGCCGTAATCGGCACCGTGACCGGGGACCGCAGGTACTTCTCCATGATGTCCTCATCCATGATTCGTTGTTCTGAAAGGTGGCGACCCACTGTATCGAAATTTCGGAACGAAGCGCAACCGCGATGCCGAAACGGTGGCACGCCCTATGGTGTCAAAAGCGGCCGCATGATCTGATCTGCACTTATGCTGCAGTCCGGCTCGTCATCGGCTGGTCTAGTGGCAGTGGGCGAGGTCGTCGCAGACGATCAGGCTTCATGCCCCATCGCTGCGGAGGGCATCACGGACACGGCGGGCTGAGTCGGTTCTGCATCGCAGCGCCTCGCGCAGCGCGTCGCGGATGGGTCGTCGGACAGTTGGCAGGTGGCGATCATCCCGCGAGCGCGGTCTATCAGTAGGGCCACTCGGTCGCCGATGATCCCGCGCTGTGCCGCTGTGCCGCTGTGCCACTAGGCGTGTTTTGCCTGTACCCCGGCTTGGCGAGGGTAGGTGCAGGGCCTACCGGTAGGCAGTGGTTGTGGGTCGGCGAACGCTGTCCAGATGATTGGCAGCACCGCCACGGCGCCGGCCGCGCCCAGCGGCCGACGGCGTGGGCGAGGAGCTATATCGGGTCGATCCTGTGTCCACGGCACCGATACCCGCGGAGTGGTAGGAGGATCTCCTAATACGCAACGGAAGTAGGAGGATCGGTCACCGGCGCGGCTGGCTGGCTGGCTCGCCCCGGGTCGTTATCTGCGATGGCGGCACCGAGGTGTTCCTGATCAACGCTCGGCCAGTCGCCTCCGCCTGTCCATGCACCGGTGACCAGCCAGATCTCGTAGTGGAAGAGCCACTCGCTGGCCCACGGCAGGATGCTGCTGGCGACGGGCATATCGGTCTTCCACTCACCGGGCTCGTACAGGCACAACCTGCCGTCGGCGTAGACGTGCGGTAACCCTTGCGCGCCGGCGTGGAGACGCAGAACAGGTGCGATGCCCTCGACGACAGGATCGAGAGGCGGACGGTGGGTGATCCTGACGGTGTACCGGCGTGACACGGGTGTGGGTTGAAGGTCCACGATGCACTTCAGCACACCTCGCCGTATGCGGCAGCGGCTGCCGCTGACCGCCCGGCGAATGCCGAACGCGTGTTGTGCCGCGGTGAGGACCGCCCTACCGCTGCGTCGGACCATGGAAGGTGTGCTTCCAGATAGGGGGAGCCGATGCGCTCGTCGCGATGAGCGCGCCCGCCTTGCGGGACATGCCAAGCTTGCCCGCATCGCGGAACTGCTTGGCCTCCAGACCCATGCGCTGGGCCGACTTCCTCAGCAGTCCGATGTCGAAGGACTCACCGAGCCGGTCGACCAGGTGGTCGAGGCCCCGCCCAGCGGTGTCGCCAGCGCTGTTCAGGTCGGAGGCGAGGACATCGAGCCACGACCGGAACTTCTCGTGGCGCTTGTTGGGCTCCTTCCACTTGTCGGCGAAGTTCTCGAGCTCGTGGGCCGGGTTGGGCACCCACAACTTGTCGCCGACCTCGATGATGTGGTCCGGCATGCGCGTAACGGCGTTCAGGGCGGCCGTGAACACATCCGTCTCGCCGGAGTACGCGTGGGCGGCCAGGGTGGTGATGATGACCGATGGCGGACGGTCGTCGAGGTCATCGATAAAGTGGTTGGCGCAGTGCCACTTCAGCACCTGAACCATGCGCTGCAACGTGGTGTGGACTGTCCAGTTCGGAACTGCGGGGACGCCGGCCTCCTCGGCTTTGGCTTCCAGCGCACGGATCATCTCGGCAGACTGGTCGCGGAACCACTCCGCGTAGCCCTTCGGGTTGCTGTGGTGCCAGGGGCGTAGCTTCAGGTCGGTGAGCAGGATGCTGTCCGGCGGGTAGTCCTCATCGACCACACACGGCACGACGTCGAGGTGAAAGCCGTCGTAGCTGAGGGTCCAGCAGCGCCGGCACTCGTTGATGGACAGGATGGGGAGGTCGTCGCTGTCGTCGTCGGTCTTCAGCTTCTCGTAGACCGCGAGCATGTCGCCGACCCCGTTCTTGAGCTTCTCCTGGGTCGTGCTGGTCTTGCTGATCGCCTTGTGGCAGACGATGTCGATGTCGTACTCCCCGTCCTCGTTGGGAGGGCGGATCATGGTGCCGAGAGTGATCGATCCTTGGGGATGGACGGACCACAGGTCGCCGCCCTGGTCGAGCAACGACTCACCCACGTCCTCGTAGCAGGTGATGGTCTTGTCCAGGAGCTCGTCGGGAATGTCGAGTTGCTCGACGCCACCGGTCAGCAGTTGGGAGATGAGTTCCTCTGGGGAGTCGGTCATGGAACGGGTGCTCCTTGCGCAGGTCAGAATTCGGTGCTGGTGGCGAAGATGTAGTCGGGTGAGCCGGGCATGCGGTCGTAGATGTGCAGCGGCGGATGCGCGGCGTGCAGGAGGTGCCGGCCGATGGTGATGGCCGCCGGCGGAGGCAACGCCGGAAAGATCGGGATGGCCGTTACTCCAGGATGATCGACTTCGATCGTCGACAGCAGAGTGCGCCTCGCCTGGGAGAAGCGGTCCAGCGTCGCCTGGGTGTTGATGAGCTCAGGTGTCGGCAACACCGAGTCAGGTCGCAGCTCGTAGATCGAGTGGGTGTCGCGTACGTCGCTCGGGAGTCGGTCGATGTCGACGCTTCCGGAGATCGAGCACACCACGGCGACGCGCGCCGGATCGTTGCCTGGCCGCAGGAGATGTGACGTGAAACGGGTCGGCTCGCCGAGTTCGTCGAAGCCCCAGACCGGCTTGCCCTCGCGCCGCTTCGGGTAGAGGTCGACCTGCAGCATCTTGTCCAGGTAGGTGCCCAGAAGCACCAGAACGGGGATCCTGGCCAACGCGAACACCGAGACGTGGTTCACCGACTCCTTGCGCACCTGAGTGCACAGATGCCTCAACCGATCTTCCAGGTGGCTGCGTGCGGCCGCCCAGTACGCCGGGCTACTGGCCGACTCACCGGGAATGGCGCGAAGGTCGATCTCGAACTCGTCGGCGCCGCGCAGAATCCAGTCGGGGAACCGGTTCTTCGCCAGCAATGCCGTGGTCACGCTGGAGGAGGTGAGCTCGACCGGACGGCCGTGGATGTTGCCGACCACCCGCAACACCGTCGTGCGGTTGTCGTGACCGAGGCCGGTCAACCTGCGGATGCGCTCCTCGTGGTCGCGCTTCATCGCGCGCAAGGTGTCCACGTCGAACACCTCCCAGAGGCTCTTGTGGTCGATGACCCGATGCTGGTCGTGGCACAGGAGCATCAGGTTCTCCGCCGAGTTCCGTTCCTCGACGGGCAGGTCGTGGTCGCCACGCGGCGAACCGGGGGCGGTGGACCAGCCGACGATGTGCGCCAGCTGGCCGATCGGCACCTCTTGGCCGGTGGCGCTGTCCTCCATCAGGTACCGGTTGCAGATTGTGCAGCGGCCGCCGGCTCTGACCCACACGTGCCGGGCGACGGCCTCGGGGACGGCGCGGGTCTCGCCCCTGGGGCCGACCGCCCTTGTAGCCGACGGGGTGCCGTTGCCCATCCGCGTACCTTCCAGTCGATAGACATGTCTGTGTGGATGTGCGGCGCGACCAGCCGCGTCCGAGGTGGCCAGCAGGGACCTGAACCGCGTACGTCGGCCGGGTCACCCGGCCGACGTACGCGGTGGACGTTCACCTGCGGTCGCGGGGTGGGTTCGGGTCGTTGCCGGGAGCGATGGTGTCGCTGTCCCTGATGTGGCCGTCGCGACCGTGAATCCGCAGCTCGCCACCACCCGCGTTGCCGACGATCTCCCGACCGCGCGCGATGGCGTCGGCCTGGGTCTCGTGGTGGCTGCTCGCTCGCGAGGATCCCGGAGCGACGACGTCCCAGCCGCCCCGCTCGTTGTTCGGCACGACGTGCCGCTCGTTCTCGGTCACTTCGGTGACCTCCTGACTTGAGTAGGGTCATGTAGACCACGACGGCATGACCGCCGAACTGTATCGGAGAAGTTCTATTTACCTATCAGGTGCATGAAACGTCCATCCAGGGCAGAGGCTAACATGGTGTCTACGGGTGTATGGAACCCGCAGGAGGCCGAGGTGTCGGGTGAAGATCTTTTTCGGCAGTTCTGAGCTCGCACGCGTCTGCAACGACGACAGGGAGCGAGCTCAGGTCTACGGCGAGCCGCTGGCCTCGACCCTGCGCCAGCGCCTCGGGGAGATTTCTGCCGCCTCCCACCTGGCTGAACTGCGGCGATTTCCGGCGGTGCGGCTGAGGCAGGACGCCACGCGCGGTGACGGATCGTTGCTCGTCGCGCTCGGGCGTGTCGCTGATCTTCGGGTACGGCCTCGGTACGATCCGCCTCCGATCTTGCCGGACGGTCGGCTCGACGAGTTCGAAGTGCGGGAGCTCGTGGTGGCGGCCATCGCGGTCGCGGCATGACCACGCAGGGAAGTCACCATCTGAGAGGTATCCGATGACACTCGGCGCCGAACCGCTCGAGTACGCCCCCCAGTCGTCGGCTTCGCCGGGGGAGACGCTCAAGGAGACCCTCGAGGAACTAGGCATCACCCAAGCCGACCTGGCTCGCCGAACCGGGATCTCGACGAAGCACCTCAACCAGATGATCCAGGGCACGGCGGTCCTGACACCGGAGACCGCAGAGGTGCTCGAGCGAGTCACCGGTTTGCCTGCGGTCGCATGGAACCGGCTTGAGGCTGCGTGGCGAGCGCAAGCGGTTCGGGCGTCGGAGGACGAGAAGCTCGGCGAGCACCTGGACTGGCTCGACAACTTCCCGTTGGCGGAACTGGTCGTCAGGAAGATCTTGCCGGACAGGAAGAAGTCGGTGCAGAACCTGCGGCGCTTGCTGAACTTCTTCGGCGTTGCTGATCCCGGTCTCGCCGAAGAGCTGTGGGCGGGCTACCGGGTGGCGTTTCGCAGATCGGCGAAGATCGAGCCCAACGACTATTCGGTGCTCGTGTGGCTGCGTCACTCGGTGCTGCGCGCCCGCCAGGTCGAATGTCAGCCGTTCCGCCGGGACGAACTGGTCCGGTCGCTGCCGGAGATGCGCGCCCTGTGCCGCCGGAACCCGGAGTCCTGGCTGACGGAACTGCCCGCGTTGTGCGCACGTGCCGGTGTCGCGCTCGTGTTTATGCCGGCCATGCGGGGCACCCACGTCTCGGGCGCGACCAGGTGGCTTACCCCGGAGAAGGTCCTGATCGCCTTGACGGACAGGCACAAGAAGGACGATCGGTTCTGGTTCACGGTCTTCCACGAAATCGGGCACGTTCTCCTGCACGGCAAGCGGCTCACGTTCCTGGATGGGGATCCGTTGAAGTACGACGAGGATCCCGCGGAGGACGAGGCGAACCGGTTCGCGGCAGAGATGTTGATCCCCACACGCTATTCGTACGACTACGAGCGGCTGCGGAGTCGGCCCAGGCCGTTCACGAAGATCGAGGAGTTCGCAGAGATGGTCGGCATCTCACCAGGCGTGATCGTCGGCCGTCTCCAGCACGACGGTGCGCTGGCGTGGTCGGAGGGCAATGGCCTCAAAAAAGGATTCGAGGTGATTCTCGACGAACTGGTGTGACGGCAGGGCGTTGGATCTCGGCAGCGAGGTGGCCGCTGATGGTGCTGCCGGTGCCGGTGGCAGACGTGGGGTGGATCGCATCGGCTACCAGCGACATCGACCTGGCGCTGCGGTTGTTGCTGCAGCTCTCACCTCCGGTGGAGGTGCTCATCTCCGCACTGGCGCGGCGGGGACCGCTGTACGGCCATCTGGAGAACCCGGTTCACAACGATTTCATGGTGCCCGCCGACCTCCAGCACCGAGAGGTGCTGGAACTCCTCAAGAAGCACGGTCACATCCACCGGTTCAAGAAGCGGCGGCTGGCCAAAATGTTCGACGTGGTCGTGAAGAAGTAGGGCTGCGAGCTGCAGATGCTTACGAGGAACGCGGAAGTGGTCGATGCGTTCCTTAAGGTGTGTGGCGGCTGGACGCGGAAGGCGGCGGACAGGCGGAAGTTCGCCAAGGACGGGCCGAGGTCATATTTTGGCGAGATGGTGCAGTTCGACACCACTGCGGCCGGCGAGCATCGGATCGACAACACACAAGGAGAAAAGTACTTTCTCCGCGCTGAGAGCTCGTTCGGTTCAGCTGGATGCGTGGCGACTGGGACGTGGACACGAGCGAGATGAGCCAAGGCGAGGGCTTTCTGGCCGTGTTCCCTACGACGGCGCAGACTGAAAAGGGTTCAAGTCGCTACCGACTTGAACCCCCACGTGTCCGAGGGGCGAGGTGCACACTATCCACACGCCTCGCGGTGCCCAGCACGGGCTGATCGTTAGGGCGGCTCTCGTTGTGACATGCGCTTGATTGCCGTTGGCCAGACAAGCAGTTCGACCATCAGAGAGATACGACCGAGTTGGGAGATGGCTATCTGTTCAGCACATCGCAATGGCCTACGTGGAGCTCCAGGAAAGCGGCGAAAGCTACGGTTGGCGGGGTGCGAAGCGCCCGCACTGAGCGAAGTCGCGCTTCGTCCCTGCTCAGACTGCGGAGACTTGACCGATCTTCGGAACCGAGATGCATCTCTCGTCGTACCCTCCTACCCGTGAGCGACAGAGGGTGGATCAAGCGAGTCCGAGCGTTCGTGGCTGACGATAACCTCGACCCCTATGTCCTTGCTCTCGTGGGGCCGCCCTTCACAGTCCTCGACATTACCGGCCTGGTCGGCCCCGACAAGCTCGTGACCGCTGTGCTTGCGCTGCTGGCGATTCTCGCGTTCTCACAGATCAAGTCGAGAGGGCTCACCCAGCGGATCACCAGTTCGCGGTCGGGAGTGGTCGCGTCGAGGACAGAGTCCTCTGCCGACTTGATCGACCGGCGAGCTGCTGCATCGAACATCCTGCCGATCGGGTTTGCTATGGCGCGGACTGTCCAAGGCATGCGCACCGACCGTCCCGGCATCTTGAACTCCGGCATGCGGGAGCGGGTCTCGGTACTCGCCCCCACGAACGACTCGCTGATAGAGGCTTCAGATCGGCGTCGACTGATGACGTGGATCCAAGTAGCCCTGGATGACCTGGTGGCGCTGCGCGAGCGGCATAGTCGCCAGTTAGAGATTCGCGTTCTGCGTAGTTTGAATCTGTCCTGCCTGATAGCTTCCACCGCTCCTTATAGGTGAGTCTTTTTTCTGAAGTACGCGTGAAGCTAAGGCACATGAAATAATGCCAACCAACAAATTTACGAGCAGGGGCTCCATGACGAAGTCTTCATCTGGAGGTGCACGGGCAGCGAGTGGTGTTGGACATGAAGTCCGCATCCTCGCTTGGCTTGCGTCATACATGCTGTCGGGTCGCCGTGTTCCTGAATGGGCCGGCGGCCGCACCGTGGGATCAGTGGGCGCGCAAACTGAACTAGCAGTCGATGACGCAGCAGCAATATATACAGAAGGTGGCTTTCTACTAGTACAGGCCAAGAAAGGGCTTAAGCTGGAAGCTGGGCCGAAGGCTGCTCTTGGCGATGCGCTGGCTCAGGTTGTTGTGCTTGATCGAGACGGGATTCCTGATGGCCTGCCCGGGGGGCATCGTCGTCCGCTTGAACGTACCAAAGATCTCGTTCTGATCGCTTCAGATAGCGGTGCCTCGGGAAGTATTCGCAAGAATATGAGGCGTATCACAGAACGACTGCGGACGCTCCCTGAAGGTCTTCCACTGGCTCATGCGGCGGCAGGAGAAGAGGCCGGTGAGCATGCGCTGTCCATACTTGTCGGACACCTGCATCATTCATATAATTCGGTTCATGGCGTTGAGGCAGGTGAGTCCGATATTCGGAGGATCGCCAGCCTTATGTTAATTCGCAGTGTAGAGCTTCAGGATGGTGAAAGCCAGTATGAATCGGCGATCACCATCCTCCGCTCATTGCTGGAGGATAGGCGGGAAGCGGAGGCTGGCTGGGGATGGCTGCTATGGCGCATGCAAAAGATTTCTGAATCACGGGAATGGATCGATTGCGACAAACTCCGCGTTGAATTTGGCGAGCATTTCACCCTCGTTAAAGGAGAGGGCAGCTCTCTAGGTCAGAAAGTCGCGATCGGCCCAGGGGACAATTACAATCGTTCAGCGGCGTCCGACGGAGAAACCTTTGGTCGGCGCCATGAAGGCACGACCATTTCCGTCAGTCCGATTATTGGGATTAGCGCGCCAGTTAGAAAACTTGTTGGTCGAAAGCTGGAAATTGACCTTCTGCTCGACTCACTGAAGCCTGCGAGAGAATCCTCCGGTGAAAGGTCAATTCCGACTGTCTCTGTGATTGTTGGAATGGGAGGTGTGGGTAAATCTGCACTTGCCGAACAGGTGGCAGTCCAGGCAGTATCGAATAACTGGTTCCGGGGAGGCGCGCTACACCTTCGCTTCGGCTTTGAAAGTATAGGAGATTCGGGTGAATCGAGAGTAGCACTCGAGCCCATCCTGAGGTCGCTTGGTGTTCCTGGTGCTCAGATTCCCGAGTATCGCGCGGACCAGATTTCAATGCTGCACAGCCTGTTCCACGAATTCGACTCGCGAGGCGATCGAATTCTCTTCGTTTTGGATGGTGTATCGGAGAGTAGTCAGATTCTAGACGTCATACCAAAAGGGGGTCAGCATCGAGTAATCGTTACGACGAGGCATACATTGAACTTGGGCCCCGTCACAACGGTGTCAATGAAGATTCTTGACCCTTGTAGTTCTATCGAGCTCCTCGAAAGTGTCCTTCTGGAACGAAATAAAGTTGATGAAAGAATTCGCGTCGACGAATCGAAGGCTATTGAATTGGCTCGGCTGTGCGGGCATCTTCCGCTAGCCTTGCTAATTTCAGGTTCGCTTCTAGCTGATGACCTCTCGCTAACAGTAGATATGCTCGCGCGTAACTTGAAAGAAGAAATGAACGAAGTTGGACTCGACGCCCTTGTGTACGGTGACCAGGCAATTTCCACGTCGTTCGAGGTGTCCTGGCGGCGACTAAATGTAAAGCATCCCGAAGCTGCCAAACTACTGCAATATATTGCGGTAGTTCCAGGAATTGATATCGGCACGTCGGCTGCTGCCGAAATTCTCGGCAGTACGCCGGCGAGGATTCGGCCTCAGTTGCGAATTCTACAGCAGGCGCATCTTCTTGACGCTGCGGCGGAACGTTGGTCGATGCATGATTTGGTGCGGAAATACGTGAAGCATCAACCTCTTTCAGAGGAGGATTTCGACGTCGTCAGTAATCGATTTCAAACCTACTATCTTGAGCGTGCTAACAGTTTCGATCAGCAGCTTCGACGCGTGCAGAAAACTGGGGAGGAATCTGCCGCACACGTTCAGTCCTTGGACTGGTTTGATATTGAGCGTGTGAACCTGATCTCGCTGGTCAAGTGGGCGGCAACGGTAGGTGACTACATGTACGCCGCTCCGCTTTCTTTCTCACTCACGAATTATTTCTCGGCTCGGCGCTACTTGGCTGATTGGCTGGAAACGGCGCAGTGCGTTGTCAATGCATCCAAAGACCATCCAGCCGTACTTTCTACTGCTTTGGAGGTTCTTGGCCGGGCGCTGCAAGAGGCTCGCTATTTTGATCGTGCCGTAGTAGCTCACTTGCACGCTGTTGACTTGTTCACGTTGATAGGTGAACGGTTGGAGGCAGCAGGAAGTTTGAACAGCTTGGGGTTGGCATACCGTCAACTGAGAAGGTTCAATGAAGCGGCAGCCGCGCATCTAAAGGCGAGTCTGATTGGCGCAGAGTTGAAAGATCTCGACCTGGAGGCAAATTCGCTAAATAACCTAGGATTAGATCTACGATATTTGGAAGAGTTGGATCAAGCATTAGATGCACACCGCAAGGCGCTCGAGCTATATCAAAGGGATGGCAACAAGAGTGGCTTGGCAATGTCCTGGAACAATATCGGTCTGGTGTACCGCGCTAAAGGTATGCCAAAAGATTCGGCGTCGGCGCATGAGGCTGCTATTAGGATTTTTGAAGAGTGCGCCGATACGTTCGGTCGGTGTACCGCACTGCTAAACCTAAGTCAGGCGCTAGTTGAAGCCCGTGACTTTAGGAAGGCCGCTAAAGTTGGCCACTCTGCGGTTGAATTGTTCGACAGCCTTGGTGATCGCTACCACAGTGCAGTTGCACTGGGTGCGCGAGCGCACGCTCTATATTGCGATGGTAGAGATCACGAAGCAATGGATGATGCGAAAAGGGCGTTGGCTATATTCTCTGAACTCGAGAGCGCTGTCGATGAGGCCAAGGTGTTAGCGATTCTAGCGCAATGTTACGGAAGACTGGGTGAGCTGCAAGATGCTATAAACATATTGACCCAAGCGTCTGGTGCGTACAGGCGTGCCGACCTCGCAGCAGAAGAGGCGGCAGTATTTGATGAGCAAGGTGCGATTTTTTGTGAACTGAAGGATTTTATTGGCGCGATCGGCGCGTACAGGAAGGCGCTTAAAGTTTGCCGTGACGCCGGGTTCTTTGAATTTGAATCGGAGGTGTTGATGCACCTAAGCCATGCCTATTTGGCTATCGGTAATCATGATAAGGCGATTGCCGGTATGAGAATGGCTGCAGGAGTGGCTTCCGGTGTGGGCGACAAGTCGAGGGAGGGTGCGGCTCTTAACGATTTGGGCGTGATTCTTCATGATTCAGGGAGAGACGATGAAGCAAGGCAGGCTTGCATGGGCGCTGCAGGCGTTTTCCGAGATTTGGGCGATAATGTGTACCTTGGTGCAGCCTTGATGAATCTGGCGGAAATTGCTGACGCACAGAGTGCGCGCCAGGAAGCGATCGGCCATTGGCAATCCGCACTAGAAATTTTTGAAGCAGAGGGCCTCCTGGAGCACGCTAGTGCAGTAAAGCAGTTGCTCGTTGATAAGGGTGGTAATTGATGCCTGATGTGACCTTACAATGCGATTGCTCGTGTTGGCTGTGCTATTGGCGGATAGATAGTGCTTCGGCTACGAGGACTTCACACCCGAGAACCAGTCAACTCGGCGCGGTGCTCGCCGCTGTACGAGCCCGGGACGGGTGCGTGGGACACGTGGCTAGTGCTCTGAGCAGGGGCAAGCGGGGCGAGGCCGGCTGGGACATCATGCCGAGAGGACGTCCCAGCCGGCCCACTGCCACGCTGGGAAGCTGTCGTGAGTGCGCTATGACAGCGGGACGGGTCTGCATGCGATCACCATCAACTGGCAGGCCGAGGGATCAACCAGGATCAGGCCGATGCCGAGCGCCCTGGACGGAGCAGTCCCGTGTCGGGGTGATGCGTCATGGCTTCCGTGCGGGCGAATCGAGCTTGTTCACTCTTTCGCGTCAACATCGGCTTCTATGTCCAGGAAATCTGGACATAGCGCTTTTAGGGTTCGGTCATGGCATCTGCCGCAGAGACCCTCCAGGCGACGTTGAGCGAGGCAGCGTACAAAGTCTTGGGCGTGCTTGCGCACAGCACTGATCCGCTGTCGGGCCGCAAGGTCACGGCGGCTCTCAATGTCGCGCCGGGCACCGCCAACGACGCACTATCCATTTTGGCCGCCGCTGGCCATGTGACCTCGGCGCGATCTGGACGGGCGACGCTGTGGCAGCTCGAGGCGTCCCATCCGGCCATCAGCGCCTGGCTGCAGGAGACGCTGACCGAAGAGGCGACGACGGGGGCGGGTGCCAGTCCGTACTCCACGGGTGGTGGCGGCACGCGCCTGGAACACTCCTACGCGGCATGCTTGATTGCCAGCTTTCTTGTTGGCGAGGCGCTTACCGAGCTCGGCGACTCGGTGGCCGTCGACACGATCCGGTTGCAGGCCAGCGATTCAAGCGATGGCGACGACATTCTTGTTGTGGGACGCGATCATCATGGGCAGACACATCACGCCTCGATCGCCGTGCGCAGAAGTCCCGCCCTTACCGCAAGCGACAGCACCTCGATTCCGTTGATCCGGGACTTCCTCGCCATCGTCACCGGCCATTGGCCTGCGGTGTCCGCGGGGAGGTGGCGGACCGTCCTGGCGGTGTCTACCAATTCCAATGCGATCATTCAGCTCGGCGCGCTCGCGCGGAGCCTGCTCGGCGCCGATGCCTTGGCGCGGCGTCTGAGCGAGCCGGGGCGCACCAACTCCGATCTTCGCGTCCGGCACGAGCATCTGGTGGCGCTGGTCGCGCAGGCCTCGGCCTGTGCGTGCCGAAAAGTACGTCCGTGCAGGTCGCGGGCCTCGGTGTGTGGCAGGTGGTCGTCGGGCATGATGGTGCCCCGTGCTGGTCCGCTTTGCTTGCCTTGCCATGACCCACGCCTTCGCCGCGCTGCGGCTACTGCCACTGACTGACCGCGAGAAGGACGTTGAGATTCTTGCTCTTCGCCACCAACTCACCGTCTTGCAGCGCCAACTCGGTGACCGACGTCCTCAACTCTGGCCTGAGGACAGGGCGTTCCTCGCTGCGCTCCTGACGCCGCTTGAGTAGTTGTCGAGGTCTGACCGGGGGTGTCGCGGTTCGCGAGGACCGACGCCGGTCTGGCGGCAGCAGTCGACGAGGAGCTGAGATGTCAGCGCTGCGCTGCGAGGTCACGCACCGACGAGACTCGAAGAGCTGTACGAAGCGATAGACCTGCAAGTCCGGTACAAGCAAAACCCCCACGAAGCTGATGTTTCCATCAACCCCGTGGGGGTGAATAACGCTGGTGTCCGAGGGGGGACTTGAACCCCCACCCCCTTTCGGGGACTAGCACCTCAAGCTAGCGCGTCTGCCATTCCGCCACCCGGACGTATTTAGTTCTGCCTCGGCTCGCGCCGTGGTGTGTGCCTAGATTACATGATCGTCGGTGCGGGCCAAAATCGGGGGGCTGCGCGCCTGTTTGTGCTGGTAGGGGTTGGCTAGGGTCGTTGGGTGCGTGAGCTGACTGCGTGGTTGCTTGAGGCTGACCCTGCGTTGCGGTGGCAGGTTGAGCGGGATCTGGTGGGGGCGCCTGAGGAGGTTTGGCGGGCCACTCGGGCGCTGGTGGCCGTTGAGGGGTTTGGGGCTCGGTTGTTGGCCGCTCAGGGGGACGACGGGATGTGGGCTGGTGGGGCCTTCTTTCCCGCCGGCTTTGACGGGACGGAGGAGGGGCAGCCTTGGACGGCTACCACCTGGTCTCTGACGTCGTTACGGGAGTGGGGGCTTGATCCGGCCGTGCTGGTGGAGCGGCGGACTGTCGAGTTGCTGGACGCCGGGTGTCGGTGGGAGTACCAGGGGCTGCCCTACTGGGGTGGGGAGGTTGACTGCTGCATCAACTCCTGGACCTTGGCCAACGGGGTGTGGCTTGGGGTGCCTGTTGATGGGATCGCCTCGTGGTTCGTGGAGCACCAGCTCGGGGATGGTGGGTGGAACTGCGAGTGGGTTGAGGGGTCGGTTCGGTCTTCGTTTCATTCGACGCTCAACTCGTTGAAGGGGTTGTTGGCGCACGAGTTGGCTACTGGTGGGACTGTGGAGAGTCGGGCTGCTCGGGGGCTTGGGGAGGAGTACCTGCTTGAGCGGGGGTTGATGAGGCGCTTGTCCACTTCGGAGGTTGTGGGGGAGTGGGCGACTACGTTTCGGTCGCCGTTTCGTTGGGGCTATAGCGTTTTGAACGCCATGGAGTACTTCCGGGCTGCTGGGCGGCGGGGTTCTCGGATGGCTGAGGCCGTTGAGGTCATCCGTGGTGCTCGGCAGGCTGATGGGACTTGGCTGCAGGGTGGGCGGCATCCTGGGCGGGTGTGGTTCGAGACCGATGTTGCCGCTGGGGAGCCGTCCAGGTGGCTGACGTTTTATGCCTTGCGGGTGCTTGAGTGGTGGGATCGTTAGATCCAGCCTCTGGCTCTGGCGAAGCGGGCTGCTTCGTGACGGTTCGAGGCTCCCGTTTTGCCCACTGCTGAGGAGAGGTAGTTGCGGACTGTGCCTGGGGAGAGGGAGGCGCGGCGGGCTATTTCGTCGATGGGGGCGCCTTCCAAAGCCAGTTCTAGTACGTCTGCTTCTCTTGGGGTCAGGGGGCTGTCGCCTGCGCTGATTGCCTCTGCGGCTAGGGCTGGGTCCACGTAGCGGCCGCCTGTGTGGACGGTTCGTACCACGGTGGCGAGGACGTCTGAGGAGACGGTTTTTGGCAGGAAGCCTCGGACTCCGGCTGCCAGTGCTCGCTTCAGGTGGCCTGGGCGGCCGTGGCTCGTGACGATCATCGTTGAGCACGAAGGCAGCTCTTGAGCCAGGGACTGGGCTACCGAGACGCCGTCCAGGTCTGGCATCTGCAGGTCGATCACGGCCACGTCCGGGCGGACCACTCGGGCTGTGGCCAGGGCTTCCGCGCCTGTTGCCGCCTGGGCGACCACTTCCAGGTCGTCCTCCAGGGACAGGAGGGCGGCCATGGCGCCTCGGATGAGGTGTTCGTCGTCTGCCAGGAGGATGCGGATCACGGGAGCTCCACGGTCAGGACGAAGCGGTTCGGGGGTTCTGGGCTCGCCGTCACGGAGCCGCCGAGGGCCGCTATGCGTTCGTGGAGGCCTGTCAGGCCGCTGCCGAAGCGGAACGAAGCCAGGGAGACGCCGTCGTTGGTCATGGTCAGTACCTTGCCGCGCAACGTGATCGTGCACGAACGGGCCTCGCTGTGGCGCAGGACGTTGGTCACGCCCTCGCGGACCGCCCAGCCCAGGGCGCCCGCCGGTTCGCCGTCGAACGTGACGTCGCCGATCACCCGGCAGTCGATGCCGGCCGAGGCCAGCAACGAGCGGGCTCCTGCCAGTTCCGCGGAGAGGTCTGCGGTTCGGTAGCCGCTCACGACGGCTCGGAGTTCGTCGAGGGACTCGTGGGCTATGCGGCGGACTTCGAGCATCTCGTCGATCGCCGTGTCACGGCCGCGGCGCGCCAGTTGGGCTGCCAGGTCCGCCTTCAGCGCTACCACTGAGAGGTTGCGGCCCACCACGTCGTGGAGGTCTCGGGCGAAGCGCAGGCGTTCTTCGGCCACGGCCAGGTTGGCGCGGACTTCGCGGGAGCGGTCCAGTTCCCAGACGACGCTGAGCATCCACAGGGTCGAGCGGAACGCGGCTACGAGGAACTGCAGCATGACGGTGATGAACAGCGCGTGGCCCGGTGGTGCGGTGAGGAACATCCAGGCGCCGCCCGCCAGGGCCACGAGCATGAGGGTTCGCGGGCGGCAGACGGCGGACAGGGACGTGATCATCAGGATCAGGAAGATCACCGAGATGCCGTCGCCGGGGCTGTCCGGCTTGCCGGGCAACGGGTCCGGGTAGACCAGTTGCCCGGCGGCGACGGCGACGCAGGTGGCGGCGACGTAGATCGTCAGCTGGCGGCGGGGGTACGGCGCCCTGCCCAGGTGGTGCTCGATGCCGAAGTGGGCCAGGCGGATGCCCAGGTAGCCGTTGGCCAGCAGGGCCGCGATGACGACGACCATCGCCGTGGTGCTGATCTCCGGGGCCAGGCCGAGGAGCACGAGCGGTGGCAGGAACACGAAGCTCAGGTAGAACGTGTAGCGGACGAACAGGTCGAACCGCGCCGCGCTGCCACGGGACCGCCACCAGCCGAACAAGTTCACCTCCGCGGGTCCCACCTGAACCACCGCTGCACAGCGTAGGTCCCCAGGCCGATCCACACCGCCAGGACGATCAACGGCTTGAGCACCGGGCCGTCGGCCCAGCCCGCGCGCAGGAGCTCCAGCACCGGGGTCAGCGGCAGGTACTGCAGCACCCTCCCGAGGACCTCTGGCAGTGCGGAGAGCGGGAACATCAGGCCGGAGCCGAACAGGCACGCCATCAGGATCGGCAACGACGTCACCTGCGCCATCTCGACGGTCCGGGTGAACGCCGAGGAGGCCGCGGCCAGCAGCACGAAGACCGCGACGCCGCCGAGCACGCCCAGGAGCAGGAACCACGGCCTGGACGGCAGTTCGACGCCGGTGATCACCCCGACGACCACGCAGTACAGCACCATCTGGCCCAGGGCCACCACGACGGACGGCAGAGCCGCGCCGACGAGGATCTCCGGGTCGGTGAGCTCGCCGACGCGCAGGCGCTTGAGCACGAGCTCCTCGCGCCGGGCGACGAACGTGGTGACGAGGTTGTAGTACACCGCCATGAGCAGCGCGAACCCGACCAGGCCGACGACCAGCGGCACGCCCTCGGCGTCCACCGAGATCAGCACCGGCACCAGCAACAACGGCAGCAGCAGCGAGTTGAACAGCGCGGTCCGGTTGCGCCAGAACAACTTCAGCTCGGCCTGTCCCACAGCCACGGCCCTCATGCCGCCTCCTCCGCGATCGCCAGGAACGCCTCTTCGAGCGACGCCGAACGGGCGTCCAAACCGGACAGTTCCACGTTGTTGTGCTGTGCCCACAAGAGAAGCTCGTGCAGCGTCGACTGCAGCTCGTTCGTCCGCACGGTCACGCGACCCGATGAGTCCGCGTCCGCCACGACCGGCAGCGACACCCCCGCCGGCGGCACGAACGAGATGCGTGACGGGTACGCGTCGACCACCTCGGACACCGTCCCCTGCGCGACGATCCGGCCGCGGTGCATGATCGCCAGCCGGTCGGCCAGCGCCTGCGCCTCCTCCAGGTAGTGCGTCGTCAGCAGCACGGTCACGCCGTCGCGCAGCAGGGAGCGGATCAGCTCCCACGTGTTGCGCCGGCTCTCCGGGTCGAGGCCGGTGGTCGGCTCGTCGAGGAACAGCACCTCCGGCCTGCCCAGCAACGCGAGCGCGAGGTCGAGCCGCCGCCGCTCGCCGCCGGAGAGCTGCTTCACCCGCACCGAGGACCGGTGAGCCAGGTCGACGAGGGTCAGCGCCTCCTCGACGGGCCGGGGCGAGGTCAGCGTCCCCGCCCACATTTTCGTCGCCTCGGTCACCGTGAGGTCGGGCGGGAAACCGCCTTCCTGCAACATCACGCCCATCCGCGGCCGCACGGACGAACGTTCCTCGAACGGGTCGTGGCCGAGCACACGCACGGTCCCCTCTGCCGGACGTGAGAGCCCTTCCACCACCTCCACGGTCGAGGTCTTCCCCGCACCGTTCGTACCGAGCAGGGCGAACATCTCGCCCCGCTCGACCTCGAAGGACACACCGCGCACAGCTTCGAAACCTCCGCTGTACCGGCGAGTCAGCCCCCGCACCTCGATCGCTGTCATACAAGAACGATCTCGGGAAACACCGGCGCCCGGCAGTGCCGTCCCACATCAGTTCCCCATGACAGATGTCATGAGAGCCGGCTGGGTGCGGGGGAGTTGCGGTCTTTGGATTAAGGTCGTAATCTCACGACTGTGCCAAAACAAGCGGACCCCGCCGAACGGCGTCAGCAGGTGGTGGCCGCCCTCTACCGGGTGGTCGACGCCGAGGGGCTGGACGCGGCGAGCCTGCCCAGGATCGCCAGGGAGCTGAACGCCACGACGGGCCTGCTGCAGAAGTACTTCCGCAGCAAGGACGAGCTGCTGCTGTTCGCGCAGGACCAGCTCGTGGAGGAACTGACGGCGAGCGTGCAGGGGGTCCTCGACCGGGAGGGGAGCTTTCAGGACCGGCTGTGTGAGGCGTTGTGCGCCATCGCGCTCGTGGGTGACGCGGCACGCGCACGGGTGTGGCTCGCGTTCGCGGCGAGGGCGGCAGCGAATCCCGTGTTGCTCGAACGGCACAAGCAAGGCGCACGCGTGGTCAGGGACCTGTGCAGGCACGTGCTGGAGGCCGAGGGCCTGGACGGCGGGGAAGCCGTCGGGCTCGCGGCACTGGTGGACGGGGTGACGGCGCAACGGGCGCTGGAACCGGACGAGATGACCGAGGAGGTGGCGGAGCGCGTGATCGCACGCCACCTCGAACGACTGTGGGGGAGCACGTGACACTGGGACTGGTGGCGGCGCTGGTGGGGCTGGCGCTGCTCGACTCGACGAGCATCGGGACGCTCTTCGTCCCGATCTGGCTGATGCTGACGCCGGGCAGGCTGAAGCTGAGCAGGTTCGCCGTCTACCTCGGAATGATCACCGTCTTCTACTTCACCGTGGGCGTCCTCATCGTCCTCGGCGCCTCGCAGCTGATCGACCGGCTCGACGGTCAAGTGGTCCTGTGGGGCCAACTGGTGATCGGCGTGCTGCTGTTCGCGGTGAGCTTCCGCTTCGACGGCAAGAAGAAGCTCGACACGGTGAAGTGGCAGAACCGGGCCAGCGGGTCGACCATGGCGCTCGCGGGGGTCGCGGTGCTGGCGGGCGTGGTCGAGCTCGCGACGATGCTGCCGTACCTGGGTGCGATCGGCATGATGAGCTCCGCCGACCTGAGCGCGGGTCAGATCGGGCTGCTGCTGGCCGGGTACTGCCTGGTCATGATCCTGCCGGCGCTGCTGCTGCTCGGCGGCAGGATCGCCCTGCGCACGAGGATCGAACCGTTCCTGACGAAGATCAGCACGTGGTTCGCCGAGAAGGGTGCGGGCATGACGGGGTGGATCCTCGGCATCGCCGGGTTCCTCGTGGCGCGCGACGCGATAGCGCGGCTGTTCTTCGTGTGAAGCAGTTGATCCGGTTGGCTGAACGACCCGGTTTCGTTTCGCTTCTACACTCGCGAGGTGACCGGGCTCGACGATCCGCGCAGATCGGTCCCGCGCGCACTGGCGCCGCTGCTCCGAATGGAAGTGGCGCCGGTCGCGGTGAGCATTTTCGACGCCATCGAGAAAGCCATTCCGGAATACAGCGACTTTCGTGAGAACGTGGTCGACGGAATCCGGCAGGCGTTGGTCAAGTTCGTCGACCGCATCGCCTCGCCGGACTCCGAGCCCGACCCGCACGACGACATCCACCGCAAGCTCGGCGCGTGGGAGTTCAAGTCCGGACGCAGCCTCGACAGCCTGCAGGCCGCCTACCGCATCGGGGCGCGGGTGGCCTGGCGGCACGTCTGCGGGTTCGCCGAGCAACGGGAGCTGTCGCTGCGCGAGATGTCCGTGCTCGGCGAGGCGATGATCGCGCACGTCGACGAACTGGTGAGCCTGTCCGTCGAGGGGTACGCGGCGGCGCAGGCGAGTGCGGCAGGCACCCTGGAACGCAAGCGGCGCAAGCTGATGGAGCTGCTCGTCGGTGATCCCGCGGGCAACTGGCAGGCGGTGCTCGACGCGGCGCGGGCGGCGGCGTGGCCGATGCCCGAACGGCTGGCGGCCGTGGCGCTGGAGCCGCCCGCCGCGCCCGCGGACGACCTGCCCCCCGACGTCCTGGTCGACTTCGAGGACGCCGAGCCGTACCTGCTCGTGCCGAACCCGGTGGCCGGTGCGCGGTGGTTGCGCAGGGCCGGCTGGAGAGCGGCCGTCGGTGTGCCCGTCGAACCGCAGGACGCGCCCAGGTCGCTGGCCTCGGCGCGACGGGTGCTCGCCCTGGTCAACGGGCAGGTCCTGCACGCCGCCGACCACCTCGTCGAACTGACCGTGCTCGCCGACGAGTTCCTGGCGCGGCAGCTGGCACAACGCGCGCTGGCGCCCCTGGCCCCCCTCACTGAACGGCAGCGCGTCAAGCTCGCCGAGACGCTGCTGGTCTGGCTGTCGGCACGCGGTGGTGCCCCGGAGGTCGCCGCCAGGCTCCAGGTGCACCCGCAGACCGTGCGCTACCGCGTGAACCAGTTGGACGAACTGTTCGGCGACCGAATGCACGACGCCGAGGAACGGTTCACGCTCGAACTCGCCCTGCGCGCGCACTATTTGTTGCTGCGCGACTGACAAATCGCCGCAAGTCATTTCGCACGCGGATGACAAAAGCGCGTTTTCGCTTGCCTCCCGGAATGCGGCGTGGTTACTTTACTGGCGAGTAAAGCAACACCGCCTTCTTGCAGTTCAATGTCGTACTCCTGGAGGTCCCTGCAGATGAAGACCGGACTTTTCGCGCGCGCCGCCGCAGTCCTCATGGTCGCCGGAGCGCTGAGCGTGGCGACGGCCGGCACCAGTTCCGCCGCGACCGCCGAGCTCAGCATCACCTACTCCTGCCAGTTCTCGATCGCCGGCACGCACGACGTGCCGTCGGTGGTCAACTCGCCGAACCTGCCCGACTCGGCCGCCGTCGGCGTGCCGACCGCGCCGGCCTCGACGACGGTCACGTCGACCGTCTCCGACGACGTCCGCAACACGCTGTGGTGGATCGGCGGCCGCTCGGTCGACGGCACCCTCACCACGAACATCGCCGTGAACAACGCGGGCAGCGTCCAGAACCTGACCTCGACGCTGACCATCCCGAACACGCCGGTTCCGAACTCCGGCACGTTCCAGGTCGTCGCGAGCGGCAGCCTGCCCGCGCTGACGCTCGCCAACCCCGGCACGACGTCGATCAACCTGGGCACCGCGGACCTCGCACTGACGCCGCGCTACCAGAACGGCGAGCCGACCTGGATCGGCGTCGTCCACGTCCCGTGCACCGTCAAGGCGGGCCAGGTCACCAAGTTCTACGAGTTCCAGGTGGCGTAGCCCCCGGTCCTGCGAGTGGCGTGGCACCCGTCCCGTGATGGGATGGCGGCCATGGAGCTCCAGCAGCTGGTGGACCGCATCGCCGCCGAGGTGACGCCCGGTGGCGCGCCGGCCGACTACATACCGGCGCTGGCCAGGATCGACCCGCACGCCTTCGGCCTCGCCGTCGCGACACTGGACGGCGAGGTCTTCCGCGCGGGACAGCACGACAGGCCGTTCTCGATCCAGAGCATCTCCAAGGCGTTCACGCTCGCTCTGGCCCTCGCCGAGAACGACGACGTGTGGACCCGCGTCGGCCGCGAGCCGTCCGGGTCGCCGTTCAACTCGCTGGTGCAGCTGGAGACCGAGCAGGGCGTCCCGCGCAACCCGTTCATCAACGCGGGCGCCGTCGTCGTCACCGACCACCTCGGCCTCGGCGCGGCCGACCGCCTCCTCGACTTCCTGCGGCAGGAGAGCGGCAACGAGGCGATCACCATCGACCCCGAGGTCGCCAAGTCCGAGATGGACCACAGCGACCGCAACCGCGCGCTCGCGCACTTCATGGCCTCCTACGGCAACATGCGCAATGCCGTCGACGTGGTGGTGCACGAGTACGTGCGGCAGTGTTCGATCGCGATGAGCTGCTCGGACCTCGCCAAGGCCACCCTCTTCCTCGCCCGCCACGGCGTCCGCAACGACGGCACCCGGTTGCTGAACGTCAGCGGGGCCAAGCGCGTCAACGCGGTCATGCTCACGTGCGGCACCTACGACGCCGCCGGCCAGTTCGCCTACCGCGTCGGCCTGCCCGGCAAGAGCGGCGTCGGCGGCGGGATCATCGCCGTCGTCCCAGGGAAGTGCGCGATCTGCGTGTGGAGTCCAGGATTGGACGCGCGCGGCAACTCCGTCGCCGGGGTCGACGCGCTGGACCGTTTCACCACTCTCACAGGCTGGTCCGTGTTCTGACGGATGGTAGGAAGACGGGGTGAGCACAACGGGGAACGCACTGGCACTGGCTGAAGAAGAAGTCGTCACGCTCGTCAGCGAGCTGATCAGGATCGACACGACCAACACGGGTGACCCCGACACGGTCGTGGGGGAGCGCGAGGCTGCCGAGTGGGTGGCCGAGAAGCTGTCCGAGGTCGGCTACGAGACCACCTACGTCGAGTCCGGGGCGAAGGGCCGCGGCAACGTGGTCGCGCGTCTGAAGGGCGCCGATCCCAGCCGTGGGGCGCTGCTCGTCCACGGACACCTCGACGTCGTGCCCGCCGACGCCTCGGAGTGGTCGGTGCACCCGTTCTCCGGCGCCGTGCAGGACGGGTACGTGTGGGGCCGCGGCGCGGTCGACATGAAGGACATGGTCGGCATGACGCTGGCCCTCGCGCGGCACTTCAAGCGCGAGAACGTCGTGCCGCCGCGCGACATCGTGTTCGCGTTCCTCGCCGACGAGGAGGCCGGTGGCCTGTTCGGCGCGAAGTGGCTGGTGGAGCACCGGCCAGAGCTGTTCGAGGGCGTCACCGAGGCGATCAGCGAGGTCGGCGGCTTCTCGATCACGCTCAAGGACGACGTCCGCGCGTACCTCGTCGAGACCGCCGAGAAGGGCATCCGCTGGCTCAAGCTGCGGGTCAAGGGCACCGCGGGCCACGGCAGCATGATCCACCGCGACAACGCCGTGGCGAAGCTCGCCGCCGCCGTCACCAAGCTCGACCAGCACCAGTGGCCGCTGATCATCCGGCCGTCCGTGCGCGAGTTCCTCGACGGCGTCACCGAGATCACCGGCCTGGAGTTCCCCGACGACGACGTCGAGGGCTCGATCGGCAAGCTCGGCGCGCTGTCCCGCATGATCGGCGCGACGCTGCGCGACACGGCGAACCCCACGATGCTCTCCGCCGGGTACAAGGCGAACGTCATCCCGTCCACGGCCGAGGCCACTGTGGACTGCCGCATCCTGCCCGGCCGCGAGGAGGCGTTCGACCGCGAGCTCGCGGAGCTGCTCGGGCCGGACGTGGAACGCGAGTGGGTCGGCCTGCCGCCGGTCGAGACGACGTTCGACGGCGCACTGGTGGACGCGATGACGGCGTCGATCATCGCCGAGGACCCCGGCGCCCGCGCGCTGCCGTACATGCTCTCCGGCGGCACGGACGCCAAGTCGTTCCAGCAGCTCGGCATCCGCAACTTCGGCTTCGCGCCGCTGAAGCTGCCCGCCGACCTCGACTTCTCCGGGCTCTTCCACGGTGTGGACGAGCGAGTGCCGGTCGACGCGCTCAAGTTCGGCGTGCGCGTGCTGGACCGTTTCCTGCGCAACAGCTGAGGAGGCTGTCGTGTCCACTGTGGACCTGTCCGGTCAGGTCGCGCTCGTCACCGGCGGCGCGCGGGGGATCGGTGCCGCTGTGGTGCGGCGGCTCGCGAAGCTCGGTGCGCGGGTGGCGGTGCTCGACCTCGACGCCGCCGGCGCGCACCGGGTCGCGTCCGCGGCCGGAGGCGTCGCCATCGCCGGTGACGTCACCGATCCCGAGACCATGCCCGCCGTCGTGGAGCAGGTCGAGAAGGAGCTCGGACGCCTCGACGTCGTGCACCTGAACGCCGGGATCGGTGGCGGCCAGCCCGGCGTGGACGCCCTGGACGTCGCCCGCTACCGCAAACTGGTCGGCGTCAACGTCGACCACGTCGTGTACGGCGTCTGCGCGGCCGTTCCGGCGTTGCGGCGGCAGGGTGGCGGGAAGATCGTGATCACCGCCTCGCTGGCCGGCCTCACGGCGATGTCCTCCGACCCGCTGTACACGCTGACCAAGCACGCGGTCGTCGGGTACGCGCGGGCGGCGGGACAGGCGCTGGCGGGGGAGGGCATCACGGTGTCCGCGCTGTGCCCCGGTTTCGTCGACACGTTGCTGCTCGGCGCGGCGAAGGAGGAGTTCGACGCCGTCGCGTTCCCGCTGCTGACGCCGTCGGACGTCGCCGAGGCGTTCCAGTCCGTGCTGGCCGCGGGGCAGCCGGGGGAGGCGTGGGTCATCCAGCCCGGCGGGAAGGCGTCGCCGTACGACTTCCGCGGTGTACCGGGGGTCGGTGGCGGGCAGAGGCCGCCGGAAGTCGTTCTCGGTCGCGGTTAGGGCGTGTCCGGAACCGGGTTGTCTCGTTAGGACGAACAAGACGACCACGGTGAAAGGACTGCGCATGGTGCGCCTGGAGGACGGGACCGAGCTCAACGTGGTGCGCGCGGGCGATCCCGAGGCACTGGTGACGGTCGTGCTCGCGCACGGGTACGCGCTCGACCACCGCAGCTGGCACAAGGTCGTGGCGCAGCTGAGCCAGGAGTTCCAGGTCATCGCCTACGACCACCGCGGTCACGGCGGGTCGGGCGGCGCGTCCAAGGAGACGGCGACGATCGAGCAGCTGGGGGAGGACCTCGGCGAGCTGATCGAACGGGCCGTGCCGCAGGGGCAGGTCGTCGTCGCCGGGCACTCGATGGGCGCCATGGCGGCGCTCGCGATGGCCGAACGCAGGCCGAGGCTGTTCCGGCAACGGGTGCTGGGCAACGTGTTCGTGTCCATGGCGGCGAGCGGGGTCTCGGAGACGACGCTGGCGTGGCCCAAGGCCGTCGGCAAGCTCGTGCGGGAGCTGGAACGCGCGTTCGGGCCGATCGTGCGCGCGGTGCGGGAGAAGATCGAGCCCGCCAAGACGGCCGGGCTGCGGTGGTGGCTGTTCGGCGACCAGCCCTCCGACGAGGACGTGGAGCTGACCGCGGACATGGTGTGGGGGCACTGGCCGGAGACGGTCGCGCTGTTCCGGCCCGCCGTGGACCGCTACGACCGCGAGGCAGGCCTGACCGTCGCCCAGGAGAAGGCCGTCGTCGCGGTGGTGGGGGACGAGGACCGGCTGGTGCCCGAGGCGGACGCCGTGAAGTTCGGCGGAACGTCGGTGGTCCTGGCCGACGCCGGACATATGCTCCCGTTGGAACGACCGGCGGAGCTCGCGAACCTGATCCGCGAGGTGGCCGCGAAGGCGTAGCTGGGGGACCGGTGCAGTACCTGGAGCCGCGGACCGACGTGCCCGCGAAGGACGACTGGTCGACCGGCCTCATCCTGCAGGACCTGCGCTGGGGAGCGAAGGCGCTCGGCGGCATCGCGGTCGTGGCGGGTGCCGGCGCGGTGACGTGCTGGCTGCTGCCGTCGTCGCCGGGCAACGTCGGCGCGCTCGTGGTGCTGGCGCTGGTCGCGGTGCTGTGCGGGCTCGGTCCGTTGATGTACCGCGCGGAGACCAGGGCCGAACGGCGCGGGTTGCTGGAGCAGCCGTGGCGGCGCGTCGGGGTCCGGGTGGCGGAGAAGCACGACGACGGGACCGATCGGCTGCTGCTCGACGACGGTCTCGTGCTCAAGGGCTGGTTCGAGGACTTCCCGGACATGGCGCTGGAGCGGCAGGAGGTCTTCGTCTGCGGCCCGGACGCCGGCGGCAGGGCCGTCGTGCGGGTCGCCGGGTTCGCCAAGATGGAGAACGCCAAGGTTGACAGGCGCGAGGCGGAGCACCCGCTGCGCGATCGAGTGGAACGGCCGCTCGCCCGTCCGCTGGACGACCCGGCGACCGCGAGGGCCTACCGGGGCATGCGGTGGGGCGTGCGGGCGTGGCTGTGGTCGGCCGCTCCCGCGGGCCTGGGGGCGGTGGTGGTCCTGCTTAGCCTGTTCCCGCTCGCCCCCGCTGGGCTCGTGGTCGGCGGGCTCGTGCTGGTGACGGGACTGCTGGGCGTGCCGACGTCGATCGAGATCAGCCGCTGGTACCGCGACGCCGTGACGGCGGTCGGCAACTCGGCTCAGTGGACGCCGGTGGCCGTCACGCTGTTCCCGTGGCAGCCCAACCAGCACGTCGCCGGGCTCGCGGAGATGCCCGGCGGACTCGCGCTGGTGCAGTTCGTGCTGCCCGACCTGAACGTGGTCGCGAACATCGCCGACACCGGTGTCATGTGGATCGCCGGCACGCACGACGACGTGATCGCGGTCGGCGTGCCGCGCGTGCCGGTGCTGACGTTCGCCGCCGTCCAGCCGGATCGGGACGTCCCGGAGGAGGACCCGATCCCCTGGATCCAGCGGTTCACCCAACCCGACTTCAGCGGCCTGCCGCGCTAGACCTGCGCCTTCCCGGCGGCCGGCCGAACAACCGGACGTGCTCGCCGACCAGCCAGTCCTTCAACGGCGCCCACTCCGGGTGGTGGTTGAGCACCAGCAGGCGGTGCATCCACCAGTTCGGGTCGTCGTGGCGGGGGAACGCGGCGAGCCACGCGGCCCTGCCCTCCTCCGGCAACGCCCAGAGGTGGGCCAGCTGGCCCTCGGCGTCCGTGTCGAGTTGGGCGGTGACCTTGCCGTCCTCGGTGTGCCATTCCGCGCGCAGTTCGCGCAGCACGGTGAGAGCGCGCTCGTCACCCTCCTCGGCGGTGACGACAACGGTGTGCAGGCCCCGCGCCGCCGCATCGGCGAGCAGGGCACGGGCGGACGTTTCGTCGTGCGGCAGTGCGCTGTGAGCGACCCCGACTTCGTGCGGCACGAGCTCCATGACCCAGAATCTGATCATATCGACAACCGGTTCGGTGAATTTTATTGCTTCAGTGTTGACTGATGGCTCACCTTCCGCCGGTCGGCGCACCGAGTTGGACGAACGTTGTTGTACGGCGCCCCGACATCGACACCGCACAACGTTTTCGCACTACAAATGCGGTCGAGAGGAAAGGTGGGGGGTCTTGTTCAGCAGAGAGGCCTCGGCTCGACGCCGGGGAAGTATTGCTCCCAATGACGAGTGGACAGGTGCGCCGTCGTAGTAGCGCACACGCGGGCTGCTGTGGCTTCCACGTCGATGTCCCACACGCGGACGGTGCGGTCCGTGCCGGCGGTGGCCAGCGTCCGGTTGTCCGGCGCGAAGGCCACGCCCCAGACCCGTTCCGTGTGACCGTGCAGCACTGCCCGCACCTGGGGGTTGCGGGGATCGCGCACGTCCCACACGCGGACGAGGTCGTCGGTCGTCCCGGCCGCGATGAGGGTGCCGTCGGGGGAGAAGGCGAGGCGCTGCAGCGGCCCGCTGTCGTTGGGGAGGGACCCCAGTTTCCGCGGGTGCGCGGGATCGCTGATGTCGTACAGCGCGCCGCTGCTGTCCTGGTTCGCGAACGCCATCACGGTGCCGTGGATGACGACCGTCATGACCTCCTCGCGGCCGGCCTGGGCGCCGCGGCGGATGGGGTCGAGGTTGTCGTCCGTGCGCAGGGCGGGGTAGGGGCGCGGCTGGGCCTGGTCGCTGACGTTCCACAGGTGGAGCTCGCGGCTGCCGTTCGCGATGACGAGCGTGCGGTCGTCGCCGGAGAACTCGATCCGCCAGACCGTGTCGGTCTTGGGCACGGCGAAGCTGCCGGTCTTCACCGGGTTCTTCGGGTCGCTGACGTTCCAGAGCGCGATCTGGCCCTCGCGTTCGGCGACGGCGAGGGTCCTGCCGTCGTGGCTGAAGTCCGCCGCGGTGATGGAGTCGCCGCTCGTGATCCCGCGGCTGATCTCACGCGGCTTGGCGAGATCGCTGACGTCCCACAGGACGTTGGCCGTGAGGCTCGTGCCGAACAGGACGTCGCCGGCCGGGTTCAGGTCGACGGTGAACGCCTCGTCGTGCGGGGCGAGCTCGGGCAGGGCCGTGATCTCCTGGGCGTGCGTGTCCTCCTGCCGCCAGAGCCTGATGGTGCCGTCGCTGGAGGCGGTCGCGAAGAACCGGCCGCGCTGGTCGTACTCGAGTCTCCACACGGTCCACCGGTGGTGGCCGTAGGTGAGGTTGCCGAGGTCGAGGACGCGGACCTCGGTGTCGGTGCTGGCGGTGACCATCCGCCGGGAGTCGGGGCTGAACGAGACCGAGTAGATGCCGTCGGTGTGGCCGGGCAGGGCGTGGGCGAGCTGGATGGCGCGCGGGTCGGACACGTCCCAGATCCGGGTCGTCTTGTCGCCCCCGCCGCTGGCGAGGAACCTGCCGTCGGGGGAGAAGGCCATCGTGTGGATCGAGAACACGTGCCCGGTCGCGTGACCGATCTGCGTCGGGTTGCGGGGGTCGGTGACGTCCCACAGCCGCACGTCGCCGTTGTTCTCGCCGGTGGCGAGCACCTTGCCGTCGGGGGAGAAGACGCTGGAGTCGGTCGCCAGGTTGGTGGGGGAGGGCGTGATCGTGGCGAGCGGCGCTCCGGTCGCGAGGTCCCAGAGCTTGACGAGGCTGTCCCACGACGACGTCGCCACGACGGTGGCGTCGTTGTTGAGCGAGAGGCTGTGCACGAGCGTGTCGTGCGCCTGGATCGTGCGCACGAGCGAGGCGGGGCCGGACAGGGACCAGAGCCGGACGGTGCCGTCCTCGCCGGTGCTGACGATCGAACGGCCGTCCGGGGTGAACTGGACGGCCTCGACCTGCCCCTTGTGACCGGAGATGCGTTCCTTCTCGACGGTCCTGCGCGGGTCGGAGACGTCGAAGAGGCGGATGAACCCGTCCCAGTTCGCCGTGGCGAGGGTGCGGCTGTCCGGGCTGAAGGCCATGCTGTGGGTGGCGTTGTCGCCGGCGTGGACGCGGCTGAGCTCCACGGGGTGGTTCGGGTCGCTGACGTCCCACACGATCAGCAGCTCGTCGTCCCCCGCGCTGGCCATGAGCTTGTTGTCCGGGCTGAACAACGCGAACGACAGCGCGTCGCTGTGTCCGGGCACCACGGTGACCTGGGGTGCGGCGAACGTGCTGAGCACGGCGTCCCTGGTCGCCGGAAGGCCGCTGATCCGGTAGGCGGCGAGCCGGAGGCGGTTCGCGAGGCCGGGGTCGCGGGCCTGCAGCCCGTTTGCCTCGGCGATGGCCTTCTGCGCGAGGGCATCGGTGCGTTGCTCGGTGGTCTCGCGTTGGGCGCGCACGGCGAACACGAACGAGGCCGTCGCCACGAGCAGCAGCACCGCGAGCAGCGCCACGACCCTGCGGAGGTTGGTGGCGCGGCGCCTCCCGGCGGCCTGCTCGTGTTCGACGGACGCCCTGCTGGCGTCGAGGAACGTCCGCTCCTCGGCGTTGAGGGCCTCCGGCTCGCGCTGGGCCCAGTCGGTGGCCTGGGTGAACGGCACGCCGCGGTAGAGCGAGCCGGGATCCCGCTGATGCGCCTCCCAGTCGGCCGCGGCGGCGGTGAGCCTGCGGTGCACGCGCAGGTCGTCGCGTGCCTCGGCGAGCCAGTCCCGCAGGCGCGGCCAGCTGCGGATGACCGCCTCGTGGCTGATCTCGACGCTGTCGTCGTCGACGGTGAGGATGCGCGCGCTCGCGAGGTGTTCGACGACCTCGTCCGCCGCGAGCTCGGAGCGTTTGACGCGGCGTTTGGTGTCCTCAGTGCCGTCGCCGGGGTTCACCAGGCGCAGGAACACCTGGCGCGCCTGGGTCTGCTGGTGTTCGTCGAGCCCGGTGAACGCGTGCTCGGCGGTGTTCGCGATGGCGCGGGCGATGCCGCCGCTCTCGTGGTAGCTGGTGAGGGTGAGGGTGTTGCCGCGCTTGCGCTGCCACGTCTCCAGCAACGCGTGGCTGACGTGGGGGAGCACGCCCGGCTCGCCGGTGGCGTCGGCGATCAGGCGGGCCACGAGTCCGGTCTCCAGCGCGCAGCCGACCTCGACGGCGGGCTGGGTGATGGCCTTGCGCAGCTCGTCGGTGGTCATGGGCCCGACGAGCACCTGGGCGTCCTCGACGGCTTTCGCCAGGTCGGGGTAGCGGGCGCAGTGGCCGTAGAAGTCGGCGCGCATGCCGATGACCGTCTTGCCGGTGCGACGGGTGAGCGCGGCGATGAACTCGTCGCGGTGCGGGAGGGAGAAGACCTCCTCGAACTGGTCGACGACCAGCAGCCCGTCCGTGTCGGGGAGCGGGCTTGACGGTGTGATCAGCTCACCGTCGGTGCGGGCCAGCAGACCGGCCCTGAGCAGCGACGACTTGCCCGATCCCGAGGCGCCGACGACCAGCACGGTGTCGTGGTGCTCAAGTTTGCCGAGCAGCTTGCCGACGAGTCGTTCCCTGCCGAAGAAGCGGTCGGCGTCGTGTTCGGTGAAGGCCTTGAGGCCGACGTAGGGGGAGGCGCCGTTCTCGGGTTGCGCGTCTGTCTCGCCGATCTCGCGCCAGCGCTGTTCCCACAGCTCCTCGTCGCCGCCGCAGGCGCGGACGAACGCGAGCGCCACGGCGAGGGAGGGGAGGCGCTGGCCGCGGGCGGCGTCGGCGAGGGTGCTGGCGGAGTAGTGGCTGAGCTTGCCGAGTTCGCGGTAGCCGGGGGAGCCGGCCTTCTCGCGGAGCTTGCGCAGGTCGAACGCGAACTGTTCAACGGGCCCGGCGAACGGGTCGAGCGGTTTTTCCGGGCGAGGCATGCAGGGGAGTCTGCCATTCGGCCGTACATCGACAATCTCTATAGCTTCAGTGTTAACTGAAGTAGATCATCAGTCGATGGTCGCCGTCGCCCGGCAGGTACAGCGTCTCGAACACCAGGAGGTAAGGGCTCCAGCGCTCGGTGCCGGTCGTGGGCGGCAGGGAAGCGGCGGTGTCGTAGCGGTCGGTGAACGCGGCACCGGCGGTGATGGAGAGCTCGAACGCGAGCGCGGCCGCCGTGGGATCGCCCAGGTCGGCCGCCGCGCGCAGGCCTGGGGCGCGGCGGCCTGCGATCTGCTCCCAGTCGGGGTGGTGGGCCTTGGCGGGCGGGCTGAAGGCGAAGCGGACGAGGTTCTGCTCGCCGTCCAGGCCGGAGATCTCGCGGAACCCTTCCGTGCACGCCAGGACGTCGCCCGCGGGGGAGAGGACGGCGGCCGCGGTGGGTTCCAGGGCGTCCAGCGTGGCCCGCACAGTTGCACGCAGCGGCGGTGGAGGTGCGGGGGAGCAGGCCGCGTCGGCCTTGATGAGGCGGTAGAGGTGGACGCGTTCGTCCGCGGTCATCGTCAGCGCGTCGGCGAGGGCGGACAGGACCTGGCCGGAGGGGGAGCGGTCGGTGCCGCGTTCGAGGCGGGTGAGGTACTCGACGCTGATGCCGGCGCGGTCGGCCAGCTCGCCGCGGCGCAGGCCGGGGGTGCGGCGGCGTTCGGTCGTCGGGGGAGTGGTGGCTTCGCGGCGGGCGCGCAGGAAGCGGCCCAGGGCGTTGTCGGCCATGATCGAAGACTCTAGAGGGGCCCTGAGCGGGACTCCCTCCGTTCGGCGGCCGCGGCGATGCTGTGGATCATGCGATACCGACTGTTCGGACGGACCGGCCTGCGGGTCTCGGAGTTGTTGCTGGGCACGATGACGTTGCGTTCCGTGGACGTGGCACGGCCGGTGATCGACGCCTACGCGGACGCCGGCGGCAACTTCCTCGACACCGCCTCGGCCTACGGCGAGAGCGAGGAGGTGCTCGGCGCCGTGCTGAGCCGCCGCGACCGGTTCGTGCTCGCGACGAAGTACACGTTGACGCGCGACCCGGCGGACCCGAACGCGGGCGGGAACCACCGCAAGAACCTGGTGTCGTCGCTGGAGCGGTCGTTGCGTCGGCTGCGCACGGACTACGTGGACGTGCTGTGGGTGCACCTGTGGGACCGGCACACACCGGCCGAGGAGACGATGCGAGCGCTGGACGACGTGGTGCGGGCGGGGAAGGTGCTCTACGTCGGGGTGTCCGACGCGCCGGCGTGGTTCGTGGCGCGGGCGAACACGCTCGCGGAGTGGCGGGACTGGACGCCGTTCGCGGGGTTGCAGGTGCCGTACAACCTGCTGAAGCGCGACGTGGAGCGGGAGTTGCTGCCGATGGCGGACGCGCTGGGGCTGACCGTGGCGGCGTGGGCTCCGTTGGCTGCGGGGAAGCTCTCCGGTGGCACGCAACGGGCCGGGCGTCTGTCCGAACGGGAGGAACGCGCGGCTCGGGCCGTGCGGGAGGTCGCGGACGAGGTGGGCGCGACGCCCGCCCAGGTGGCGCTGGCGTGGCTGCGTTCGTCCGGTGCGCTGCCCTTGGTGGGCGCGCGGACGCCGGAGCAGGTGCTCGACTGCCTGGGCGAGGTGGTGCTGCCGCCGGAAGCGGTCGCGCGCCTGGAGGCGTCGGCCCCGTTCGAGCGGGGCTTTCCGGCGGACTTCATCGCCGAGTGCGATCCCGGCGCGTTCGGTTCCGGCGTCGTCGTCAGGTGATGAGGCCTGGCAGCAACGACGGCTGGACCTTGCGGCGAAGCCAGATCTTGCGGGAGCCGTCGCCGTAGAGCAGCGTGCGGGACAGTTCCCAGCCGGCGAACTCGGCGTGGATGGCCAGCTGCGTGGTCGCGGTGCGGCGGGAGATGCCGGGCGGCAGACGCAGCGGCCGGTACTCCCAGTCTCCGTCGATCACCCCTTCGGTCATGGTGAGATCACCTGTACCCCTCCGTTGTCGCCGGACGTGACGGTGACGCGTCCGGACTCCTGGTCGACGCTGACGGTGTTGGGTTGACGCACGGTGGGGAACCGGTACTTCTCGGCCGGTTCTCCCGCGGCGACGTCGAGTCCGACGACCTCGTTGCGCTCGGTGAGCGTGATCCACGCGATGTCGCGCTTGCCGTCGTAGGCGATGCCGTAGGGCGTGCCGGGCATGGGGTAGCGCTGGCGCATGATCAGCGGGTCGATCGAGAACGCGATGAACTCGCCGCCGCGGGTGTCGACGACGAGCAGGCGCCCGAAGCGGTCCGCGACGCCGTTGGTGGCGCCGTCGCCGGCCCGCAGTCCTGTGCCCCTGGCCTCGGCGCCCTTGTCGTCGGTGGTCATCTCGAACACGGCGCTGCGCAGGCGGTCGAGCTCGACGTTGCGGCCGTTGACCTGGAACTTCCGCGTGGTGTCGCCCTCGGTGAACGTGCCGCCGGGGGTGATGTCACCGGGCGGGGTGGCGTTCTGGGCGGGGGAGTGGGCGGGCTTGGCCGCTTCGAGGACTTCCGCGACCTGCAGCGGGTCCTGTGACCCCTCGCTCTGGCCGCACGCCGTCAGCGTGGCGGTGGTCAAGATCAGAGCAGCGAGCCGGCGCAAGATCGGTTCCTCCTGGCATACGTCGTGGTCTTTCCAGGATCCACGACGTTCGGGCGGAGGTCACGCAAGGGGTGGGGTGAAACTCATCGGGCAGCTCTGGTGTTTACCTCTATAGCTTCAGTGTAGACCGAAACTAATGCTCACCGATGGTCAACCCACAACGCAACCAACAGCAGAAAACCAGCAATGAAAGAGGGGTGCTCAGGGCATCGGGCGTTCGGGGTAGCCGAGCTCGATGGCGCTGACGTCGTCCAGCGCGGCGCGGATCGCCGGGGGCAGGGTGAGCTGCTCGGCTTCCAGGGAGGCGATGAGCTGGTTGGTGTCGCGGGCGCCGACGACGGGGGCGATGACGCCGGGCCGGTCGCGGACCCAGGCGAGGGCGACGCAGAGCGCGGAGGTGCCGAGGCCTTCGGCGGCGGTGGCGACGGCCTGGACGATGCGGGCGGCGCGGTCGTTGCGGTGTTGTTCGACGTAGCCGGCGAAGTGGGCGGAGGCGCCGCGGGAGTCGGGCGGGGTGCCGTTGCGGTACTTGCCGGTGAGGACGCCGCGGCCGAGGGGTGCCCACGGGAGGAGTCCGAGGCCGTGGTGCCGGGCGGCGGGGGCGACCTCGCGTTCGATGCCGCGTTCGAGCAGCGAGTACTCGACCTGGGTGGAGATGAGGGGGTGGGTCGTGGGGGTGAGGGCGGCGGTGGCGAGTTGCCAGCCGCTGTAGTTGGAGATGCCGGCGTAGCGGACCTTGCCGGAGTTGATGGCGTGGTCGAGTGCGGAGAGCGATTCCTCGATGGGGACGCCCGCGTCCCAGGCGTGCAGTTGCCAGAGGTCGACGTGGTCGACGCCGATGCGGCGCAGGGATCCGTCCAGTGCGGACAGCAGTGCTCCGCGGGAGGCTCCTCCGCCGAAGGGGCCTTCTGTGCGGCGGGCGACTGCTTTGGTGGCGAGGACGAGTTCGTCGCGGGGGACGATCTCGCCGAGGAGGCCGCCGAGGATGCGTTCTGCTTCGCCTTCGGCGTAGACGTCGGCGGTGTCGACGAGGGTGCCGCCGGCGTCGGCGAAGGCCATGAGCTGGGTGGCGGCCTCGTCCGCGTCGGTGTCGCGGCCCCACGTCATCGTGCCCAGTGCTGTCCTGGAGACGCGCAGGCCGCTGCGGCCGAGGTATCGCTGTTCCACGTGCGCGATGCTAAGGGGTGATCATCGTGTGAGCCTGGCAATCGGTGTTACTGACCGGTAGGGTCTCGCTGCGTGAAGCTCGGATTGAACCTCGGATACTGGGGCGCCGGCAACGACGCCGCGAACCTTGAGCTGGCCAAAGAGGCCGACCGTCTCGGCTTTTCGGTGGTGTGGGCCGCGGAGGCCTACGGTTCCGACGCGCCGACGGTGCTCGCGTGGGTGGCCGCGCAGACCGAACGCATCGACGTCGGTAGCGCGATCTTCCAGATTCCGGCGCGGACGCCCGCGATGGCGGCGATGACCGGTGCCACTTTGGACACGTTGTCGGGTGGCCGGTTCCGGATGGGGCTGGGTGTGTCGGGGCCGCAGGTGTCGGAGGGCTGGCACGGTGTGCGGTTCGACAAGCCCCTGGCGCGGACGCGTGAGTACGTGGAGATCGTGAAGAAGGCGCTGACGCGGGAGAAGCTGCGGTACGAGGGTGAGCACTACACCCTGCCGTTGCCGGACGGTCCCGGTAAGGCGTTGCAGCTGACCGTGCACCCGGTGCGGGAGCAGATTCCGATCTACCTGGCGGCTGTGGGTCCGAAGAACCTGGAGCTGACGGGGGAGATCGCGGACGGGTGGCTGGCGATCTTCTTCTCGCCGGAGTTCTCGGCGGAGTCCCTTGCCAGTGTGAAGGCGGGCCGGGAGAAGGCCGGCAAGACGATGGAGGGGTTCGACGTCGTTCCGACGGTGCCCCTGGTCGTCGGTGAGGACTGGAAGGCGTGTGCTGACCCGGTTCGCGCGTACACGGCGCTGTACGTGGGCGGTATGGGCAGCCGCAAGCAGAACTTCTACAACAACCTGATGGTGCGCATGGGTTTCCCGGATCAGGCCGAGGAGATCCAGGAGAAGTACCTGTCCCGCGACTACGCCGGGGCGATGGCCGCGATCCCGCTGGAGTTCCTGGACGCGACGGCGTTGCTGGGGCCGAAGGAGCGCATAGCAGACAGGATGAAGGCGCTCGCTGCCGCGGGGGTCACCACGCTGTCCGTTTCGCCGATGCTGCAAGATCTGGAGCAGGGGATCGCGGGCCTTCGCACCGCGGCCGAGGCTCTGGATCTGGCAGGAGTGGGTAGTTGAGCTGGTTGCAGGCTCTTGTCCTCGGACTCGTCCAAGGACTGACGGAATTCCTGCCGATTTCCAGCAGTGCGCACCTGCGCATCACGTCGACGCTGTTCTTCGGCAACGACGCGGGCGCTTCGTTCACCGCGGTGATCCAGTTGGGTACCGAGGTGGCGGTGCTGATCTACTTCGCCAAGGACATCGGGCGCTTCATCAGCGCCTGGTTCCGCGGCCTCTTCTCCGCGGAGGCGCGGAAGGAGAAGGACTACAAGCTCGCGTGGTACGTGATCATCGGTTCCGTGCCGATCTCGGTTCTCGGGTACCTGTTGAAGGACGAGATCCGGACGTCGGCGCGGAACCTGTGGATCACGGCGACGATGCTGGTCGTGTTCGGTCTGCTGCTGGGTCTGGCGGACCACCTGGCGAAGCAGCAGCGTGACGAGCTGCGGATGAAGGACGCGATCGGGATGGGTCTGGCGCAGGCGCTGGCGCTGATCCCGGGTGTGTCGCGTTCGGGTGGCACGCTGACGGCGGGTCTGTTCCTGGGGCTGACGCGTGAGGCGGCGGCGCGGTACTCGTTCCTGCTGGCGATTCCGGCGGTGTTCGGGGCGGGGTTGTTCTCGATCCCGGACGTGCTGGAGCGCACCGGTGAGGGTGTGCAGGCGTCGATTCCGCAGATGGTCGTGGCGACGTTGATCTCGTTCGTGGTGGGGTACGCGACGATCGCGTGGTTGTTGAAGTACGTCTCGAAGCACTCGTACTCGGCGTTCGTGTGGTACCGGTTGATGCTGGGTCTGGTGCTGATGGGGCTGCTGTCGATGGGTTTGCTGCAGCCGAACTAAGGTGGGTGCCGTGGCCACGGTGATCCTGCTCCGACATGCTCGTTCGACTGCCAACGGTTCTGGTGTGCTCGCCGGGAGATCGTTGGGTGTGGGGTTGGACGAGCGGGGGCGGGCGCAGGCGGCGGCTCTGGTGGGTCGGTTGAAGGACGTTCCGGTCAGCGCGGTGGTGTCGTCTCCTCTGCAGAGGTGTGAGGAGACGTTGGCGCCGTTGCTGGCCGATCGGTCTTTGGAGGCCGTTGCGGAGCCGGATTTGTCCGAAGTGGACTACGGCGCGTGGACCGGTAAGGCGTTGAAGGACCTGTACGACGAGCCTTTGTGGAAGGTCGTGCAGCAGCATCCGTCCGCCGCCGTGTTTCCCGATGGTGAGGGTTTGGCGCACGTTCAGTCTCGTGCTGTGGCGGCGGTGCGGGCGCATGACGCGCGGATTTCCGAGGAGCACGGTCCTGGTGCTGTGTGGGTGTTGTGCTCGCACGGTGATGTGATCAAGGCGGTGCTGGCGGACGCGTTGGGTGTGCATCTGGACGGGTTCCAGCGGATCGTGGTGGATCCGTGTTCGATCTCGGTGGTGCAGTACACGCAGACGCGGCCTTTTGTGTTGCGCACCAACGACAACGGTGGGGATCTGTCGGGTGTGGTGCCGGTGGCGCCGCCGCAGGAGGAGCCGTCGTCGGACGCTACCGTGGGTGGCGCGACCGGAGCCTGAGGTAGCGCTGTTCTGGTGCGCTGAGGGTGAGTTTCGCGGCTTTCTCGTATTCGGCGCGGGCTTGGTCGTGGTCGCCTCGCAGGTCGAGCAGGTGTGCTTTGACGGCGTGGACGCGGTAGTGGTCGAGTTCCAGTGTGGACAGTTCTGTCAACGCCTGGTCGGGGCCGTGGACCATGGCGACGGCGACGATGCGGTTGAGTGAGACCATCGGGCCGGGTGCGGTGACGGTGAGCAGGTCGTAGAGGCCGAGGATCTCGGGCCAGTCGGTGTCGTCGGCTGTTTTGGCGTCGGCGTGGACGGCTGCGATCGCTGCCTGTAGCTGGTAGGGGCCGATCTGGGCGGTCTCCAGTGCCGTTCTGATGAGCCCTGTGCCTTCGTCGATCGCTTCGGGGTCCCATTTGTCCCGGTCCTGCTCGGTGAGCGGGATGAGGGCGCCGTGGGGGTCGGTGCGGGCGGGCCGGCGTGCGTCGGTGAGCAGCATCAGCGCGAGCAGTCCGGTGAGTTCGCCGTCGTTCGGCCTGCGTTTGTGGAGCTGGCGGGTCAGGCGGATGGCTTCGGCGGTGAGGTCGACGCGCAGCAGGTCGTCGCCGGAGCTGGCGGTGGAGCCCTCGGTGAAGATCAGGTAGAGGACGTGCAGGACGGCGGTGAGGTCCTGGGGTGGCCGGAACTTGGCGCCGGACTGCTTGATCTTCTGCTTGGCGCGGCTGATGCGTTGCGCGACGGTGGCTTCGGGGACGAGGAACGCGCGGGCGATCTCGGCGGTGGTGAGTCCGCCGACGGCGCGCAGGGTGAGGGCGATCTGCGAGGCCGTGGTGAGGGTCTCGTGGCAGCACAGGGCGAGGATCGTGAGCGTGTCGTCCTGCGCGGGCACCGGGTCGGGCGGTGGGGGTGTGAGGGCGACGACCTTGTCCTCGCGCTGACGGCGGGCGGTGTCGGAGCGGTACTGCTCGATCCACCGGCGTGAGGCGGCGGTGATGAGCCAGCCCTTGGGGTTGTCCGGGACGCCCTGCGACGGCCATTGCTGGGCGGCGCCGAGCAGGGCTTCCTGCACGGCGTCCTCGCAGACGTCGAACTGGCCGTGGCGGCGGACGAGCACGCCGAGGACCTGCGGCGCGAGGGTGCGCAGCAGGCCCTCCACTTCTGGTGTCACGCGCCGTCCAGCATCGACATGTCCCAGACGGGCCGTACCTCGATGCCGTCGTTGTGGGCGTCGGGCAGGGTGGCGGCGTGGGCGATGACCTGGTCGATCGAGTCGGCTTCGACGAGGTAGAAGCCGGCGAGGTACTCCTTGGCCTCGGCGAAGGGCCCGTCGGTGACGACGACCTCGCCGTCGCGGATGCTGACGCCCTTGCCGGTCTCGGGGCCGGGCAGGCCCTCGCTGACGACGAGCTCACCGGAGGCGCGGAGCTTGGCGGAGAGGTCGTAGTGGTCCTGGCCGAACTTCATCTGCTGCTCTTCGGTGAGCTTCTCCCACGCGGCCCGCGACTTCGGGTTGCTGTAGATGAGGATCAGGTACTTCACTTCCGGCCTCCTCGTGGCTGGTTGCCCGAAAAATCTTCTCACCGCCGTGTCGAGACCGCGGGCCGTGTCTCGACATCGGAGTGTCACTTCGAGACGGAGGTTGTGGGATGACTCAGGCGTTGGTGCGGGACGAGGCGGCGATCCGGGAGACGTTCGCGGAGCACGAGGAGGGCATGCGGCTGCGCGATCCGGCGCGGATCGTGGCGCGGTACGCGCCGGAGGTGGTGACGGCGACGCTGGCGCCGCCGTTGCGGCACACCGGGGCTGACGCGCGTGACGTGGAGGCGTTGGCGGGGTGGATGGCCGGGTTCGAGGGGCCGATCACGCTGGAGTACCGGGATCTGGAGGTCGTGGTGTCCGGTGACGTGGCGTTCGCGCACGGGCTGGCGCGGCTGGCGGCGGTGCCGGTGGGTTATCCGGAGGGGTTCTCGATGTGGATGCGCACGACCGTGGGGTTGCGGCGGCGTGAGGGGCGGTGGCTGGTCACGCATTCGCACGACTCGGTGCCGTTCCACATGGACGGGTCGTTCCTGGCGGCGACGGATCTGCTGCCGTGAGGTGTGCCGAGGCCCGGCCCGTGCAGGGGGTCGGGCCGGACCTCGGCGTTCTTGCGGCGGATCCCGCGTGGTCTAGGCGGCGAGCGGTGCACGGCGGGACTGGCCGGGGGCGGGAGAGGTCGTCCCCGCCTGCCCGGCTGTCGCGTGCAGAGCTTCGTGTCGCGTGGTGACGCTCTTCATGAACGCTCCTTGTTCCGCTTGCAGGGAGTGGTCGCTCCGGCGTTACAGGGGCGCCGGGGTGATCACCGTGGAACAACCCGACCATCGTCGATGACCGGGTGTGGTGATCGTATTGCTCTCGGTGCACGTGTCCGGCCACTCCCAGAGTGCGAGACCGATTCATGAATTGGGCTCGTGCGCTGGTCAGGCCGCCCGGAATCGGCCGTGTCCCGAGGTAAAAGAGCAGCTCAAAGGCTGTGGAAACATCAAGGAAACGGCGCGTTCCGGGCACGCCTTCGGACTAGCGCGCTGGTGCTTTCGGCTCAGTCCTGCCGGAGGGGTCTTGTTTACAGTTAACTACTCTGCGTGAGAGCTGAGTCACAGATTCACAGGCCCAGACGGGTGACGGCGTTGTCTTCGAGGGGGTTCGCGGTGCGGATGTAGCGGTGCACCGTGCGCGGGTTCGTCCACCGGCCCTGACGCATGATCTCCCGGTCGCTCGCCCCGCCCAGCGCCGCCTGGGTCGCGAAACCGGCCCGCAGCGAGTGCCCGCCGAACAGCGCCGGGTCCAGGCCCGCCCGCACCGCGTACCGCTTCACGAGCTCCGCGACGGCGCGTCCGGACATCGCCTTGCCGCTGATGCCGCCGTGCCGGTTGATGATCGGGAACACCGCGCCGTGCCGTCCGGTCTGCTGGTAGCCGTGGCAGCGGTGCAGGGCGGTCTCGGTGATCTCCCTGCCGTCGAGCACGTCGGCCCAGTCCGCGAACGCGCACACCGGGCACGTCGGGCGCCTGCTGCCGCGCGGCAGCACCACGGACTGCTGGTGCTTGCCCGTCTGGTCGGTCTTCGTGGTGCCGAGCCGGATCAGCAGCAGCGGTTCGTGGGTGCGCGGGTCGACGTCGACCGTGACGTCCTCGAACTCGATGGCGGCCAGTTCGCTGCGCCTCAGTGCTCCGGCGAAGCCGACGAGCAGCAGCAGGGAGTCCCTCGCCCGCGCGGGGCCGTCCTGCGGGCGTTCGGCGAGCAGTGCTTCGAGCGTGTCGAGCAGGACGGGGCGTTTGCGGCGTGGCTGTGTTTTGCGCGTGCGGCGGATACCGCGCAGTGTCAGGCGCACGACGTCACTGCGCGTCGGGCTGGGCAGGCCGTTCGCGGCATGTACGGCGGAGATCGCGGCGGACTTGCGTTCGAGCGTGGAGGCGCCGAACGCGGGCGTGCCGTCGGGTTTGACCGTGTCCGCGGCGACCGCGAGGTACACCGCGACGTCGAGCGGGTCGGCCGGCAGCGCCTGGCGGCCCTCGGCCTGGCACCAGCCGGCCCACGCGATCCAGTCCGACCGGTAGGCGCGCACGGTGTTGGGGGACTGGGCGCTGCGCAGGTAGCCGCTCAGCGACGCGGCCTGCTCGTCGTCGAACCTCTCGCGCACGCTCGCCAGCGCGGCGACGTCGATCAGCACCGAGTGCGAGACCCTGACCAGGGCGTGCTGGACGGGTTCGGGCAGGCTCACACCCGAGATGGTAGCCCTCTGATCAACTCCACCACCTCGTGCGGCGTGAACTCCAGCCCGCTGACGCCGACGCTCACCTCGAAGCTGCAGCGGCGCGGATCCGGGTTCGACCGGGCGTAGAGGAACAGCCTGATCCCGGTCTCCTCGGTGAGGTTGAGGGCGGCCTTCTGCGCGTCGTGCCGGGACATCGGCAGGTGGACGTGGAACAGGGGAGTGGCGGGCACGTCCGGGGTGGTGCGGGCGAAGCCGTCGGCGTTGATCGCCTCGGCGATCGCCTGCGCGTGCCGTGTGAACTCGGCCATGCGCGGCAGGTTCGCGTCCATGCCGATCAGCGCGATCGCCGCGAGCGACCAGGCGTCCGCGATCGCGCCGCCCATCCGCCGCCGCCACACCGAGGCCTGCCCGATCGTGTCGGCATCGCCGGCGAGCACCGCGCCGCGCACCCCTTCGAGTCCTTTGTAGAGCGACACGTACACCGTGTCGAACAGGGCGCCGATCTCGGCGAACGTGGCGTCGTAGCCGGTCTGCGCCTCCCACAGCCGCGCGCCGTCGCAGTGCGCGGCCGCACCGTGCTCCCTGGCCCACCTCGCCTGGGCCGCGAGGTCCTCGAAGGCGGGCAGGACGCCACCGATGTCGCGTTGCGGCAGCTCGAACACCACCGCGGCAAGCGGTTCGTGCACGGCCTGCAGATCATCGAGGCCGAACAGCTCGTTGCGGTCGCCGAGGGGGTGGAACCTCAGGCCGTGCAGCGCGTTGTAGCCCTGGTTCTCCCACACGTGCAGGTGCGTCTGCGGATGCCCGGCGAACGCGTGGCGGCCCGTGCGTTCGGCGTGCACCCGCAACGCCACCTGCTGCGCCATCGTCCCCGACGGGAAGAACAACGCCTGTGGTTTGCCGAGCAGGCCCGCGACCCGTTCCTCCAGTTCCCGCACCGGATCCTCCGGGCGGGTCTGCGGTGTGACGTGCTCGGCGAGCCTGCGCGCGAGCTCGTAGGGCGACTTGCGCGGACCACTGTGCTGCGACAGAGAACGGCGGATGTCCATGCCACCGAGACTAGCTATTGCAAGTTAGTGGCAATAGGGCCGTTCGCCGTGGTCAGGCCGCGTTCTCCAGGCGTGCGTCGAGCTCCGCCTCGTCCGTCACGAACCACAGCTGCCGGCCCCGGTTCGACTCGTGGACGAAGTCGCGCAACGCCGTGCTCGCCGCCACCTGCTCGCTGATGTCGCCGACCACCGCCACCCGGAACCCGTACTGCTGCAACTTCTGCACCACCGCGCCCGCCACCCGCGTGCGCAGGACGAAGAAGTCCTCCGGCAACCGGTCGACCGGCAGCACCAGCCACTGCACGTCCTGACCCCACAACGTGCCGATCAAATCCACAGCGGACTGCTCGTCGGCGATCTTGGGACCGTCCGGGGCGCACATCAGGACCGTCGCGCCGTGGCGCGTCCGCACAACATCAGGCATGGCACCGGAACCTAATCGCCGCGCCCGCCTCCTGTCGCGCCGAATTCCCGCGCGTGGGGTGATCACCGGTTGGTAGGGTCCGGGGCACGCGATCGGCCAGAGGAGGTGAGTCCCATCAACGCGGTCAACCCAGATGGGCGCTTCCTCCTCGTTGTGGCCTGACGCGCGTCTCACGCGTCGCCACGGGAGCGCCTCAGTCCCGAAAGGCTTCTGCGATGCGTTTCAGCTCGACCTCCACCTCGCCCGAGGGCACCACCGAACGCGACTTCGTCCACGACGGCGTCCCCGGCGTCCTGTGGACCCCACCCGGCGACCCCGTCGGCCTCGTGCTCAGCGCCCACGGCGGCGGCCAGCACAAACGAGCACCCGGCATCGTCGCCCGCGCACACCGCTGCACCGCCGCCGGACTCGCGGTCGTCACCCTCGACGCACCCGCCCACGGGGACCGCGCCCGCACCGCCACCGACGACCGGTTCTCCGCCGAGATCCGCGCCCGCATCACCTCCGGCGGCGACGCTTCTCCGCTCGTCGCCGAGTACAACGCTCTGCAGGCGGCCCGTGCGATCCCGGAGTGGCAGTCCGTGCTCGACGCCCTGCCCGGTACCGGCGGCCGCGTCGGGTTCTGGGGCGTGTCGATGGGCAGCGCCATCGGCATCCCGCTCGTCGCCGCCGAACCCCGCGTTGACGCCGCCGTGTTCGGTCTGATCGGCGCCACCGATGCCCTGGTGGCGGCTGCGGCGGCGATCACCGTTCCGGTGCGGTTCCTGCTGCAGTGGGACGACCGGCTCGTCCCGCGCGACGCCGGGCTCGCGCTGTTCGACGCCTTCGCCGCGCCCCGCAGGTCGTTGCACGCCAACCCCGGCGGGCACGGCGACGTGCCGGACGACGAGATCAGCAGCGCCGTCGCGTTCCTCGCCCGCTGACGCGACGCAGGGCCCGCAGCGCCGTCACCCGCTTGCCTCGGTGACACCCGCTGGCGGGCGCCCCGAAAATGCCGGGCGTCCGCCGGTCGGCCTTGAGTAGCGTCGCGCCCCATGCGTGATCTCGCGGCGTTGCCCAAGGCCCATCTGCACGTGCACCTCGAAAGCACCGTGCGCGCGGACACCCTCGCGGAACTCGCCGACCATCACGGCATCGACGTGCCCGCCGCTCAGGCGGGCGCGTTCGACGGGTTCGCGCAGTTCGCCGCGCACAACGGAGCAGTGCGGGACTGCCTGCGGCGAGCCGAGGACTTCCACCGGATCGCGTACGAGTTCTGCGCCGAGGAAGCAGCGCAGGGGACCCGGTACGCCGAGGTCACGTTCACCGCGGCAGCGCACGGAGAACGGCTCGGTGATCCGGACATGCCGCTCGTGGCGGTGTTGTCCGGGCTCGCCGCAGGACAGGCCGCCCACGGCATCGAATGCCGTGTGATCGTGGACCACCCCAGAAAGCGATCGGTCACGCGGTTCGAGGACTCACTGCGACTCGCCCGCGCACACGAGCAGGTCGTCGCGATCGGCATGGCCGGAGCGGAGAACCACCCGCTCACCCCGTTCACCGACGTGTTCCGCGCCGCCCGCGACGCCGGAGTCGGCCTCGTGCACCACGCGGGAGAGATCTGCGGAGCGCACAGCGTCGCCGAAGCCGTGACAGTCGGGCTCGCCGACCGCATCGGACACGGGTTCCGCGCACTCGACGACCCGGAGGTCGTCGCACTGCTGCGCGACCGCGCCGTGCCGCTCGAAGCATGCCCGTCGTCCAACGTCGCACTGGGACTGGTCGAATCCGTCTCCTCTCATCCACTACCACTGCTGATCGACGCCGGCCTGACCGTCACGCTCAGCACCGACATCCCCGCCTCCACCGGCACCACGCTCACCGACGAGTACCGGCTGCTGCGCGAGCACCTCGGCTTCGACGACGACACCCTCGCGCGCCTGGCCACCAACGCCGTCGACGCCTCCTTCGCACCCGCCGGCACGAAGACCCTGCTGCGTCAGGACATCGCGGCCTGGCGGGCAGGCTCGAAGCACACCAGCCCGTGCCGTGACGCCAGCAACGCCACCAGCTCCAGCACCTGACGCTGCCCCGGCCACACCACGTGCACGATCACCGCGTCCACCCCCACCGTCAGCGCCTCGTCCCACGACACGGGCGAGGCGGGATCCGGCGAGGTCTGCCTCAACTCCCGCACGAACGCCGCCACCGCGGGTTCGAACGCACCCAGCGGCGAGGCCCGCAACTCCGCGTACCGGGCCGCCGCCTCCGGGAACGACGCAGGACCAGGAGCCCGCCACACCACCACGTCGACCGGCACCTCGACTGGCACGTCCATCACGCCACCTTCCCGAACAACGCACCCAACCGCGGAATCCGCGCGGAGATCTCCGCCGGATCAGCGAAGTCCCACGACTCACCAGCAGGATCCGGAGACGCGAGCAACTCCAGCCCCCGCGAGGCCAGCACCGCCTCCAGATCGCCGTCGAACGCCTCTGCCGCCACGTAGTCGAGGCCCTCCCAGTCCGGCCAGTCCTCGTCGGCCCACGCGTGCACACCGCCACGCGACGCCAGCAACCACACGTGCGGCAACGCGGCCAACGCGTCCGGCGACGAGGCCACCGCCTCGAACACCGCCCGCCCCTGACCCACCAGCCACGCCTGGAAGTAGAAGAACCCGTCGTCCGAACACAGCCCGCCGCAGATCAGATCCGCCGCGTGCCAGTGCGCCCACGTGTCCACCCGGCGACGCACCTCGTCAAGCCGCACCGCGAACTCCACCACCTCGCCGGCAGGCAGCGCGGCCAGCGCGGCGGTCAGCCGCTCCAGCCGATCGTCCTGGTCGGACGCCTCCGCAGCGGAGGACTCCACCAGGCCCCAGAACGCGTTCAGGTCCATGCCTCAGACGCTAGCGAGGGGGTCTGACAATTTTGGACGCCTCGGTATCGCCGCAGTTCACGGGCGCAGTGGTGGTGCCATCGGCGGCCAGCGCACGGGTGCGGGCAGGCGAGAGGCGGAGGAGAAGAAGGAGCGGTGGGGGCCGGGGCGATCGGGCGGGTGGGAGGTGAAGCGGGGAGGGCGGCGAGTGCGGCGGGGTTCGGCTGTGTGGGAGCGAGATGGGGTGCGACAGAGGGCTGCCGGGAGGGAGGGACAAATCGGTTGCGGGGAGGCCTGGGAGGGGTGAGGTACCGGGCTTGAGCGGGCGAACGGACACCCAGGGCGCCGAACCACCTACCCCGCTGCCTTCCCGAACAACGCCCACAAACGCGGGATCCGCCGCGCGATGTCCGCCGGGTCCTCGACCTCCACGACCTCACCACCCGGCGTCACGTCGAAGGCCCGCCGCTGCCCCCGCCCGTCGAGGTACGAGTCCAACTCGCCGCCGTGCACCACCTCGAACGCGTCGTCCGCGACCCGGTACAGCGACTCCCACTCCGGCCAGTCCTCATCCGCCCACTCGTCCACCGGCCCCAGCGCCGCGAGCCGACGCACCCACGCCACCTCGGCCAACGCGTCCGGAGACTCCGCCACCGCCGAGAACACCGCCCTGCCCTGACCGATCAGCCACGCCTGGAAGTAGAAGAACGAGTCCATCCCGCACAGCCCGGAACAGATCAGCGTAGCCGCCTGCCAGTGCGCCCACGTGTCGACCCGCGCCCGCTGCGCGTCGAGCAGCACCGTGAAGTCGGCGATCTCACCTGCCGGCAGCAGGGCGAGGCGCCCGGACAGCCACGCGCGGCGTTGGTCCAGGTCAGGAGCACCGGACACGGCGTTGTCGACCAGCTTCCAGAAGCCCCCTGCGTCCATGGGCACACGCTAGCGGCCGGGTCTGACAGTTATTGGCGCGAACGATTCGCGCGGCCTGACTATCCTTGAGCCCAAATGGACACCCCGCACGCTGAACTGCACAAACGCCTGCCCGAGCTCATGCCGCGTGATCAACGCCGGCTCGCCAGGCGCCTCGACGGCGCACGCAAGGTCAAGGACCCTCTGGCGCGCAAGAAGATCACCGAGGAGATCGCCGCCCAGATCGACGAGGCCGCGCTCAAGGTCGCGCTGCGCAGGGAGTCCGTTCCCAAGATCAGCTATCCGCAAGAGCTGCCGGTCAGCCAGCGCAAGGACGACATCAAAGAGCTGATCGCGAACCACCAGGTCGTGATCGTCGCCGGCGAGACGGGGTCGGGCAAGACCACGCAGCTGCCGAAGATCTGCCTGGAGCTCGGGCGGGGCATCACCGGTCAGATCGGGCACACCCAGCCGCGCAGGATCGCCGCGCGCACGGTCGCGGAGCGTGTCGCGGAGGAGCTCGGCACCAAGCTGGGTGACACGATCGGGTACAAGGTTCGGTTCACCGACCAGTCCGGTGACGACACGCTGGTCAAGCTCATGACCGACGGCATCCTGCTCGCCGAGATCCAGACCGACCGCACCCTCAGCCGCTACGACACGATCATCATCGACGAGGCCCACGAACGCAGCCTCAACGTCGACTTCCTGCTCGGCTACCTCAAGCAGCTGCTGCCGCGCCGTCCCGACCTCAAGGTCGTCATCACCTCGGCGACGATCGACCCGCAGCGGTTCAGCCAGCACTTCGAGAACGCCCCGGTCATCGAGGTCTCCGGCCGCACCTACCCCGTCGAGACCCGCTACCGGCCGCTGGACGAGGACGACGACCAGACCCAGGGCATCATCAACGCCGTCCGCGAACTGCAGGCCGAGGGGCCCGGCGACGTCCTCGTGTTCCTGTCCGGTGAACGCGAGATCCGTGACACCGCCGACGCCCTCAAGGCCGAGGACCTGAAAAACACCGAGATCCTCCCGCTCTACGCGCGGCTGTCCGTGGGTGAGCAGCACCGGGTGTTCCAGCGGCACACCGGGCGGCGGATCGTGCTCGCGACCAACGTCGCCGAGACCAGCCTCACCGTGCCCGGCATCAAGTACGTCGTCGACCCCGGCAACGCGCGCATCTCCCGCTACAGTCACCGCCTCAAGGTCCAGCGCCTGCCGATCGAACCCATCAGCCAGGCGTCGGCGAACCAGCGCAAGGGCCGGTGCGGCCGTGTCAGCGAAGGCATCTGCGTCCGGCTGTACTCCGAGGAGGACTTCGAGGCGCGCCCGGAGTTCACCGACGCGGAGATCCTGCGCACCAACCTCGCCAGCGTCATCCTGCAGATGACCAACATCGGTCTCGGTGACGTAGCGCGGTTCCCGTTCATCGACCCGCCCGACAGCCGCAACATCAACGACGGCATCGGCCTGCTGCAGGAGCTCGGCGCCATCAACGCCGCCGAGAAGACCCTCACCGCGACCGGCCGCAAGCTCGCCGCGCTGCCCGTCGACCCGCGCCTTGGCCGCATGGTGCTCGAAGCCGACTCCACCGGCTGCCTGCGAGAGGTCATGATCATCGCCGCGGCGCTGTCCATCCAGGACCCCCGCGAACGCCCTGCCGACCAGCAGGAGGCCGCGACCCAGCAGCACGCGAGGTTCGTGGACAAGGAATCCGACTTCGTCACGTTCCTCAACCTGTGGGCGTACCTCAAGGAGCAGCAGAAGGAGCTGTCCGGCAACCAGTTCCGCAAGCGCTGCAAGGCCGAGTTCCTCAACTACCTGCGCGTGCGCGAGTGGCAGGACATCTACCTGCAGCTGCGTCAGGTCGCCAAGCAGATCGGCATGCACGTCAACGAGCAGCCCGGCGAGCCGCGCAACATCCACATCGCGCTGCTGTCCGGCCTGCTCAGCCACATCGGCGTCAAGGACGTCCTCAAGAAGCAGGCGCCGGGCGAGAAGCGCCGCCCGATGACGGAGTTCCTCGGCGCCCGCAACGCCAAGTTCGCGATCTTCCCCGGCTCGGCGCTGGCGAAGAAGCCACCGCAGTGGGTGATGGCCGCCGAACTGGTCGAGACCAGCCGCCTGTGGGGGCGCATCGCCGCCAAGATCGAACCCGAGTGGGCCGAACGCCTCGGTGAGCACGTCGTCAAACGCCAGTACTCCGAACCGCACTGGGAGACCAAGCGCGGATCCGTCGTGGCGTTGGAGAAGGTGACGCTGTACGGGGTGCCGATCGTCGCCGGCCGCAAGGTCAGCTACGGCCGCATCGACCCCGAACTGTCCCGTGAGCTGTTCATCCGCCACGCCCTGGTGCAGGGGGAGTGGACCACGCACCACCGGTTCTTCCACACCAACCGCGCGCTGCTCGACGAGGTCGGCGAGCTGGAGAACCGGGCGCGACGGCGTGACATCGTGGTGGACGAGGAGACCCTGTTCGACTTCTACGACAAGCGCGTCGCCGCCGAGGTCGTCTCGGCGCGGCACTTCGACTCGTGGTGGAAGAAGCAGAAGGACAAGAACCAGCTCACCTTCACCAAGGAGATGCTGGTCAACGAACGCGCCGACGTCACCCCGGACGCGTACCCGGACCAGTGGCGCCAGGGCGAGCTGACGTTGCCGCTGAGCTACCACTTCGAGCCCGGCACGAAGAACGACGGCGTCACCGTCCAGCTGCCGCTGCCCGCGCTCACCACGCTGGACGACGACGCGTTCTCCTGGCAGATCCCCGGCCTGCGCCACGACCTCGTCGTCGCCCTGATCCGGTCGCTGCCCAAGCAGATCCGCCGCAACTTCGTGCCCGTCCCCGACGTCGCCACCGCCGTGCTGGCCCGCATCAAGCCCGGTGAGACCAGCCTGCTCGGCGGTGTGGAACGCGAGCTCAAGGCGCTGACCGGGGTGACCGTGCACCGCGAGGACTGGCAGTTCGACTCCGTCCCGGACCACCTCAAGCTCACGTTCCAGGTCGTCGACGAGCACAACCGCACCCTGGCCGAGGGCAAGGACATCGCGGTGCTCAAGGAGAAGCTGCGCGACGAGGTCCGCGAGTCGCTGTCGCAGGCGGCCGGGCACCTCGAACGCACCGGGCTGACCACCTGGGACCTCGACGTGCTGCCCCGCACCATCGAGCAACGGCAGTCCGGCATCACCGTCACCGCCTACCCGTCGCTGGTCGACCGCGGTGAGAGCGTCGCGATCAAGGTCCTCGACACCCCCGGCCGGCAGGCCTACGCCCACCGCCGCGGCGTGCGCAGACTCCTGCTGCTCGGCGTCAACTCACCCGTCAAGCACCTGCAGCGCCACCTCGACAACGCCGCCAAACTCGCGTTGACCCGCAACCCGCACGGCGGCGTCGCCGCGTTGCTGGCGGACTGCATCATGGCCGCCGTCGACCGGCTCATGGGCGACCCCGCCTGGGACGCCAAGGGCTACGCCGCGCAGCTCAAGAAGGTCCAGGCCGCGCTCAACGACACCACGTGGGTCGTCGTGCAGGAGGTCCGCAAGATCCTCGAAGCCGCCCACCGCGCCGAACTGGCACTGGCCGGCCTCAAGGGCGCCCCGGACTCCGCCGCCGACATCCGCGCGCACCTCAACTCGCTGGTGTACAAGGGTTTCGTGACGCACACCGGCTACGACCGGCTCCCCGACCTCGTGCGCTACCTCAACGGCGTCACCCGTCGCGTCGAGAAGCTGCCCGAGAACCCGCGCCGCGACCTCGACTGGACCAACCAGGTCCACCAGGTCCACGCCGAGTACCGGGAACTGCGCGCCCAGACCCCCGCCGACGAGCCCGCTCCCGAGCTCGACGAGATCCGCTGGATGATCGAGGAACTGCGCCTGTCCTACTTCGCCCAGACCATCAAGACCCGCTACACGATCAGCGACAAGCGCATCTACAAAGCGCTCGACGCCGTGCCCCTGTGAGCCGCTACCGTGGAACATGCGCTTTCCCGGGGATTCCACGTGGGCGGTGTCGAGCGGCGACGGTGACACGTTCGCCCTCTACGTCCGCGACGCACTCGGCATCCGCACTCCCACCGCCGACTCGATCCCGCGCCTGACCCCGCCGGTCCCGCGGGTGCACGACGTGTACGTGCCCGAGACGTTCGGGTCGGCGTGGGACCGGTGGTGGAGCCAGTCCTACGCCTCGCGCGGCGCGCAGCACGTGCCCAGCCGCTGGCCGGTCGGCCTGCCGGGTGAGGTCCGGGCCGCCTACGAGGGCTGGCGTCCCCACATCCCCGACGTCGCCCCGAGGACCAGGGAGAACTTCTCCGCGGTGCTGCGGGAGGTCGTCACGCAGCTCACCGAGGAGATCGGGCGCGAACCGGTCTTCTCGCTGAGCCTCATCGCGATCCCCGTCGAGGGTCAGTTCTGGCGGCGTGTCGGCTCGGACTCGGTGCTGCTCTCCGAGGAGCTCATGGCCTCACCGCACCTCATCGCGCCGCTGGAGTCAGTGATCCGCGACCTCGTGAAGTAGTGCCTCACCCGTGCGGTACAACTGCACCAGCAAAGGCTTGAGCAGCAACCCCTTCTCTGTCACCGCGTAGGTGGTGCGCGTCGGGAAGCCGGGGGAGCGGGTGCACGACACCAACCCCTGCGCCACCAACGACTCCAGCCGCTCCGTGAGCACCTTCGCGCTCAACGACGGCAACCCCGCCCGCAACGTCGTGAACGACCGTGGCCCGTGCATGAGGTCCCGCAGCACCAGCGTCGCCCACCGGCCGCTGATCGCCGCCAGCGCCACCTCCACCGGGCACTCGGCGGACGGGCGGTCCCACGTCACCGTTTGGTGACCCACGGAAGCGAACGCGACGCTGTCGGCATGCATCCCGCCAGTGTCGCCCACACCTTCGCCGCCGCGTTCAACGCGGGCGACCCCGCCGCCGTCGACGCCGTCTACGAACCCGGCGCCCTGTTCGTCCCACAGCCCGGCACCACCGTCACCGGCGCCGCCCGCCGTGACGCCAACCAGCGGTTCCTCGGCCTGGGCCTGCCGATCGACGTGCGGCCCCGGCACGTCTACGAACACGACGGCATCGCGCTGCTGATCGTCGACTGGAGCATCGGCGACGTGCACGGCACCGCCACCGACGTCGCACGCAGGGGCGCGGACGGCCGGTGGCGGTACGTGATCGACAACCCGTTCGGCGTCAGTCAGGCGGCTCCAGGGCACCGGTCATGATCGCCACCGCGTCCGACATCGACACCGACCCCGGATCCACCACCGCCCTGCGGCGGCCCAGGCGCTGGATGTGGATGCGGTCGGCGACCTCGAACACGTGCGGCATGTTGTGGCTGATCAGGATCACCGGCAGGCCCTTGTCGCGGACCTGCAGGATCAGGTCCAGCACCGCACGGGACTCCCGCACACCCAGCGCCGCGGTCGGCTCGTCCATGATCACCACCCGGCTGCCGAACGCCGCCGCCCGCGCCACCGCGACCGCCTGCCGCTGCCCGCCCGACAACGTCTCCACGGCCTGGCCGGGGTTCTGGATCGTCATGATCCCCAGCGCGTCGAGCTGACGCCGTGCCTCCTCCCGCATGCCGGCGCGGTCGAGCATCCGGAACACCGAACCGAGCACGCCGGGGCGGCGTCGTTCGCGGCCCAGGAACAGGTTCGCCGCGATGTCCAGCGACGGGGCGACCGCCAGCGACTGGTGCACCGTCTCGATCCCCGCCCGCCGCGCGTCCAGCGGAGTCGGGAACGACACCGGTTCGCCGTCGAGGAAGATCTCGCCCTCGTCCGGCACCACCGCCCCCGACAGGGCCTTGATCAGCGACGACTTGCCCGCGCCGTTGTCGCCGATCACCGCGAGGATCTCGCCCGGCAACAGCTCCAGGTCCGACCCCGCCAGCGCCGTCACCCTGCCGTAGCGCTTGACCAGGCCCGTCGCCTGCAGGATCGGGGTGGTCATGCCTTCACCTTCCTGATCCACTGGTCCAGCGACACCGCCACGATGATCAGCACACCGACCGCCATCGTCTGCCACAGCACGTCCACGCCCGCGAGCGCGAGGCCGTTGCGGAACACGCCGACGATCAACGCGCCGATCAGCGACCCCACCACCGCGCCGCGGCCGCCGAACAGCGACGTCCCGCCGATCACCACCGCCGTGATCGAGTCCAGGTTGTCGGTCTGCCCCGCCTGCGGGCTCGCCGACGCGATCCGGCCGATCAACGTCCACGCCGCCACCGCGTAGATCAACCCCGCCGTCGCGTACACGGACAGCAGCACCCGCGCCGTGCGGATACCGGACAGGCGTGAGGCCTCCAGATCGTCACCCGTGGAGTAGACGTGCCGACCCCACGCGGTGTTCTTCAGCACGAACGCCATCACCGCCACCAGCAGCACCAGCATGATCGAGCCGTAGGTGATCCGGGTGCCGCCGACGGTGAACGTCTGCCCCGTGAACAGCAGCAACGACGGCATGTCCGTGCCGCGGATCGTGGCGCTGCCCGAGTACCAGAGGTTCAGGGCGAAGAACACGTTGAGCGTGCCCAGCGTGACGATGAACGGCGGCAGCTTCAGCCGCGTCACCAGCAGGCCGTTGAGCAGCCCGCACAGCGTGCCGACCAGGAACCCGAGCAGCAGCGCCGGAAGACCGGGCAGGCCGGTCTCCGCCGCGACCTTCGCCATCACGATCGACGTGAGCACCATGATCGCCCCGCACGACAGGTCGATGCCCGCCGTCAGGATCACGATCGTCTGCCCCACCGCGAGCGTGCCGACCACCGCGACCTGCTGCAGGACCAGCGAGATGTTGCCCGGCGTCAGGAACCGGTCCGACAGCAGCGCGAACACCACCACCGACACCAGCAGCACCACCGCCGGGCCGATCGTGGCCTGCGCGTGCAGCAGGTGCTGCACGCGCGTGAGCACGGAACGATCCCGTTCCTCCACCACCGTCATGGCCTAGCCCCAGCAGTTCTGCAGGCCGAACGCCGAGTCCTTCGACTCCACGCCGTCGGCGGGCTGGTCGGTGATCAGCGTGACCCCGGTGTCGGTGTTCTGCGGCTTGGAGCCGTCCTTCGCGAACTTCGCCACCGCCTCCACACCGAGCTGCGCCATCTTCAGCGGGTACTGCTGCGACGTCGCCCCGATCACCCCTGCCTTGACGTTGTTCACACCGGGACAGCCGCCGTCGACCGACACGATCACGACGTCCTTCTCCTTGCCCGCCGCCTTCAACGCCTCGTAGGCGCCCGCCGCGGCCGGTTCGTTGATCGTGTAGACCAGGTTGATCCCGGGGTCCTTCTGCAGCAGGTTCTCCATCGCCGTCCGCCCACCCGAGGGGTCACCGTCGGTGACGTCGTGTCCCACGATCCGGGGATCGGACTCGTCACCGATGCGGGTCTTGTCCTTCACGTCGACACCGAAGCCCTCCAGGAACCCCTGGTCGCGCTGCACGTCCACCGACACCTGGTTCGGGTTGAGGTCCAGCAACGCGATCCTGGCCTGCTTGCCGTCCTTCGCGAACTTCGCCTTCGCCCACTGGCCGATCAGCAGACCGGCCTTGTAGTTGTCGGTCGCGAATGTCGCGTCGGCGGCGTTCGCCGGTTCCAGCTGCGTGTCCAGCGCGATGACCAGCAGTCCCGCCGCCCGCGCCTTGTCCACCGACGGCACGATCGCCTTCGAGTCGCTCGGCGTGATCAGGATGCCCTTCGCGCCCGACGCGATCAGGTTCTCGATCGCGTCGACCTGCGTCTGGTTGTCGCCGTCCTGCTTGCCCGCGAACGACTGCACCGTCACCCCCGCCGAGCCCGACGCCTGCTGCGCGCCCTCCTTCATCTTCACGAAGAACGGGTTCGTGTCCGTCTTCGTCACGAGCCCCACCAGCGTCGACCCGCCGCCGGACGAGCCACCACCCCCGCACGCGGTGAGCACGAGCAACGCCGCCGCGCCGACAACCCCGACCGTTCTGCGCATGACCACTCCTACGTCAACGTTGACGCAACCAGCCTCTCTGCTGTATCACCGTGAGTAACGGCAAGGCGGCTACGCGTGATATCGATCGGGTATACCGTTCGCGTCAACGTTGACGCAAGAGTCCAAGGGACGTGGGCATGGAGCCATCAGGCAGACGCGAACCCACGATGCGCGACGTCGCCGCGCTGGCGAAGGTCAGCACCAAGACCGTGTCCCGCGTGATCAACGGCCTGCCCGGCGCCGGAGCCGAGGTCACCCGGCGCGTCCGCGACGCCGCCCGCACCCTGGGCTACCGGCCCAACCTCACCGCCAGCAGCCTGCGCCGCTCCGACCGCCGCAGCGCCACCATCGGCGTGCTGTTCGAAGACCTCTCCAACCCCTTCGACGCCGCCCTGCTGCGCGCCGTCGAGGACCGGGCCCGCCACCGCGGCGTCCTCGTGCTCGCCGGCAGCAACGAGGACGACCACGCCCTGCAGAGCGAGCTGCTCGTGTCGCTGTCCGCGCGCCGCGTCGACGGCGTCGTCGTCATGGCCGCCGGCGGCCACCAGGACGCCCTGCAGCACGAACGCGCCCGCGGCACCCCGATGGTGCTCGTCGACCGGCCACCCACCTTCGGCGGCACCGACTGCGTCACCACCACCAACCGCGCGAGCTCCCGCGACGCCGTGACGCACCTCGCCGCCCTCGGCCACCGCGACATCGCGTTCCTCGGCGACCGCCGCACCCTGTGGACCAGCCAGGAGCGCTACACCGGCTACCTCGAAGGCCTCGCCCACGCCGGCGTGGCCCTGCGCGGCGAACTCGTGCGCACCGACCTGCACGGCGAGAGCCTCGCCGCCGCGGCCACCGCCGCGCTGCTCGACCTCGCCCGGCCGCCCACCGCGTTGTTCACCGCCCAGAACCTCGTCACCGCCGGAGCGTTGCGCGTGCTGCGCGAGCGCGGCCTGCACCACCGGGTCGCGCTCATCGGGTTCGACGACTTTCCGCTGGCCGACATGCTCGACCCCGGCATCTCCGTCGTGCGCCAGGACGTCCCCGGCATCGGCCGCAAGGCCGCCGACCTCGTCCTGGCCCGCATCGACGGCGACACCTCACCGCCCGTGCACGCCGTCGTCCCCGCGGCCCTCGTGCACCGCGGGTCCGGCGAGATCACGCCTGGCTGACCGACACGATCGCGTCGATCACCTGCGGGCCCGAGTTGAGCACCGGGTCGTTGTGGTCCGCGCCGTCGATCTCGATCAGCCGCGCCCGTGCCGCCGTCGCCACCTCACGGCTCTGCGCGGGCGGCACCACCGAGTCCGCCGTCCCCAGCAGCACCACGGCCGGAACGTCCACAGCGGACACCCGTTCGAGCACCGGGTACTTGTCCTGCAACAGCATCCGCACCGGCAGCCACGGGTAGTGGTGCGACCCGACCGCCGCCAGCGACGCGAACGGTGACCGCAGCACCAGGCCCTTCGGCGCCCGGTAGGTCGCGAGCTCCGCCGCCACCGCCGCGCCCAGCGACTCACCGAAGTACACGACCGGCCCGTCGATCAGGTCCAGCGCCGCCCGCGCGTCGTAGGTCAGGCCCTCCTCCGACGGCTTGCCGGGGTTGCCGCCGTAACCGCGGTAGTCGAACAGCAGCACCGACAACCCGCGCGCGGTCAGGCCCTGGGCCAGCGACAGCCGGCCCGACCGGTTGCCGGCGTTGCCGGGGAACACGATGACCGTCGCGAGCGCGTCCGGGAGCTCGAAGTGCCAGCCGTCGAGCATCAGGCCGTCCGCCGTCACCAGCCGGACGTCACGGCCGCCGGGCATCGCCTCGTCCGCGGAGGGCAGCGGACCGGGTTCGGGGAAGTACACGAGCTTGCGCTGGAAGGTGAAGACCACGGCGACGATGGTGACAACCACCGCCAGCGCGATCAACACCGCCCTCCGCATCAGCGCTCAGAGCGTGCGCGAGAACAGCGCCAGCAGCTCCGTCCAGTGACGCTCCGCCGCCCCCGCGTCGTACGCGGCGGTGTCGGCCTGCGTGTAGCCGTGGTGCGCGCCCTCGTAGACCTCGCAGCGGTGCGTCACGCCCGCCTCGGTCAGCGCCTGCTCCAGCCGTGAGATCTGCTCGGGCGGCATCGCGGCGTCCTGGTCGGCGTGCGCGAAGTACAGCTCCGCGGTGACCTTGCCGGCCAGCAGGTGCGGGCTGTCGTCCGCCTCCGACGCCAGGTTGGCGCCGTGGAAGCCCGCCGCGGCCGCCACCCGGTCCGGGTAGGTGCCCGCCGTGCGCAACGCCAGACCGGCACCCATGCAGTAGCCCGTGATGCCCACCGGCCCGTCCGCCGTGAACGGCGAGCCGGCCAGGAAACGCAGGTAGGCGTCAGCGTCGCTCATCAGCCCCTCCGGCGTCAGCGACCGCAGCATCGGCATGATCTTCTCGAACAGCGCCGGGCGCGACGACGGGTCGATGAACTCCGGCAGGTCGACCACCGGAGCGCGGCCCGCGCGGTAGAAGACGTTGGGCACCAACACCACGTACCCCGCCTCGGCGAGGCGGTCGGCCATCTTCTCCAGGTGCGGGCGCAGGCCGAAGGCGTCCATGTAGAACAGGACCGCCGGGAACGGGCCGTCGCCGTCGGGACGCGCCAGGTAGGCGTCGGCGATGCCGTCCTCGGTGGTCACGTCCACGGTCGTGCCGGGCATGAAGAGGTTCCTTCCAGGTTGAGCGAGCGCCTGCGTCGCTAGTCGGCCGGTGCGAACGGCACCAGCACGACGGTGATGTTGTCGTGACCGCCCGCGTCCAGCGCGACCTTCACGAACTCCTCCGGCCCGCACGGCAGCAACGGCTGCAGGTCCTCGGGCTCCGGCTTGTAGTTGTGCAGGCCGTCCGAGCACAGCAGGAACACGCCCGGCGACGTCGGCTTCAGCGTCACGACCTGCGGCTCCACCCGGCCCGCGTCCGCGCCGATCCACCGCGACAGCACGTGCGCGCGGCGGTCCGTGCGCGCCTGCTCCTCGGTCAGCACACCCTCGGCGACCAGCTGCGCCGCCCACGTGTCGTCCGCCGTGAGCTGCTTCGAGCCCTCGTCCGACAGCCAGTAGGCGCGCGAGTCGCCGACCCAGCCGATCGTCACCGACGACTCCGTGACCAGCGCCGACACGAACGTGCACGACGGTGCCACACCCCGGCCGCCCGGTTCGAGGGGCTCGTCCTCGACCAGCTTCTCCACCGCGAAGCAGGAGGCGGCGACGGCGTCGACCATGGCCTGCTCGGGGTCCGCGGTGTCGATCAGCGCGTTGAGCAGCACGTCCACGGCGGCGTCGGCGGCGGCCTGCGAGGCCTGCTCGGCGCGTTCGGAGGAGGCCACACCGTCGCAGACGACGGCGGCGACACCCTTGCCCGCGACGTGACCGAACGCCATCGAGTCCTCGTTGCGCGCCCGCCGCTTGCCGCGGTCCGACACACCGGACACGGCGCCCAGCGCGTACTCGACGCGGTCACGCGCCGAGGGCTGGTGCCGGCCGCACTGGGTGCAGTAGTCCTCGTCATCGATGTCCGGCGACCCGCACAGGATGCACGAGGCCTGCGCGGGACCGGTCGGTCCGCCCAGCGGCGTGCGGCGCACCAGCAGGTTGCGTCCGCACGCCTCGCAGAACCGGTCCTCCGCCGCGACGGGCGCGAAGCACTCCGGGCACTTCAGGGTGTCCATCAAACCAACGTCCTAGGCCTTACCGCGTTCGCGCGGTCCACCAATGCGATCCGTTCCTCCGGCGTGGCCGCGAACCGGGCCAGCGTGCGGTAGCGACGCTCCAGACCCAGCCGAAGTTCGTGTTCGGAGAGTGCACAGTCCAGCACCTTGCCCTCGGCGGCCTGATTGCGGGTCACGTAGTCGTACGCCGCCTCCAGCACCTCCGCCGACAGCTGCGTGTGCGAGTGAACGTCGATGTCCAAGGCGTGCAACCGTTCCCCGGCCGCGACGAGGTCCTCAGCGGCGCAGTCGCCGAGCTGCGCGCGCACCGCCGCGATCTGCGCCGGCAGATGTTGTGAAGATGTGTCCGGAACGGACAGCAGCACCTCCACCGCCCTCGCCCGGTCCCCGCACTCCAGCAGCACCCGCGCCAGGCCGAACGCCGCCGACACGTACGCGTGGTCGGTGTGCCACACCAGCTCGTACCAGCCCACCGCGCCCTTCAGATCGCCGACGGCCTCCGCGCACACGCCGAGCGCGAGCTTCGGGGCGGCCTCGCCGGGGATCGCCGAGCACACCGCGTCGAAGAACCCCAACGCGTCCTGCGCGCGGCCGTCGACCAGCGCCGCGAGGCCCCGGAACCAGTCGGCACGCCAGTCCTCCGCAGGGTCGAGCTCCGGCTCGTCGAACATCGACGGCGCCGTCAGCGTCCCCAGCTCCAGCAGCGCCGCCGCGGTGTCACCGGACTCGATCAGCACCCGCACGATCCGCAGCCGCACCTCCACCGTCAGCTCCGGTGCCTTGCGCAGCCCCTCCGGGTCCGACGTCGTCGCCGTCGCGAGCCACGAGGCGGCCGCGTCCGACGTGCTCACCGACGGCGCCGGCAACGCCAGCGCCACCTCCCGCAGGTCCAGCGCGCCCTCCACACCGAACCGGCGGCGTTCCGGCGTGAACTGGCGCGACAGGCCCGGCCTCGGCACGCCGTCCTCGATCGCCAGCACCTCGCGCAGCACGCCCGTGAGCTGCTCGGCCATGTCCTCGGCCGAGGAGAACCGCAGCTCCGGGTTCGGGTTCGTCGCCCGCAGCAGCAGCCGGTGGAACGAGGAGAACCGGCCCAGCAGCTGCTCCTCGTCCACCGACGGCAGGCGGTCCTTGCACTTGCCGCGGAAGTCGAACGGGAAGCTCATCACCGCCAGCGCGCGCCCGACCGTGTAGATGTCGGAGAACACCGACGGGCCGATCGTGCCGATCTCCGGCGCCTGGTAGCCGACCGTGCCGTAGATGGGGGAGTGGTGGTCGTCGATGCGCCGCACCGCGCCCAGGTCGATCAGCTTGAGCTGCTCCTCGGTGTGGATCATGTTGTCCGGTTTGAAGTCGCAGTACAGCAGGCCCACACCGTGCAGATAGCCCACGGCGGGCAGGATCTCCAGCACGTAGGCGATGGCCTGCGCGAGCGGCAGCGCCTCGTCACCGCGGCCGTCGCGGCGCCGACGCGTGATCATGTCCTTGATGGACTCGCCGCCGACGTACTCCATCACGATGTACTCGACGAGCTTCTCGCTCACGCGGCTCTCGTGGCGGATGAAGTTGTGGATCTTCACGATGTTCGGGTGCTCGACCTCGGCGAGGAACCGCCGCTCCGCCAGCGCCGCCGCCATCGCGTCGGCGTCACCTGAGTCGAGCAGGCCTTTGAGCACCACCCACCGGTCGCTCACCGCGTGGTCGAGCGCCAGGTACAGCCAGCCCAGGCCGCCGTGCGCCAGGCACCCCAGCACCTCGTACTGGTCGTGCAGCACCTCACCCGGTTCGAGCTTCGGCGTGAACGAGTAGGCGTGCCCGCACTGAGGGCAGAAGCCCTCCACCCGGCCCTGCTTGCCGTCCTTGGTCCGGCCGACCTTCTTGCCGCACTTCGAACAGAACCGCTTGGCCTCCGGGACCTCGGGGTTCTCCAGCACCGCGGTCTTCGGGTCCCGGTAGGGCACCCGCGGCACCTCGACCAGGCCCGCGCCCAGCCGGCCGCGGCTCATCGACCGCGCACTGCCGCGCCGCGCCCGTCCCGACGACGACCGCGTCATGTCCTGCGATGCCGACCAGGGCGCGGTGCCCGGCGCCGTGGACGGCCCGGTCTCCGGCAGCTCGTCACTCATCGAGGCCCCCTTTCAGTCCCGGTACCGCGCGACCGGCGGCGTCGGCGCCGGACCCAGCGGCGTCAGCCACCGCCCGTAGATCCCGCGCCACGTGCCGTCGGCGCGCATCCGCTCCAGCACGCCGTTGACGAACCGGACCAGGTCCTCCTGCCCCTTCGGGACCCCCACCCCGTAGGACTCGTCGGTGAACCGCGCCCCCACGACCTCGGTGTACGGGTCCTGCGCGGCCAGGCCCGCGAGGATCGTGTCGTCGGTCGAGATCGCGTCGGTCTGCCCCTGCTGCAGCATCACCAGGCAGTCGGTCCAGTTCGGCACGCTGATCGTCGTCTTCACCCTGTTCACGACGTTGTTGAGCGACGTCGACCCCGACGCCACGCACACCCGCTTGTCCGCGAGACCCTCCACGCCGATGATGCCGGAGTTGCGGCGCACCAGCACCCGCTGCCCGGCCTGGTAGTAGACCTGCGAGAAGTCGACGTCCTTGAGCCGGTCGCAGGTGATCGTCATGGTGCGCACCACGACGTCGACAGCGCCGCTCTGCAGCATCGGGATCCGCTCCGCCGCCGTGACGACCTTGAACTGCACCTTCTTCTCGTCACCGAACACAGCCTTGGCGATCTGGCGTGCCACGTCGACGTCGAAGCCCTCGATCTCGCCGGTGAAGGAGTTGCGGAACCCCATCAGGTACGAGTTCTGGTCGACACCCGCGATCAGGCGGCCGCGTGCCGCGATCTTCGCCATCGTCGAGCCGTCCGGCATCTGCCCCGCCTGCGGCAACGCCCCCGGCCGCAGGCTCGCGGTCGCGTCGCACGACGCCGGCGGGTTCGCCTGGCTGCTCGGCGCCGCCGACACCGTGCTCGCGTTCGCCGGCTGCGGCGCCGGGGCGGAGCGCGGCACGACCTCGCTGGGCGCCGGCCCCGCCGAACACGCCCCGAGCAGCAGCACGGCTGCCAGCGCCAGTCGCCTCACCTGTACTCCTTGAGCCGCTGCCACAACCCCATCGCCGCCCCCGCCGCACCGATCACCGCGAGCAGCAGCACCCCGACCGCCGTGCCCGACAGCGACACCCGCGCCACCGCGACCTCGTCGCTGAAGTCCTGCCGCGCCTCGGTGATCCCGCGCACCAGCGCCTGGTCCAGCGAGTCGAAGTACGGGTTGCCGATCAACGCCACCGCGTCGTTGTACTGCCCGGCGTCGTCGGCCTCGCGGATGCGTTGGTGCACCTGCTGCCACTGCCGGAACTGCCGCATCGCCTCGTCCACGGCCGCGGTGTTGTCCAGCCGGACGGCCTGGTCGAGCAGCCCCTCCAGCCGTTCGGACACCTCGACGAAGTTCTTCTCGTAGGTCTGCCCCGCACCCCGGGCGACCAGCGTCAGCGTCTCCTCGCCGCGCGCGGTCAGCGTCGCGATCCGCGCCTGCGCCAGCACGTCGACCTTCTCCGACGCCGCCCGCGAGTCCGCCACGTCGTTCATGACCAGCACCGACACCGTCGTCATCCACAACAACGACAGGGCTGCTGCTGTTGTGGCGACGAGGAGCCCGACGTTGAGCAGCCGGTTCGTCTTGCGCGTCAGGTACCGCTGGGTGAGCACCAGCGCTATGACGACGGCCAGCGCGACGCCGACCGAGCCCCATGGGAAGCTCGCCTCGTCCTGCGCGCGGCCCACCCGGTCGGTCTCCGCCCGGTACAGCTCCTGCGCCGCCGGCAGCAGCTGCGTGCGCATCAACCCCGACGCCTCACGCAGGTACGCGGCACCCACGGGAAAGCCCTGCCGGTTGTTCGTGCGCGCCGTCTCGATCAACCCCGTGTACACCGGCAACTGCGCGGCCAGCGTCGCCGTCAGCTCGGGGGAGGAGGCCGTCGCCACCGACAGCGCCGCCTGCGCCTGCGCGATGTCGGCCTCGTAGCGTTCCCGCAGCTCCGAGGGCTCCAGCCCACCGGACAGGAACGCGCTCGCGGCCGTCGCGTCGGCGTCCTGCAACGCGCGGTAGACCTCCTGCGCCGCGTGCGCGAGCGGCTCGGACCGCGTCGCCAGGTCCTCCAGCGCCCGTTCCTGCCGGTTCACGCTCCACGTCGTCAGCCAGCCGCTCGCCAGGCTCGCCACGACCAGCACCACGACGATCAGGCTCAGTCGTCCCGGCGTCGACCGCGCCAGACCGGTGACGCGGCGCACCAGCGCCTGCCGCGGCTGCGAGTCGACCACCACGAGCGAGCCTCCCGAACGGCGAGTTGATCGGCGTGGCGTAACTGTAGGCACCTCGGACACACCGCGTGGGAATTAACGACCCATCCCGCCACACGTCACTCAGGAGTTACCGAGCGGAAGATGTCAGCAGCCGCGACGTTCGGCCTCCGCGTGCCACCACGCGGGCGGCGAGTCGCCCGTGACCTGCGACGACGGCTGCTCGGGATGCAGGCCCAGACGGCGCAGCGCGTCGGGCCGCACGGAGATCGCGATCACACCGGAACCCGGCCGGCACATCAGGTCGACCCGGACGTCGGCGGGATCGAACGGGTACCAGTCGATGCCGCGTTCGCGCAGTCAGGCCCGCACGGCGGCGGAGGAGGTCGGCCTGCCCTTGACGTTGTCGTAGCGCGCGATGCGCACCCACTCGTCGTTCACGCCGCCATCATGACCGCGACTCGACCAGCCGCGCCACCCCGTCCAGGCCTACTGGCGAGGTTGCGACACGAGCAGCCCGTTCTCCAGCTTCCAGGTCGTCGTCATGTAGGTCGACGGGCAGCAGTTCGCATCTTCCGGAGCGAACCACCTCTCGTCCGTGACGACCTCGCCCGGTTTGAAGACGATGTCCTCGACCCGACCACGCCGCTGCACGTCCTGGTCCTCCTGGACGTCGACCAGCCCGATCCGCCGCACGTCCTGGCCGGTGCTCGCGAACACCAAGAACGCGATCCCGAACACCAGGTTCCCGCCCTCGTACGAACACGCGACCCGCACGGCCATCTCGTCGTTGCCGTCACCGTCGAGGTCGCCGAACCTCTTGTCGGACAGGCTCAGCCGCACCTCCCCGCCGCGGTCGATCTGCACCACCGCCTTGCCCGTGTCATCGACCTGCACCGGCTTGCTCGTGCCACACGGACCCGGTCCCACCGGCAGGCGGCTGAGCGCGACATCCGCCAGCCTCACCGGCGGCACATCTGCCGGTGAGGAGCCACCACCGCTCGTCGGCGAGGAGCCGCCGGCGGTATCGCCGCCACCTCTGGGAAGCATCACGAAAACCAGCGCGGCCACCAGAAGAATCGCGGCGAGGCCGAACATGACAACCGTGCTGCGCGCAGCTTTCCAAGATCGCATCGAATCCCTTATTGCTCCGTAAGTGTGAACACCCCGCAACGATGCAACGCGGCAAGGGCGTAATCAGATAGATGAACCGTCAGCGTTCCCGTGAGCCCGTGTGAACACTAGGAGTTCGATGGCCAAGAAAGGAAGAGGGAAGAATCTTCCGCGGCCACAGCAGCAGAAAAGACGCCCGCCCGCCGAGGAAAGCCCGCAGCGCCGCTCCGCAGGCCCGTTAATCGCGGGAGCCGTCACCCTTCTGGCCACCGTCGGAGCGTTCGTGTTCGCCGTGCTCTCCTACACGAACGACCGAGCGGTCGCCACGCGCGACATCACACCGGTGCTCGACTTCGTCATCGTGCGGCCAGACGTCAAGAAGAACGTCCCGGTGCAGGGCCAAGACACCAGAGGACACGAACCCCTGACAGGCGTCCTGGAGGGAGGTTCGGGCGCGGTCGACGTCGTCCTGAACAACACGGGCGGGCAGACCGCGCTGATTCACAAGATCGACGTCACCGTTAAGGATCACGCCAGACTCGATTCGTGCACCGGAGCCGGAGGTCTGCCGGCGTCGGCCTCATTTGACTTCCGAATTCCGACCAAGGGCGGAGCATCGGGATACAAGACGAGCAAGGAAGACCTGTTCACCGTCGAGGGGCAAAAACCCGACAGGTTTCTGGTGTCGATCGGGCCGGACGAGATCAGCGAGGGAACCTGGGGCTGGATCTACGTCGTTTCCGTCACCGTCCACGTCAAGTCCACCAAGGAAGGTGAACCGGATCAGGAAATCGAGACACCCGACGTCATCGTCGTGGACGACTGGCTCGCGGGAAGGTACGACAGGGGGTCGCTCGACAGCCAATCTCCTGATTGGAAGGGATGCGTTCGGGAGCATCGTGCATTGGTCAACCGGATGGTGAACCGGCCCGAGAAGCATTCGGCGGCGCTCGACGACCTGCACCGCGCCATCGAGAAGCTCGGCCTCTAGGCCCGCGACTCGACCAGCCGCGCCACTCCGTCCAGGATCATCTCCAGCCCGAACTCGAACGAGTGCTCCGGGCTGAACGCGCTCTGGTGCGCCTGCCCGACGGCCGCCCCCACGCGTGCGGCGACGGGGTAGCGGGCCGGGTCGAACACCGTCATCAGGAACGGCGCCGCCGCGTCCCACCACTGCTGGTCGGTCAGCCCGGTCTCCTTCTCGGTCACCGCGGCCGCCGTCAGGTCCCGCGCCGAGTTCTGCACGTGCCCGAGCACCAGGTTGAGCACCGAGTCCATCTCCACGTCCGACAGGCCCGCGCCCTCCAGGCCGCGCAGCTCGAAGTCGTACTTCGCCGCGACCTGCGGGCCCAGCACCGTGCGGGCCGGCGCCACCTGCAGCAACCACGGGTGCCGCCGGTACAGGGTCAGGTTCTCGCGTGCCACGTACGCGAGGTGCTCGCGCCATCCGCCCGCCGGTTCGCGGCCGGTCGCGGACTGCACGGTGTCGACCATGACGTCGATCAGCTCGCCCTTGCCCGGCACGTAGGTGTAGAGCGACATCGTCCCCACGCCCAGCGTCTCGGCCACGCGCCGCATCGACAGCGCCCTGAGCCCGTCGGAGTCGGCCAGGGTGATGCCCGCCCGCACGATCCGGTCCACGCTCAGGTCCGGCTTGCCCTTGCGTGACACGCGTTCCTGGGTGCGCCACAGCAACGCCAGCGTCCGCGCCGGGTCACCGCTGCCCGTGTGTTCGATCACGGCCACCACACTACCGTACCGTATGGTGTACGGTACAGAGTATGTTCGTGCCTGCCGACCCACCCCGACTCGGCCAGTTCGACGGAAAACCCCTGATCGACGCCTTGCCGGAGGTGCTGGACGACGACGGCTACTGGGGTGTGGCGGCGGCGACCGCGCTCACCCTCGTCGCCCGCGGCCGGATCGTGCCCGGTGTGACGGCGGCGGGTCACGACACGTGGCGCGTCGGGCCGCTCGACCACGCCGACGAGCTGCACCTGCGTCAGCTCGCCGCGCACGACGACTACGACCGGCTCCGCGCGTTCCTCGACGCCGTCGCCGACACCCTGCCCCGCACCGGCACCGGGCCGTTCGCCGGCACCGAACCCTGCGACGTCTCCGGCCTCAAGGCGTGGGCCGACGAGCAGATCAAGATCTCCCTGCGCATCGAGACCACCGACGACCTGCGGTTCCGGGCTATCGTGCAGGTCCGCGCCATCACCGACCCCTACCCGCAGGACGTGCGCGGCTCCGGCCGCGAGCTCGACGCCATCCGGGCCATCAGCCGCATCGACTGGCCGCCGCTGCAACGCCTGCTCGACGCCGCCGAGCTCACCGACGGCGAGGTCGGCGAACTGCTCGGCACCGACATCGAGGTCCACTGGCCGCGCGAGCTCACCACCGGCCTGTCCGCCAAGGCCGTCATCGGCGAGTCCAGCGGGACGTTCCAGACAGGCGACCTGCTCACGTTCGACTGGCGGCTCGCCCTCGGTGGCCAGGAGCTGACGCAGACCGAGATGGACCTCGTCGCCGAGGCGTCCCGGCCGGTCGTGAAGCTGCGCGACCAGTGGGTGCTCGTCGACCCGAGCCTCAAGAAGAAGGCCCGCCAGCAGCTCAAACCGCTCACCGCCGCACAGGCCGTCACCGCCGCGCTCACCGGCGTCGCGATCATCGACGGCGAACGCGCCGAGGTCGCCCCGCACAGCCTCACCGCCGCGATCACCACCGTGCCCCAGTTCCCGCAGCCCGCCGCGTTGCGGGCACAGCTGCGCGACTACCAGCTGCACGGCCTGCGCTGGCTCGCCCACATGACGAGCCTCGGACTCGGCGCGTGCCTGGCCGACGACATGGGCCTCGGCAAGACCATCACCCTCATCGCGCTGCACCTGCACCGCGCCGACCCGCGCCCCACCCTCGTCGTCTGCCCGGCCTCGCTGCTGGGCAACTGGGAACGCGAGATCCACCGCTTCGCCCCCGCCACGCCCGTCAGCCGCTACCACGGTCCACAACGGACTCTCGCGACCGAGGGAGTCGTGCTCACCACCTACGGCACCATGCGCCTGGACGCCGAGGCGTTGCGCGGCCACGACTGGGGCATGGTCGTCGCCGACGAGGCCCAGCACGTCAAGAACCCGCACTCCGGCACCGCCAAAGCACTGCGCTCCATCCCCAGCGGCGCCCGCGTCGCGCTGTCCGGCACCCCCGTCGAGAACTCGCTGTCCGAGCTGTGGGCCGTGCTGGACTGGACGACACCGGGCCTGCTCGGCACGCACCGCGCGTTCCGCACCCGCTGGCCCGAACCCGACGACACCCTCGCCAAGGTCGTCCGGCCGTTCCTGCTGCGCCGCCGCAAGACCGACCCCGGCGTCGCCCCCGAACTGCCCGCCAAGACCGAGACCGACCGGTACGTGTCGCTGTCGGTCGAGCAGGCCGCGCTCTACGAGGCGCTGACCCGCGAGACCCTCGACCAGATCGCCCACTCCGACGGCATCGCCCGGCGCGGGCTCGTGCTGAAACTGCTCACCGGGCTCAAGCAGATCTGCAACCACCCGTCGCACTACCTCGGCCACGACGCGCTGCGCGGCACGTCCGGCAAGCTCGACCTGCTCGACGAACTGCTCGACACGATCATCGCCGAGGACGGCTCCGCGCTGATCTTCACCCAGTACGTCGGCATGGCCCGGCTGCTGGAGCGGCACATCAAACAGCCCACCCGGTTCCTGCACGGCGGCACCCCCGTGCCCCGGCGCGAGGAGATGGTCGACGACTTCCAGAACGGCCGCGCACCCGTGTTCCTGCTGTCGCTCAAAGCCGCCGGCACCGGCCTCAACCTCACCCGCGCCGACCACGTGATCCACTTCGACCGCTGGTGGAACCCCGCCGTCGAGGACCAGGCCACCGACCGCGCCTACCGCATCGGCCAGACCAGACCCGTCCAGGTGCACAAGCTCGTCACCGAAGGCACCGTCGAGGAACGCATCGCCGCGCTCCTGCAGGACAAGCGCGACCTCGCCGACGCCGTCCTGCGCGGGGGAGAGGCCGCGTTCACCGAACTCACCGACGCCGAACTCGCCGAACTCGTCCAGCTCAGGAGCGCGCCATGACCGCCCGCGGATTCGCCGCGTTCCCCAAGGTCAAGCGCCGCATCGCCACCTCGTGGTGGGGCAGGACGTGGGACAAGGCGCTCAAGGACACCGCGCTGGACTCCGGCATGCTCAAGCTCGGCCGCCGCTACGCCCACGCCGGCGTCGTCGGCCCCATCACCGTCAGCCCCGGCCGACTGCACGCCCAGGTCCACGACGACGACACCGCCTACAGCACCACCGTGAGCATCCCCGAGCTCTCCGAGGTCCAATGGGGACGGTTCCTCGACCGCGTCGCCGAGAACTCCGCCCACATCGCCGCGTTGCTGGACAACGACATGCCCCGCGACCTCGTCGTCGCCGCCGAAGAGTCCGGAGTGGACCTGCTGCCCGGCATCGGCGACCTCGAACCCGAATGCGACTGCGACGGCTGGGAACTCCCGTGCCGCCACGCCGCCGCACTCGCGTTCCAGGTCGGCTGGCTGCTCGACGCCGACCCGTTCGTCCTGCTGCTGCTCAAGGGAAAACCGGAACAGGAACTCCTCGACGCCCTGCGCGACCGCGTCGCCGGACCCGTCGGCACCAGAACACCTGTGGTGGTTTCGCACGAAGAAGCAGGTCAGCTGCCCGCCCGTCCACCACTTCCGGCCACCACACCTGTGGTGCTCGCGGTCGAACCGCCGCCCGGTTTCGACGCCGCGGAACTGGTGGCGCTGATGGAGATCGCCGCCTCCCGCGCCCGCGCACTGCTGCGTTCGGGCACTCTCGAAGGGTGATCACCGAGAAGCAGAAGATGATGACCGGCCTGCTGTACAAGGACTCCGACCCCGAGCTCGTCGCCGAACGGCAGCGCGCCCAGGCGTTGGTCGACGAGTTCAACACAACCCGCTCCGGCGAGGTCATCGCGAAGCTCTTCGGCTCGGTCGGCGAAGGCTCGTGGGTCATGCCGCGGCTGCAGTGCGACTACGGCTACCAGATCCACCTGGGCTCCAACAGCTTCCTCAACTACGACGCCATCCTCATGGACTGCGCCACCATCACCATCGGCGACGACGTCTCCATCGGCCCGCGCGCCCAGTTGCTCACCGCCCTGCACCCGATCGAGGACCACGAGGCCCGGCGGCAGCGCTTCGAGTCCGCCGCGCCCATCACCATCGGCGACAACGTGTGGCTCGGCGGCGGCGTCATCGTCTGCGCCGGCGTCACGATCGGCGAGAACTCGGTCATCGGAGCCGGTAGCGTCGTCACGCGCGACATCCCGCCGCGCGTGCTCGCCGTCGGCAATCCCTGCAAGGTGGTCCGTGAGCTCTAAGACGCACATCGAGCCGTTGGTCCTGCTCGGACTGACGGCCGTGGCGCTGGTCGTGTCGGGCATCGGCCCCTACGACCGCGCCACCTGGTACCTCGAGGTCGCGCCCGTCGTGATCGGCGGCGCGCTGCTGGTGGCGACCTACCGGCGGTTCCGGCTGACGCCGCTGCTGTACCGGCTGATCTTCCTGCACGCGCTGGTGCTGATCCTCGGAGGCCACTACACCTACGCCCGCGTGCCGGCGGGATTCTGGGTGCAGGACTGGTTCGACCTGGCGCGCAACCACTACGACCGGTTCGCGCACTTCGTGCAGGGCTTCGTGCCCGCGGTGCTCGCCCGCGAGATCCTGCTGCGCCGCTCACCGCTTCGGCCGGGCGGATGGCTGTTCTTCCTCGTCGTGTGCGTGTGCCTGGCGTTCAGCGCGACCTACGAACTGGGCGAGTGGCTGGCCGCGGTGCTCGGCGGGTCGGCCGCGGACGAGTTCCTCGGCACCCAGGGCGACGTCTGGGACACCCAGTGGGACATGTTCATGGCACTGCTGGGCGCGCTGGCCGCGCAGCTGACGTTGGCGCGCGTGCACGACCGGGAGCTCGCGCGTGCCGTTTGAGCAGGCCATCGCGCACGTCGAGAGCCTGTCCGCGGGCGGGCCGCTGCCGCGCGACCTCCGCGTGACGCTGAACTTCCACCCCGGCAGGGGAGTGCTGGACGGACTCGTCCGCGACGGCGTCTACCGGTCGCAGTTCGAGACCGGCACCAGCAACGGCGGCCTCGGAGGCGCGCGCCGCGACTGGGAGAGCCGCCTGTTCGGCGGCGCCTACGACCACGCGGCACCCGCGGACCGGCCCAAGTACGGCGCGCTCAACACCCGCCGGCTGGCCTGCGGCGCCGCACCGCGCTTCGGATCGGCGCACCTGCGTCTTCGCGAGGACGTGCTCGACCGCACGACGTTCTGCTACCCGGACAGCGTCTTCGAACCGGTCGACTTCGGCACCGCCCGGCACTTCGCCCTGACCGAGGACGACGGCCTGGACTTCCTCGACGACTACGTCGAAGCCCACGTCCACGGTCCCGTCACCCTCGACGACGTCGAAGCGGTCGTCCTCGACCCGAGCCACCCCGAGGTCTGGCTGCCGTGCCCGGTCGAACGGCACCCCGGCTTCCGGCTGTCCACACAGGACCTCCTGCGCCACCCCGGCTACCGCACACCCGAGTCCGTCGCACTGGGACTGGAGATCGCCGAGGACGGCGTCCTCACGCCACGGCTCCTCGACGACGCGAAAGCACCACCCCAGGTCGTCAAACACCTCTGGCACCACCTCGCGCGCTTCGGTCACCCCAGGTAGATCGACGCCAGCCGCCGCACCGCCGCCGTCACCTGGTCCCTGAGCTCTGCGGGCTCCAGCACCTCGACCTCACCGGCCAGCCGCAGCAGCATCCCGGTCGCGTGGCTGAGCGACTCGATCGGGATCGTCACCCGGAACCCGTCCCCGTCGTCCACAACGGACTCCTCCGCCGCCTTCGCCACCACCGGCAACACGTGCGACGCGAACGACTCCCAGCCCCGTTCCGACAACCTGATCACCGCCTCGCCGGTGTACTGCCGGGCCTGGAAGTCCTCCAGCGACTCCGCCCAGTGCGCCGCGAGGTCGAACCCGTCCGGCCTCGCGAACGACTCGTCCAGCACCACGGCCGACTGGATCTGCGCCACCCGGTACGTCGAGATCCGCGACGCCCCCTGCGCCACCAGGTACCAGCGCCCGGCCTTCAACACGAGCCCCAGCGGCCGCAGCACCCGAGTCACGTCCTCAGGCGAACGCCACCGCCGATAGCTGACCTCCAGCACCCGCTCCCGCCACACCGCGTCCGCCACCAGCCCGAGGAACGGCGACCGCTCCGGGTCGTAGTACCAGGCGGGCGCGTCGAGGTGGAACCGCGTCGCCATCCGCGAGGCCCGGTCACGCATCGGCGACGGCAACGCCGCCATCAACTTGAGCTGCGCCGCCGACACCGCGTCCCCGAGCCCCAGATCCGCCGCCGGCCCCGGCAACCCGGCCAGGAACAACGACTCGGCCTCCTGCTCGGTCAACCCGGTCAGCCGCGTCCGGTAGCCGTCGAGCAGCTGGTACCCGCCGGACGGACCGGCGTCGCCGTACAGGGGCACGCCGGCCGCGTGCAGCGACTCCACGTCGCGGTAGATCGTGCGCACCGACACCTCCAGCTCGTCGGCCAGCGCCTGCGCCGTCATCCGGCCCTTGGCCTGGAGGAGGAGCAACAGGGACACCAACCGGCTCGCGCGCACGCGGACACACTGCCACAAACCACTGACACACCGATGTCAGTGATTCACCCGTCAGGCAGCGCTCAGGATGAGGAACAGCCCGATGACCGCGGCAGCGGCGAAGCCCGGCGTGATCACCAAGCTCCACATGAGGATGCGGCGTATCGAGTGCAGGACGATCACGGCTTCGGTCGTCGCCTGCACGCCCGCTTCCTCGGTCGTCGCGGAAGCGCGGATGCGCCGCAACGAGGCCGCAGGCAGCCGGCTCTTCCAGTCAGGTCCCGTTCCAGGGCCGGTGGCCTGCTGCACGAAGGGCTGGAACGGGCCGACCTCGGGATACGTCGTGGGCTCTTCGGACACGGTGTCACCTCTCGTTCGCCACTGAACGATCCGACTGTCGCCCCATCTCGCGCGCGCGTTACCGGCGAACTATCACTGACACACCCTGTCAGGGTTAGCTCATACGTTCGACGCATGGCTTTCTACGAGAAGCAGCTGGCGGTCAAGGAACCGCTGGTCGTCGCGGGCAGGCACGTCAAGCGCTACGAGGTGGTCACCCCGGGGCTGGAGATCACCGACGACATCCGCGACGCCGCCTGCGCGTTCCTGCCGCGGATCTACCCGGACTTCGACGACCCGACCCCGCCCGCCACCGTGACGGTCCTGCACCGCAGCGCCGCGGGCATGTACCTCAACGCCTACAACTGGGTCTGGGACAACGTCCTGCACTGCCGCACCGCCGTGTCCGGTGACCAGCCGTTCCTCGGTTCGACCGACCCCGACCTGACGCGCTTCACCGTCATCCCGAAGGACCTCATCGGGTGCGTCTGGGAGCTTCCGCCGCTGGCCCACGAGCGCACCGCGTGGGTCCGGCACGTGCTCGAACCCGACACGCCGGACTTCGACGGCTACCTCGGCGACGTCATGGCCGAGGGCCTGGTGGGCAGATGAGCGCGGACTGGCAGGGCGCCCCTTCCCGCTGAAAACCGGTGGACGGCGGCGTTAGGTTCGCAGGCATGACCACTCCGGAGTCCGTTGTGCGCGTGCTGGCCGAACCCACGAGGCTGCGGGCGTTCGCCGCCGTCGTCCTCGGCGCGGGAACGCTGGCCGACGTCGCCGCCGCCTCCGGCCTCAAGGTCAAGGACGCCGGAACCGCGCTGCGCAAGCTCCGCGAGGCCGGGCTGGTCGAAGGCGAACCGGCCCGGCCCACCGACCTCAAGCCGCTGGCGGCGACGCTCACCGAGGCGATGCCCGCCGACGGGCTCGCGCCGTTCGTCCGGGGCGACAAGCTCGTCTCGTTGCCGGTCGCGCACGAACGACGCCGCAAGATCCTCGAACACGTCGCCGCGCACGCCTTCACCGCGCGGACCTACTACGAGGAGAAGGAGATCAACGAGCGGCTGCAGGCGTGGTGCGACGGGGGAGAACTCGACCACGTCACCATCCGGCGCTACCTCGTCGACCTCGGTCTGTTGGAGCGCGGCGGCGGCATGTACCAGGCTCAGCCTCTGCCGATGTAGGGCATCGCCGTGGCCATCACGGTCATGAACTGCACGTTGGCGTTCAACGGCAACCGCGCCTGGTACAGCACGGCGTCCGCCACGTGCTGCACGTCGAACGTCGGCTCCGGCCGTGTCTCGAAGTTGGCCTGCAGCACACCGGCGCCCATCCGCTCGGTCATCTCCGTCGCCGCGTTGCCGATGTCGATCTGCCCGCACGCGATGCCGAACGCGCGGCCCTCCAGCGACAACGACTTCGTCAGGCCGGTCATCGCGTGCTTGGTCGCGTTGTAGGCGACGGCGTGCGGGCGCGGCACGGACGCCGAGATCGAGCCGTTGTTGATGATCCGGCCGCCGCCCTGGGTCTTCATCACCTTGAACGCCTCGCGGGCGCACAGGAACGCGCCCGTGAGGTTCACCCCGACGACCTTCTCCCACGCGCTCAACGAGAACTCCTCGACCGGTGTCGCGCGCACGTTCATGCCAGCGTTGTTGAACAGCACGTCCACCCGGCCGAAGCGCGCGACCACCGCCTCGAACAACGCGACGACCGAGTCCTCACGCGACACATCGGCCGGCACCACGAGAGCGCTCTCGGGAAAGCCCTCTCCGGTCTCGGTCAACGCGTCCTCGCGCCTTCCAGCCAGCGCCACCTGGAACCCCGCGTCCAGCAGGGTTCGCGCCGCCGCGCGCCCCACGCCGGAACCCGCGCCTGTCACGACCGCTACTGCCATCGGTGATCTCCCCTCGATCCAGCGATTGCCCGAAGTGTCCCGTGTGGAGTAAATCCTGGGTGTGGAGTGTGAAGAGGACACCTGCCGGCTGTGCGCGGGGTCCGGAACCATGTCGTGGCAACAACCCGTTCCCGGTCCCGAAGGCCTTGTGCTGCACGAGATGTCGCATCCGTGCCCGCGCGGGTGCTCCGGCTGGTGGAGGCTCCCGCACGCGGAGACCAGAGGCATCGTCGCAGGGAATGTCGCACGTGCCAACGAGATTCCAGCCGGTCCGTCCACCCAGGCCTGATCACCGAGCGTGAACGATGGGGGTCACCCATTATTGCCAGGAGGGTCCCTGCTTGGCGGCTGCCACCACTCGGAGTGGAAGCGGACACTGTTCTTCTGTGAAGGAGTGCAGCCGTTGCCATGGTTCTGGGCTCAACGAGGACCGGACCGCCTGCCGGGTCTGCGGTGGTCTGGGTCAGGTCCCCGACCGCTAGCCGAGCCTATTTCTTCGTCATCAACGTGGGGCCGAGGATCCGGCGGGCCAGCCGCCGGGTCAGCGACTTCGGTTTGCGCTCCGCCGCCGGGGCAGCGGGCTGCTGGGCCGGTGCGGAAGCCGGTGGCGTAGCGGCCGGCTGAGCCGGGGTGGCGGCGGGTGGAGTGGTGGCCCGCTGGACCGGAGTTGCGGCCGGTGAAGGAGTGGCCTGTCTCGCCGGCGCGGCAGCCGGTGGCGTGGTGGCCCGCTGGGCCGGAGTGACGGCCGGTGGAGCGGGGATTCCGGGAGGCGGCGTCACCGGAGCGACACCGGGGACGGTCGCCGGTTCCGGTCGCAGGGGTGGGATCTTCGCGAACACCTGGGTCTCGGCCTCGACATTGCCGGGCTGCTGCTGCTCGATCGGCACGCGGAGATCTTGCCATCGGGGTCGTTCGCGCTTCGAACGAGGGGCCGCCTGCCGTGGGCGCGGTCACCTTGCGAGTGCGGACCCGGCCTGGGATGGCGCCCCAACCGGCTGAGCCCCCGCGCGCGTCAGCGTTGGCGCGCCAGGAACTGGTCACCGGCGGCCAGGACGAGGTCGAGCTGCTCCTCCAGGCTGTCCGCGCCGCGCGGTATCGACTGGCCGATCAGCTCCTCGACCTCCGCGCCGTCGAAGCCGGGGCGTTGCAGCAGGAGGTCCGCCAACGCCTGCATGTAGGCGACATTGCCGGTGGCGCGCAGCAGGTTGAGCGCCTGAGCACCGTCGAACCCCTCCCCGCGCAGCACGCGCAGTCCTGTCTGGACGAGCACGGCGCCCTTGCCCTGGATGAGGAACGCCGTCTCGGGCCTGGTGAGCACGGGATGCCGGCCGAGGGCCGCGTACATGTCCCTGGCGTAGGTGCGCAGCCAGGTCCGCCAGTCCAGGTCCTCCTCGGGTGCCCGCAGCTCGGCGCCCAGCCGTTCGGCCAGCGCGCCCAGCAGTTCCTCCCGGTCGCGCACGTGCGTGTACAGCGCCGAGGTGGCGACGCCGAGGTGTCTGGCCACCGCGCTCATCGTGAGCGCGTCGGGGGACAGGGTCTCGGCCGCGTCGAGGATCGCCGTCAGCGAGATGCGGGGAGGCCTGCCCTTCCTGGGCGGCGACGGGTCGGGAGGGTTGCCGTGCAGCATGCCCGCCATTATATTCAGAAAAACTTTCTGAAACTCGTTCAGTAATTCCCGTGGCGCGAGGAGAGCGATCGTGGACCAGACGAGACTGCAGCAACGCCTGGACGAACTGTGCGAGACCTACGTCGTGCCGGGAGCGACCGCGGCCGTTCTGCGCGACGGTGTCGTCACGAGCGCGGCGTCGGGCATCGCGAACCTCAGCACCGGCCTGCCGGTGCGGCAGGACACGCTCTTCGCGGCGGGCTCGATCACGAAGGTCTTCACCTGCTCGCTGCTCATGACGTGTGTCGACGAGGGCCTCGTGGGCCTGGACGACCACGTCACGGCCTACCTGCCGGACTTCCGCGTGGGCGACGGCGACCGCTCGTCCCGGATCACCGTGCGGATGCTCCTGAACCACACCTGCGGCCTCGCGGCGAACTTCATGCCGGCGCAGCGCAAGGGGCCGCACGTCCTCACCGAGTTCGTGCGGCTGATCGAGGCCCACTCCGTCGTCGGCGAGCCCGGCGGGCACTGGTCCTACTCGAACGCGGGCACCGTCACCGCGGGCGCGGTCATCGAGGCCGCGACGGGCAGGACCTGGGACGAGGCGCTGGAGGAGCGGATCCTGCGCCCGCTCGGGCTCAACGCCACCACCGACACCGACCGCATGATCCTGCAGTCCACGGCGGTGGGACACGAGGTCGATCCCGGCGCCACCTCGGCGCAGCGCTCCGACCTGTTCCAGATCGCGCCCGGCATGGCGCCCGCCGGCTCGACCCTGTTCTGCGACGTGCACGCGTTGATCGCCTTCGCCCGCATGCACCTGGCGGGCGGCGTGGCGGCGGACGGGCGCCGGGTGCTCTCGCGGGAGGCGACCGAGTTGATGCGGGCGCGGTCGGTCGACACCATGTGGGGCTTCGAGCAGGCCGAGTTCGGCCTCGGCTGGCACCGCCGCCCCACGCCCGCCGGACCGGTGGTGGGCCACGGCGGCGGCAACATCGGCCAGATCTCGCTGCTGGAGACGCTGCCCGACCAGCAGGGCGCCCTCGCCGTGCTGACCAACGGCAACCAGGGCGCGCTGCTGGTCGAGGCCCTCAAGACCGAGGTGCTGCAGGAGTGCTTCGGCGTCGCGCCGTTCGTCCGCCCCACGCCCTCCGGGGAGCAGGTGGAGATCGACCTGGAGCCGTTCACCGGACGCTACGAGGCACCGCACGGCACGGCGACGGTGCGCGTCGTGGACGGCCATCTGCAGGCGGAGATCGAGGACGAGGAGATGCTCGCGCGGTGGTACCGGACGATGCGCCACCCGTCCCCACCCGCGGCGAAGCTCATCCCGACCGGTGAGCCGGGGCGGTTCCTCGCGGAGTACGGCCCGCTGTTCCCCTACGTGCCGGCGGAGTTCCGCGAGTACGAGAACGGCTCCCCGACCCTGTTCCGCTACATCGCGTCGTACGAACGCGTCTGACCGCCCGTCCCCACCTCACGAAGCGGAGGTCCGATGCGCTCGACGACCGAGCTCGCCGACGAGTTCTGGAACCAGCTCAAGCACGACGAGCCGTACTTCGCGGTGGTCGCCGGTGACCGGCCCGCGTCCATCCCGCCGGTCACCGAGCGGGTGCTCGGTGACCGGGCGTCCCGGGCCCAGCGGCTGCTCGACGAGCTCCGGCAGACCGGCACCGCACGCGAGGACGCCGACCTCGCCGCCGTGCTGGAGGCGCAGCTGGTCCAGCAGGTCGCCGAGGCGCGGGACCTGTGGCACCTGCACCTCACCGCGCCCTACCAGAGCGGCATCCTCACCCTGTACGCCCACCAGGTGATCGCACCGCAGCCGGAGACGCTGCGCAGGCGGCTCACCGCCGAGTTCGGCGAGCGCCTGCGTTCGATCGCGGCGCTCGTGCGGGAGCAGCGGTCACGGGGCATCACCCTGCCCGCTCCCGCCGTGCCCGCCGGCCGGGCCACCTGGCAGAGCATGCGCGACGGCCTGCCCGCCGTGCTGGGCTCCGAAGCCCTCACGGCAGCCTTCGACGAGGTGCTGACCGAGATCGACGAGTCGGCGCGGGTCGCCGGCGAGGCGATCGGCCTGGCCCACCGGCCCGGCGGTGAGGAGGTCTACCGGTCCCTGGTCCACCGGCAGACCACGGTGCGGGTCGATCCGGAGGAGCTGCACCGGCTCGGGCTGGAGCAGTGCGCCGAACTGACCGAGCGGATGCGGGAGATCCGGTCCCGCCTCGGCGGCCCGCCCGGTGAGGCGGAAGCGCGCGACTGGGTGCGGGGCCAGGCACACCTCTACGTCTCCACCCCGGACGAGGTCGCCGCGCTCTACCGCCGTCACATCGCCCGCGTCGAGCCGGAGATCGGCTCCCTGTTCAAGACCCTGCCCGGCGCGCCCCACGACGTGCGCCGCGCCGACCCGGCCGTCGAACCGGGGATGACCTTCGGCTATTACCAGCCACCCACCCCCGACGACCCGGTCGGCCTCTACCGGTTCAACGGCTCCGCCCTCGCCGAGCGGTCCCAGCTGACCGCCGCCGCGCTGATCCTGCACGAGCTGCTCCCCGGACATCACTTCCACATCGCCCGCCAGAACGAGAACACCTCGCTGCACCCGCTCCAGCGGTTCTCCTTCGACCTCACCGCGTTCAACGAGGGATGGGCCGAGTACGCCTCCGGCCTGGGGTGGGAGACCGGGGCCTACGCCGACGACTGGGACGCCTACGGCCGGCTGTCCCACGAGCGGATGACGGCACAGCGGCTCGTCGTGGACACCGCGCTGAACCTGGGCCTGTGGGACGCGGGGCGGGCGCGGGCGTTCATGCGCGCCAACACCCTGGAAGGCGAGGAGCAGATCACCTCCGAGATGCTCCGCTACGCCACCGACATGCCCGCTCAGGCGCTGGCCTACCGCTCCGGTTTCCTGGCCTTCACCGAGGCCCGCGCGAACAGCGCCGGCGCGGACCCGCGCGAGGTGCACGAGGCGATGATCGGCGGCGGAGCCGTCCCGATGCCGCGCATGCTCCAGCGGGTCGCGGACGCGACGACGTGAACGCCACACGGTCCCAGAACCTGCGGGTGCCGATGCGCGACGGCGTCGAGCTCGCACTCGACCTGCTCCTGCCCGGCCTCGACGAACCGCGGCCGGTCGTGCTGATGCGCACGCCCTACGACAAGACCCTGTCCCGCGAGACGCCCAGCACCCTCGTCGGCAAGCTCCTCGAACGCGGCTACGTCGTCGCCTTCAACGACGTGCGCGGCCGGTTCAACTCCGACGGCGTGTTCGTCCCGTACTTCCACGAGGCCGAGGACGGCTTCGACACCGTGGAGCGGATCGCGGGCCAGGCGTGGTGCGACGGCAACATCGGCATGATCGGCGGTTCCTACGCGGGCCAGACCCAGTGGTACGCCGCCTCGAAGCGGCCACCGCACCTCAGGGCCATCGTCCCCATGGCCTCGCCGCCGGCGTCGTTGTGGCGCAACGAACCCATCCTCAACGGGGTGTTCATGCTGGGCATGGGGGACTGGGCCGTCACCATGGGCCGGCGCTCGTGGCAGCGCGCCGAGTACGGCGACATGCTCACCCGGCAGCAGGACTTCTTCGACGCGCTGCCGCTCAGCTCCCTGCCCGATCACGCGGGCGTCGAGGTCGGCTGGTGGGACGAGTGGATGAAGCACCCCACCTACGACGAGTTCTGGGCACGCGGCTCCTACGACGACCACGAGCGGATGTCGGTGCCCGCGCTGAACATCACCGGCTGGTGGGACCTGAATTTCCCCGGAGCGCCGCTGAACTTCGAGGCCATGAGCCTGCGCGGCGCGACCGCAGAGGCCCGCACCGGCCAGGAGCTCGTCATCGGCCCGTGGCCGCACGTCCCCAACCGCACCCGTGAGCTGAACGGGCTGGACTTCGGCGAGGACGCCGTCATCGACCTCGACGGCCACGTGCTCCGCTTCCTCGACCGATGGCTGCGAGGCGGCCCGGCCACCGACGACACCCCTCGGGTCCGCGTCTTCGTCACCGGCGCCAACGAATGGCGCACCGCCGACGAGTTCCCCCTGCCCGGCACCGAGCCCACCCGCTGCACCTGCGCTCGGCAGGTGCAGCCAACAGCCACCACGGCGACGGCCGGCTCACCTTCGAGCCACCGACGACAGAAGAACCAGCCGACCACTACACCTACGACCCCCACGACGTGGCGCGGTCGCTGTGGACCCTGCACGACGGCCCGGTGGACGACCGCGCCGTCACCGGGCGCGACGACGTGCTCTGCTACACCAGCGACGAGATCACCGAACCGCTCGACGTGATCGGCTGGGTGCACTGCCGCCTGTGGGCCGCGTCCTCGGCCCCCGACACGGACTGGCACGTCCGGCTGGCCGACGTCCACCCCGACGGGACGGCCAGGTTCCTGTGCCGGGGTGCGCTGCGCGCCCGGTTCCGCGAGTCGTTCGCACACCCCACCCCGCTCATCCCCGGTGAGCCGACCCTCTTCGAGTTCTCGATGGACGGCACCGGCGTGCGGTTCCTGCCCGGCCACCGCATCCGAGTCGAGGTGACCAGCTCCTGGTTCACCCGCTACGACCGCAACCTCAACACCGGCGCCACCAACCCGTTCACCGACACCGCAGGCCAGGTGGCGAGGCAGACCGTGTTCCACCGGCCAGGACTGGAGTCGCAGGTCGTCCTGCCCGTCGTGGCGAACCGGTCCACGCCGACCGGCTGACCCCGTCCCCGCGTGCCCCGTCGACCTGGAGATCGCCCTGAACCACGAACTGCCACTCGGCCCCGAGCAACTGCCCGACTACCTGCGGACGCTGCGCGGCGAGAACCCTCCCGCGGAACCGGACCTGCGCGTGCGGATCCCGGTGCGCGACGGCGTCCGGCTCGCCGGTGACGTCTACCTGCCTGCCGGTGAGCGCCGCGCCGTGCCCGCCATCGTTCAGATCACGCCCTACGACAAGTCGCTCGGCCCGTGGTCGCGCGAAGCGCGCTGGTACGCCGACAACGGCTACGCGGCGGTCGTCGTGGACACCCGCGGCTGCCTGGAGTCCGAAGGCGACTTCCACTGGTTCGTCCACGACGGAGCCGACGGACACGACGTGGTCGAGTGGGTGGCGGCCCAGGACTGGTGCGACGGAGCGGTCGGCACCACGGGCATCTCCTACATGGGCTGGATGCAGTGGGCACTCGCCGCGCACCGTCCACCCCACCTCAGGTGCATGATCTCCAGCGCACCGGCAGGCAGGTGGATGCAGGAGGTCCCCTTCACGTGGGGCGTCCTGCAGAGCTACTTCCCCATCTGGCTGCACAGCATCCAGCGGCGCGAGGGCCCGCCGCCCGCCGAACGGCCCGGCGACCTCACCGAACTCCTGTCCACCCTGCCGGTCAGCGACATCGGCAGGACCCTGGGCCTGTCCGGGCCGTCCTGGAACGACCTCGTCGAGCACCCGACGTTCGACCAGCACTGGCAGAGCCTGCGCTTCGACGACCGCTACGCCGACATCGACGTGCCCACCCTGCACGTCGGCGGCTGGTACGACCTCGAAGACCTGACCGGCACCCTGCACCACTACGAACACATGGTGAGCGCGGGCGCCGCCGACCAGACGCTGGTCGTCGGCCCCTGGTCGCACGCGGGTGTGCGCTACCCGCACTCCGGCTACGACGGCGTGGACCACGGCCCTTCGGCCGCCGTGGACATGAACGAACTGCACCTGCGCTTCCTCGACCGGTGGCTGCGCGGCGACCGGACCCGGTGGACGGCCCCGCCGGTCTCCGTGTTCGACACGGGACGGCACGCCTGGGACCACGGCGACCAGTGGATGCGGACCGCTCCCGGACTCACCCTGCACCTCTCCGGACCGGACGCGCTGGTGACCGACCCCGCGAGCGGCAACGGGCGGGCGAGCTACGTGTTCGACCCCGCCGAACCCGGCCCGCGGCTCGCCTTCACCAGCTACTCCGCCACGGACTACCCGTTCGACGAGACCGCGAACGACCAGCGCGCCGACGTCCTGACCTGGACCTCGGCGCCGCTGACCGAGCCGTTGCGGCTCACCGGGTGGTCGCGGCTGGCCCTGCACGCCGCCACCGACGGCACCGACACCGACTGGCACGTCAAGATCACCGACGTCGAGCCCGGCGGACGGTCCCGGCGGGTCACGTCGGGATGCCTGCGAGCCTCCCACCGCGACGGGCTGGACCGCCGCGCCGCCGTCGAACCGCACTTCCCGCTGGAGTACGCGATCGAGCTGTGGCCAGCCCACCACACCTTCCAGCCCGGCCACCGCGTCCGCCTGCAGGTGGCGAGCTCGGACTTCCCGTGGTTCACCCTCACCGGCAACCGGTTCGACCCCGGCGACGAACCCCGGCCCGCGACCCACACCGTGTTCTTCGGCGAGGACCACCCCTCCCACGTCGTCCTGGGAACGACCGCGATGGACCCCACGCCCGACTGGTGACCGGCGTCACGCAGCACACTGGGGCGTGACGGCCCCAAGCGGAGTGTGATGACTGAGACGACCGAGCGCGCGAACGTCGGGCCGCCCGACACGCTGCTCTGGGAACGGATCGCGCAAGGCGACCACGCCGCGTTCACGGAGCTGTTCGAACGCCACGCCGAGGCGGTCTGGAACTACGCCTACCGGCTGACGGCGTCGTGGTCGCAGGCGGAGGACCTGCTCTCCGCGACGTTCCTGACCGCGTGGCGCAAACGCGGAGACGCCCAGCTCGTGCGGGACTCGGCGCTGCCGTGGCTCTACACGGTGACCGCCAACAGGGCCCGCACCGAGTGGCGGGCATCGCGCCGGGCGTTGCGGCTGGTCACCAGGCTGACGCCGCAGGACGAACGCGACCACGCCGACGACGTCGCCGCACGCACCGACGCTCAGCGCAGGCTCGCCGAGGTGGTGGCGGCCATCGCGAAGCTGCCCGCGTCCGAACGCGAGATCGCGCAGCTCTGCCTGCTCGGTGACGTCTCCGTCGCCGATGCCGCCGCGCTCCTCGGCATCACCGAGTCGAGCGTGCGCGCCCGCGTCTCCCGTGCCCGCGCCCGCTTGCGCGACCTGACCCCCGAGGACACCCCGTGATCGACCAGATGCCCGAACACCGCGCACTGCCCGACGACGTCCGCATGCGCGCCCGTCAACGCCTCAGCGAAGGCATGAGGCCCGCCGCGCGCAACGGCAGGCCGGTGCTCATCGCGGCCGGTGTCAGCATGCTCGCCGCCGGGGCCGTGTTCGCCGGTCAGGCCGTGCTCGGCGGAACGGCCGACCCCGCCGCGCCGCCGATGCAGCACAACGGCGAGTTCGTCGGCAAGGACCGCGCGGTCGTCAACCACGTCGAACGCGGTGTGGTGGCGCCCGACGTGCTGCAACGGTGTGCCGCCGCCGCGAAGGCGCATCCGCCGGCGAGCCAGTGGCAGCCGGTCGCGACCAGCCGCAAGAACGGCACGGTCCTCACGGCGTTCCGGGCGCCGGCCGGGCTGTTCTTCTGCGCGAACACCGCCACCACCACGACGGTCTCGGCGCCGGACGACACCGGGGTCGGGGACGGCAGGGTGAAGATCCTGTTCACCACCCCCACGGGCGCGATGGCGGGGCTCGTCTCGCCCGACGTGAAGATCCTCAGCCTGTCGCGGATCTCCGATCCGGCACGCAGCAACACGCTGCCCGCTGTGGTCGACGGGCTCTTCCTCGCGCCCAGCGGCTACACCAAGGCCGACACCGGCACGCAGGCGCTGGTCAACGGCGAGGAGTTCGCCGTGCGGGGCGTGCCCAGGCCCACCACGCCGGTCGTGGACCGGCCGCTGCCGCCCGCTGCCCGCGACACGCCTGAGGCGGCGCGGTTCGGCGAGTGCCTGCGGGACAGGCCGATCCCGGACGCCGACCAGTTCGCCCACACCCTCACCGTCCGCCTCGACGCCACGTCCACGGCGCGGCTCGGCCGGTTCGGCGACCTGCTGCTCTTCTGCCTCGACGGCGATCACCCCTCGGCCGGCGCGGTGACCGAGGTCGAGGACCTGGAGGAGGTCCGCGGCGCCACCGTCGCCGCGATGCCCGCGTTCTACGACTTCAAGGTGCACAAGGGGGACGAGCCGGGGGAGGTGGACGCCCTCGCCAGTTCGACCTTCGCGGCCGTCGGCCTGATCACCGACGAGAGGGTCGCCTCGATCACCTACACCCGGCCCGGCCTGGCCGACGTGCCCGCGTCGATCGGCAGCGGGACGTTCGTGCTGGCCGCGCCGCTGATCGACCGCCACCCCGACGCGCGCGTGGTCGTGCGGGACGCGGCGGGTGCGGTGCTGGAGACGATCAAGCCTCGCGACGTCCCCTAGACAGAATGATTAGCATGGCGAAGTGACTTTGCGGACGGCTCCGGCCGGGTACAAGTGGATCGCGCTGTCCAACACCACGCTGGGCATGCTCATCGCGACGATCAACTCCTCGATCGTGCTGATCGCGCTGCCCGACATCTTCAAGGGCATCGCGATCAACCCGCTCGACCCGGCCAACACCGGCTACCTGCTGTGGATGATCATGGGGTTCCTGGTCGTCACCGCGGTGCTGGTGGTGAGCTTCGGGCGCCTGGGCGACATGTACGGCCGCGCCAGCATGTACAACCTGGGCTTCGCGATCTTCACGTTCTCCTCGGTGATGCTCGCGATCACCTGGTTCGACGGCGACGCCGCCGCGCTGTGGCTGATCGGCTGGCGCGTGGTGCAGGGCGTCGGCGGGGCGTTCCTGATGGCGAACTCCTCGGCGATCCTGGCCGACGCCTTCCCGGTCACCCAGCGCGGCATGGCGCTGGGCATCAACGGCGTGGCCGCGATCGCCGGGTCGTTCCTCGGCCTGGTGGTCGGCGGGCTGCTCGCGCCGGTCAACTGGAACCTGATCTTCATCGTGTCCGTGCCGTTCGGCCTGTTCGGCACGGTCTGGGCCTACCTGAAGCTGCACGACACCGGCGAGCGCCGCCACGCCGCGATGGACTGGTGGGGCAACATCACCTTCGCGGCCGGCCTGATCACCGTGCTGGTCGGCATCACCTACGGCATCCAGCCGCACGGCACCTCCCAGACCGGCTGGACCAGCCCGTTCGTGCTCACCTGCCTGATCGGCGGGGCGCTGGTGCTCGTGGCGTTCGTCGTGATCGAGCACCGCGTGCCCAACCCGCTGTTCGACCTGCACCTGTTCCGGCTGCCGTCGTTCACGTGGGGCAACGTCGCGAACTTCGCGTCGGCGCTGGGCCGCGGCGGGCTGCAGTTCATCCTCATCATCTGGCTGCAGGGCATCTGGCTGCCGCTGCACGGCTACTCCTTCGAGGAGACGCCGCTGTGGGCGGGCATCTACATGCTGCCCATGACCGTCGGGTTCCTGCTCGCCGCGCCCACCGCCGGCATCCTGTCCGACCGCCTCGGCAGCCGGGCGCTCGCCTTCAGCGGCAACGTGCTGACCGCGGTCACGTTCGCGCTGCTCATCGCCCTGCCCGTGGACTTCCCGTACTGGGAGTTCGCGGTGATCCTCGTGTTCACCGGCATCGGCATGGGCATGTTCTCCTCGCCCAACCGCGCCGAGGTCATGAACTCGCTGCCCGCCGACGCCCGCGGCTCCGGCAGCGGCATGATGACCACGTTCCAGAACACCGCGATGGTGCTGTCGATCGGGTTCTTCTTCAGCCTGATCATCGTCGGCTTCTCCCAGTCGCTGCCCGGCGCGATGCGCACCGGCCTGGTCGAGCACGGCGTCTCCCCGGCCGCCGCCGCGCAGGTCGCGTCACTGCCCGCCGTCGCCGTGCTGTTCGCCGCGTTCCTCGGCTACAACCCGATCCGGCAGCTGCTCGGCGACCAGCTCACGACGCTGCCGCCGGACCAGGCCGCGTTCCTCACCGGACGCGGGTTCTTCCCGAGCCTGATCTCCGGGCCGTTCGCGCAGGGCCTCGCCATCGCGTTCGGGTTCGCCATCGCGCTGTGCCTGCTGGCCGCCGTCGCGTCGCTGAAGGTGGGTAAAGCGGTGGACAGCCGCGCCACGATTCGTCCGTGAAGACCGAACGCCTGACGCTGCGCCCGATCGACCCGTCGGACCTGGACGCGTTGCGCGCGCTGCACGCCGACCCCGAGGTCATGCGGTACGTCGACCCGGCGCCGGTCGAGAACTACCTCGGCGACAGCTTCCACGCGGCGCACGAGACCACGACGGGCCGGTTCGTCGGCTGGTTCGAGTTCAAGGGCGCCGACGTCGTCGAGCTCGGCTACCGGCTGCACCGCGCGTTCTGGGGCCTCGGTTACGCCACCGAGGGCGGGAAAGCCCTGATCGAACGCGGCTTCACCACCGGCGGCGTGCGACGCGTCGTCGCCACGACCATGTTCGTCAACGCCGGCTCGCGGCGCGTCATGGAGAGGTGCGGGCTGCGGCACGTCCGCACGTTCCACGTCGACTTCCCCGATCCGCTGCCCGGCACGGAATACGGAGAGGTCGAGTACGCGCTGACAAGAGAAGAGTGGCAACGAGCTCAGGGGGAACGGCATGTGGCAGACGGAAACGGTTGATTTGGACGCGTACTTCGCGCGCACCGGGGCATCGGCATCGAGTTCGCTGACGGAGTTGCACGAAGCGCATGTGCGCGCCATTCCGTTCGAGAACATCGACGTGATGCTCGGCCTCGTGCCGTCACTCGACCTCGTCGACATTCAGAACAAGATGCTGCGGCGCCGTCGAGGCGGCTATTGCTACGAACACCAACTGCTGTTCACCGCAGTGCTGGAACGACTCGGCTACACCGTGAGCCGGCAGCTGGGCCGAGTGATGACCGGCCCGCGCACGCACTTCATGTCCATCGTGGACGACCAGCTCGTCGACGTCGGGTTCGGTGCCGGCGTGCTGCACCCGATGCCGCTCGTCGACGGCGCCGTCGTGGACCAGGCCGGGTGGCCGCACCGCCTGCGCCGCGAGGACAACCGGTGGGTGCTGGAGAAGCAGACCGCCGACGGCTGGGAGCTGCGCCACCAGTTCGAGACCGGCATCGAACAGCGGCCCGTCGACTACGCGGCCGCCAACTACTACGTCGCCACGCACGAGCGTTCACCGTTCAGCCGCCAGCTCGTCGTCATGCGACTCGAACCCGGTCTGAGCCGCCGTCTGGTCGGCACGCAGCTCACCGTCGAGCACGCGGGGGAGAAAGCTGAGAATTCTCAGGTCGACGACCTCGGAAAAACACTGGAATCGCTGGACATCACGCTTACCGACAGGGAGCTGAGTCACATCGGCGCGGGTTTGGGAACAGAATCGGTGGCCCGTTCGTAGTACCAGGTGTAGGGATCGCAATTCGGAGGTGTTGGAAATGACCACCGCGACTCCGTTCGCCACGGGAGCGAATTCCACGGGCGCCAACGCACTGCCCACCCCGCCCACCGGCTGGCCCATCGGTTCCTACGGAACCTACGAAGAGGCTCAGCGGGCCGTGGACCACCTGGCGGACAACGACTACCCGGTCGCGGACGTCACCATCGTCGGCGTCGAGCCGATGATCGTCGAACGCGTCACCGGACGCCTGACCTGGGGCCGCGTGCTCGGCTCCGGTGCCGCGTCGGGTGCCTGGTTCGGTCTGTTCGTCGGTCTGCTGCTCGGCCTGTTCTCGACCGGCGGCGCACTCGCCCCGATCGTCACGGGTCTGGTCGTCGGTACGGTCTTCGGCCTGGCCAGCGCCGCCACCAGGTACGCCGCCACGCGCGGCAAGCGCGACTTCGCCTCGACCACCCAGATCGTCGCCGGCCGCTACGACGTGCTCAGCGACCCGCGCAGCGCCGAACGCGGCAGGGAGATGCTGACCGCGCTGGCCTGGCGCTCATGAGCACCCCGCTGACGGTCGACGAACTGCGCACCGCCCTCGACGAGATCCGGCAGACCAGCACCAGGCTCGGCGCGCAGGCCACGAACCTGGCCGCCCGCGCCGAGAACGACCTGGGCCGCGACGTCGCCGAGATCGTGAAGGACCTGCGGGCAGCGGCCCGTCAGCTGCGGGTCACGCAGCTGCTGCTGGAACCGGCCCGCGCCGATCTGGCAGCCTGAAACCCAGCTCCCACCACAGGAAACGCCGTTCCGGACTCCGGGGCGGCGTTTCCGCTGTCACTGGACCCGTGTTCACGCACGAGGCTTGTGCCGAGCCGCACCACTAGCCGCTTTGCCGTCCCACCACGAGCACCGGTGTTCCGGAGACCGCGACTGTGTCGCCCGCGCGCACCGGCCGGCTGGTGCCGTCGAGGCAGCGCACCTCCTCGGCGTTCGGCGGGAGTGATGTCGTCGCGGTGCCCTCGTGCGTCCAGCGGATGGTGAGCAGCCGTCCGTCGTCCGCGGTGAACTCGCACTGCCACACGTTCGCCGGCAGGTCGATGGCGAGTCCCTGACCGCACGACCGGGTGCTGGTGCGGGCCAGCCACCGCTGCAGCTCCTCCACCGCGAGCGCCGCAGGAGTGGGCGGGCTGCCCACGGCCTGCAGCGTGATGGGCAGACCGCCGCCGCCCCAGTTGTAGAAGTAGGTGCGTTCGAGGCTGAAGTTGGAGCCCTGGATCGCCACCAGGTAGAAGCGCGCGGCGTAGTCGATCGCGCGTTGCTCGTCCAGCTGTTCGTCGCGCACGTACTCATAGGTGACGCCGGTGTTCCACAACCGCGGGTGCACGCCCGCGTCATGCAACGCGCCGTCGATCTGCCGCAGGAGGCCGATCATGGTCTCCGGCGGGTCGGCCGCCTGCCGCTGGTGCAGGTTGAGGCCCGCGACGTCGCAGTGGTCGTACCCGCGCAGCTCGGCGAACCGGCGCAGCACCGCGCGACCCTCGTCGGTCCACAGCCGGGCGATCGACGGGCACACGACGAGCGCGTCCGGGTCGGCGGCCTTGATGGCCCGCGAGGCCAGCCTGGTCATCTCGACCAGGGTCTCCGTCGAACCGGAGAAGTAGCGCTCGTCGTTGGCGTGCACCCACACCTCGTAGGCGTCGATGCGGCCCTGGTAGCGATTCGCGAGCGTGCTGACGAACTGCTCCCACACACCCAGGTCGTCGGGTGGCGCGCTGCGGGAACCATCGCCGTACGGCGCCTTCGGCCCTGAAGGCGCGGCCCAGGCCGGTGTGCCGCCGAGCACCAGCGTCGCCGGCAGGTCCGCCTTCCGCGCGCCGGCGACGAGCCGGTCGAGGACGGTCCAGTCGTAGGTGTCGCGCCGCGGCTGCAGCCGCGCCCACCGCGTGCCGCTGTCCCAGAACCGCAGGCTGCCGACCTGGAACGACGGCATCGCCCCGCTCGACGAGGACGCCGTCACGCCGAACAGCGACGGCGCGAGCGGCCGTTCACGCTGCCAGGACGGACCGGTGATCTGCCCCTGCGCCGCCACGGGTCTGAAGTCCGCGCCGCTGGCCGCCAGCGAGAAGAGCACGAGCACCACGACGAGCCCTGCCGACACGGCGGAACGGACGCGGGGACTCGGCAGCCGCTGCAGCTCCTCCGGTTGCCGGTGGACGATCTCCGGAACGACCACCCGGCCGGTCGCCGATCTCCACAGCGCCAGCAGCTCGACCAGTTCCTCGTCGCTCGCCGAACACGCCGTGGCGATTCCCGCCACTGTCTGGTAGTCCGGCGGAACGGTCGTTCCCGAGCAATACCTGTGCAATGTCGAACTGCTGATGTGCGACCTGCGTCCCAGTTCCGAATAACTCATCCCGCTGCGCTGCTTGAGCGCAATGAGATGGCGTGCGAGGTCACCCCTGTTTCCCGCCACACCTACCGCCCTCCCCAAGCTTTCGGTGTCGCGGGCCAGTATCGCAGTCGTCCCACGCCCGCACATATCGCCTGTTCAGGGCGTGTCTCACCATTTCGGGACGGCGGCATGTTGTCCGGTTGCGGGTTCATCGGCATCGTTTGTCCCGACCGCACTCGCGGACATCTCGCACGATCACTTTCGCGTGCAAAACAGTGAACCGCCCATTCGACTTCGCTCATGCCGAGCAGTTGTCGACGTTTTCGCCGCGCGTCGTCGTGGCATCACGATCAGCACAAGGAGCAACCCATGCAGAAGTTGAAGGCCGCACTGGTGATGGCGGCCTGCGCCGCCGGAGCGCTCGGCGCTTCGATCCCGGCGGCAGCGTCCGACGCCTCCGTCCTGTCCACCGTCCGCCACGTGCAGAGCGGGCAGTGCCTGGACGGCAGCGTGTCCAACGGCGTGGTGCTCAAGACCTGCAACAGCGGCGCCTACCAGGAGTGGGGCACCACTGGCGGCGACATCGTGCACGCGCAGAGCGGGCAGTGCCTCGACGGCAGCGTCTCCAACGGCGTGCGCCTCAAGCCCTGCAACGGCAGCGTGTACCAGCAGTGGACGATCTCGGGCAACCAGATCAAGCACGTGCAGAGCGGACTGTGCCTCGACGGCAGTGTCTCCAACGGCGTGCGGCTCAACACCTGCAACGGCAGCGCCTATCAGAAGTGGACCAACTGACGCCGACCGTCCTGTGACCTATTTTCGTACGTCATACGGTATTGTTTCCGTATGGCCTACGGAAATGGGGTGGACGGATGGCCGCCGAACGCAGCGGCGGGGGAGACCCGGCCAGGACGCTCGCGCTGCTCTGGCGCAGGCCGCCGGAGCCGAAACCGGTCGGCAGGAAGCCCAAGGTGAGCGTCGACCAGATCGTCACCGCGGCGATCGCGGTTGCCGACCGCGACGGGCTCGGCGCGATGTCGATGGCCCAGGTCGCGCAGGAGCTGAACGTCGGCACGATGTCGCTCTACACGCACGTGCCCGGCAAAGCCGAACTGATCGACCTCATGGCCGACACGGTGCTGCAGGAACGCGACCTCACGCCCGAAGGCACGTGGCGTGAGCGCGTCAAGCACTACGCCGACCGCACGCGTGCGGTCTACCAGGCACATCCGTGGATGCGGGACGTGTCGATGGTGCGGCCGCCGCTCGGCCCCGGGCTGATGGACGGCCAGGAGTTCGTGCTGGCCGCGCTCGCCGACTCGGGCCTGGAACCGCGGCAGGTGACCGTCGCGCACGTCGCGATCGAGGGGTTCGTGCACGGCGCGGCGGCGTCCGAGGTGGACGACCAGCAACTCGCGGCGGCGACCGGCGAGTCCGGTGACTCGTGGTGGGGCGCCAGGCAGGTCTTCTGGGACGACTACTTCGACGTCGAGCGCTACCCGGCGATGACGGCGCTGTGGAACGCCGGCGCCTACGACACCGAGGGCACGCTCGCCGACACCATCACCAGCTCGTTCGACTACGGGCTCGACAAGCTGCTCGACGGCATCGAAGGGGGCATGCGATGACAACGCTGGTGACCGGGGCGACGGGCAACGTCGGCCGGCTCGTGGTCCAGGGACTGTCCGGCCACGTCCGGGCGATCACCCGCGACCCGTCCAAGGCGGGCTTCCCCGCGGGCGTCGAGGTGGTGAAGGCAGACCTCGACGACCCGGACAGCCTCCCGTTCGACGGTGTGGACAGGCTCTACCTGTTCGTGCACCCGCCGACCGCGCAGGACGTGGTCGACCGGGCGGTGCGAGCGGGGGTGCGCCGCATCGTGACGCTGTCCTCGGGCGCGGTGACCTACGGCTACGACACCACCCACCACCTGCCCGTCGAGCAGGCCGTCGAGGCGTCCGGCGTCGAGTGGACGCACCTGCGGCCCGGTGAGTTCGCGGCCAACAAGATCGACCTGTGGGGCCCGTCGATCCGCGAGGACGGCACCGTCGTGCACCCCGAGCCGGACGCGTTCGGGCAGCCGATCCACGAGGCCGACATCGCCGACGTGGCGATCAGGGTGCTGCAGGAGGACGGCCACGCCGGCAAGGCCTACGACCTGTCCGGGCCCGCTCAGATCACCCAGCGGGACATGGCCCGCGACATCGGCGCCGCGATCGGGCGTTCGCTGACGTTCCGCGACGTCACCACCGAGGAGGCGCTCGCCTACTACGTGAGCGTCGGCTGGCCCGAGGAGATCGCGCGGTACGTCCTCGGCCTCGGCGGCTACGAGGGCGGTGACCCCGACGACTTCAGCGACTACGAGTTCGTGGTGTCACCGGACTACGAGAACCTCACCGGCAGGCCCTACCGCACGTTCGCGCAGTGGGCCCGCGACCACGCCGCCGACTTCCGCGGCTGATCACCGCGTCGATTCCGGACCTCCCCGTTCGACGTCCTCACGAGAGGCGAACGAGGAGGTCCGGTGCGGTTCATGGTGTTCGTCAGGAGCCCGGTCCCGTTGGCGGCACTGCACGGGGACGCGCTGCGGCGCGCGGGCGTCCTGCTCGACGCCGGTGACCTCGTCCCCGGCGCGTACGGGGTGTCGGGGTACTGGCTGATCGACGTCCGCGACCACGAGGAGGCGGTGCAGCGGGTGAAGCGCATCGACCTACCGGCGTGCGTCGTGGAAATACGTCAGGTGGCTGTGGTCTGATGCCCCCATGGGGGCTACCTCGGTGCACCGCACCGTCGACGCGGTCTGGCGGATGGAGTCGGCGAAGGTCATCGCCGCGCTGGCCAGGTACGTGCGCGACGTCGGCCTCGCCGAGGAGATGGCCCAGGACGCCCTGGTCCAGGCGCTGGAGCAGTGGCCGGAGCAGGGCGTGCCGAAGAACCCCGGCGCCTGGCTGATGACCACGGCGAAACGGCGTGCCATCGACCAGATCCGGCGGCGCGAGAACTTCAACCGCAAGGTCGAGGAGATCGGCCGCGACGTCCAGGAGGCCACACCGGACGCCGCCGAGGGCATCGAGGACGAGATCGGCGACGACCTCCTGAGCCTCATGTTCACCGCCTGCCACCCGGTCCTGGGCACCGAGGCACGGGTCGCGCTCACGCTCAAGATGCTCGGCGGCCTCAAGACCGAGGAGATCGCCCGCGCGTTCCTCGTCAGCGACGCGACCGTGGCCCAGCGCATCGTCCGGGCCAAGAAGACCCTGGCCGACGCCGGCGTCCCGTTCGAGGTCCCCGAAGGCCCCGAGCTCGCGGGCAGGCTCGCCAGCGTCCTCGAAGTCCTCTACCTGATCTTCAACGAGGGCTACTCCGCCACCCAGGGCGACGACTGGCTGCGCCCGGAACTCTGCGCCGAGGCACTGCGCCTTGGTCGCGTGCTCGCCGAGCTCGCGCCCAAGGAGGCCGAGGTCCACGGCCTCGTCGCACTGATGGAGATCCAGGCCTCCCGCGCCAAGGCCCGCACCGGCCCCGGCGGCGAACCCGTGCTGCTGCTCGACCAGGACCGCGGCCGCTGGGACTGGCTGCTCATCGGCCGCGGGTTGAAGGCGTTGGAACGCGCCGAAGCGTTGAACCAGCCGCCCGGCCCCTACTACGTGCAGGCCGCCCTCGCCGCGTGCCACGCCCGCGCGCGCAAGGCCGAGGACACCGACTGGCAACGCATCGCGGCCCTGTACCAGGTGCTCGCGGGCATCTCGCCGTCCCCGATCGTCGAGCTCAACCGCGCCGTGGCGTTGTCGATGGCGTTCGGGCCCGCCGCCGGCCTCGCGCTGGTCGACGAGATCGCGGGCGAGAAGGCGTTGCAGGGGTACCACCTGCTGCCCAGCGTGCGCGGCGACTTCCTGGTCAAGCTCGGGCGCACGGCCGAGGCGAAGGCCGAGTTCGAGAAGGCGGCCTCGCTCACGCGCAACGAACGCGAGCGCACGCTGCTGCTGGAGCGCGCCGCGAGCTGCTAGGTCAGCGCGAGCTTCGCCCCCAGCGCCGCGAACGACGCCGCGAAGAACCGCCGCAGCCACACCATCACCCGAGGCCGGGCCAGCACCCGGTCCCGCATCGACGCCGCGAACACCCCGTACCCGGCGAACACCACGAACGTCAGCGCCATGAACACCGCGCTCAACGTCACCATCTGCCCGAACCCCGTCGCGAACTGCGGCAGGAACGCCACGAAGAAGATCGTCAGCTTCGGGTTGAGCAGGTTGATCAGCACCGCCGACACCACGACCTTCCGCGCGGACGCCGGCGCCGCCGCGGTGTCCACGACGAGTTCGCTCTTGTCCCGCAACGTCGCCCACGCCAGGTAGACCAGGTACGCGACGCCGAGGTACTTCACGATCTCGAACGCCAGCGCGCTCGCGTGCAGCAACGCCGCGAGGCCGGTCACCGTGGCCAGCACGTGCGGCACGATCCCCAGCGTGCAGCCGAACGCGGCGACCACGCTCGCCCTCCGCCCGTGTGCGAGTCCAGCGGACAACGTGTACAGCACACCGGTGCCGGGAGTGGCGACCGCGATCAACGTCGTGATCAGGAATGCGAGTGTCATACCGCAGCACTCTGCCGCGAAAGCGGTCCAGCCAGGAGAGCCAAAAACCGCCCGCGAAGTTGGACCACTTCGGGTGTAGAGAACGCGCGGCCCGCTCCGTCCCCAGGGCATGAGCATCAAGAGCATGCACCACGTCGGAATGACCGTCACCGACCTCGCGGCCGCCATCGCGTTCTTCGAGGAGCTCGGCATGGAGCTCGAAGGCAAGGCGCACATGCAGGGCGAGTTCGTCGACGGCGTCATCGGCCTCGACGGCTCCAGGAGCGACATCGCGATGATGAAGACCCCGGACGAGAAGTACCGCATCGAGTTCAGCCAGTTCCAGGCTCCGCAGAGCATCGACGGCAGCTCACACGCGCCGATCCACGCCCTGGGCCTGCGGCACGTCGCGTTCGTCGTCGACGACCTCGACGACACCCTCGCCCGCCTCAAGCCGCACGGTGCCGAAGTGGTCAGGAACGTCGAGACCTACGAGAACATGCTCAAGACCTGCTACGTCCGTGGTCCCGAGGGGATCCTCATCGAGCTGTGCGAGTACTTCAGGTGAGAGCGCGCGCGTACGCCGTGGGGGAGACGCCCACGGTCTGCGTGAAGTCCCGCACCAGGTGGGCCTGGTCGCTGTACCCGAGATCGGCGGCCAGCCCGGCCCACTCCACATCCGTCTCGGCGCGTTCCAACGCCTCGTGGATGCGGTAGCGCAGGATGACCCACTTCGGGCTCACGCCGACGTAGTCCGCGAACAGCCGCTGCATCGTCCGCACCGCCACGCCGCAGTCCCGCGCGAACCCCGACACCCGCCGCACCGAACGGTCGTCGCGGATCCGTTGGACCAGCTCCATCGCGAGCGTCGCCTGCGGGTCGGCGACCGGTCCGAGGCCGAGCAGGAACGCGTCGAGCGCGGCCACCCGGTCGTCCTCGTCCTCGACGTCCAGCACCGGTGACGACGGCACGTCGAGCCGCACGTGCCGCCCGGTCCACTCCGACACCGGCTCAGGGCGGAACGGCCGGAACCCGCCGGGCCGGAACTGCACGCCCGCCACCCGGATCCGCCCGTGCAGCACCCGGCTGAACAGCCCCAGCCCCACCCCGGCGATCTCGGGACGGTCGAAGCCGCGCTCGAACACGACGTTCACGGACGGATGCGGCACGACGTGCGAGGTGTAGGGCTCGTCCAGCTCGCCGTCGATCAGCCAGTAGTGCTCCAGGTACGGCTGCAACGCGGCACACGGCAGGCGGCGTCGGAACCGCACGCGGGCGAACAGCTCACGCGCGTCCACGATCCCCCGAGTGTCCCGGCGCGGCCCCTGCACAACCAGGCATCCTAGGTTGGCGCGTTTCTTCAAGAACCCCGGCAAGCCGAAGAAATAGCCTGAGAACCATGAAGCTCAGCGTTCTGCTCGACCGAGCCCGCGACCACGCACTGCCCGTCATCGCGAACATCACCGACGACGACCTGACCAAGCCCACGCCGTGCGCCGACTACGACGTCCGCGCGCTGCTCGACCACCTGCTGCACGTCGTCGTCGAGTTCCAGAAGCTCGCCGCGAAGCAGGACGCCGACTTCAGCCACACCCCGTCCTACCCGGACTGGCGCGCGCAGTACCCGGCCGAGTCCGCGAAGCTCGTCGAGGCGTGGGGACAGCCGGGCGCCACCAAGGGCATCGCGGGCAACATGCGGATGCCCGCCCAGACCGTCGGCGGACTCGTCCTGCTCGACCTCACCATCCACGCCTCAGACCTCGCCCAGGCCACCGGCCAGCGCTTCGAGCCCGATCCGGAGGTGTTCACCGAGGTCGCGGGCCTGGTGAACCAGATGGGACCGATGGCGATCGAGATGAACGTCTTCAAGGCAGCCGTCGCCGCACCCGCCGACGCCTCGCCGTTCGAGCAGCTGCTGGCCACCACCGGCCGCGACCCGCGGTGGAGTGCTTGACTGGTCGCATGCTGACGATCGGAATGCTGGGCGGGATGAGCTGGGAGAGCAGCGCGGAGTACTACCGGCTGGCGAACGTACTCGTGCGGGAACGCCTCGGCGGCCTGCACTCCGCGAAGGTCGTGCTGCACTCCGTCGACTTCGCCGAGATCGAACGCATGCAGGTCGAGGGCCGCTGGGACGACTCCGGCAAGGCGCTCGCCGACGCCGCCACGGGCCTGCAGGCGGCAGGCGCCGACTTCGTGCTGATCTGCACCAACACCATGCACAAGGTCTACGACCAGGTCCAAGCGGCCGTCGACGTCCCGGTGATCCACCTCGGCGACACGACGGCGCAGGCGATCAAGGCGGCCGGCCTCACCACGGTCGGCCTGCTCGGCACCGGCTTCACCATGGACCAGGCGTTCTACCGCGAACGGCTGGAGTCGCACGGCCTGACGGTGCTGGTGCCGTCGGAGGAGGACCGCGCGACCGTGCACCGGATCATCTACGACGAACTGTGCCTCGGCATCGTCCGCGACGAGTCCCGCCGCGCCTATCAAGACGTGATCGCCCGGTTCGAGGGCGCGCAGGGCGTCATCCTCGGCTGCACCGAGATCGAACTGCTGATCTCCCAGGCAGACGTGCCTCTTCCGGTGTTCCCGACCACCCGCCTGCACGTCGAGGCGGCCGTCGAACGGGCCGTCCAGACAGTTCTGTGAACACGTGACGTGATCGAGGCTGCAACGCGGCCACCGACCGGAGTGTCTTAGTCACTGAGGGCTATTCCTTCTTCAGTGAACTAGGGGAGTTCGCGTTGAAACGATCACACATCGCCGCCGGTCTGACGGCTGTCGTGGTTGCCGCCACGGCAGCCGTTCCCGTTTCGGCGGCACCGCAGGAGCAGGCGGTCAGGGCAGAGGGACTGACCACCAGGGTCACGCTCGTCACCGGTGACGAGATCACCGTCAGCAACGGCAAGGTCCACGCCAGAGGCGCCAAGGGCAGGGAGAACGTCGGGTTCCGCTCCTTCACGGACCCGAGAGGCGACCTGCACGTCGTCCCGCGCGACGCCCAGGCCCGGCTCAACTCCGGCGAACTGGACGCGCGGCTGTTCGACGTCTCGCTGCTCGCCAGATCCGGCTACGACGACAAGGCGAGCACGACGATCCCGCTGATCGTGCAGGGGCAGGCGATCAGCGCGGCGAACGCCGAGTCGTTGCCGAGCATCAACTCCCACGCGATCACGGTCGGCAAGGACGGCTCGTTCTGGGCCGGGGCTCGGGCGGCGGGCACCGGCAGGATCTGGCTGGACGGCAAGGTGACCGCGTCGCTGGACCGCAGTGCCGCGCAGGTCGGCGCGCCGCAGGCGTGGGAGAAGGGCTTCACCGGCAAGGACGTCACCGTCGCGATCCTCGACACCGGCGTCGACGAGACCCACCCCGACCTCGTGGGTTCGGTCGTGGAGTCGAAGAACTTCTCCGACAGCGACACCACCGACGACCGCATGGGCCACGGCACGCACGTCGCCTCCACGGTCACCGGTGACGGCAAGTACAAGGGCATCGCGCCCGACGCCAAGCTCGTCAACGGCAAGGTGCTCGGCGACTACGGCGGCGGCCGCGAGAGCGACATCATCGCCGGCATGGAGTGGGCCGCCACCAAGGCCAAGATCATCAACATGAGCCTCGGCAGCTCGTGGCCCGACGAGGGCACCGACCCGATGTCGCTCGCGCTCAACCGCATCACCGAGCAGACCGGCGCGCTGTTCGTCGTCGCCGCGGGCAACTCCGGTGGCCCCATCGGCTCACCCGCCGCCGCCGACGCGGCCCTCACCGTCGGCGCCGTCAACCGCGACGACAGCCTCGCCGAGTTCTCCTCCCGCGGGCCGCGCTGGACGAACAACGCCGTCAAGCCCGACATCACCGCTCCTGGCGTCGACATCGTCGCCGCGAAGGCCAAGAACGGACAGATCGGCACGCCGGTCGACGAGGGACACGTCTCGCTGTCCGGCACGTCGATGGCCACCCCGCACGTGGCCGGAGCAGCGGCGATCCTCGCGTCGAAGAACCCGGCGTGGAAGGCCGAGGACATCAAGGCCGCGCTGATGAACAGCGCCAAGCCCACCCCGTCGCTCTCGATCTACGAGCAGGGCGCCGGACGCCTCGACGTCGGCCGCGCCGTCTCCACCGGGGTCTCCACGAACCACGGCAGCTTCTCGCTGGGCACCGCGTTGTGGCCGCACGACGACGACAAGCCCATCACGCAGAAGCTGACCTACCGCAACAACGGCACCGCCGACGTGACGCTCGACCTGAGCGTCGCCGAGGTCAAGCCCGCCGGTTCCGGCCTGTTCGGCGTCTCGCCCGCGAAGCTCACCGTCCCCGCGGGTGGCAGCGCGGACGCCACCGTCACCGCCGACACCAAGGCCAACGTGCCGGACGGCGTCTACGGCGCCGTGGTCCTGTCCTCCGACGGCGTGCGCGTGCCGATCGGTGTGGTGAAGGAGGTCGAGAGCTACGACCTGAAGCTCACGTTCCTCGACCACACGGGCGCGCCGGCGCCGTACTACAACTACCGGTTCGTCAGCCTCGACCAGCCGCAGGCGTACTTCCGCTACGACCCGTCCGGCACGATCGTGCAGCGCCTGCCCAAGGGCAAGTACTTCCTCGACGGCACGATCGACACGCTCGAGTCCGGCAAGACCACCACGCTGACCGAACCGGCGCTGGACGTCACCGGCGACACCGAGATCGTGTTCGACGCACGGCAGGGCAACCAGCCCGGGATCGCGGTCGAGGCGAAGGACGCGAAGGCGGCCACCGCGGGCCTCGGGTTCCTGCTGGAGGCGAGCTGGGGCCAGACCGGCGGCACCTGGTACCTCAACGACTTCGACGGCATCCTCATCCGCCCGTCGAAGACCTCGTGGCCGACGTTCGAGTTCTACGCCGAGTCCGTGCTGGCCAAGCCGGACGCCAACGGCAGGTTCGACGGCAGCCCGTACCAGTACCACGTGCGCATCGGCGAGAAGACCCGCGTGCCGGCGACCGTCCAGCGGTCGGTCAAGGATCGTGAACTGGCCCGCGTCGACTCCGTCACGCACGCCCGCGTGCCGGGCTCGATCGGTCAGCGCGACAGCGGCGCCTCCGGCCCGTTGCCGTTGCGGCTCAAAGAGTTCTACACGCCCGGCGTCGAGTGGTCCGGTTCGCTGACGGAGTTCGCGAAGCTCGGCGAGTACCCGAACCTCGGCGCGCAGCTGTCGGTCGCGCCGCGCGTGTTCAAGCTCGGCCGCACCACGACCGAGCACTGGAACAGCGCCGTCTACGGCCCCGGCGTCCCGCACCAGCCGGGAGCCGTGCGCTTCGCCGGACGCATCGGCAACGTGCTGCGTCTCGACCTGCCGGTGCACAGCGCACAGGGCATGTACGGGTTCAGCGCGAGCACCGGCCGCACCACCGTCACGCTCGACGGCAAGGTCATCTCCGACCAGCCCGAGTCCGGGTACGCCTACATCCCGGACGCGCCGGCGGCGAAGAAGCGCTACACCGTGCACACCGAGGCGACCCGCGACTCGTTCTCGTCGAAGGTCACCGCGGACTGGTCGTTCTACTCCGAGCACGTCCCCGGCGAGCTGTACCAGCCGGTGCCGCTGCTCGCCGTGCGGTTCGCGCCGCAGCTCGACGACCGCAACCGCGCCGGACGCGTGCTCACCGTGCCGATCACGGTGGAGCGCAACGGAACGGGCCCCGTCACGAACATCAAGGCACCGGCGGTGCAGGTGTCCTACGACGAGGGCAAGACGTGGAAGCCGGTGTCGCTGCGCAAGACGAAGGCGGGCTGGAACGTCACGCTGATCCACCCGCACGGCGCCAAGAACGTGTCGTTCAAGGCGCGGGCGGCGGACGCGGGCAGTGACGTCCAGCAGACGATCATCCGCGCGTACGACCTGAAGTGATCCGTGGTGAGGGGGCTGGCATCCCGGCCCCCTCACCGCTACTTCTGGTACGGCGCCAGGGTCTCCGGGTCCACGTCGGGGGCGCTCATGATCGGGTGCACCTCGATCGGCTGGTTCAGCAGCTTCCCGCCGGGACCAGGACAGGCCGACGCCTTCTGAGCGATCTCCAGCAGCCGCTCCTGGCTGTCGACCTCGACCACCCAGTACCCGGCGATGACCTCCTTGGACTCCGCGAACGGACCGTCCACGACCATCGGGCCGGAGTCGCTGCCCCGCACCACGAACGCCCGCGCCGGACCGCTCAGCCCCTCGGACTGCAGCAGCTCACCCGAGGCGCGCAGCTCGGCGTCCAGGTCGCGCATGTAGGCGATCATGCGGTGCATGTCCTCGTCCGACCAGGCGGCGAGGCCCTCCCAGTCCTCCTGGCTGCCGCCGTAGCTGACCAGCATGTACTTCACTTCCACTCCCCACCGGTAGCGCGGGCCTTGATCTCCTGCACGGCCCAGCTGTTGCCGTCAGGGTCGTCGAAGAAGATGAACGACCCTCCGTCCGCCTCGTTCATGCGCACGATCTCGCCGACCTCGACGCCGCGCTCGACGAGCTGCGCACGCGCCTTCTCCAGGTCCGACACGACGAGCTGCACGCCCTTCAAACTGCCGGGCTCGCCCTTGACGATGCCCTTGCCCATCACGATCGAGCAGCCCGAGCCGGGTGGCGTGAGCTGCAGGACGCGGGCGTCCTCGCTGAACGTCGTGTCGTGGTCGACCTTGAAGCCGAGCTGCTCGGAGTAGAACCGCTTCGACCGGTCGAGATCCGACACCGGCACGACGATGACTTCCAGGGTCCAGTCCATGTCCGTGGTTCCTTTCAGCGGCCTTTGCGGAACCGTCGAAGTGCTCAGAGACTTTTCGACATGGGGTCGCGACCCACATACCCGAGCAGCCTGTCCTGCAGCGGAGCGTCCTGCGGCACCGGTACCTCGGCGCCGTAGACCTCGATGCCGGGACCGAACGCGCCGGGCGTGCGGAAGCGTTCCATCAGCTCGGGCGGCACGGCGGTGGCGGCGGCCCAGAGGCGTTCGACGTCAGTGGCGGGGATCGTCTCGTCCTGGCCGGTGGCGCGGGCGAGGTCCCAGCCGTGCAGCACCAGGTCGTCGCTCACGACCTGGTCGACGTGGTCCTCCAGCGTCATCGGGCCGGCCGGTGTGCTGACCTCGGTCGTCGCCCTGTCCGAGGTCAGCGCTGCGAGGACCTGACGACGGGCCTCGCGGAAGTCCGTGAGCGGGTCCTCGGTGCGGGGGATCGGTTCGCCGAGCATTACGCCGTGCATGTCGATGACGTGGTCGACGACCTCCAGCGCCGTCCACCTCGCACACGGCGACGGGTCGCCCCACTGCTCCGGGCGCACGTTCGCGACCTTGTGCTCGAACGCGTCCGCACGGGCCCGGTATCTGTCCGCGATGGTCATGGCCTCACTCCTCGACGGCGCCGCCGATCTCGCGCAGGTGCTCGCGGAACGTCAGTCCGCTCGCCAGGTACTCGCCGAACCGGAGCTGGCTGCGCAGGGACTCACCCTGCCGCACGCGGTCCGCCTGCGCTCGTTCGACGTCCCGGATGCCGCGCGCCTTCTCGATCAGCGCCTCGGCCTCGGAGGCCGGCACGAACAGCACGCCGTCGTCGTCACCGAACACGAGGTCGTCGGAGGTGACGGTCCACTGGTCGACCTCCGCCGTCGAGAGCGCCTCCGGTGCGCGGTCGCGCAGGCTCAGCGGTCCCGTCGGGTTGGCTCCGAGGCTGAACACCGGCAGCCCGATCGCGCGGATGTCGTGGGTGTCGCGGTGCAGTCCCCAGATGACCACGCCCGCGAGCCCGGCCTTCTGCGCTTCGAGGACGATCAGGTCGCCCACGCAGGCCTCGTCGGTGCGGCCGTCGTTGTCGACGACCAGCACGTCACCGGGCTCGCTGCGTTCGAGTGCCTCCAGGAAGACGTCCACGCTGCCCGCGTGCCGGGCGGGCAGCACGCGGCCACCGGCCTTCGCGCCGGGGACGACCGGCGTCAGAACGGCCGTGCGGACCGGGACGCCCGCCCGGATGCAGGCGTCGGCCAGGTGTGCGGTGGTCAGGTCGAGCCGGTCGAGATCCATGCGGGCATTCTTACGCCGACACCTTCTCCTCGGCGGGCGCGGTGCGCAGAACACCTGCGGAGAACGCCGCGACCAGGCACAACCCCACCGGCAGCAGGAACGCGATGTTGAGCGGCACGACGTGCGTGAGCCAGCCGATCACCGCCGGTCCGGCCAGCACGCCGAGGTAGCCGAGCCCGGCGACGCGCGAGACGTTGGCCGCGGCCGCGCCCGGTTCGAAGTGGCCCGCGGCGCTGAAGAGCTGCGGGACCGTGCCCGACAGGCCGATGCCGGCGATCGCCCAGCCGACCAGGGCCAGCCAGATGTAGGGCGAGAGCGCCGCCGTGGCGATGCCGACCGCGCCGATCACCGAACCCCAGCGCAGCACCGCCATCGGACCGATCTTCGCGGTCACGCGGTCCGCGATCAGCCGCCCGACCGTCATGGTCGTGGCGAACGCGCCGTAGGCGAACGCCGCGACCTCCGGTGCGGCGCCGAGGATGTCCTGCAGGTGCAGCACGCTCCAGTCGTTGGCCGCGCCCTCGCTCAGCATGACCAGCAGGGCGAGCACGGCCATGACCCAGATCCGGCGCGGGACCTTGCGCTTGCCGGTGGTCTTCTCGGCGGCGTGCTGCTCCTCCTTCTCGTCGAGCAGGAACCGGCCGGTCACGAGGCTGACGACGACACCGAGCACGGCGGCCGCGCCGAGGGTGACGGCGGGGGAGAGCTCCCAGCTCAGCGTGCGCGCGCCGGTCAGCGCCGCCGCCACACCGCCGAGCGACCACGTCGCGTGGAACGCCGACATCACCGGGCGGCTGTAGCGCCGTTCCACCACCACGGCGTGCGCGTTCATGGTTACGTCGATCAGGCCGTTGCCGAAGCCGAAGATGAGCAGCGCCAAGCCGAGCGTCCACTGGTTGACGGCCACACCGGGTAGGAACGCCGTCACGCTGCACACGACACCGGCGATCGGCACCATCAGCTTCACGCCGATGCGGTCGGTGACCTTGCCACCGGCCCTCATGCCCAGGAACGCGCCCAGCCCGAGCAGCAGCAGCAACCGGCCGAGCTCGGCGTGGGATATGCCCGTGCGGTCCTCGACCGTCGGGATGTGCACGAGCCACAGCCCGAGCAGGAACCCGTTGAGGGCGAAGTAGGTGAAGGTCGCCGCCCGCGCGGCCTTGAGAGCGCTCACATGCACAAGCTAACTAACATCTCGCTTGTTCGAAAGGTTGAGTTTCGCACATCACTGTTGTTCAATCGCGTTCGTGTCCCGACTGAAGCAGATCTCCGAGGCGGTGCGCGACGCGGGCTCCCTCGGCGTCGCGGAACTGGCGTCGCTGACCGGCGCCTCCGAGATGACCATCCGCCGCGACCTGGAGGTCCTCGCGGCCCAGGGCGTCCTCGAACGCTACCGGGGCGGCGCCCGCAGCCTGCTGCTGCGCGGCTCCGAACCCCCGTTCGCGCTGCGCTCCGACGAGAACATGGACGCCAAGCGCCGCATCGCCGCTGTCGTCGCAGGCCTGATCGCAGACGGCGAGTCGGTCGTGCTCGACAGCGGCACCACATGCCTGGAGGTCGCGCGCCTGCTGCACGACCGGCGCGTGACCGTCATGCCGCTGTCGCTGCACTCGGTGAACGCGCTGTCGTCTTCGTCGTCGGTGACCCTTCTCGTACCCGGCGGTCGCCCTCGGCCGGGAGAACTGGCCCTGACCGGTCCGCTCACGCTCGCCTCGGTGCAGGCGTTGCGCTTCGACACGGCCGTGATCGGCTGCTGCGGCCTGTCCGCCGAACACGGCCTGACCGCCTTCGACCTGGAGGACGCCTCGGTGAAACGAGCCGCCATCACCTCGGCCCGCCGCGTCATCGCCGCCGTCGACGCCTCGAAGCTGACCCGCACGGCCCTCGCCCACGTGGCCCCGGTGTCCTCTTTGGACGCCGTCGTCACGGACGCCGCGGGCGACGACGGCCTGACCGCCGCGGGCGTCACGGTGGTGACGGCGTGATCGTGCTGTTCGACATGTTCGGCGTCATCGCCCGCGACCAATCGCCCGAGGTCATGGACACGATGAGCACCTCACCGGACTTCTGGACCGCCTACTGGGAACACCGCCCCGACTACGACCGCGGCACCGTGACGTCCGACGAGTACTGGTCCCGCGTGGGCCACGCACCGCTCGTGGAGAAGGACGTGGCGAGCTGGAGCCGCGTCGACTACGAGATGGTCGCGCTGCTGCACGAACTGCACAACGCGGGACAGCGCATCGCGTTGCTGTCCAACATCCCCGAGGACCACGCCCGCCACTTCGAACGCACCTACGCGTGGCTCGACCTGTTCGAGGTGCGTGCGTTCTCGTGCCGCATCGGCCACGCCAAGCCGGACCGCGCGGCGTTCGAGTGGTGCCGTGACGCGTTGGGCGACGACGACGTCCTGTTCGTGGACGACCGGCTGGAGAACGTGCGGGCAGCGGAGCTCGTGGGGATGCGCGGGCACCACTTCACCGGCATCGACTCGCTGCGCTCGGAGTTGGGCGCCGTCAAGTCGCTCTAGATCCATACGATGGGCGCCATGTCGCGCACCGCCCGCCGGATGTTCGAGCTCCTGGAACCGATCTGCCTGGTCACCTACTTCGCCGACGAGATCGGCGAGGAGATGACCGCGCTCGGGCACCGCAACTACTGGGCCGGCTACTTCGCGAGCCGCGCCGCGCCGCTGGGCCGGGTCCCGGCCGAGGTCGTGCACGCGGCGTTCTACAGCTTCGCCGAGGGCGAGGCCGCACGGCACATCCCCAGCGCGTGGGAGACGATCCCGCCGGAGACGTCCTGGGCGGCGTGGCGGCGAGGGTCCGTCACCGCGCTCCGGCGGATCCTGGGTGACCTGGCCTCCTCACCGGGCCTGGAACGCGCCGCCGACCTGACCACCAAGGCCGCGGTCAGCGCGCCCACGGCGGGCCGGGTGATGTACGCCGGGATGCGGACGCTGGAGGTGCCTGCCGACCCGGTCGCCCGGCTGTGGCACTCCGCGACCATGCTGCGCGAGCACCGCGGTGACGGACACGTCGCCGCCCTGGTCACCTCCGGGATCGGCGGCACGGAGGCGCACATCGTCTCCGCCATCGCGATGGGCATCCACCCGCCGGAGTCGTTCGGCCGCGTCCACCACCTGCCGGCGAAACGCCTGGCCGAGGTCATGAACGGCCTGCGCGCACGCGGACTCGTCACGGCCGACGGCCACTTCACCGACCTGGGCCGCGAGGTCCGGCAACGCGTCGAGGACCTCACCGACGAACTGGCCGCCCCGCCCTACGACGCGTTGCCGGCGGCTGAGCTCGACGAACTGGTCGCCGAGCTCAGCCCGATCACCGCGAGACTGCAAGCCGCCGGCTCGCGTCAGACGAGCGACGACCAGTAGAACCAGAACGCCTGCAACACCCCGGCCGCGATCAGCAGGTACCACAGGATCAGCACGACGCTGTGGTACTGGAACGTCGGCCGGATGTTGCGCAGCGTCGTGTACCAGAAGATCGGGATCGTCACCGCCCACACGACCATGCAGTACGGGCACAGCGCGCCGATCTCGTACAGCGACTGGACGATCAGCCAGTGCACGAACAGCACACCGAACGTCGCCCCGACCTGCAGCCCGATCCACACCCACGACGGCAGCTCCACGCCGGCGAGCAGCAGCACGCCCAGCGTCGTCACCACCGCGAAGCCCGCGATGCCGATCAGCGGGTTGGGGAACCCGAACAGCTCGGCCTGCGGGGTCTTCATGATCGAGCCGCAGCTCAGCACCGGGTTGATGCTGCACGTCGGCACGTAGAACGGGTCCTTGAGCAGCGCGATCTTCTCGACCGTCAGCACGAACGAGGCGACCAGCCCGACGAACCCGCCGACGGCCAGCACCCACGCGACGATCCGGTTCACGAGAGCTCCTTCTCGATCGCCGCCTTCAGCTTGTCGTACGAGGGCGCGCCGGTGAACTTGGTGCCGTTGATGAAGAACGTCGGCGTGCCGGACACACCGGCCTTGCTGCCCTCGTCGCGCTGGGCCAGCACCCGCTCGCGCAACGCCGAGTCGTCCAGCGCCTTGTCGAACGCTGCCTGGTCGAGCCCGAGCTGCTGCGCGAACCCGACGAACACCGCGCGCTGCGAGGTCTGCTGACCGCCCCACTCCTGCTGCGCGTCGAACATCAGCCGGAACATGTCGTCCCGCTTGCCCTGCGCGCCCGCCGCCTCGACGGCGACCGCCGCGAGCTCGGCGTTGCGGTGGCTCGGGATGGGGAAGTGCCGCACGTCGAACGTCACGCGCTCGCCGTACTCGGTCTTGAGCCGCTCGACGCCGGGAAACGCGGCGCGGCAGGACGGGCATTCGAGGTCGAGGTACTCGACGACAGTGACTTTGCCGTCGGCTGATTGGGGTGCCGCGGTGGTGTCGTTGCGGCTGAACAGGAGGAACCCGGCTACGACGACCGCCACGACGGCGACGATGACCAGGGACAGACGAGCGTTTTTCGACATGGCAGAACTCCACGTGAGGCGTCGGGAAGAGGACCGAACTACGGGTTCGGTCTAGGCGCGCAGCACGCAGAGCTGCGCCAGCCGCACTTCCAGCCGGCGTGAAGGGGGAGCCAGAACACCAGGCAGACGCACCTGGGCCAGCGCGAACGAGCCGGTGCGCCGCAGCACGGCGAACCCGATCAGCACCGCCAGCGCCACCACCAGGCAACAGCCCGCGATGAGGATCCCGTCGAGCATCGACGACCCCGTGTCCACGTCGTCGGCCACGAAGGCCGTCGAGGACGTGGCGGACGTCGGACACTGCGCGGTCCAGGCGAACTCCGTCTCGCACGGGGTGCCCTGCATCATCGCGACGCCGGCGACCAGCGCGAGCACGGCGACAACCCGCGCGAAATACGCGCGGGTTCGCGAGCTGCGGGTGCCTGGCACGTGATCCAGGGTAGCGACCCGGCCCCTATCGTCGTGCGCATGGGGGAGAAGTCGCACGAATCGGACCGGCTGGTGCTCGCCGGCGAACCGGTGCCACGGGAGTTGGCGCCGCTCGACGCCCGAGCGGGCGGAGCGATCGCCGCGTTGCTGTGCGCCTACATGCCGTTGCTCCCCGACCGGCGGGCCGAGGTGCACGCGCTCGTGCGATCGCTGCCCCGGCTCGACCACCTGGGCGCGGAACTCACCGTCGTGTACGACTCCGCAAGCCCAGGGGGCCTCGTCCTGCGCCTGCTGCGCAACCGGAACATGAACCTGGTCGCGGTCGCCCAGTCGGTCTTCGCGGTGACCGGCGGCCGCCGGTACTGGGCGGCTTCGACGTACGGGAGGGTCGGCGGCGGCCAGAAGGACCTGACCCCGGACCTGCTCGCCGACCTCGCCGCCCTGCTCGACCTCACCGACGACCACCTCGAAGCGCTGACCGGAATCAGGCCAGGACCCCGCCCCGCTGACGTCGTCGGCCTCGTCTGGGACCTCCGCCGCCTCACCCGCGGGCAGATCGAACGCGTCACCAAATCCCTCGTCTAACGCCAGAACCCCAGTGCGTGCTCCGCCGCGTAGTCGACCGGCCCGATCGCGCCCGGCGCCAGCGACTGCACGTACCGCCCCTCCGAGAACCGGGGCCAGCCCGGCGTGCCGGTGCGGGCGAACTCCGTCCACGCCGTGATCATGTGGTCGGACAGGCCGCGGTCCTTGGTGAAGTCCGCGTCCGGGAACAGGTAGTCGATGTCGGACGAGTGGTTCGCGCCGTGCAGCTCAGGTGGCAGGGACGGGTCCGTGGCCGCGTTGGGGTCAGCGAACTCGAACGCGTAGACGGGCGCCTTCTTCGCGTAGAGCGTGTTCTGCTGGAACGTCGAACGCGCCCACATGCGGTCCGTGAGCACACGGGCCCATGCCTGCTTCGGCGACGCATAGGCGCTGACCGGGTACTTGCGCTCGATCTCGGCCGCGCGGTCCGGGAACGCCTCGCGCAGCAGCCGCGAGTAGTCCTCGGCGGACATCGGGTCCGGCCGGAACAGGCCGACGAAGCTGTTGTGCTCGTCGCGCGTCGCACCGGCCAGGATCGGCACGTCCGCGAACTCGCCCGCCTCCAGCGACTCGGCCGGCAGCTTCGGCAGCACGGAGCCGCCGTAGCCGACGGGCTGGAAGATGTTCATGATCTGCGGGTAGTCGAGCAGCTTCTCGACCGGCAGCGCGCGCAGGCACTCGACGTCGGCGCAGCCCAGTTCGGAACTGATCATCGCGCCGATCTCCTGGATCTCCGGCACCGGCCGCCACGCGAGCGACGGCAACGCCTCCAGGCCCGGGAACCAGGCGCCCTTCGGCACGTCCACCAGCGTGAACGAGCTGTGCATGATCGCCTTGTGGAACAGCGGCCTGCCGTCGATGAGGTGCGCGCCCACGGCCGTCGCGCCGAAGGACACCCCGAACAGCGTCACGTTGCCCGGATCACCGCCGAAACCGGAGATGTTCCGTTGGACCCACTCCAACGCCGCCCGCTGGTCGAGCAGCCCGAACTCGCCCGAGTGCTCCAGCCCCGGCAGGCCGAAGCCGCCGAACACACCCATCCGGTAGTTGAACGTCACCACGACGACATCCCCTTGCCGCGCAAGGCGTTCGGCGTCGAAGTAGTGCCCCGCCCCGATCGCGCCGTCGCCGTGCACCCACACCAGCACCGGCTTGCGGCCGTTCGTGGAGGGCGTCGTGACGTTGGCGAACAGGCAGTCCTCGTTCGTGCTCTTCGTCTCCGAGTAGCTGGACCCGACCTGCGGGCACGGACTGCCCGGTTTCGACGCGTCCCGCACGCCGCTCCACTGAGCGGCCCGCACCGGCGGCTCCCAGCGCGACGCCCGCGCGTACGGAACCCCCTGGAACCTCAGGTGTCCCTCGCGCAGTTCCCCCTTGACCTGCCCGGTGTCGGTCGTGACGACGTCCGACGGCATGGCTTCCCCCTTCCCGCATGCGCTGAGCAGCAGCAATGCGGCGATCAACAACGTGCCCCGACGCACGGTGATCAACTCCTCGTGGCTAGGTCGACGACCGCGACCAGTTCCTCCTCGCAGACGTCGAGATCGAGTGACCCGGACCGCAACACGACGCCGTTGCGCATCGCGAGGACGAACACGGCCATCACGTCCGGGTCGAACGCGCGGAACTCGCCGGCCTGCTGCCCCTGTCTGAGCAGGCCGGCGAGCGCCACGCGATCGGAATCGGCGATGCCCCCGTCGGTCACCGCCGCGTTGGCCCTGATCCGCAGGAACGCCACCATGTCCGCGCGGTGCTCGCGCAGGAAGGCGATGTTGGCGACCAGGAACGCCCGCAGCTCCTCACGAGCCCCGGCCTGGCCCATCCGCGCGTTCACGAACCCTTGGAACCGCTCCAAGACGTCCGCGAACACCACGTCGACGAGCTCCTGCTTGTTCTTGAAGTGGTACGAGATCAGCCCCGTGCTGCTCAGTCCCGCGCGCACCGCGATGGCCTTGAACGACGTCTCCGCGTAGTCCAGCTCCGCGATCGTGGCGATGGCCGCCGCCACGATCTGCGCCCGCCGGGCCTGCTCGGTCACGGACTTTGCTCGCATGAGCAAAATTTAGCACGCCTGAGCAAACAGCGGGGCCGACAGAATCGACTGCCATGAGCGCCAGGCAGCAGGTGGTGTTGCGGCCGCTTCGCCGATGGGTCGTCGTGGTGTGCGCGGTGCTGGTCGTCGTGCTGACCGCGGCGGTGCTGGTCTGGCTGCTCGCCGAGGCGGGCAGTGATCCCGGCCGGCGGCTGGAGGCCATCAGGACGGGCTTCACCGTCGGGCTGGCCGGAGGCGGCAGCATCGTGCTGTTCCTGGCGGTGCGCCGGCAGTGGCATCAGGAGGTCGTCGCCGTCGTCACCACCCGTGACGCCGACGAACGCCGCCTCACCGACCTCTACGTCAAGGCCACCGAGCATCTCGGGTCGCCGCTGGCGCAGGTCCGCATCGCCGGGCTCTACGCGCTGGAACGCCTTGCGCAGGAGAACCCGCACCAGCGCCAGGTCGTCGCCGACGTCGTCACCGCCTACCTGCGCATGCCGTTCGCGTACGGCGACGAGGACCTCGAGACCCAGCAGGAGCTGCACGTCCGTCGTTCCGCGGGCACGATCTTGACCACCCACCTGCGCGAGCCGGAGTTCTGGGGCGTGACGCTGGACCTCAGCCGGGCGGTGCTGGTCGACTTCAACGCGCGCGGCTGCGTGTTCACCGGCGGCCTGAACTGCGAGAAGGCCGTCTTCATCGGCACCGCCCGCTTCACCGACGCGCGCTTCGCCGGTGTCGCCAGGTTCGTCGGCGCCGACTTCCGCGACACGAGCCGGTTCACCGGCGTGACGTTCGAGGACGACGTCCTGTTCGCCGGGGTCCGCTCCCGCGACACGCGCTGGTTCCTCGGCGCCACGCTCACGAACCACCGTGCGGTGCTGGACATCCCGGGCTTCCACGTCGAGCCGGACGGGACGATCAACCCCGACGGACCAGCCCGATGAGGTGGTCGACGGCGGCGGGCAGGTCGGCGGGCCCGTCGACGGCGATGCCGGAGCCACCGAGCCGGCGCAGCGGCGCGATGTCGATGTCCACCCGGTCACCGATGCTCCAGGTGTGCTCGGCCAGCACTCCGCACCGGTCCAGCACCACCTGGAACGCGCCCGTGTGCGGTTTCGGCGTGTCACGGGAGTCCTCGGAGCTGAACACCGCCGTGAACCCGTCGGCACCGACGCCGACCTTGTCGAGGATCTCCGTCATGGCGCTTCGCGTGTTGTTGGTGAGCAGCACGATCGGCACGACCTCGCGGAGCCTCGCCAGTTCCCGCAGCACGTCCTCGTCACGTGCCAGGCCGTCCGCGATGGATAGGTGCGCCTCGCGGTACTGAAGCCACTGCGCGACGTCGAACCCGTTGGCCCGCACGAACGACGTGGTGGACGTGCCGGACCAGTTCGTCCGCATCGCCTCCCGCAACTCGGCCACCTTCGCGTCCGCGAGCGCCTGCGAAGTGCCCCGCAACTCCACGAACATCCGGCCGATCACCGCGAGCACCTGCTCCGCGTACGCCTCCTTCGGGTAGAGCGTCCCGTCGAGGTCGAACACGACGAGCCGCGGCGCGGAGCCGTTGCCGAGAACGTCGATCATGCGCCCACCCAACCACGCGTCAGCCGAGGTCGGACAGGTCGAGCACGAACCGGTAGCGCACGTCCCCGCGGTCGAGCCGCTCCAGCGCCTCGTTCACCCGCGCCGACGGCAGCACCTCGACGTCGGCGGCGATGCCGTGGGCGGCGCAGAACTCCAGCATCGCGGCCGTGGCGGGAACACCGCCGCTGCCCCCGGACGTCAGCTTCTTGCGCCCCGCGAGCAGGTCCATCGTCTCCACGGTGATGGAGCCGAGGTAACCGACCTGGCTCAGCGTCCCGTCCACGGCCACCAGCGCGAGGTAGGGCGCGAGGTCGTGCGGTACGGGGATGGTGTCGATCAGCACGTCGAACGAGTCACGCGCCGCGGCCGCGCTGTCCGGGTCGGTCGAGACGACGACGCTGCTCGCGCCCAGCCGGAACGCGTCCTTCGCGCGGTCGGCGGACCGGCTCACGACCGACACCTCGGCGCCGAGCGCCGCCGCGAGCTTCACCGCGAGGTGGCCCAACCCTCCCAAGCCCGCCACCGCGACGCGCATGCCCAGCCCGACGTTCAACGCGCGCAACGGTTCCCACACGGTGATCCCGGCGCACATCAACGGTGCCGCCGCGGCCGGGTCCAACCCGGACGGCAGGGGATAGGCGAACTTCTCCCGCACGACGTACTCCCGCGAGTAGCCGCCGAGTGTCGTCGTCCCGTCGTGACGGTCCTTGCCGCCGTAGGTGAGCGTGGGGAACTCACGGCAGAAGTTCTCCTGGCCCGCCTCACACATCGTGCACACGCCGCAGGAGTCGACGATGTTGCCGACGGCGACGGGATCGCCGGCCCGGAACGCGGTCACGTCCGGACCGACCTCGGTCACCACACCCGTGAACTCGTGCCCCGGCACCAGGACGCCCTCACCGTCGTGCCCGCGCAGGGAGTGCAGGTCGGTGTGGCAGACCCCGCAGAAGTCCACGCGCACCGCGATGTCGTCGGGCCGCAGGTCGCGCCGGGCGATCGTCACCTCGCGCAACGACGTGGTGCCGTCGGCCTGCCAGCCGGTGGTGCTTCGCATGACACTCCTTCAAACAGACTGTTCGGTCTATTTCAAGTTAGCTCGCCTGGGCGTGAAAGTAAACCGACTGGTCTGTAGGTAAGCTGTGCGCCATGCCTGACCAGCAGCTGACCGCCCGAGGCGCCGCCACCCGGCAGCGCATCCTCGACGCAGCCACCCGCGAGTTCGCCGAACACGGCATCGCCGGCGCCCGCGTCGAACGCGTCGTCGCCGCGGCACGCACCAACAAGGCCCAGCTCTACGCCTACTTCGGCAACAAGGACGGCCTGTTCGACGCGATCTTCTTCGCCTCGCTCGAACGCATCGTCAACGTCGTCCCCATCGACGCCACCGACCTCGCGGACTGGGCGGTCCGCCTGTACGACGAGTACCTGGAGAACCCCGAGCTCATCCGCCTCGCCACCTGGACGCGCCTGGAACGCCGCCCCACCGGCCACCTGGTCGCCGACCGCCTCGACGAGCACAAGCTGCAGGCCATCGCCCAGGCGCAGGCAGACGGCCTCGTCCGCGACGGCGACCCGTTCGACGTCATGGCCATGGTCATCGCGATGTCGATGGCGTGGTCGCCGGTCAGCAACGTCTACGCCGCCACCGCCGGCGAACCCGCCGAGACCCACGCCCGCCGGCGCGAGTTCCTGCGCGACAGCGTGCGCCGCGCAGTCGCACCGTGAGCTTTGGAATCCGTCCAAACGACCTTCTTTCAGGTTGACCTGAGGCGAATGGGTGGAGCCGAACGGAAACGCGGCTTTACGTTGTCCCGCATGCCTTTGCGGAGATCAACGGTGCGCGGCCGCGAGTTCGGTGACGCGATACGAGCGCTGCTGCGGGCGGCCGACCTGACCAACCGTGCCGCCGCCGAGTTGCTCGGCTGGCAGGAGGCCAAGGTCTCGGAGCTGGTCAACGGCAAGGAGGGCGTGAGCGACGTCGACCTGGCCAAGCTGCTGGGCCTGCTGCGCACGCCGCCCGCCGAATGCGACCACCTGATGGCGCTGCACCACGACGCCCACATCAGGGACTGGTTGCAGCCCACCGGTTCCTGCACGCCGAATCGCACCTTGCGAGAACACGAGAAGATCGCGTCGGAGATCGCCGGCTGGTCGATGAACGTCGTGCACGGCCTGGTGCAGGTGCCCGACTACACCTGGCACCTCGGCCTCGCCAAGCCGTTGCCGGAACCTGACGCGCGGGTTCTGGTCGAGAACCGGGTCGTGCGTCAGACAGCGGTGCTCGACGGCGGCCGGACCGTGCAGATCTTCATGCACGAGCAGGCCCTGCGGCTGCCCGTCGGCGATGCGGACGTCATGGCGGAGCAGCTGCACCACCTGCTTCGCTTGTCCGTCCGGCCCTACCTCACGATCCGCTTGATCCCGACCGCGTTCGGACCCCACGCGGGACTCGCGGGCGACTTCGACCGCCTGAAGTTCAAGAAGATCCCGGAGATCGTCTACGTCGAGAGCGAAGGAGCTAACGTCTTCCTCGAAGATCAAGCTTCCGTCGATCGCTACGAGACCGTCCTCAAGTCACTCGACCGGACGGCGTTGGACGAGGTCGGAACGAGGAAGCTGATCACCAGCATCATCGGTGAGGAGGCTCGTGGTGACCAGGTGGCGCAAGAGCAGCTACAGCGCTAGCGACGGCAACTGCGTCGAGGTGGGCCGGGGCGTCGGCATCCGGGACAGCAAGTCGCCCTCCGTCGAGCTCCCTCTCGCCGCTCACCAGTGGGCCCCGCTCCTGCGGATGGTCAGGACCGACCCCTCGGACAGGTGACGCCGACCCGCCGAACGTCGGGTTTAGGCAGAATTGCCGCCCAAACGACCGCCTCCAGGTGCATCCTTGAGTCCGACGACCTCAGAGCCGAGGACTGATGACCATGACGAGTGCGACCGCGGCCTCCCGCCACAACTGGGAGTCCGACCTGGAGCGCTACCGGACCAGGGCGGTTCAGGTGCTCGACACGCACCTGCCCGCGACGTCCGGCTGCACCGAATGTGGCGACCCGTGGCCCTGCGCCCGCGCGTGCACGGCCGAGCTGGTTCTCGAGCTCTGACGCCTACGAGTTCACTCGGTCCAGGAACGCGCCGACGCCGGTGATCATCCGCTCGACCTGGTCGTCGAGTGTGATCGCCTCCTTGAACCGCGAGCCGGGGCCGGCGCTCTTCTTGCCGCGCAGGTACAGCGGGCACAGCAGGTCGGCGCACACGTAGACGCCGACCGTGTTGCCCAGTTGCCCTGACTTCCCCGCCTTGCGCGCGCTCATCAGCGACACGCCGTCGCCGGAGTGCGTGGTCAGGCACCACGAGCACATCGTCTTGCGCGCCCGCCCGGTCTGGGCCGCCCTGCGCAGCGCTATGCCGACGAGCTTGCCGTCGAGTTCGGTGACCAGGTATCCGCGGTCGGGTGCGGCGGGGTCGGTCCAGCCGAGGAAGTCCAGGTCGTCCCACGGCCGGTCGCCGAGATCCCTGGGTACGTGCATGCGCTTCGCCTCGCCCTTGGTGGAATTGACGAAGGACGCGCGGATGTCCTGTTCGGTCAGTGGCTTCATGCCGACGACGCTAGGCTTGCCTATAGGTCCTAGGCAAATTAATAAGGACCCTAGGAAGGGTGACGGATGGCACGTGCGGGGCTCACAGCCGACCGCCTCACGCAGGCGGCGGCGGACCTGGCGGACGAGGTCGGCTTCGAGAACATGACGGTGTCGGCCCTCGCCCGCCACTTCGGCGTGAAGGACGCCTCGCTGTACTCGCACATCCGCAACGCCCAGGACCTGCGCGTCCGTCTCGCGGTGCTGGCGCTCGCCGAGCTCGCGGACCTGGTGGCGGAGGCGGTCGCGGGCCGTTCGGGCAAGGACTCCCTGGTCGCGTTCGCCACCGCCTACCGCACCTACGCCCGCGAGCACCCCGGCCGGTACGCGGCGACGCAGATGGCGCTCGACCCCGACACGGCGGCCGACAGCGCGGCCGTGAAGCACGCCGAGATGACTCGCGCGATCCTGCGGGGCTACGACCTGTGGGAGCCCGAGCAGACCGACGCCGTGAGGCTGCTGCACAGCACGTTCCACGGGTTCGTGTCGCTGGAACGCGCCGGGGCGTTCCACAGCCATCCGCGTGGGGTCGAGGCGTCGTGGCTCAGATCCCTGGACGCGCTGGACTCGGTGCTGCGGGCGTGGCCCGCCTGAAGAAGTTGACGAGGTTGCCGTCGGGGTCGCGGACCAGCAGCGACCGGTTGCCCCACGGCATCGTGGTGGGTTCCTGGACGACCTCGACGCCGGTCAGCTTCTCGTGCACGGACTCCACGTCGTCGACCTCGAACTCGATGATGACGCTGCGGTTGGCGGACGGCTCGGCCGACCCGGCGGCGAACAGCGCGACGGTGCGGGTGCTGCCGATCGCGAGGGTCACCGCGGGGCTCCTGAGCTCGGCGAAGTCGTCGTTGGCCCACGTCACCTCCGTTTCGGTGGCGCGTTCGTAGAAGCCGGCGAGGCGGGCGACGTCGGCGGTGATGATGCGGATCGATGCGAAGGTCATGACCACCACGCTAGAAGCGATACCGGACAGAAACCGCCCGGTATTTCCGGCAGACTTCTCGGCATGACCCGGCCCATCGCCCGCGTGCTCTCACTCTTGGAGCTCCTCCAATCCGGAGGCGTCCGGACGGTGGCCGAGCTCGCCCAACGGCTGGAAGTCGACGAACGCACCGTGCGCCGCTACGTCGACCACCTCCTGGACCTGGACGTCCCGGTCGAGTCGGTGCGCGGACGGTACGGCGGCTATCGCCTCGCGCCCGGCTACCGGATGCCGCCGCTGATGCTGAACGACGACGAGGCGCTGGCCGTGCTGGTCGGGCTCGTCCCCATGACGGGCACGGCGAGCGAGACGGCGGCCGCGAAGATCCGCCGCGTGCTACCCGCACACCTCGCGACCAGGCTCGACGCGCTGCTCGGCGCACTCGCCTTCACGAAGCCCCCTGAATCGCCGCCCACCCCGGAGGCGCCGGTCCTGCTCGCGCTCGCCGACGCGGTGACCCACCACCGCCCGGTCTCCCTGCGCTACACCGCCGCCGACGGCCGGCACAGCGAACGCACGCTGCACCCATCCGGCCTGGTCGCGCACTCGGGCCGCTGGTACGTGATGGGCGCGGACCCTGCGATCGGCGAGCAACGAACGTTCCGGCTGGACCGGATCACCTCCGCCAGGACGCTGCCGGGCTCGTTCGAGCCACCCGAGCCGTTCGATCCGGCGCAGCGCCTGCTGACCGGCCTCGCCACCGCGCCGCACCGGCACGAGGTGACGCTGCGGATCCAGGGCACCGCCGAGCAGATCCGCACCCGGCTGCCCGCGAGCGTCGCGGTCGTGGAGCCCCTCGCCGACGGCTGGTCTCGGGCCGAACTGCGGGTGGAACGGCTCGACTGGCTGCCCGGCGTGCTCGCGTCGCTGGACCTGCCGTTCGTGGTCGAGCGACCCGACGAGCTCCGCGACCTGGTGGCGGCGCTCGCGGAGCGGCTGCTGCGGTCGGCGCGGCGGCGCTAGCATCGTGATGATGACGGTCCGCTGCCGAACGACGGCGCGCCCTACCCGGACGACTCCCTGTCACGCGGTTCTCTGACCGGCCAACGCAAGATCGGCGCGGACGTGGCACGGGTTCTGGACAGGTACTTCACGGCCGAGAAGCTCTCACCCGAGAGACTTGCCGAAGAGCTGTCCCGCCTCACCGCCCCGATCCACCCGAACGACCACATCACTGCCGCCGCTCTGCGCGCAAAACGGTCACGCGTGCGCAGAACAGGTCGCTGGCTCGTGCGCCACGGCCGAAACCGGCAGGCTGTCGCCGACGCGCTGAGCCGCAGGCCCGGTGGCAGCGACGCGTTGCTGTGGCTGGGTGCCCGAACCGCGGGCTGGGGCCGGGTCCACGTCGTGGAGGCGTTGTGCCGCAAGCAGATGCCCGCTGTGCGCGAGTGGCTGCTGCGCCACGCCTGCGACGGGAGCGTCTTCGACGGCTACTACGCCGGCAAGGTCGCGACCGCGGCACACCTGCACTCGGCGATCACCTCCGAGGACGCCGACGAGGCGCTCGTCGACCACACCGGGCGGCTGCTGCACGCCATGAGCGACTGCGAGGGCATGGGCATGACGCTGAAGGCCTACCCGCCCGCCGCCGCAGTCGTCGAGGCCCATGCCGCCCATGTCTCCCGGTTGCGCACCAGGTGATGGCGAGCTCGGGTCAGCGCGTCGCGTACCTGGTCAGCACCATCCCGGCGGCGAACACGCGCGTCTCCACCAGGTCCAGGTTCACCCAGTCGTCCAACGCGGCGAAGAACGGCTTGCCGCCGCCCACCAGCACCGGGTGGGTGATGATCTCGTACTCGTCGACCAGCCCGGCCCGCATCGCCGCGCCCGCCAGCGTCGCGCCCCCGACCCTCATCGGCCCGCCGTCCCCGGCCTTGAGCCGGGTGATCTCGGCGATCGCGTCGCCGGTCACGACACGGGTGTTCCAGTCGACCTCGATCGGCGTGGAGGAGAACACGACCTTCGGCGTGTCCCGCCAGTTCCGCGCGAACTCGATCTGCGCCGGAGTGGCGCCCGGCTGCTGGTCACCGGTGGGCCAGTAGGAGCTCATCCCCTCCCACAGCCCGCGTCCGTACAGGAACGTCTCGATCGCCTGTTCCTGTTCGAGCCAGAACTGGAACAGCTCGTCGCTCGACCCGCCCCAGCCGATGTCGCCGTCGGCCGTGGCGACGTAGCCGTCCAGGCTCACGTTCATGCCGTAGATCAGTTTCCGCATGGAGTCATCCTTCCGTCTGAGGCGTATGGACATGCACGACGTAGGAAACTCATCGGCGCGCTGCTTGGATTGGCTCCATGCGAGCCTTGCTGCTCTCCCTGCTCCTGACCGCCTCGTTCGCCGTGCCTGCCCACGCCACCAACGGGTTCGTGGTGCTCAGCGACGTCGACCCCACCATCCGGCACGACATCCGCTACTACACCGCCCACAACTTCGTCGGCACCCGTGTCGACGGCTACCGCGCGCCGCTGTGCATCCTGACCAGGCAGGCTGCCAAGGCGTTGCGGGCCGTGCAGCGCGAGGTGCTCCGGACCGGCCACACGCTCAAGGTCTACGACTGCTACCGGCCGCAGCGCGCGGTCGACCACTTCGTGCGGTGGGCGCGCGACCTCGCCGACCAGCGGATGAAGGCCGAGTTCTACCCGCGCGTCGACAAGACGCGGTTGTTCGAGGACGGCTACATCGCGGAGAAGTCCGGCCACAGCCGCGGGTCGACGCTCGACGTGACGATCGTGAAGCTGCCGCCGCGCCACCAGCGGCCGTACGTGCCGGGGGAGCGGCTGGTGGATTGCGCCGCGCCGAACCGGTTCCCCGACAACACCGTCGACATGGCCACCGGCTACGACTGCTTCGACACGCTCTCGCACACCGACGACCCGCGCGTGACCGGTGAGGCGCGGGACAACCGGCAGTTGCTCAAGTCGGCGATGGCGCGGGCGGGGTTCCGCAACCTGCCCGAGGAGTGGTGGCACTTCACGCTCAACGCCGAGCCGTTCCCCGACACCTACTTCGACTTCCCCGTCACGCGCTGAAGCGTGCCTTCGTCGCCCTCCCGACCGGCAGCGCAGCTCTAAGCCTTGCGCATGCCGTTCCAGATCAGGTCCGTCAGGTCGGCGGTGTGCTCCCGCCAGGAGTCGGCCGGGTTGAGGTAGAACAGCCCGGCCAGTCCTCTCAGGACGGTCTGCGGGTTCAGGTCGTCGCGGACGTTCCCGGCGGCGACGTTCGCGGCGACCAGGGTCGAGACCGCGCCGGCCAACGCCTCGTACGCGTTCGCGGGCAGCTTCTCGCAGGACTTCGTCGCGACGGTCAGTGCGTCGGCCAGGCCGCGCTTGGTCATCATGTAGTGCGCCAGGTACTCGCTGATCCAGGTCCGGAACGCGTCTTCCGGGGAGTGCTCGGCCAGCAGGCGGGGCACCACGTCCACGAGGTGCCGGACCTCGCGCTCGTAGACCGCCAGGATGAGCGACTCCGGCGTCGGGAAGTGCCGGTAGACCGTGCCGACCCCGACTTCCGCCTTCCTCGCGATGGCGTTGAACGACAGTTCCGCGGAGCACGAGAGCGATTCGGCCGCGACCGCGAGGATGCGCTCGTGGTTGCGCCTGGTGTCCGCCCGCCGCGGGCTGACCGACCCCGTCATCGTTCCTCCGCCCGCGATCTGGACCCGCTCAAGGATGCGTAGTGGATTCTCATCCGCTACGTTCGAAAAGGGAAGCGGATAAGAATCCGTTTCGAACCGCGATGAATAGAGATCCGGTGGACATCACCCTCGAAATCAACGGCAGGACCGAACGGCTGACCGTCGATCCGGGCGTCACGCTGCAGGACGCGCTGCACGAACGCCTCGGGCTCACGGGCACCAAGAAGGGCTGCGACCGCGGACAGTGCGGCGCCTGCACGGTGCACGTGGACGGCCGGCCCGTCCTCTCCTGTCTCACCCTCGCCGCCACTGTACGGCGGCCCGTCACCACCGTGGAGGGACTCGCGACCGAGGACGGGCTGCATCCGGTGCAGCAGGCGTTCGTCGACCAGGACGCGCTGCAGTGCGGTTTCTGCACCTCAGGGCAGATCCTGTCGGCGGTCGCCGCGGTGCGCGACGACGTCAGCGACGTCCGGGAGTTCATGTCCGGCAACCTGTGCCGTTGCTCGGCCTACCCGAACATCGTCGCCGCCGTCGAACAGGCGAAGGCGGTGACCGCGCATGCGTCAGTTTGAGCTCACCGCGCCCACGACCATCAACGCCGCCCTCGCCACGCCGGGCACGTTCCTCGCGGGCGGCACCACCCTCGTCGACCTGATGAAGCTGGACGTCCTGACGCCCCAGCACGTCCTGGACATCAACGGCCTCCCGTTGCGCGGCATCGACACCTCCGACGGACTGCGGGTCGGCGCGCTGGAACGGATGGCCGACATCGCCGCGCACCCCGGCGTGTACCCGGCGATCTCCCGCGCCCTGCTGCTGAGCGCGTCGCAGCAGCTGCGCAACATGGCCAGCATCGGCGGCAACCTGATGCAGCGCACTCGCTGCACCTACTTCCGCGACGTCTCCACACCGTGCAACAAGCGCGAACCCGGCAGCGGCTGCCCGGCGATCGCCGGCACGAACCGGATGCACGCCGTCCTCGGCACCAGCGAGCAGTGCGTGGCGACTCACGCGAGTGACGTCGCGGTCGCCCTCGTGGCGCTCGACGCCGAGATCACGCTGGTCAGCGAGGACGGCGAACGCGTCGTCGCGCTGGCCGACTTCTACCGCCCGCCCGGTGACACCCCCGACGTCGAGAACGACCTGCGTCCCGGTGAGCTGATCACCGAGGTGCGCGTCGCGCGCACCGACTGGGCGCACCGCTCCACCTACGTCAAGGTGCGGGACCGCCAGTCGTACGAGTTCGCGCTGTGCTCGGCCGCGGTCGCCCTGGACGTGCGGGACGGGCTCATCGCCGACGCCCGCGTGGCGGCGGGTGGCGTCGCCACCGTGCCGTGGCGGTTGCGCGCGGTCGAGGAGTCGCTGCGCGGCAAGCCGGTCTCCCTCGCGTCGTTCGAGGAGGCCGCCGCCCAGGCCACCGAAGGCGTCAAGCCGTTGGCCCACAACGCTTTCAAGGGCTCGTTGCTCAAGCGGACGATCATCCGCGCTCTGCTGGAACTCACCGAGGGGGAACTCCGATGACGGGCCGCGTGGACGCGCCGCTCAAGGTCACCGGCGAGGCGCGGTACGGGGCCGACCACATCTTCCCCGGCATGGTCTACGGCTATCTCGTGCTCAGCACGATCGCCCACGGCCGGGTCGAGGCCATGGACGTCACGGCCGCGAAAAGCGCCCCAGGCGTGATCGCCGTCTACACGCCGTTCGACCCGCTGGCGCTGAGCAAGCCGATCTCGTTCATCGGTGAGACGTGGGTTCCCCTGCAGGACACCGAGGTCGCCTACTACGGCCAGGTGATCGGGTTCGTGGTCGCGGAGACCTTCGAGCAGGCCCGCGACGCGGCGATGCTCGTCGACGTCACCTACCAGGTGCTTCCCGCCGTGACGTCGCTAACCGGGGGAATGGCCGACGCCGAGGACCCGCCCGGCTCGGGCGACGAGTCGCCGGCGGTGCTGGAACTGCTCGCGGACGGTGTCGCGTCCATCGAGGACGCGTTCGCGGCGAGCCCGGTCGTCGTCGACGCCACCTACAGCACGGCGGCGCAGAACCACGCCCCGATGGAACCGCACTCCGGTGTCGCCGTGTGGCAGGACGGCGTCCTCACCGTGTACAGCGGCAACCAGGCTTCGAACATGCAGGCCGGTGAGCTCGCCAGTGCACTGGGCCTCCAACCGGAACAGGTCCACGCGCTGAACCCGTTCGTCGGCGGCGCCTTCGGTGGCAAGGGGCGCACGTCCGCGCCCGCGTTCCTCGCCGCGGCCGCCGCCAGGGCGCTCGGCCGTCCTGTCAAGGCGGCACTGGCCAGGGAGCAGGTCTTCACCGCCACCGCGGGCAGGGCCTCGACCGTCCAGAGACTCACCCTCGGCGCCGACGAGCACGGCACGCTGATCGCCGTGCGCCACGACTCCTGGTGCAGCACCGCGATGGACCGCTCGTTCGTCGAGTCGACCGGACGCGGGACCTCTGGCCAGTACTACGCCACCCCGAACCTGTCGCTGAGCCAGAAGATCGTGCCGCTGAACCTGCCGCCGACGACGTTCATGCGCGCGCCCGGCGAGGCTCCCGGCTCGTTCGCGCTGGAGAGCGCGATGGACGAACTCGCCATCGCGCTGAACATGGACCCGATCGAGCTGCGGACGCGCAACAACTCGACGGCGCCGATCGGCAGCGACCTGCAGTGGTCGAGCAAGCACCTCGACGAGTGCTTCCGCGTCGGCGCGGACCGGTTCGGCTGGGCGCGACGCACGGCGGGCGGCCGCACCGAGGGGGACTGGCTCGTCGGCATGGGCGTGGCCAGCGCGTTGTTCCCCACCGTGCGCTTCCCGGCCTCGGTCGAGGTCACGCTGCGTGCCGACGGCACCGCGGTCGTCTCGACCAGCGGCGCCGACCCGGGCACGGGTCTGCTGACGGTGCTCGCGCAGGTGGGCGGTGAGTCCCTGGACATCGCGGTGGACCGCGTCGTTCCACAGCTCGGCGACTCCACCTACCCGCCGGGTGGGATGTCCGGCGCCTCCAGCGCCACCGTGAGCGCGGGCACCGCCGTCATGATCGCGGCGGCCCAGGTGATCGACGACCTGCTCGGCCTCGCCTCGGCACCGGGCGCACCGTTCGACGGCGTCGAGGTGTCGTACGAGAGCGGCACCGTGGTCGGCGACGGCCGCGCCCTGACGTTCGGGGAACTCCTGCACGCGCTGGGCCGCGAGTCGCTGTCCGCCACGGGTTCGTCCGCGCCCGGCGAGGAGCTCACCAAGCACTCGTTCAGCTCGTTCGGCGCCCAGTTCTGCGAGGTCAGGGTGCACCGCTGGACCCGAGAGGCGCGGGTGACGCGGCTGCTCGGCGTGTACGACGCGGGCAGGATCATCAACGAGAAGACCGCGCGCAGCCAGATCAGCGGCGGCATGATCTGGGGCGTCTCGGCGGCCCTGCACGAGGCCCTGGAGTTCGACGCGAACGGCAGGCCGGCCAACGGCGACTTCGCGGGATATCTGCTGCCGGTCAACGCGGACATCCCGGACATCGACGTGGAGTTCCTGTCGTACCCCGACACGCTGCACAACACCATCGGCGCCAGGGGCCTCGGTGAGATCGGCGTGGTGGGGCTGGCGGCGGCCGTCGCCAACGCGATCTACAACGCCACGGGGGTCCGGGTCCGGCACATCCCCATCACCATCGAGGACCTGCTGGTCGACTGAGCGGTCCTGCCGCGGGTCGCGGTTCGGGGGCCTGGTGGACGTCGTGAACGGCGTTCACCAGGCCCCCTAGTTTTTCAGCGGCTTTTTGCCCCGCTCACCAACACGGGAGAGGTCTGACTCCGTCCAATGCTGGGCGCCGATAATGTTCACTTATCGGCGCCCAGCTTTTTCACTCCTAATTGGGTAGCGTTGCGTTGGATAACGTTAGTGCACACGTAATTCTGCTACGATACCGCCGTGGAGACGAGCTGCAACTTCCCCGGCTGTGAACGGCCCGTTTTTCGAGGTGGCGGGCCTGGCAGGCCCTCGGAGTACTGCGATCTGCCGGAGCACACGCGGTGGCGGGCGTGGAGGGAGCGGCAGCGGCTGGCGGAAACCCCCGAGCAAAACCTGGAGGTCGTCACCGTGACGAATCTCCCCAGGGTCTCCGGTACCGCCAAGATCAGGGCTGAAGAGCTCCTCGACCGCTTCCGGGTGCTGTCGGAGCAGATGACGCAGACGCTGGGGCGGGCCGTCGATGAGCTGAACGCCATGGCCGACCCGAGCGTCGCCGAGAGCCAGATCCAGGCCGCCGAGGCCGAGGCCGCCCGCCGGGTCGCGGAGGCCCAGGCGGAACTGGCCTCCGCCGAACGTCGCCGGCACGACGCGGAGAAGGCGCGCAAGGCTGCTGAGGAGATGACCGAGCAGGCGGTGCGCGCGGCCGAGGAGGCCGACGACGCCGTGGACACCGCGGTGACCGAGCGGGACGAGGCCCGGGAGGCGGCGCGGGCCGCCGCCGAACGCGCCGAGGCGGAGATCGCCGAGGTCAGGGTGCAGGCGGCGGCGGTGGTCGAGGAGATCCGGGCCGAGGCGGAGCAGGCGAAGGCCGACGCGGTCAAGCACGCGGAGCAGGCCCGGCGGCAGGCGGCGAAGGAGATCGAGCAGGCGCGCGCTGAAGCCCGAACTGAGGTCGAACAGGCACGGGCTGAAGCTCGGACCGAGGTCGAGCAAGCGCGCACCGAGGCCCAGGTCGAGGTCGAACGGGCTCGTGCGGAGGCGCATGCTGCGACGGACCGGGCCGGGGCCGCCGTGCTCGCGGCGGAACAGTCGGCCGATGAGGCACGCGGCGATGCGGCGGCGCAGGTCGAGAAGGCGCGTGCGGAGTCCGTCGAGACCGTCAGCCGGGCCGCGAAGGCGCGGGACCAGGCGGTGGTGCGCGCCGAACGCGCTGAGCAGGCGGCCTCGGACGCGCGCACCGAGCTGGAGCGGTCACGCGGGGAGTTCGAGACGCGGTTCGCGCAGGTCAGGCAGGAGAGCGCGGAGCAGGTGGCGGCGGTGCGGCAGACGTTGGCCGTGGTGGAGGACGCGCGTGCTCAGACGTTGACGCGTGCCGAGCGCGCCGAACGTCAGCTGGACGAGGCCGCCGAGGAGCTGCGGGCGGCGCGGCGGGCGAAGACCTCGTCCTGAGAGGCGGCCATCTCCCGCAGTGCTGACTTGCGTTCGCGCTGGGTGAGCCGGTCGAGGTAGAGCCGGCCGTGCAGGTGGTCGGTCTCGTGTTGCAGGCAGCGGGCGAAGTAGCCCCTGCCCTCGACGACGATCGGGTTGCCGTCCTTGTCCTGACCGCGCACGACGGCGCGGTCAGGCCGGGCGACCACGCGGTACGGGCCCGGCACCGACAGGCAGCCCTCGGGCTCTTCGAGGAGTTTCCGCTGGTCGGAGGGCAGTTCGTCGAGGACTGGGTTGAGGATGTGGCCGACGTGGTGGGTGCCCCGTTCGTCGGTCATGTCCCACACGAACAGCTGCAGGTCGACGCCGACCTGGTTCGCGGCGATGGCGGCGCCCTCGGCCACGTGGTTGGTCGCGATCATGTCGTCGATCAGCCGGGTGAGCTCGGGCGTGCCGAACTCGGTGGTGGCCGCGCGGCAGCGGCGGGTCAGGATCTCTTCGCCCACGACGGTGATGTGGCGCGGTGTGCCTCGGTCGGACATGCTTTGCAAAGTAGCAGTGTTTGCAAAGTTATCGGTAGGGTGGCGTCCATGTCCCGACGGCCGCTTCCTGACCACCCGGTGCGCATCGCGTTGCTGGACCTGCTGGCCGAGCACGGCACGCTGACCTCCACCCAGGCCGCCACGCGGCTGGGCGAGAGTTCCGGGCTGTGCTCGTTCCACCTGCGCAAACTCGCCGAGCTAGGACTGATCGAGGAGGCGCCGCACCAGGGCGGCAAGGCGCGCCCGTGGCAGCTGCGCTGGGAGACCGACGACCAGCCGGCGGCGGACGAGTCGTTCAGCGCGCTGGTCCACGTGACGCCCGACGAGATGGCGGAGATCAGCGCGTCGATCCGGCGCCTGCTGTTCCGCTACCGCGACCGGGGCGCGCGCCCGTCCGGTGCGGTGGCCGTCACGGCGGAGATCAAGTTGCTGACCGGTGACCAAGTACGCTGATCCGCGATGGACGAGTTGAAGGGCGACTGCGCCAACTGCTTCGGGTTGTGCTGCGTCGCGCTGCCGTTCGCCAGGTCGGCGGACTTCGCCGCCACCAAGGACGCGGGCACACCCTGCCGCAACCTGCTGGCCGACCACCGCTGCGGCATCCACGACCAGCTGCGGCAGAAGGGCTACGCCGGCTGCACGGTCTACGACTGCTTCGGCGCGGGCCAGCGCGTCTCGCAGACGGTCTTCGCCGGCGTCGACTGGCGCACCGCGGGACGGCAGCAGATGTTCGCCGTGTTCCCGCTGGTCCGGCAGCTGCACGAACTGCTCTGGTACCTCGCCGAGGCGCGGCGCCTGGACCCGCACGACGACCTCGCGGCGGCGTTCGCCGAGGTCGAGCGGCACACCGTCGCCGCTCCGGACGAGATCCTCGCGCTCGACGTGGCGGAGATCCGGGCGAAGGTGAACGTCCTGCTGCTGCGCACCAGCGAACGGCTGCGGACCAGCGCGAAGTCGTACCGGGGCGCCGACCTGATCGGCGCGCGGCTGCGCAACAAGAACCTCGCCAGCGCCGACTTCCGGGGCGCGTACCTGATCGGCGCGGACCTCACGAACTCCGACCTGTCGCGGGCGGACATGATCGGCGCCGACCTGCGGGGTGCCGATCTGTCGGGGGCTGACCTGAGCACGTGCCTGTTCCTTACCCAGCCGCAGGTCAACGCGGCGCGCGGCAACGACCGCACGAAGCTCCCGGACGCATTGTCCCGGCCCTCGCACTGGCAGCAGCCCTCCCGGCGCCGCTGACCCACCCAGAAGGGTGATTCAACGCTCCTGCCAGCGGTTTCGGTTTGACTGAAAATTCAGTCAGGGTTACCGTGCGGGGTATGAACAGGCGCAACTTCGTGCAGTCGGCGGCCACCGTCATCAGCGGTCTGCTCGCCGGCTGCACCTCCAGCACCACGAGTGCGGCCAGGTCGTGGGTCATGCCCGAGGAGGGCGAACCGCATCGGCGGACGTGGATGGCGTTCGCCGCCAGTGAGCGGATCTGGGGCCGTGACCTGGCGCAGGTGCGGCGTGACCAGGCGACGATCGCGACCACGATCGCCCGGTTCGAGCCGGTGTCGATGCTCGTGCGCGCCGAGGACCTGGAGCTCGCGCGGCCGTTGTTGCCGGGGGTCGAGCTGGTCACCGCGGAGCTCGACGACCTGTGGGTGCGTGACACCGGGCCGGTGTTCGTGCGGGGCGGGGGCGCTGTCGACTTCAACTTCAACGGCTGGGGCGGCAAGCAGGAGCACCGCCGGGACGCGAGGGTCGCCGGGTTCGTCGCCGGCCGGGCCGGTGCGGAGCGGGTGCGCACGGACCTGGTGCTGGAGGGTGGTGCGCTGGAGGTCGACGGTGAGGGCACGGCGATCATCACCGAGAGCTGCGTGCTCAACTCCAACCGCAACCCCGGCTGGAAGAAGGCCGACGTCGAGGAGGAGCTCGCTCACCTGCTGGGGATCAGGAAGGTGATCTGGTTGCCGGGGATCGCCGGGCAGGACATCACCGACGGCCACACGGACTTCTACGCGCGCTTCGCCGGGCCCGGTGTGGTGGTGGCGGGGCTGGACAACGACCCCGAGTCGTTCGACTACGACGTGACGCGCCGGCACCTGGAGATCCTGCGCGGTGCCACCGACGCGGCGGGTCGGCCGTTGCGGGTCGAGGTGCTGGAAGGGCCGGACACCGTGCGGGTGCGCGACGAGGACTTCGCGGCCGGGTACATCAACTTCTACGTGTGCAACGGCGCGGTGGTCGGGCCGGAGTTCGGTGACCGGCGCACGGACGCCGCGGCGAAGGCGACGCTGGAGCGGTTGTTCCCCGGACGTACGGTGGTGCAGATCAACATCGACGGGATCGCGTCGGGTGGTGGGGGCATCCACTGCACGACGCAGCAGGAACCGAAGTGAGGGAGCCGGTGTCGGAGCGCAGGACGCAGATGCTGGAGGCCGCTGTGCGGGTGATCGCGCAGGACGGTGTGCGCGGGTTGCGCGTCGAGAAGCTGGCGGCGCAGGCCGGGGTGTCCACGGCGTTGATCTACTACCACTTCAAGGACCGCGCCGGGATCCTGCGGGCGGCGCTGGAGCACGTCAACCACCGCGCGCAGACCTACACCGGCGAGGTGCGGTCGGATGATCCGCGTGTGCGGGTCGAGCAGATGCTGCTGGCGGAGCTGCAGGACACCGACGTGGTGCGGGAGACCAGCATCGCGTGGGGTGAGCTGCGGGCCAGCGCGGCATTCGACGACGAGCTGCGCGCGACGTTGCGCACGGCCACCGAGGCGTGGAACTCCGACGTCGAAACCCTGGTGCGGCAGGTGGATCCGGGCCTCGACGCGGCAGCCGCGGCCGAGCGGCTCACCGCGCTGGTCGAGGGGCTGAGCGAGCGCTGGCACAGCGGCTCACTGACCCTGCAACGCGCGCGCGAGCTGCTGTCGGGCGCCGTCGAACGCGAACTGCGTTAGACCGACAGCCGCTGCTGGGCGACGGCGCGGGCGAAGCCCTCGACGTTGTCGATCATGATGTTGTGGCCGGTGTTCGGCACGGAGACGAGCTGGACGCCGGCGCCGGCGAGCTCGCGGCCGCCGCTGGGCGGTGCGTCCTCCGGGTACAGGTAGACGCGCGGGATCTCCAGTTCCAGCAACAGCTTGCGCATGGTGGGCGAGGTGCCGCGCACGAGGTCGACGGCGCTGCGGTAGAGCGCTTCGGGGCCTGCCATGCGCATCGTGGCGGCCCAGTGCGGGCCGACGTCGCGCAGCACGCGGTCGAAGCCGTGGCTGAGGAAGTCGGCCTCGCGGTAGGCGGCGATGCCACGGCTGCCGGGCGCGCCGAGCGACGGCGTGGTGGGGTCGATGGTCGGGTCGACGAGCACGAGCGAGCGCACCATCTCGGGGTGGCGCGCGGCGAGCACGATGGCGACGGCGCCGCCCATGCTGTGGCCGATGATCTCGCTGCGGCGCAGCCCGATCTTGGCCAGCGACACGGCGAGGGCGTCGGCGTGGCCTTCGAGCGAGTAGGCGAAACCGCTGGGCCTGTCGCTGATGCCGAAGCCGAGCATGTCCATCATCAGGCTGCGGCGGCCGGCCAGCAGCGGGTGGGCGACGGCCTCCGCGTAGTAGGGAGCGGACGAGGCGCCCAGTCCGTGCAGGTAGACGCGTGCCGGCGTGGCACCCGGCACCTCGACCCAGCGGATCCGGACCCCAGGTCTGATCTCGACGGCACGCATGTCTCTCCCGGCGGTAATCGGTTTCCGGACCCTACCCCGCGCTCGGACCGGTCGAGAGCGGATTCGAGAGTCCGTTCTCGGCTGATCGACGAGCCGCATGGGTGTGGCTGAATCCTATGGCGGCCTGGTAGCGCTCCCGCACGGGAGCACCGCGTGATGTTCGTCCTTTGTGGCGCGGACCGACAGCGACCGAACGGCGGCTTTTAACGCGCGCGGGCCGGTTTTGGCAAGCACTCGCGGCCGGGGGTTCCGGTATGTGGTCGTCGTTGGCCGATGCCGTTCGGGTGCGGATGATGACCACACCCCGCCCTCCGAAGGATTGGACGCCGGCATGCGACAACTCCTCCTCCTCGCGTTGGTGGGCCTGGGCGCCCAGCTCGTCGACGGCAGTCTCGGCATGGCGTACGGCGTGACCTCGACGACGTTGTTGCTGGCGATCGGCACCAATCCCGCGGCGGCGTCGGCGACGGTGCACCTGGCGGAGATCGGCACGACGCTGGCGTCCGGGTTCTCGCACTGGCGCTTCGGCAACGTCGACTGGAAGGTCGTCGCGAAGATCGGCATCCCGGGCGCGGTGGGCGCGTTCGCCGGGGCGACGTTCCTGTCGAGCCTGTCGACGGAGGTGGCGGCGCCGATCATGTCGCTGGTGCTGCTCGCGCTGGGCCTGTACGTGCTGATCCGGTTCACGACGTTCGGGCTGCCCAGGACGAACCTCGGCAAGCCGCTGCGCAAGAGGTTCCTCACGCCGCTGGGCCTGGTCGCCGGGTTCGTGGACTCGACGGGCGGCGGTGGCTGGGGCCCGGTCGGCACGCCCGCGATCCTCGCCAGCGGCCGGTTGGAGCCGCGCAAGACGATCGGGTCGATCGACACCAGCGAGTTCCTCGTCGCGGTGGCGGCGAGCATCGGGTTCATCGTCGGCATCGGCAACGAGGGCGTGAACTACGCGTGGGTGCTCGCGCTGCTGGCGGGCGGCCTGATCGCCGCGCCGATCGCGGCGTGGCTGGTGCGGCACATCCCGCCGCGGGTGCTGGGGGCGGCGGTCGGTGGCGTGATCATCCTGACCAACACCCGCACGTTGCTGCGCAGCGACTGGATCGACGCGAGCGATGCGGTGAAGTGGCCTATCTACGGGCTGATCTACGTGGTGTGGGCGGCGGCGCTGGCGTACTCGATCCAGCAGTACCGGGCGAACCGCGAGGAGGAGCGCAGGGTCGTCGAGGAAGCCGGGAAGAGCGAGCCCGCGAGCGCCTGAGCTCGCTCAGCGTGGTGAAGAAGAAGACGGTGCTGAAGATCGCGGGCGTGGCGGTGACGACGGCGAGCATCGCGAGCCCGAACTGACTGCCGCCCGTCTCGTCGGAAGCGCCGAAGCCGAAGACCCGGAGAACGGCCCAGGTCGCCACGCCGGACCCGGCGACGGCGACCGCGCCCGAAGCCGAGGACCGCGCGTCGGAGGCCGAAGGGTGCCCAGGTGGCGTCCGCGCAGTGCTCGCCGAGCGCGGCCCGCATACTCGAAGCCGTCGAGGTCGACCACGACCATGGCGACCAGCGGCATCAGGAACAGCAGCGCGCCGGCCAGCGCGATCCGCCCGAGGTGCGTGCTCAGCAGAGGTCCCGTACCGATCAACGGTAGAGACGGGGTCTGACACTCCCGGACGGCGCGATCAGGATCCCTGATGGGCCCGTTCGATCCCCAGCGCGGCGCAAGCGGCCGTCACGGTCGCCGCGCGCAGCTCGTCGACCGGGGTGTCGGGGAACTGCATGGTGCAGTCCTGCATGCCGCCGAACGCCAGCACCGCGCGTGCCTGCTGCTCCAGCGACGCCTCCGGCCCGAACACGAGCCGGGTGAGGCGGGCGCGCCAGGACAGCACGACGTCGATGAGGCCGAGCTCCGCGAGCGTGGTCAGCTCGGTGAGCAGCAGCATCATGTCCTTGCGGTGGCGGTGGTGGAAGTCGAAGAAGCCCTCGACGAGCTCGATCGCCGACACGTCGGCACGGTCCTCCATGCGTGCGAGGAACCCCTCGCCGTCGTCGAGCAGCGGGGTGACGATGCTGCGGACGAGGTCCTCGCGTGAGGCGAAGTGGTAGTAGAGCGCGGGTTTGGTGATGCCGAGGCGGTCGGCGATCTCCTGCAGGCTGGTCTGCTGCACGCCCTGGGTCGCGAACAGTTCCCGTGCGGTCTGCAAGATGCGCTGCTTGGTGTCGGACTTGGCCACGCGCCGAATCTTACTTAACGGTCGGTAAGTCGGAGTGCTAGAGTCGGCGGCTCAGCTTACCGACCGTTAAGTAAGGGGGTGTGACGTGCGGATACTCGTTTCCGGGGCCAGCATCGCCGGTCCGGTGCTGGCCTACTGGCTCACCCGGCACGGGCACGAGGTGACGGTGGTCGAACGCTCACCGGTGCTGCGCAAGACCGGCGGACACGCGGTGGACCTGTTCACGCCGGCGATGGAGATCTCCGAACGCATGGGCGTGCTGCCGCGCATCGAGGCGTTGGCCACCGGGACGACGCGGCTGACGTTCGTGCGCGAGGGGACGCGCAGGCCGGTCACCGCGGACGTGACGAAGCTGTTCGTGGCGGCGTCGGACCGGCACGTCGAGGTGATGCGCGACGACCTGAGCGAGATCTACTACGACGCCACGCGCGCGGACGTCGAGTACGTGTTCGGCGACTCGATCACGTCGATCGGCGACGACGGCGGCGTGACGTTCGAGAACGGGGCTGTGCGGCGGTTCGACCTGGTGGTCGGGGCGGACGGGCTGCACTCGAACGTGCGGCGGCTGGTGTTCGGCGAGGTCGCGACGACGTTCGTGGGCGCGTATCTGGCCGTGTTGTCCGTGCCTCGCGAACTGGGCGAGCCGGGGGCGATGACCGGGCACATCGGGCCGGGGCGCAGTGCTGCGATGTACGGGGCACGGCACCTGGACGACGCACGGGCCGTGTTCCTGTTCCGCTCGCCCGAACTCGCCTGCCACCACCGGGACGTGCCGCGGCACAAGCAGCTGCTGCGCGAGGCGTTCGCGGGGCTGCACCCGCAGGTGGACGAGTGGATGTCCTACCTGGACTCCGGGCGGGCGTTCTACTTCGACTCGATCACGCAGCTGACGCAGGACACCTGGTCACGCGGGCGGGTGGCGCTGGTCGGCGACGCCGGGTACTGCCCCGGTCCGGCGATCGGCGGCAGCACGAGCCTCGCGGTGCTGGGCGCGTACGTGCTGGCCGGTGAGCTGGCGGCGGGCGCGGACCACGAGGCGGCGTTCGCGCGCTACGAGAACGAGATGCGCGACGTGGTGCACCGCAGCAGGGCGTTCGCGCTCGGGATGGCCAAGACGCTGATCCCGTCCTCACGGCTGGGCGTGTGGGGGCTGACGCGGGGCGCGCAGCTGCTCACGGCGTTGCCGTCGTGGCTGGTGCGGCCGCTGGCCAAGCTGAACTCGAAGGGCGTGCGCCTGCACGACTCGATGCGGGTGCGCGACTACGAGGTTCAGGGCGCCGGCGTACCGGCGCCCTGAACTCTCAGGTCAGAACTGCAGGCTCCACTTGTCGAGGAACCCGGTGTCCTGGTTGGCGTTGTCGTTGACCCTCAGCTGCCAGGTGCCGTTGGCGACCTCGCTGGAGGCGTTGACGGTGTAGGTGGTGTTGATGTTGTCCGTGCCGCCGCCCGCGCGGTTGTGCAGGACGTAGACGGAGCCGTCCGGGGCGATCAGGTCCACCTTCAGGTCGCCCTGGTAGGTGTGCTTGATATCCACGGCGACCTTGAGCGTCGTCGGGGCGTTGCCCGTCACGCCGGACACGGTGATCGGCGAGTTGATCGTGGTGTTGTCGCGGATCTGGAAGTCCGCGGCGTTCTCGAAGAACTTGCCACCGGGGTCGGGCGGGTTCACGCCGCAGTACTGCGCTTCCTTGCCGATCGCCTCGTACGGACAGTCGGCGCGCTCCAGCAGCTGCAGCACGGCCTCCTTGTTGCGGGAGGTCTGCGCCGGGATCACCTCGTCGGGCGGGTAGAAGCCGCCACCGCCGGCGCTGCCGGGGTACATCTCGAAGGTGTAGGCGAAGACGCCCTGCGCACCCCACAGCCAGTCCGGGATCGACCCGTCGGTGATGTACAGGTCGCTGGACTGCTCGGGGGTGTAGCCGTTGCTCTGCGCCATCGACTGGCCGATGGTGGCGAACGTGTCGCGCTGGTCCTGGGTCAGGCCCGGTGCGATGTCGTCGTAGGTCCAGCCCCACGGCCACAGGATGAGCTCGCTGTAGGTGTGGAAGTCGATCGCCGCGCTGATCTGCTGCTTGCCGCCGACGTTGCGGCCGCGCACGAAGTCGGCCACGACCTTCACCTCGGGCGCGGACTCCGCGCTCGGCCCGCGGTAGGTCTCCGACCCGGTGCTGCCGCTGGAACCGCCGCAGCAGCCCCACTTGTAGTTCCAGTTGCGGTTGAGGTCGGTGCCGACGTTGCTGGAACCGGCGTTGGGCTGCCGGTTCTTGCGCCACGACCGGTAGCTGCCGGTCGCGATGTCGTACTCGCCGCCGTCGGGGTTGACGTCCGGGATGATCCAGATCTCGCGGGTGTCCACGAGGCCCTTGATGCGCGCGTCGGTCGCGTACTGGGTCGTGAACTGGTTGATCAGGTACAGCGCCATCTCGACGGTGAGGTGCTCACGGGCGTGCTGGTGGTGCGTGAACAGCACCTCCGGCTCGTTCTCGTCCACGCCGACGTTGTCGCTGATCTTGAGGGCGACGATGTCGCGGTTCTCGTAGGACTTGCCGATGACCTGCTTGCTGATCAGGTTCGGGTACGCCGCGACGGCGTTGTTGATCGCCGTCGTCATCTCGGCGTAGTTGTGGTAGTTCGAGTCCGCCGCGGGGAAGTCGAACGGGCCGACGGCCGAGTTCGCCTCCATCCGCTTGGGCAGCTCGGTGACCTCGAACCCTTGCGCCCGCAGGCTCTTCGCCTCGCGTCCGGTCGCGGTGATCACGACGATGCCGTGCTCCTCGACCGAGTCGATGGCGGCACCGGACTTGGCGAGCTTGGTGCGCTGTTCAGCGGTGCGAACGTTGCTGACCTGGTAGTTCGTCGACGACTCCTCGGCGCCGGGTGCCGCGCCGGTGGGCACGCCTCCCATGGCGAACACGACGCTCGCGGCGACCGTGACCCCGATCAGGGGTCTGAGATGGCTCTTTCGCATGCAGGGCAACCCTTTCGTACCACGTGCAGGGACATGGCTCCGCAATGTTTAGTCCGTGTGAAGGCTCACTGTCAGCCCGCCATTCGTATGGGGTTGGCTGGTGGGATGACGCGCTACGACGCTGTGGAGGCCGGTGCGTACCGGCTGGCCCGTGAGATTCCGCTCGACATGCTGTCGCCGTGGCGGGAGGCGGTGCGGCCGTACTTCGTGCCGGGACGCGCGGTGCTGGACCTGGGGGCCGGGACGGGGTTGTTCGTGCGGGCGTTCGCGGAGTGGTTCCCGGAGGTGTCGGTGGTGGCGGTGGAGCCGTCGGCGGACATGCGCGCGGCGTCGGGGCTGCCGATGCTGACCGGGGACGCGTGCGCCATCCCGTTGCCGGACGCGTCGGTGGACGTGGTGTGGATGTCGACGGTGATCCACCACGTCCGGGACCTGCCCGCGGCCGGGCGCGAGTTGCGGCGGGTGCTGCGGCCGGGCGGTGTGGTGGTGTTGCGGTCGTTGTTCCGCGAGCGCCACGAGGGGATCGGGTTGTTCCGGTTCTTCCCCGAGGCCGTGCGCGGGCTGCCCGGTTTCCCGACGGTGGCCGAGGTGGCGGACGGTCTGGGGTTCGCGGTGGCGCGGCTGGAGCCGGTGGGTCAGGTGACGGCGTCGTCGCTGGCGGACAAGGCGTCGTCGGTGCGGCAGGAGGCGGACACGCTGCTGCGTTCGTTGTCGGCGGACGAGTTCGAGGCGGGCAGGGAACGGCTGCGGGCGGCGGCCGCGGTGGAGTCCGGGCCGGTGGTCGACCACCTGGACCTGCTGGTGCTCACCACCGTCGGCCCAGGCGCGTCGGCGTAAATCGCCGTCGCGGCCGGGCGCGCTCTGCAAGGGTGACGGGCATGGCCTCAGACCCGAAAGCCGACCTGCACCGCTACCTCAAGACCGCGCGCGAGTCGTTCCTGTGGAAGCTCGACGGCCTCTCGGAGTACGACGTGCGCCGCCCGCTCACCCCGACGGGCACGAACCTGCTGGGGCTGGCCAAGCACCTGGCGTGGGTCGAGGCGGGGTACTTCGGTGACTGCCTGGGCCGCCCGTTCCCGGAGAAGGCGCCGTTCGACCTCGACGCCGACCCGAACTCGGACATGTTCGCCACCGCGGACGAGTCGCGCGAGTCCGTGCTGGGCCTGTTCGCGCGGGCGACGGCGTTCGCGGACACCACGATCGAGGAGCTGCCGCTGGACGCGCCGGGTGTGGTGCCGTGGTGGCCGGAGGAGCGCAAGTACGTGACGCTGCACCTGCTGCTGGTGCACGAGATCGCGGAGGTGAACCGGCACGCGGGGCACGCGGACATCCTGCGGGAGGGCCTCGACGGGGTGGCCGGGCTGCGGGCGGGCAACTCGAACCTGCCGGAGCAGGACTGGCAGGCGTACTGGGACCGGCTGGAGCTGGAGGCGCGCAAGGCGTCCGGGCAGGCGTGACGGGCGCGTTCACGTGCTGGAATCGCGGCTGACAGGGCGGCCGGGGCGATCAATACTGCGAAGCATGGGTAAGGAATACGAGCGCATCGAGCCGCGGCTGTGGAAGTTCATCGAGGAGCAGAAGGTGTTCTTCGTGGCCAGCGCGCCGCTGGCCGGTGACGGGCACGTCAACCTCTCGCCCAAGGGCCGGCAGGGCACGCTGCGGATCCTCGACGACCGCACGGTGGCCTACCTCGACTTCGGCGGCAGTCACGCCGAGACGATCGCGCATCTGCGGGAGAACGGCCGCATCACGCTGATGTGGTGTGCGTTCGACGGGCCGCCGACCATCCTGCGCGTGCACGGCCGCGGTGAGCCGGTGTTCCGCGACGACCCGCGGTTCGCCGGGCTGGTGGCGGGGTTCGGGGAGGCGGACGGGCCCGCGTTGCGGGCGGTGGTCGTGGTGACGGCGGAGATGATCAGCGACTCGTGCGGGTTCGCGGTGCCGTTCATGGACTACCGGTCGGAGCGCGACCTGCACGCGGACTACTTCGGTCGCAAGAGCGACGAGGAGTTCCGCGAGTACACGAACAAGAAGCCGTACAACATCGCGAGCATCGACGGTCTGCCCGCCGTGCAACTGCCGTTGCCGCCGCGCTGAGAAAGTTTCTTCGCGGGCGATGTCGAGAGCGTCGTGGCGGCTCCGTCCCTGGGGCATGACGATGACGCGGAGCGAGATCACCGAGGTTCTGGACCGGCCGTACAGCAGGGAGCTGCTGCACCGCGACCTGTGCCGGCTGGCGTACGTGGCGAAGGACGGCACGCCGCGGTCGATCCCGATCGCGTTCGCCTGGAACGGCGAGCAGCTGGTGCTGTGCACCTCGACGAACGCGCCGAAGCTGCACGCGCTGCGGGCCAACCCGGCGGTGGCGCTGACGATCGACACCGAGGTGCATCCGCCGAAGATCCTGCTGATCCGCGGCACGGTCGAGCTGGACGTGGTCGACGGCATCCCGGACGAGTACTTGCAGATGAACGGCAGCTACGAGATGACCGCGGAACAGCGGGTGGTGTGGGAGCGGGAGGTCCGCTCGCTCTACGACGGCATGGTGCGGATCGTGGTGACGCCGACGTGGGCGAAGCTGATCGACTTCGAGACGACGCTGCCCAGCGCGGTGCAGGAGCTGGTGCAGCGGCGGTCAGCTCGACAGGAAGCGGTCCAGGACGCGCACGCCGAACTCCAGGCCTGAGACGGGGACGCGTTCGTCGACGCCGTGGGCCATCGCGCGGTAGTCGAACCCGGCGGGCAGTTGCAGGGGTGAGAAGCCGTAGCAGTGGATGCCGAGCTGGCTGAAGGCCTTGGCGTCGGTGCCGCCGCCGAGGCAGTAGGGCACGACGTGGGCGGCGGGGTCCTCGTCGCGCAGGGCGTCGGCCATGGCGGTGAACCAGGGCGTGTCGATCGGGGCCTCGACGGGCGGCTGGTGTTCGAGGAACTCGCGGGTGACGCCGGGTGAGAGCAGCGAGTCGATGTCGGCGACGAGCTCGTCGACGGTGCCGGGCAGGGTGCGGACGTCGAGCTGCGCGGTGGCGGTGCCGGGGATGACGTTGACCTTGTACCCGGCGGACAGCATCGTCGGCGTGGTCGAGCAGCGCACGGTGTTCTCCACCAGCTTCGCCGCGGGGCCGAGGCGGGCCAGCGTGCCGTCGACGTCGTCGAGGTCGACCTCCACCCCGAGCGCCTTGCCCGCGCCCACGAGGAACGCCTCGACGGTCGGCGTGAGCCGGACGGGGTGGCGGAACGCCGCGATCCGCGCCAGGGTCGTGACGAGCGCGGTGACCGCGTTCTCGTCGTTGCGCCGCGACCCGTGCCCGGCGCGTCCGGTGGCGGTGAGCCTCATGTGCGAGGTGCCGCGTTCGGCGGTGCCGACCGGGTAGAGCCGCACGCCGTCGACGTCGTAGGAGAACGCGCCGGACTCGCTGATCGCGGCCTCGACCCCGGCGAAGTGCGCGGCGTGGTGCTCCACGAGCCAATGCGCCCCGTAGGCGCCCTGGTCCTCCTCGTCGGCGACGAACGCCAGCACCACGTCGCGGCGCGGCCGGCGGCCCTCGGTGTGCCAGCGGTCGAGGACGGCCAGCGTCATCGCGGCCATGTCCTTCATGTCGACCGCGCCCCGGCCGTGCACGAACCCGTCGCGGATCTCGCCGGCGAACGGGTCGAAGCTCCACTCGGCCGGGTCGGCGGGCACGACGTCGAGGTGGCACTGGACCAGCACGGCGGGCAGCGACGGATCGATGCCGTGCACGCGGGCCAGGACGTTGGTGCGCCGCGGGGCCGGTTCGAGCAACGTCGAGTGCACGCCACTGTCCTGCAGGATCGCCGCGACGTGCTCGGCGGCCTCCCGCTCGCCGGCGGAGTCGCCGCCGCCTCGGTTGGTGGTGTCGAAGCGGATCAGCTGCGCGCACACCTGCGCGACGTCGAGCGCCATGAATCCCACCGTATCCGTCGCCGTCGTGTGGAATCGTCACGGGCCTGTGCCGATCACCTGGGGGACACCGGTGCACCTGCAGAAGGCCCTGGAAGGGCTCGCTCTCAACCCGGTGCTGCCCGAGGGACTAGTCCGCCGCCTGATCGCCCACCGCCGGGGCGAGGTCGCGGCACGGCCGGACCTCACGACCGGGCTGATCGACGAGATGATCGGCACGGGCGAGCCGCGGCTGCTGCGCGCGCTGGCGTTCAACGAGCGCCTGCCCGAGTCGTTCCGGCTCCGGCTGGCCCGCCATCCCGATGCGGCCGTGCTCGCCGCTCTCGCGGCCGGCTGCCGCCACGGCACGGCGCGCGAGGTGTTCGAGCTGCTGCTGACCGCCTCCGAACCGACGACCCGCAAGTTCCTCGCCGAGAACAAGGCCATGCCCGACGACCTGCGGGAACGTCTCGCCGCCGACCCAAGCGCCGAGGTCAGGGCGACGCTGGCCCGTCACTGGCCGGCCGCACCGGAGCACGTGCGGCGCGCCCTGCTGACCGACGCGGACGACGGTGTCCGGGAGGCGGCGTGCTCGGCCCACCACCCCGGTCTGCCCCTCCCGGACCTGGTTCCCGCCCTGCTGGCGGATCCGGTCACCAGGGCCGGGGTGGTTCGCCACCTCGCCCTCGACGAGCGGACGGCCCGGTGGCTGGCGCAGGACCCCGACGCGGACGTGCGGGTGGAGCTGGCCAGGCACCCGCGGTTGCCGGCGGAGCTGCGTGACGTGCTCGGCGCCGATGCGAACCCGCGGGTCAGGGTCGGGGTGTTCCAGCGGCAGGACACCCCCGAACCGCTGCGGGCGGCCATCCACGCAGATCTCGGCGCCGTGCCCCTGTCGTTCGGCGGCGACGAGCAGCTCGAACGGGCGGTGGCGTCCGGTGAGCTGCGGATGCTGCGCCTGGAGTGGGTGCGAGCCGACCCGTTGCCGCACGTCGGCTCGCCGTACCCGTGTTTCCGCGCCTCGGCGGCCTCCAGTCACGAGGCGCTGCCCCCGGAGGCGGTCGCCCGGCTGCTCGCCGACGACGAGCAGGACATCCGGTGGATCATGGCCGAGCACGCCCCGCACCTGGTGGACGCGGCGACCGCGGAGCGCATGGACCGCGAGTTCAATCCCGCGGACACGAATTTCGCCCCGTGGCGGCCGGCGGACGTGCTGAGGTTCCCGGCGCAGGTGCTGCGCCGGTTCGCCACCGACCCCGACCCGCGGATGCGGTGCCTGGCGCCGCGTGACCCAGACCTGCCCGGCGGGATCGCCGCCGCGCTGGCCGCCGATCCCGCCGCCGAGGTGCGGCACGCGGTCGCCGGCCACCACAACCTGCCGGAGCACGCACTGGTCGCGTTGCTCGACGACCCCGACGAACGGACCGTCCACGCGGCGGCCGGGTCGCTGTGGTTGCCGGTGCGGGAGATGGAACGGCTGCTGCGGCTCGCGGAGCTGTAGTCAGCCGTAGAGGTCCTCGACGGCCGCGCCCGCGATGTGCGTGACCACCTTGAACGCCTTCATGGCCTCGGTCATCGACGCGGCGTCGAACCCGACCCGGCGCGCCCCGAGCAGCTCGACGGTCGGCACGATCGCGGCGGCCTCCGCAAGGTGCGAGGCGTCGAACTCCACCTCGATCCGGTGCGGCGCAACGACGGCCTCGCCGCGGCCCGCCGACGCCATGGACGCGGTCGAGGCCTCTGTGATCTGTGAAGAAGTCACGGCGGGTGGCAGGCACACAGCGGCGTAGCGCGACACGCACTCCTTGACCGCGACCGTCCACGCCGAGGCGGCGTAGGAGACGGCGTCGGCGCACGTGAGGTCGTCACCGGTCACGAGCAGCACGGGAACGCCGTGCTCGGCGGCCAGAGCGGCGTTGAGCCTGCCTTCGGAGGCGAGGACTCCGTCGAGCCACACGCCGGTGACGGAGTTCTCCATGTAGGTGTGGGCGAGCACGCCTCGGGTGCCCGCGCCGGTGTGGTAGCCGAGGAAGACGACACCGTCCACATCGGAGTCGATACCTTGCATCATCGACAGCGGTTTGTGGCGGCCGGTGAGCAGTCGTGCCGAGGCGTGGAGGTCTTCGAGCAGGAGGTTGCGTTGCGAGGAGTGGGCCTCGTTGACGATCACCTGGGTCGCGCCGCCGGCGAGCAGGCCGGTGACGCAGGCGTTGACGTCCGCTGTGAGCAGGCGCCGGAACCGTTGCCACTGCTCGGTGCCGGGAACGACGTCCCCGGTCCAGGTGACTCCGGTGGCGCCTTCCATGTCCGCCGAGATCATGATCCGCACATCTCGGTAAGTTAGCGGCGGGCCGCTGGGGAAGAGGGGTTTTTCGTGCGGGTGAAGTGGTGCGCGTTGCTTGCAGCAGCAACGACAGTGGGGCTGTCGGCACCTCCGGCGGCGGCGCAGGCGCCGGTCGTGCTGAAGGTCGCGATCGTGCAGCAGATCGACTCGCTGAACCCGTTCCTCGCGGTGTTCCAGTCGAGCACCGAGATCGGCCGGCTGATGTACGACTACCTGACCGCCTACGCCGCGGCGGACCAGACGGTGACCGAGGGCATCGCGAACAGGTGGGAGTCCTCACCGGACAGGCTCACCTGGACCTTCACCGTCCCCGACGGCAAGAAGTGGTCCGACGGGCAGCCGATCACCGCGCACGACGTCGCGTTCACCTACGACCTGATGCTCACCGACGAGGTCGCGCGCACGGCCAACGGCGGCTTCGTCACGAACTTCCAGGACGTCACGGCGCCCGATGACCGGACCGTGGTCATCCGGACGAAGACGCCGCAGGTGACGATGCTCGCGCTGGACGTCCCGATCGTGCCCAAGCACGTGTGGGAGAAGGTCGGCGCCGTCAAGGACTACACCAACGACCGGATGCCGGTGGTGGGGTCAGGCCCGTTCGTGCTGACCGAGCACGAGGCGGGGCAGTTCATCAAGCTCAAGGCCAACAAGAACTACTGGCGGGGCGCGCCGAAGGTCGACGAGCTGCACTTCGTGTACTTCCAGAACTCCGACGCCGCGGTGCAGGCGCTGGCCAAGGGCGAGGTCGACCTGGTCAACCGGATGGCGCCCGCCCAGTTCGACTCCCTCGACAGCAAGGCCGGCGTCACCCGCAACAAGGCCCAGGGCCGCCGCTTCACCGAGCTGATGATCAACCCCGGCGCGCAGACCCGCACCGGTGTCCCGATCGGTGACGGCGCCCCGCAGCTCAGGGACGTCGCGGTGCGCAGGGCGATCGCGCAGGCCATCGACCTCGACGCCCTGGTGGCGCGGGTCAACCTCGGCTACGCGGTCAAGGGCGCCGGGCTGGTGCCGCCGGTGTTCGGCAAGTGGCACTGGCAGCCGGGCGAACAGGAGCAGCGCCGGTTCGACCCGGCCGCGGCCAACGCGGCACTCGACGCCGCCGGCCACCCGCGCGGCGCCGACGGCACCCGGTTCGGGCTGCGGCTGATCGGACGCGCCGGGCGGGCCTACGACGAGCAGGCCAGCGAGTACCTCAAGCGGTCGATGAGCGACATCGGCATCGCGCTGGACGTGCGGCTGGTGTCGGACAACCAGCTCAACGAGGCCACCACCGCAGCCACCTACGACCTGGCGTTCTCGGGCTGGTCGACCAACATCGACCCGGACTTCGTGCTGGGCCTGCACACCTGCGCGCAACGGCCCGGCGCCGACGGCAAGGGCGGCACGACCGACACGTACTTCTGCGACGAGACCTACGACGAGCTCTACGCCCAGCAGCTCTCGGCGTTCGACGAGGGCAAGCGCGTCGAGATCGTCAAGCGGATGCAGGCCCGCTTCTACGACCAGGTGCCCGCCGTCGTGCTCGCCTACGAGAACGCGCTGGAGGGCTACCGGTCCGACCGCTTCGCCGGGTTCACCACGCAGCCCGCTCAGGGCGGCGTGATCATGGCGCAGAACGGCATGTGGGGCTACTACGGCGCCGAACCCGCCGGCCGCACCGCGCAGGCCCAGGGCAGCAGGTGGGCCGGGCTCGCGATCGGCGGTGCGCTGATCGGCGGCCTGGTGCTGGTGGTGGTGTGGATGGCGCGGCGGCGCAGCGCCACGGCCGGGGAGCGCGAGTAGGTGCGGCTCGCCGGCCGGTTCGGCGGTGCCGCGCTCAGTCTGCTGATGGTGGCGGTGCTGGGCTTCTTCCTGTTCCGGGTGGTGCCGGGCGATCCCGTCGTGTCGATGACACGGGGCCGCCCGGTCACGGCGGAGATGCAGGCCGCGTTGCGCGCGCAGTTCGGTCTGGACCGTCCTCTGCACGAGCAGTTCTGGAGCTACTTCACCTCGCTGCTGCGGGGTGATCTGGGGACGTCGTTCACGTTCCGCCGCCCGGTCACCGACGTGATCCTGGAGCGTCTGGGGCCGACGGTGCTGCTGGTCGGCACGGCGACGCTGATCGCGGTGCTGCTGGGGCTGTGGCTCGGGGTGCGGGCGGCGTGGCGTCGCGACTCGGCGTTCGACCGGGTCACGACGGGGGTGTCGCTGACGTTGTGGGCGGTGCCGACGTTCTGGCTCGGCATGCTGCTGATGATGGTGACCGGGGACCTGTTCCCGTCGCGGGGCATGCGCGACACCGACACGGCGCCGGACTTCGTCTCGCAGGCCCTCGACGTCGGTCACCACCTGGTGCTGCCGTCGGTCACGCTGGTCGCGGTGGTGTGCGCGGAGTACGCGCTGGTGATGCGGTCCTCGCTGCTGGAGGAGATGCACGCCCCCTACCTGACGACGGCGCGGGCGAAGGGGTTGCGCGACGACCTGGTGCGGCGCCGTCACGCCGTGCCGAACGCGGTGCTGCCGGCGATCACGCTGGTGTTCCTGCGGTTCGGGCTGGTGGTGGCGGGGGCGATCACGACGGAGACGGTGTTCTCCTGGCCGGGACTGGGGTTGTTGTTCTACGACGCGCTGACCGGGCCGGACTACTTCCTGCTGCAGGGGTTGCTGGTCGTGACGGCGGGCGCGGTCGTGGTGATGAACCTGCTGGCCGACCTGCTGCACGGGGTCCTGGATCCACGGGTGAGGGTCGTATGAGCGTCAGCGAGCGCCGGGCGGGTGTGTTCCTGGCGCACAAGGGCGGTGTGGCGGGCGCGGTCGCCCTGGTCGCGGCGGCACTGGTCGCGCTGGTCGCACCGCTGCTGATCCCGGCCAACGCCCTGGACGTCACGCGGGTGACGGCGCGGGCGTGGCAGCCGCCGGGCGCGGAGTTCTGGCTGGGCACCGACCACACGGGCCGTTCGGTGGCGTTGCTGATGGCGCAGGGCACGGGCACGTCGTTGTTCGTCGGGCTGACGGCGGCGGTGCTGTCGGTCGGCATCGGCACGCTCGCGGGCATCCTCAGCGGTCACTTCGGCGGTCTGCTGGCGGGCGCGTTGCTGCGGGTCACGGACTTCTTCCTGGTGCTGCCGGCGCTGGTGCTGGCGATCGCGCTGTCGACGGTGCTGCCGCGCGGCCTGGGCACGATCATCCTCGCGATCGGCCTGACGAGCTGGCCGTCCACGGCGCGGATGGTGCGGGCGCAGACGCTCACGATCGAGGCCCGCCCGTTCGTGGAACGCGCACGGGCCCTGGGCGGCGGCCACGCGCACGTGATCGGCCGGCACGTGCTGCCGTCGGTGGTGCCGCTGATGCTGGTGAACGCGACCCTGGCGGTGGCGTCGGCGATCGTGGCGGAGTCGACGCTGGCGTTCCTCGGGCTGGGGGATCCGACGCGGATCTCGTGGGGCGCGATGCTGCACCAGGCTCAGCTGCACGGGGCGGTGCCGCAGCGGGCCTGGTGGTACCTGCTGCCGCCGGGACTGGCGATCGTGGTCGTGGTGCTGGCGTTCACGCTCGTCGGGCGGGCGCTCGAAGCCGTTGTGACGCCGAAGAGGTAACCGCATGCTGGAGTTGAAGAACCTCACCGTCCACTACGGGCCCAAGCGCGTCGTCCACGACGTGAGCCTCACGCTGGCGCCGGGCGGCACGCTGGGGCTGGCGGGCGAGTCGGGGTCGGGCAAGTCGACGGTGGCGATGTCGGTGCTGCGGCTGCTGCCGAAGTCTGCGCGTGTCGAGGGGGAGGTCCTGCTCGACGGCGAGGACGTGCGGACGATGTCGTGGGGCCGGTTGCGGGCGGTGCGGTGGGCGTCGGCGTCGATCGTGTTCCAGGGCGCGATGCACTCGCTCAACCCCGTTCAGCGCGTCGGTGACCAGATCGCCGAGCCGATGCGCCTGCACGGCACCCCCGGCAGTGTCGCGGACCTGCTGGAGCAGGTGGAGCTGCCGCGGGACAAGGCGCGGGCCTATCCGCACGAGCTCTCAGGCGGGCAGAAGCAGCGGGTCATGATCGCGATGGCGCTGGCGTGCGGGCCGCGGCTGGTGATCGCGGACGAGCCGACGACGGCGCTGGACGTCGTGGTGCAGGCGCAGGTGCTGGCGTTGATGACGCGGCTGGTCGCCGAGCAGGACCTCGGGCTGCTGATGATCAGCCACGACCTGTCGGTGCTCGCGCAGACGTGTGAGGACCTCGCGGTGATGCAGGGCGGCGAGCTGGTCGAACGCGGTCGCGCCCGTGAGGTGATCGCCGACCCGCGGCACCCGCACACGGCGGCGCTGACGGCGGCGTTCCCGGTGATCGGCGCCCCGCAGCACCGCTGGACCGAACCCGCGCCCGCTCCGGAGCCGCTCCTCGAAGTGCGGGACCTGGTGGTCGACTACGGCCGTATGCGCGCGGTGGACGGGGTGGACCTGACGGTCGGGCGGGGCGAGATCGTGGCGCTGGTCGGGCAGTCCGGCTCCGGCAAAACGACACTGGCTCGTACCATAATGGGGCTGCGGGCACCGTCCTCCGGTCGGGTGATCTTCGACGGCGCCGAGGTGGCTCGCAACGGCAGGGCGCTCAAGGCGTTCCGGCGTCAGGTGCAGCTCGTGCTCCAAGACCCGTCCAGCGCCCTCAATCCGCGTCACACCGTGTTCGACGCGGTCGCCGAGGGACTGCGCGTGCACCGCGTCGACGGCGACCACGAAGCCCTGGTCACGGCCGCTGTGGAACGGGCGGAGCTGCGTCCGGCGAGCCTGTACCTCGACGCCCTGCCGCACGAGCTGTCCGGGGGTCAGCAGCAGCGCGTGGTGATCGCCGGAGCACTGGTGCTGGCGCCCCGTCTGCTGGTCGCCGACGAGCCCGTCGCCTCCCTGGACGCCTCGGTGCGCGGGGAGATCGTGGCCCTGCTGCTCCGGTTGCGCGCCGAACTCGGCCTTGCTTCATTGCTCATCACGCACGACCTAGGGCTGGCGTGGCAGATCGCCGACCGGGTCGCGGTGATGCACCAGGGGAAAATCGTGGAACAAGGCCCAGTGGAACAAGTCCTCCTCACCCCTTCTCACGACTACACCCGCGCCCTGGTGCGCGCGGTGCCGCAGGTCTAGAGCGTGATCCCGATCGAACACGCCCGGCATCGGGCGTCGCTGACGCCTGCCGAGATAGGCCGGGGCGGCGCCGGTGGCTGGGTCGCGCTCGGCGAGGTGCCGGAACTGGCCCGGCTGGCGTGGCACGACCTGGGCCGCCCGCCCGGTGTCCTCGGCGAGCTCGCGCGGGCGAGCGATCCGGAGCACGTGCTGGAGCTGTGCCGGATCCTCGCGTCCACCTCGCGCGCCGACACCGCCGCGGTGTGGCGCTACCTGGCCGCGGACTTCGACCGCACCGGCGAACGCTCCGACGGCCACCGGCGGTTCCTGCTCGACCGCGCCGAACGCGGCCTGGGCGTGGACTGGCACGACTACGCCGCGCTGATGGGCATCGCCCGCCCCGAGGAGGTCGACGCGGCGTTCGACCGCGGCGAGGCCATGGTCGGCGTGGCGGTGATCGGCCTGGCCCTGTCGCACCCCGACCCCGTGCTCGTCTTGCGGCGCGTGGCCCGCGCGCTGGACCACAACCGCATCGAGGTCCGCCGCCAGGGCGCCACGGCGCTCGCGCACGTGGCCCGCCTGCACGGCGTGGTGTCGCGGGAGTGCCTGGACGTGCTGCGCCGCCACCCCAACGAGGTGGCCGAGGACGACCTGTGGACGTTCGTCGAGCACCGCAGGCTGCCGCCGTGGCTGTGGTGGCGGCGGATCAGGGCGCGGTCAGGGCGGCGAGTTCCGCGCGAACGGCCAGCTCGGTTACGTGGTTGCGCTGCCCGACCGCCCACCGCAGCGCCTCGTCGAAGTGCCGGCGCGCCTCGCCCCGGTCACCCTCGGCCTTCGCGACCTTCCCGCGTTCCACGGCGATGTGACAGCGCATCTGGTCCGGCCCGTACCAGCCACCGGGGCACAGCTCCCACGCCCGGTCGCACTCACGGCGCGCGGCCGGGTAGTCGCCGCTGACGCGCGCCAGCTCCGCCAGACCGAGATGCGCACCCGCCTGCACGACCGGTGCCCCGGCCCGGCGGGCCAGGGTGAGCGCGAGGACGAAGTCCGCGCGGGCGGCGTCGAGGTCACCGGTCAGCAGAGCGGCGTGAGCACGCGCGGCGACCGCCTCGGCGGTGTCCTCGGAGGCGCCGAGCTCGTCGAGCAGGCCACGGCCCGCTTCGATGTGGGTCAGGGCGCTCGCGGCGTCACCGCGGGCCAGTGCGATCTCGCCGAGCTGGTTGAACGCCAGCGCCGCACCCCAGCGGTCACCGAGCCGGGTGAACGCCTCCGCGGCCCGCCGCAGCAGGTCCTCACCGGTCACCGGATCGCCCGCCATCCTGGCCACCAGGCCGTCGCCGACCAGGGCGAGCGCCGCGCTCCACGGGTCGTCGCCGAGCAGCCGGTGGCGGCGGTGCCACACCTGCGAGTCGTTCTCGGGCGCCCCGAGCGCCATGCCCCACATCAGGGTCGTGATCGGGTAGCGCGGCGGGTCGACGAGCTCCTCCATCAGCGCGTCGGCCTGCCGGATGCGCGCGGTCTGGTCACCGGTCGCGGCGGGCCAGGCGATCAGCAGGCACAGCGCGTACTCCTGTTCCCGGCCGGGCGGAGGCGTCTCGCCGCACGCGTGCAGCACCGCGTCGGCCTGCTGAGCCGCCTCGGTGCGCAGGCCGCGGAACCAGTAGTAGGTCGCGAGCGCGGCGACGAGCTCGAGCGCGAGCCCGTGGTCGTGGGCGGTGGCCCGGGTGACGGCGGCGACGAGGTTGTCGTGGTCGGCGGCGAGCCCGGCGAGCCACTCGATCTGCCCGGCCGCGCGCAGGTGCGGTTCGGCCTCCTGCGCCCGGTCGAGGAACCAGCGGGCGTGACGGTCGCGCAGGTCAGGTGCGTGGGTGGCGCAGAACGCGCGGATGGTGTCGAGCATCCGGTACCGGTCGCCTGTGACCTCGACGAGCGACTTGTCCACCAACGAGGACAGGGTGTCCACATCGGACTCGCACACCGCGGTGACGGCGTCGAGCCGGGCGCCGCCGGAGAACACGGTGAAGCGGGCGGCGAGATCGCGTTCAGGACCGGTGAGCAGGTCCCAGCTCCACTCGACGACGGCGTGCAGCGTGCGGTGCCGGGGCGCGGCGGTGCGGCTTCCCCGCGACAGCAACCGGAACCGGTCGTCGAGCCGGGCGGTGATCTCGGCCAGCGGCAGCGTCCGGACGCGCGCGGCGGCGAGTTCGATGGCGAGCGCGATGCCGTCCAGCCGCCGGCACACCTCCGCCACCACGTCGGGGTCGGCGTGGAAGCCGGGCTTCACGGCCTGCGCGCGATCCAGGAACAGCCGCGTGGCGGCCTCGTCGTCCAGCGCGGTGACGGGGCTCAGCGTCTCGCCGGTGATGCCGAGCGGCTCACGGCTGGTGGCGAGCACCCGCACGTCCGGGCACGTGGCGAGGATGCCGCCGAGCACGCGGGCGGCGTCGTCGACGACGTGCTCGCAGTTGTCGACGACCAAGACGACCTCACGTGAGGCGAGCGCGGCCTGCAGCCTGTCCTGCACGCTGACCGGCCCGCCCTGCAGCATCCCCGCCTCGCGCACCCCGGCGCCGTCGAGCACCGCGCGGGCGACGTCGGCGGTGGCGCTGAGGTCGATGAACGCGACCTCGCCCGGTTCGCGGTGCGCGACCTCGACGGCCAGCCTGGTCTTGCCCGTGCCGCCGGGACCGATCAGCGTCACGAGACGGTTCTCGCGCAGCCACTTCGCCACGCGCCGCAGGTCCTCGTCACGTCCGACGAAGCTGGTCAGCTGCGCCGGCACACCCCGGTGCGGCGCCCGCGCGCGCAGCACCTCCAGGTGCGCGTCGCCGAGCACGGGGGAGGGGTCGACACCGAGCTCCTCGGCCAGCAGGGCGCGGCCGCGCGCGAACACCTCCAGCGCCTCGCCCTGCCGCCCGTCGCGGTGCAGGGCCCGCATCAGCGCCGCCCGCAGGTCCTCGCGCAACGGATGCTCCACGAGCAGGTCGCGCAGGTGTTTCTCAGTTCCGCCGGACAGTGCGCAGTCGATGAGCAGTTCTGTCAGCCGGTGCCTCGCGACCTGCACGAACGGCGCGTCCACATCGGCCAGCGCCGGTCCGCGCCACAACGCCAGCGCGTCCGCGGCACGCCCGGAGCCCAGCAGCTCGGCACACACCAGGTGATCCACCTCGGAGGGGCCGGCGACCAGCCGGTAACCCGCCGGGTGGTGCTCGATCACCACGCCCGGGACCGTTCGGCGCAACCGGGAGACCTGCGACTGTAGAGCGTTCGCCGCACCCATGGGCGGTTCGGAGTACAAGCCGCCGATCAGCTGGTCGTGCCCCACGATCCGACCAGCGTCGAGCACGAGCATCGCCAGCAACGCGCGCTGCCGCGGCGCCGCGACCTCCACGCCGTCGACCAGCACCGGACCGAGCACCCCGAACATCACGAGGCCTGATTCTTCCCGAGTTCCAAGATCCGCGAGGCCACAACGGGCACTGGGCCGAATAGGTCGACTATCGATGCATCCCGGTGACACCCCGTATCAGCTCCGCCACGTGCGGTCTCCTTCCGTTCGGTCGGGGACGAAACGGAATTCGAGCGGAGAACCATGAGACCCAGCATCACGGTCGGCGCCGCCCTAGCGGCCACCGTGGCACTCGCCATCCCTGCACACGCGGCGACCGCCACCCTGCCCGGTGGCACCAGCATCGAGGTGACCATCACCAGCCCGGCGAACAACGCCGTCGTCGTACCGGGCCCGGTCACCGTCACCGGCAAGGCCTCCATCGGCACCGGTGCCGCGGTCGTCGACACCGCGCTCACCTACGTCGTGGACGTGTCCGGCTCCACCGCCACCGGTGTGGCCGCGGGCTGCGGCGGTGACGTCAACGGCGACGGCCAGGCCGACAGGGTCCTCGACTGCGAGATCGCCGCGGTCAAGGCCCTGCACGCGAAAGCGGCCGTCCCGAACACCGTCGTCGGCAGCGTCGGCGGCGCCGTGTTCGGCTCGTCCGGCGCCACCGTCGACATCAGCCCCGCGGCAGGCGAGCAGAAGACCGTCGCCCCCGGCGCCGACGCCAACGCCAACGGCACCAACGACGTCGTCGAGGCGATGGTCAGCGCCCGCGTCGGCGGTGTCGGCCTGTTCACCAACTACAACGTCCCCACCGGCACCAACTTCGCCGGAGGCCTGGACGCCGGTCTCGCCACCGCCGTCACCGCGCCGCAGCAGCGCAAGCTGATGGTGTTCCTGTCCGACGGCGCCGGCAGCGGCTCCGTGGACGCCGCCCTGCAGCAGGCCGTGAACGCGGGCATCAAGATCTTCACCTTCGCCGTGTCCAACGGCGCCGGCTGCAACATCGGCACGGACTCGCTGCGCAAGATCGCCGAGACCACCGGCGGCACCTGCACCGAGGTCCCGGACGTCTCCCAGCTGCCCGACGTCGTGCCCGGCGTCATCGCCTCCAAGCTCACGGGGCTGACGCTGAAGGTCGACGGCGGCGCCGACATCCCGATCACCTCCATCACGCCGGGCCTGCCGCAGGACGGCCCCGCGACCGTCGACTACACCGTCGACACCCCGGCCCTGACCGCCGGAACCCACCAGCTCTGCGTCACCGCGCGCGGCACCGACGGCGGCGGAGCCGGTGACGTGACCGAGTGCGTCACCGTGAAGGTCAACGCACCGCCCGTGGTGAAGCCCGGCGGCCCGTACGCCGGTCAGGAAGGCACCGACGTCGGACTCGCCGGCACGGTCACCGACCCCGACGGCCCCTCGCTGAGCACCACCTGGACCGCCACCGCGCAGTCCGGTGTCGACGCGGGCGCCACCTGCGCGTTCGGTGACGCCGCCGCCCAGACCACCACCGTCAAGTGCACCGACGACGGCGTCTGGGAGCTCAAGCTCACCGCGAACGACGGCATCAACCCGCCCGTCACCCAGACCACCACCCTGACCCTGACCAACGTCGCCCCGCAGGTCACGATCACCGCCGACAAGACCCTCGTCACCCGCGGCACCACGGTCAACTTCACCGCGCCGTTCACCGACGTCGCCACCAACGACAAGCACACCTGCACCCTGAACTTCGACGACGGCAGCCCGGTCGTGAACGGCACCGTCGCCCAGGGCGCGGGCTCCGGCACCTGCACCGCCTCCCGCACGTTCACCGCCCTGGGCGCGCACACCGTCCTCGTGCGCGTCACCGACGACGACGGCGCCTCCGCCACCGCCGTGGTCAAGGTCGTCGTCTACCTGCGCGGTGAGGCGTGGGCGCTCAACGCCACCGGCCTGATCACCGTCGCCAAGACCCCGCACGCCCAATGCCCGCCCAACGAGGACAAGACCGTCGCCGCGATCAACGTGCTCGGCCTCGCCTCGGTGAACGCCCTGCACGCCGACTGCACGCTCAACGCCGACACCGGACGCACCGAGGCGAACGCACGGGTGGAGGGAGCCACCCTGCTCGGTGGGGCGATCAAGCTCAACGCCATCGAGGCCAAGTGCGTGAGTGACGCGAACGGCATCACCGGCTCGTCCAAGGTCGGCACGCTCAACGGCCAGCCCATCGGCACCGGACCCGCCACCGTCGGCATCCCCGGCGTCGCGACCGTGCACCTCAACGAGACCGCCACCGGACCGAACGGCCAGCTCGTCCAGAACGCCGTCCGCGTCCGCACCCTGCTCGGCCAGGAGATCATCCTGTCGGCCTGCCGCCTGGGCTGACCCGCTGAAATGACGATGGGGGAGGCCCGCGCTACCTCCCCCATCATCACAGCTCGTGCCCGGTGGTCGCGTCCACGTGCGCCGGGACCTCGTCGTGCCGGTCGCCCACGGTCAGCGTTCCGGACGGTTCGAACATGAGGATCTTCGCGCCGTGCGGCGCCGACGGCTTGTGGAACGTCCCTCGCGGCACGGTGAACACCGCGCCCTTCGCCAGCACCACCGTCCGCTCGGGCTCCCGCAGCGCGATGTGCAGCTCACCGTCCAGGACGAGGAAGAACTCGTCGGTGTCGTCGTGCACGTGCCACACGTGCTCACCCTCGACCTTCGCCACGCGCACGTCGTAGTCGTTGACGCGGGTGACGATCCGCGGGCTCCACAAGGCGTCGAACGAGGCCAGGGCGTCGTCCAGAGCGATCGGGTTCATGCCGACCAGCCTCTCGGGTGACGCGACACCCGCGTGAGTGCTAGGAATCGCACATGCCGCAAGAATCCTCGCACCGGGTCGTCGTGATCGTGGACGAGAACTCCAACCCGTTCGAACTCGGCTGCGCCACCGAGGTCTTCGGCCTGCACCGCCCCGAGATCGGCGGCCACCTCTACGACTTCCGCCTCTGCGCCGCCGAACCCGACACGCTCATGCGCGACGGCTTCTTCACCCTCACCGGCGTGGCCGGACTAGAGGCCACCGAGCACGCCGACACCCTCATCGTCCCCAACCGCCCGAACGTCGACACACCCCGACGCCCCGACGTCCTCGACGCCATCCGCACCGCCCACACCCGAGGCGCCCGGCTCGTCGGGTTCTGCAGCGGCGCCTTCACCCTCGCCGAAGCCGGAGTCCTCGACGGCCGCCGCGCCACCGCCCACTGGCAGTGGGCCGACGAGTTCCGCACCCGCTTCCCCCAGGTCGACCTCCAGCCCGACGTCCTGTTCGTCGACGACGGCGACATCCTCACCTCCGCCGGCAGCGCCGCCGCCCTCGACCTCGGCCTGCACCTCGTCCGCCGCGACCACGGCGCCGAGATCGCCAGCTCCGTCAGCCGCCGCCTCGTCTTCGCCGCCCACCGCGACGGCGGCCAGCGCCAGTTCGTCGAACGCCCCGTACCCGACCTGCGCGACGAGTCACTCGCCCCCGTCCTCGCCTGGGCACAACAGCACCTCGACACCCCGCTCACCGTCACCGCACTGGCCGCCCGCGCCGCCGTCAGCCCCGCAACCCTGCACCGCCGCTTCCAGGCACAACTCGGCACCACACCCCTCGCGTGGCTCACCGCCGAACGCGTCACCCTCGCCTGCCGGCTGATCGAACTGGGGGAGAGGCGCTTCGACGTCGTCGCCCGCCGCACCGGCCTCGGCACCGCCGCCAACCTCCGCGCGTTGATGCGCCGCGAAACCGGCCTCACGCCGACGGACTACCGGCGCCGGTTCAGCCCAGCGCCCGCAGGATGATCCGCTCCACCACCCGCGTCTTCGCGTCCGCGTAGTCCTGCACCCGCGCCCACGTCCGGCCCGCCAGCTCCCGCTTCGTCCGCTCGTACTCCTCGCGGTCGGAGGTGTGAGAGCGCAGCCGGTCGCGGAACGCCAGCATCCGGTCCACCTCCTCGCACCTGGGGGAGAAGACGTGCAGGTTCACGTTCGGCACCGTCCCCTTGAGCAACCGGTGCTCGTACCAGCCGTGCTCCCGCAACCGCAGGTAATAGCCCGCCCGCACCAACGCCGGCACGTACGCGTCCTCGTCATTCGAGTCCGGCACCACCAGCAGAATGTCGATCAACGGCTTCGCGGCCAGACCCGGCACCGACGTGGACCCCACGTGCTCCAGACGCACGATCCCCGACCCCAGCGCGGCACGGATCTTCGCCTCCTCACCCGCGTACCAGTCAGGCCACACCGGGTCGTACTCCGCCAGCGTCACCGGCGCGTTGTGCGGCGGATCGTCGGTCACGAACTCCACGTCGTCCGACGGCAACCGCCACGCCGCATACGCCCGTTCCAGGATCTCCAGCACCACGGCGTTCTTCGCGTTCGCGTAGTCCTGCACCCGCTCCCACTCCAGCGCCGCCAGCTTCCGCTTCGTCGACGCGTACAGCTCACGGTCCTCGTCACTGTCCCGCAACCAGTCCCGGAAGATCAGATGCCGCCGCACCTGCGCACAGCCCCGCGGGAACACGTGCAGGTTCACGTTCGTGTCCGGACCCTTCAGAACCCGGTGCTCGTGCCAGTCGTCCTCCCGGACCACCACCCGGTACCCGGCCGCCTCCAACGCCGGCATGTACGACCCCTCGTCGCCCGGCTCGTCCACCACCAGCAACAAGTCGATCACCGGCTTCGCGCACAACCCCGGCACCGACGTCGACCCCACGTGCTCCAGCACCGCACCCGGCAACGCCCCCACCACCCGCGCACGCTCCCGTTCGAACAACCCGGGCCACGCGTCGTCGTACTCGGCGAGCTCGATGTTCACAGCAGACCCCCTCGTAGGCAGTCGGCCAGAATATCAACCCCCGAACAGGTCACCCGCCTCCTCGACCCGCTCCAGCACCTCGTCCGCCGTGAACACCAGATCCTCCACGGCCTCGCAGTCCTCCACCTCGTCCCACGTCACCGGCGTCGACACCGCCGGACGCTCCCGAGCCCGCAACGAGTACGGCGCCACCGTCGTCTTCGCCGTGCTGTTCTGCGACCAGTCGATGAACACCTTCCCGGTGCGCTGCGCCTTCGCCATCGTCGACACGATCAGCTTCGGATGCTCCTGCGCCAGCCGCTGCGCCACCGCCTTCGCGTACTCCGACGTGTCCTTCGCCGGCGCGTACGCGTACACCTGCATCCCCTTGTTGCCCGACGTCTTCGCCCAGCAGTCCACACCGTCGTCGTCCAGCACCACCCGGATCAGCCCCGCCACCCGCGCGCACTCCACGACCGTCGCCGGCGCACCCGGATCCAGGTCGAACACCAGCAGATCAGGATCCCGCTTGCCCCCGCGCGGCCCCACCGTCCACTGCGGCACGTGCAACTCCAGCGCCGCCAGGTTCGCCAGCCACACCAACGTCGCCAACTCGTCCACCATCACGTAGTTGACCGTCTCGTTGCCCTTCGAACTGCCCGGCGAGTCCAGCCGCATCGTGCGCACCCACTCCGGACGGTGCTCCGGCGCGTTCTTCTCGAAGAACCACTTCCCGTCCACCCCGTTCGGGAACCGCTTCAACGTCACCGGACGGTCCTTGAGGTGGGGGAGCAGCACCGGAGCGATCCGCGTGTAGTAGTCGATCACCTCACCCTTGGTGAACCCGAACTCCGGATACAGCACCTTGTCCAGGTTCGTCAGCTTCACCGTCCGGTCCTCGACCCGCACCGTCACGTCCTTCGCGGCATCAGAGCTCAACCCGGCGCACCTCCTCAGGCGACTTGTCCGGACGCAGACCACGCCACGCCGGAAACCGCATCCGCCCGTCCGGCGTCCACTGCCGGAACACCACCTCGGCCACCAGCTCCGGCTCGACCCACTTCGCGCCCTTCGACCGCTCCCGCGGCATCTCCGTCACGAACGGCGACCTCTTGCGCGCCAACGCCGTCAACCGCGGCGTCAGCACCGCCAGCTCCGCGTCGTTGAACCCCGTGCCCACCGACCCCGCGAACGCCAGCCCGCCGTCCTGCGGAATACCCAGCAACAACGCGCCGATCACCCCCGCGCGCTTGCCCTCACCCATTCGCCAGCCGCCGATCACGACCTCCTGCGCCATCAGGTCCGTGATCTTGCGCCACACCGGCGACCGCGTCCCCGGCTGATACGGCGAGTCCAGCCGCTTCGCGACCACACCCTCCAGACCCTGCTCACGACTCGCCGACAGCACCGCCGCGCCGTCCTCGTCGTAGGACGGGGGAGTCAGCCAGTGCGAACCCCTCAGCTCCAGGCCCCTGAGCAGCTCACGCCGCTGCCGGAACGGCAACGGCATCGTCGAGGTGCCGTCCAGGTGCAACAGGTCGAACAACAGCAACGTGATCGGGTGCTGACGAGCCGCCCTGCGCGCGGCCTCGGACTTGGTGACGTGCATCCGGTTCTGCAACGCGCTGAAGCTGGGGCGGCCGTTCTGCAACGCGACGATCTCCCCGTCGAGGAGCGCCTCCGTCGACCCCAGCTGCTCACCCACACCCTGCAGCTCGGGGTAGGCGACCGTGATGTCGTTGCCCAGCCGCGACCACGCCTGCACCCGGCCACCCTCGACCCGCAGGATCGCCCGGACACCGTCCCACTTGAACTCGTACGCCCACTGATCATCATCGTCGTGGGGGAGAGGACCCGGCACCGCCAGCATCGGCTTCACCAGCTCCGGCAGGACCTTCCAGTCCGGACGGGCCGGAGCGTGCCGGCGCTTCATCATCCAGTTCTTCTCGTCCTTGCCCGACCGGAAGAACACGAACTGACCCTGCACCCGCTGCCCGTGCAACACCACGTCGACCTCGCGGTCAGACCACTTCACCGTCTCGTAGCGGCCGCGGTCCCACAGGAACATCTCCCCGCCGCCGTACTCACCCTTCGGGATCTCCCCGGAGAACTCCGCGTACTCCAGCGGATGGTCCTCCGTGTGCACCGCCAGCCTCACCACATCCGTCGTGGACGGCAGACCCTTCGGCACCGCCCACGACACCAGAACCCCGTCACGCTCCAGCCGCACGTCCCAATGCAGGCTCGACGCGTGATGCTCCTGGATCACAAAAGTGTCGTTGTTCCCCCGCGGCAGATCCCCAGCACCAGGAACGGGCTCCGGCGTCCTGGCCGGATCCCGCTTGCGCCGGTACTCGTCGAGCCCGGCCATCTACGCCGACGAGGCCTTCTTCTTCGGCGCCGGCTTCTTCTCAGCGCCCTTCCGCCCGGCCTTCGCCTTCTCCACACTGCGCTCCAGCGCCGTCATCAGATCGATGACATCGCCCTTCTCCTCGGCCTCCGGCTGCTCGGGCAACTCCGCACCCTCCGCCTTCGCCGCGATCACCTTCTCCAGCGCGTCCCGGTAGTCGTCGGTGAACGTGTCCGGATCGAAGTCACCCGCCATCGACTCCACCAGCGACGTCGCCATCTTCAACTCCTGCGGCCGCACCTCGACGTCCTGGTCGAGGAAGTCGAACTCCGCCTTGCGGATCTCGTCCGGCCACAACATCGTGTGCATCACCAGCACGTCGTCACGCGCCCGGATCGTGGCAAGGGTCTCCTTCTGCCGGATCGTGATCTTCACGACCGCCAGCTGACCGGTTTTGACCAGCGCGTCCCGCAGCAGCACGTACGGACGCGCCGCCGCCTTGTCCGGCTCCAGGTAGTACGTCTTCTGGAAGTAGATCGGATCGATCTCCTCCGCCGGCACGAACTCCAGGACGTCGATCGACTTGTCGGTCTTCACCGGCAACTTCTCGAAGTCCTCGTTCTCCATGATCACCATCCGGCCGTCGTCCAGCTCGTAGCCCTTGGTGATCTCCGAATACTCGACCTCTTCACCGCACACCGAACAGACGCGCTTGTACTTGATGCGCCCGCCGTCCTCCCGGTGCACCTGGTTGAAACGGAAGTCGTGCTCCTCGACAGCCGTGTAGAGGCGCACGGCGATCGTCACCAACCCGAAGGAGATGGCCCCACGCCACACGGATCTCATTCTCATTGGGTACCCCTGAAATGCGGTTTTCGCACTATCAGGTCACCCACTCGGCCTAACGATCCGGCAACAGGGCGACCCCCGGATCACCCGAGCCTCCCGCACCGCGGTCGAACACCACTAGATGTCCTTGAGCGCCCGATACGTCCTGTTGCTCGCCACCGCCGCCCGCCGCTCCCGCGCCGTCGCCTCGATGTAGTTCTGACTCGTCGCCAGACTCGCGTGCCCCAGCAACGCCATGATCTCGCTCGCCGACGCCCCGTCCTCGGCCAGCCGCGTCGCGAACGTGTGCCGCAACGCGTGCAGGTTCGCCCCCGTCGGCACCCGGTCGTGCAACCCCGCCCACCGGAAGCACGACTTCACCAGGTACTCCAGCCCACCACGCCCGATCGGCTCACCGTGCCGATCCCGCAGCAACGCGCTCTCCCGGTCGAACCGCCCCTGCGGAAAACGCTGCCTGCAGCTCTTCAGGTACGCCTCCACGATCCGCTCCATCGGCGGCTCGATCGGCACGCTGCGATCCCGGTTGCCCTTGCCCTTCACGTGCAACCGGCTGTCACCCTCACGCCCGACGATGCTCGACAACGTCAGCGTCCGCATCTCCGCACTCCGCAGCCCCGCGACCAGCCCCAGCGCGATGACCAGCACGTCCCGCTCGGGCCACGGGTCACGACCCTTGCTCGCACCCTCCGCCGCGGCCGTGAGCAGCTGTTCCGGCGTGTCCTCACCCCGCAGCGGCTTCGGGACCAGGGGAGGCGTCTTGGGACGGGCGACCGCGCCCATCGGGTTGCCGGCGATGAGGTCCTCGGCCACGCAGAACGTCAGGAACTGGTTCCAGGTCGACCAGGCCCGCAGCACGGAGCTCTTGGCGTGGGTGTCCGCGAACAACCCGAAAGCCTGACGCAGGTTCGCCCCGGTGAGGTCGCCGATCGCGAGGTCCTCGACGGGGGAGGAGAGTGTCTCGGCCAGGAGTGTGTTCACGCCGGAGAGATCTCGCTGGTAGGCGGCCGTGGTGTGCGGCGAGTCCTTGCGAGTCCGGCGGGCGAGGAAGAAGGCGTCCTGTGCGGCGAGCACGTGCATATGGATCTTGTACCGCACAGCACCGACAATCCCGTGTTCCGTGCTGGATAATGGCGATTATGCATCAAATGTCCGTTTCGACCGGTTGTCGGCCGCCGGACGAAGCTGCTGGACCAGGTGGCGTCACTTGCCGGGGATCGTGAGCGTAATGGCGCCCCGGTGCGTACGTCCTCACTGATGACACGTCGATGTCGACCGCGCTCCGGCATCGCCGTGGATCTGATGTTGTGGCGTCTGCAAGTGCGGCCGGCCTGCCCGCCGGTGCGGCTTGCAGACGCGCCAACACGGGCGTTCCGGCCCCTTCTGAAGCGATCTTCGCAGGTCGCCGTTTCGCCGATAATCTACATTATGTCAAGTAACGGAGATCTGGGCCGGTCGCAGGGCTCTCCCGGCGGCTCCCTGTGGCTCGGTCGTCGTTGCGTGACGGCCGTCGACCGCTCTGCGTCGTGCGGCGGTTCGTCCAGACGGATTCTCCTGGCGTTTGCCGGCGACGCGCTCGCGGCCGTGGAGGCTCGGCGCCCGTGTTCGTCGCCTGTCCCTCTCCGTCTTTCGTCACCGTGGCGTTAGACGTGTCGTCGTGCCCGCTGCCATGCTCCGCGGTCATGATCGATGAGTTCGCGAAGGAGTACCTGCACGGCGACCTGCGTGAGTTGCGCGAGGTGCTGGTGTGGAAGCTCGACGGGTTGTCCGAGGCCGAGGTGCGGCGTCCGCTGGTGGCGTCCGGGACGAACCTGCTGGGGTTGGTGAAGCATCTGACGCTGACGGAGTCGCGGTACTTCGGTGAGGTGTTCGGGCGGCCGTTTCCCGGGCCGGTGGCGCGATGGGACGACCTGGCGGCGCGTGGGCTGGACATGCGGGCGGACGAGTCGGAGTCGCGTGAGGACATCGTCGGCGGCTATCGGCGTGCGTGGGCGCATTCGGACGCGACGATTTCTTCTCTCGCGGTGGATTCGCCTGGTCATGTGCGCTGGTGGCCTCGCCCGAACGTGATGTTGTTCAACGTCCTGGTGCACGTGACGACGGAGACGGCGCGGCACGCGGGGCATGCGGACATCCTGCGGGAGCAGCTCGACGGGGCGACCGGCGAAGGTCGCTGACTCCCCTGTTGTTGCTGCTCCCCCGCGTTCAGGCGCGCAGGCCTCGCAGAAGGGTGGCGAGGTAGCGGCGTGCGGTGGTGAGTCGGTCGGTGGGGTCCTCGCTGTGGACGTAGGTGGCGTAGGAGACGCCGCACATGAGCGGGACGATGTCGGCGTCGTCGATGTCGGGGCGGACGGCTCCCGCGTCGCGGGCTCTGGCGAGCAGTTTGGCGCCGGTGGCGAGGATCTCGGTCTTGAGTTCGGTGGTGCGGGGCAGCACGTCCTGGGCCGAGGCGGCGACCTTGACGAGGGCGGGGTCGGTGACCTGGCCTTCGACGAGGCGGGTGAGGTAGTCGGCGAAGGCGGTCCACGGGTCGTCGTGCGTGAGTGCCTGTTCGCCTTGGTCGGCGAGTGTTTCGAGGCGGGGGGTGGCGACGGTTTCGAGGAGTGCTTCGGGGGTCGGGAAGTGGCGGTAGACGGTGCCTACGCCGAGTCCTGCACGTTTGGCGACGTCGTTGAGCTGCAGCGGGGTGCCTTCGTCGACGAGTTCTCTGGCGACGGTGAGGATGTGCTCCCAGTTGCGGGCGGCGTCCTTTCGCTGCGGCGTCATGTCCACCAGACTAATTGGATACGCCATCCGGAACGTGGTCGAGTGGCGCGTGCCTCTCGCTGAGGCGGCGTACGGCCTGCTGGACGCGGGGGTCGGTGGCGGCGCGGTGGGGTTTGGCGGGCGTGGCGCGGGATCCGAGGACGGTGCCGGTCGGGAGTGTGTCGTCGGTGGCGGCGCGGATCGGTGAGCGTGCTGCTTCGGACGCTGCTCGGGAGGTGGCTCGTTCGAAGGTGTAGCCGACAACGGGCCAGAGCAGCCTGAGTGCCGGCGAGACCATTTTGGGGTCGCGCAGGGTGCCGTCGGTCATGTCGGTGGCGGCGGCGCCGGGGTCGGCGGCGATGACCGGGACTCTGGTTTGCCGGCCTGCGAGGTCGAGGGTGTAGGCGAGGTTCACGAGCTTGGCGCGTCCGTACCAGTGGAAGCCGTAGTAGCCGCCGGGTGGTTCGACGGAGTCGAAGGCCTTCTTGGCGACGACGACGGCGCTGGAGGTGACGTTCACGACGCGGCCGGTCAGCACGGGCAGGAGTGACTCGGTGAGCAGGTAGGGCGAGAGGTGGTTGACGACGTAGGAGGCTTCGACGCCGCCGATGCGGGTGTGCTGGGCGAACATGGCGCCGACGTTGTTGATCAGCACGTCGAGTTCGCCTTCGGCGGTGATCCGGGCGGCGAGCGCGCGCACTGCGTCGAGTGAGGCGAGGTCGGCCTGGAGGAATCGTGCGGTCTCCCCTCCCCTGGCGTTGATGGTCTCGACGGCTTTCGCGCCGCGTTGGGCGTTGCGTCCGACGACGGTGACGGCGTAGCCGGCCTCGGTGAGCCCGAGAGCGGTTTCGAGTCCGATGCCTCCGGTTCCCGCGGTGATCACTGCCTTGCGTGCCATGACGTCCCCAATCCGGATAACTGATCCGCTTGCTTGTGGTCGACGCTAGCACACATGCGGATTAGCTATCCGCTTCGCCGGGTCTGGCTGGTCTGTTGGAGTTGTTCCGCGCATGGGCGGGCCGGTTGTCCGGTAGACATTTCGGGTGCGAAGGACCTACAGCTACAACGAGGCCGTCAAGATCCTCGGCGGCCGCGAGCACCCGGTGATCGCCGCGATGGACAAGGTCCTGGGTGGCGCGTTGCTCGCGGGGTCTCTGGGCGCGTGGACCGTGCTGGACCTGTTCGACGCCAGGCCCGACTTCGTCCGCCTGAGCAACGACCTGCTCACCAAGCTCTCGTCCCGGCGCCGGGACGAGAGCCGCTACACCCGCACGCAGCAGCTGCACGCCGCGCACGCGGTCCTGGCGATGACGGCGTTCTTCGAGGCGTACGAGGAGCAGCAGTGCGCCGTGACGCTGACCGCGGAGGACCGCGAACTGGTCGCCGCGTTCAACCCGTGGGAGCTGGAGCTGCCGCTGCCCTCGGTGGGCCGGTCGTACGAGGGGAATCTGGCTCGTCTGAGCCGCCTCTACGGGGAGCTCGCCGCCGATCTGCTCGACGGTGTGACAGGCCTGGCGTGCTGGGACGCGCTGAACGACACCGAACGTGATCGCCTGCGGACGGCCCTCGACCGCGCGGCGACGCGGGCGTTGGAGCGGTACCGGGAGCTGCTGGGGCAGTTGGCGGCCGAGTACCCCGAGATCCGGTTCTGGTTCGCGATCGAGGACGGCCGTGCGACCCGCAAGGCGCTGGCGAGGCTCGGGGACGTCCTGGCCGAGACGACCACGGACCTGACGCCCCAGGTGCGGCTCGCCGAGCTGGCGGGTGCGTACCGCGGCGCGTTGCGGCGGCCGTTGGCGACGGCGGCGGAGGTGCGGGTCCCGAGTCTGGCCGATGCCTACGTCGATCCGCGGTTCCAGGTCGTGACCGAGGTCGACCTGGTGTGGGCGCCGTCGTTGCTGGCGGCGTGGGACGACGTGCCGGTCCGTGACGACCTGTACGCCTACCTGGCCGGTTACCTGACGTCGCCGTTGGCGTTGAGCGCTCCCCTGCTGGTGCTGGGTGACCCGGGGTCGGGCAAGTCGGTGTTCACGGAGATGCTGGCGGCGAGGTTGCCCGCGTCGGACTTCGCGGTGGTGAGGGTGGAGCTGCGGTGCACGCCGGCGGGCTGCACGCTCGAAGAGCAGATCGAGCACGGATTGCGCACGTTGCTGCACGAGCAGGTGAGCTGGGCGGAGTTCTGCCGCACGACGGGTGGTGCGCTGCCGTTGGTGGTGCTGGACGGCTTCGACGAGCTGTTGCAGGCCACGGGGGTGAACCAGACCCGGTACCTGACGACGATCGCCGCGTTCCAGCAGCGTCTGGAGGACATGGGCAGGCCGGCGGTGTTCGTGGTGACGAGCCGTCTCAGCGTGTGCGCGGGCCTGGAGCTGCCCGAGGAGACGCACGTGGTGCGGCTGGTGCCGTTCGACGAGCGCCAGGTGCGTTCGTGGCTGGAGGTGTGGAACGCGGTCAACCGCCCCCTGCCGGCCGAGACCGTCCTGCGCTACCCGGACCTCGCCTCACAGCCGTTGCTGCTGTTGATGCTGGCGTTGTACGACGCGGTCGACGACTCGTTCCAGCGCGACCACCTGGGCCTGAGCCGGGGCGAGCTGTACGGGCGGCTCCTGGCCCGGTTCGCGGAGCGCGAGGTCACCAAGACCGTGACCGGCCGCACGGAGGCCGATCTGGCCGAGGACGTCGAGTTCGAGCTGGACCGCCTGTCGGTGGTGGCGCTCGCGATGTTCAACCGCGGCGTGCAGTGGGTCGCCGAGCACGACGTGACCGCGGACCTGGTGCAGCTGCTCGACGTCGCCTCCCCGGAGCGGTCGAAGGGCACGCACACTCCCTTGACGGCCGGTGAGACCGTGTTGGGGCGCTTCTTCTTCGTGCAACGCACGGAGGCCATCCGGGAGGACCGGACCACGCTGCGGACCTACGAGTTCCTGCACGCGACGTTCGGCGAGTACCTGGTGGCCAGGTTCGTGTGGGACAGGCTGACGGAGCTGCGCCGCGAGGACGAGGCCCGGTCCCGGCGCAAGATCATGGTGGACGACTCCGAGCTGTACTCGGTGCTGTCGTTCGCGGCGCTGACGTCAAGCAAGCCGGTGCTGGACTTCCTGCGGGAGTTCGCGGAGGGCTCCGACCGCGACGGGCTGTTCGACCTCGTGTCACGGCTGATCTTCTGGCGGGACCAGTCGCGGACCTCGCGCGGCGGCTACCTGTCGTTCCTGCTCACCGACTCGGTGCGGGACGCGAAGTACTCGCTGAACCTGGTCGTGCTGGCGCTGGTGCTGCGCGGGAAGTGCTACTCCGACGAGCTCGAGCTGGGCGTGGACGACTGGCGGCGGCTCACGCTGTTCTGGAAGTCGCGGCTGCCGTCGAGCGAGTGGGCGAGCGTGGTGCGCTGGTTGTGGGTCGAGCGCGTCGCTGATCGGCACTTCGCCGTGAGTCTGAGCAACCGCGATCGCGAGGCTCATCGCGAGTGGCTGCTGATGTCGGAGCCGTACGTGACGCTGGACGAGGTCGCGGTGACGTTGCGGGACGCGGTGACGCCTCTGGTGTCGCAGCACGGCATCGAGGTGACGGCGGCGCTGATCAACCTGATGGCCACCCCGGTCGAGAAGTGCCTGCCCGCACTTGAGCGGCTGCGCGCGGTCGACACTGCCGGCGAGGTGTTCAGGCGTGAGTTCTACGCGAGGCTGGGCACCGGCCGGAACGACGTCGAGCTCGTGGAGCAGTTCGGATTGCCGAGTCCCCTCAAGGACATCGAGGTCGTGATGGAAGGGCTGCTGCGGTTCTACGATCGAGGGGGCGACAAGGATCAGTTCTGGAACTTTCTCGGTGGGCTGTTCGCGCCGGGGCTGCGGCCTGATCTGCTCAAGCGGGCCAGGCGGGCGGCGGAGGAGCTGGGTCTCCAGCTGAACTGGTGAGCTCGGCGGCCAATGCCGCCAGCTCCCCCTCGCTCAGGTCCCGCTCCCCCACCCTGCGCAACAACTCACTGCGCGAGCACACCACCACGGCCCCAGGCCGTCGCCCGAGGTCGGCGGAGGCGACGATCTCGGTCTCCCCGTTGTGCACGACCAGGATCGGGTCGGGCGTGTCGGTGTAGAGCAGGCGCTCGATGTCCCGTCCGGTGATGGCCATGCTCAGTCTTGTACGGCTCGGGCGTAGCGGGCCGCAAGAGAGCGAACGTGTGCCACGAGCTCGGGTGGTGAGGTGACCTCGAAGTCGAGGCCGAGCATGCCGACCCAGACGGCGAGGGTCTCGACGGAGTCGGAGCCGGTGACGAAGACGCAGGTGGTGTCGTCGACGGCTTCGACGGTGCCGATGGAGGCGTTGATGCGGGCGGCGACGACGTCTGCTGGTGCGTGGACGAGGACTCGGGCCTGGATGCGCCAGGCGGCTTGGCTGGCGCGGGCGGCGACGTAGGTGGTGGCGTCGAAGTCCCGTGGGGTGAAGCGGGGGCCGTGCGGGGGTTGGGGTGGGGTGATGCGGTCGACGCGGAAGCTGCGCCAGTCCTGCTTCTCGACGTCCCAGGCGACGAGGTACCAGCGGCGGCCCCAGTTGACGAGGCGGTGGGGTTCGGCGCGGCGGCGGGTGGGGGTGCCGTCGTGGGAGTTGTAGTCGAAGCGGATCGTGTCGCTGTCGCGGCAGGCGGCGGCGAGGGTGGACAGGAGTTCGGGGTCCAGGGCCGGTGCCGGGGAGTCCCGTGGGACGGATTCGATCTGTTCGAGGGCGGAGACGCGGTGGCGCAGGCGGGAGGGCAGGACCTGTTCGAGTTTGAGCAGGGCGCGCAGGGAGACCTCTTCTAGGCCGGTGACGGCGTTGGTGCGCAGGGCGGCTGCGACGGCGACGGCTTCGTTGTCGTCGAGGAGCAGGGGTGGGAGTTCGGCGCCGGCGCCGAGGCGGTAGCCGCCGAACGTGCCGGTGGTGGCGTTGACCGGGTAGCCGAGTTCGCGCAGCCGGTCGACGTCGCGGCGGACGGTGCGGGGGCTGATCCGCAGTTCGTCGGCGAGTTCGCTGCCCTGCCAGTCGCGGCGTGACTGCAGCAGGGCGAGCAGGCGCAGCAGGCGTGCCGAGGTTTCCAGCATGGACGCACACTTTAGGACCGGATCTGGCCGCAAAGCTCGCTGGCCTCGGGTTGTGACGGAGATCAGGGACTTCCCCATCGCGCTCGACGAGGCCGACCTCGGCGGGCCGCGGTGTCGAACGGGTGCCGGAGGTCCTGATGCGCGACCTAGGGCGTTCTTCGCCAGGATGTGGTGGTGCCGCTGTGGGTGGAAGCAGGACTGTGGGGACTGGCGGGCGGTGGTGCGCTCGTGGTGGGCGCGCTCGTCGCCTGGTTCGTGAAGGTCCCGCGGGACGTGGTCGCGGTGGTGATGGCGTTCGGCGCTGGCGTGCTGATCGCGGCGGCGTCGTTCGAGCTGGTCGACGAGGCGGAGAAGACCGGTGGCCTGCTCGCGACCTCGGCCGGGTTCCTCGGCGGGGCGGTGGTGTACGTGCTGGCCAACGTCGCGCTCGCCCGGCGCGGGGCGCGGCACCGCAAGCGCAGCAGCAACCAGCCGACCGAGTCCGAGCAGGCCGGTAGTGGCACGGCGATCGCGGTCGGGGCGCTGCTCGACGGCGTTCCGGAGTCGGTGGTGCTGGGGGTGTCGCTGCTGAGCGGTGGCGGGGTCGGGGTGGCGATGCTGGCGGCGGTCGTGATCTCGAACGTCCCGGAGGGGCTCTCCAGCGTCGCCGGGATGAAGCAGGCCGGTCGCGGGGCGCGGTACGTGTTCGGGGTGTGGGGCGGGATCGCGGTCGTGAGCGGGCTGTCGGCCGCGGTGGGCACGTTGCTGCTGGACGGGGCGTCGCCGCAGCTCGTCGCGGTGATCACGGCGGTGGCGGCGGGGGCGATCCTGGCGATGGTCGCGGACACGATGATCCCCGAGGCGTTCGACCGCGCCCACCTCTACACGGGGCTGTGCACGACGGCGGGGTTCCTCACGGCGTTCGTGGTGGAACGACTCTAAGTCCTCGCTAGGCGCGCCAGACCGTGGCGCCGCGGGTCTCGGTGCTCTCCAGCGTCAACGGCACCGGTACCTGGTAGCGGGCCTGCGCGGTGAACCGGTCCGGTGGCAGGTGGGCGCGGTCCGGGTCCCCGAACAGCACCAGCGCGCCCCGTGCGGCGGCCCTGGTCAGGAACGGCAGCACGAGCGCGGTGACCTCGGCGTCGTAGAACACGTCGCCCGCGAGCACCACGTCGGCGCCGTGGGCGTCGCTGTCGAGCTGGTCGCCGCCCAGGGTGGCGACGGTGACGCCGTTGGCGGCGGCGTTGAGCTCCACGGCGGCGAGCGCGAGCGGGTCGATGTCGTTGGCGGTCACCGAGTCCGCGCCGGCCAGTGCGGCGGCGATCGCGACGAGGCCGGAGCCCGACGCCAGGTCGAACACCTTCTTGTCGCGCACCAGTCCGCCGTTGTCGAGCAGGTGGCGTGCCAGTGCTTGGCCGCCCGCCCACGGGAAGGCCCAGAACGGCGGCTCGTCGTGGTGGGTGAGCTCCCACAGGTCCATGGCCTCGACCGCGCTGTGCAGCGACACCTCCGGCACCAGCGGCACGGGGGCCAGCGTCGTGTGGGTGAGCACGAAGTCGGTGAGCGTGGGCGCGGACATGACGGAGAAGCCTACGGGCAGCGCGAACCGCGGCCGCAGAGTCGAAAGGCCTCGCGTGCGGTCACATGCCGCCGGCCACCCGCAGGATCGCGCCGGTGGTGTACGAGGCCTCGTCGGAGAGCAGCCACGCGATGGCGTTCGCGATCTCGTCGGGCTCGCCGGGCCGTCCCAGCGGGATGCGGGAGGCGACGCGGTCGGGGCGGTCGGGCACGCCGGAGAGCTGGTGGATGTCGGTGCGCACGGTGCCGGGCTGCACGCAGTTGACGCGGATGCCGCGGGGCGCCAGCTCCTTGGCCAGGCCGATGGTCAGCGCGTCGACAGCAGCCTTGGTGGCGGCGTAGTGCACGTACTCCCCCGGGCTGCCCAGCGTCGCCGCCCCCGAGGACACGTTCACGATGGAGCCGCCGGTCATGCGCCGCGCGGCCTCCCGTGCCACGAAGAACGCGCCGACGACGTTGACGTCCACCACGAGCCGCAGGTCGGCGGTGCTCAGCTCCGCGAGGGGGCCGACCGGGGAGGTGATGCCGGCGTTGTTGACCACCCCGGTCACCTCGCCCGCCGCGTCGAACAGCCGCGCGACGTCGTCCTCGTCGGCGGTGTCGGCCCGTACGGCGAGCACGCCGAGCTCCTGCTCCAGCTGCCGTGCGTCGTCCTCGGCCTGGCGGTAGCTGATCACGACCCGCTGCCCGGCGCGCACGAGCCTGCGCGCGGTCGCGGCACCGATACCCCGGCTTCCCCCGGTGATCACCGTTGTCATGTCGCCACCCTAACCCGCATACTCGGTGCCGGATATACGGGAGCGGATATGACGTTCAAGCGCACGAACCCCCTGGCCCTCGCGGTGCTGGCACTGCTGGCGGAGCGGCCGATGCACCCCTACGAGATGGCGCAGACCATGCGGGAACGCCACCAGGAGGAGGTCATCAAGCTCAACTACGGCTCCCTGTACACCGTGGTCGACTCGCTGCACAGGCACGAGCTGATCGCCGCCTCGGCGGTGCAGAAGGCGGGCAACCGGCCCGAGCGCACCGTCTACTCCGTCACCGACGCCGGCACCACGGAGCTGCGGGACTGGCTGCGCGAGCTCATCGCCGTGCCCGCCAGGGAGTACCCGCGGTTCGAGGCCGGCATCTCCATGGTCGGCCTGCTGCCCCCGCCCGACGCGCTCGACCTGGTGCGGCAGCGCGAGGCGGCCGTGGCCGAGCAGCTCACCGCCCTGGCCGTGCTGCTGGAGAGGCTCGCGGGCATGGGCCTGCCGCAGCTCGCGTGGATCGAGCTCGACTACCGGATGGCGATGTTGCGCGCCGAACGCGCCTGGCTGTCCTGGTTCGCCGCCGCGGTGCACGACGGCACCGTCGGCGGCTACGACACCTGGGAGGAAAGACACCGATGAGACTGCTCTTCGAAGTCACCGGCGTGGTGCACGCGCCGTTGGAGGACGTGCGCGCACGGATGTTCGCCGACGCGGGCGAGTCCGGCTCGCATCGGCTCGTCGACCGCGAACGCGGCGTGATCGCCTACTGGGGCGACTGGTGGTATCGCGGCGAGGACTCGCTGCACCTCCACCCCGAGGGCGCGTTGCTGCGGCACCGCGTCTACAACGTCGCCAGGCAGGGCAACTGGGCGCCCTACCTGGCGAACGGGCTGTTCCTCGGCTACCGCGCCAGGCTCGAAGCGGCGATGAGGGACCGCGTCCGGGATCTGGAGGGTCAGAGCTGACCGAAGCGCACGACCGCGACGAACACCGCCAGCAGGCACAGCACGACGTTGACCGGCAGCGTGGCCTTCTCGCCGCGCCGCAGGTGCGTGATCCCCGCCCCCACCTGCACCACCGCGAGACCGGCGGCGGCGATCGGGGTCAGGACCGGCGCGACACCGGTCAGCCACGGCAGCACCAGCCCGAGCGCGCCCGCGACCTCCACCGCGCCGATGCCCTTGACCTGGCCTGACGTGAAGTCGCCCGCCCACGCCATGCGCGGCTCGGACAGGAGATCCTGTTTGGTCTTCACCAGCTTGGTGAAGCCCGCCATGAGGTACAGGGCCGCCAGCACACCCGACACGATCCACACCACGACGTTCATGACCGGAAACCTAGTGACACGAACGGCGATGTTCTACATCACACCCAACTGGGTAAGGGTGTCCTTACCCGTCACCCGAACGGCCGTATAGAGTGTGCAGATGAGGTGCTCGATACTCTCCGACTTCGCGGGGGAACCGCTGGCCGGCACGGCCGCGACCGCGACCGCGTGGCTGTGCCTGGAGCAGCCAGGCCCGTGGGGCCGTGACGCGCTGACCGAGAGCCACCTCGATCCCGAACTGGGTGCCGAGTTGCAGCGCCGTGCCGACGGCACCGGGGTGCGCATCCTGCTGATCCGCCGTCCCGGCAGGCACGCCGACGACCACGTTCCCGCGCGCCGCCGCCTGTACCTGGCCTCGACGAAGCCCGGTGGATCATGGCTGGAGCAGGCCGATCTGGCCTCGCCGGAGGAGGCGCTCGAACTCGACTTCGCCGCGCTGGGCGCGGGCCGCTCCACCGCGTTCGGCACGCCGGTCGACGATCCGTTGCTGCTGGTCTGCACGAACAGCAAACGCGACGTGTGCTGCGCCCTGTACGGCCGCCCGATCGCCACCGCGCTCAACCTGTGGGAGTGCACCCACACCGGCGGGCACCGCTTCGCCCCCACCGGAGTGCTGCTGCCCACCGGTCACCTGTACGGGCGACTCGACCACCAGTTGGCGCAGCGCGTGGTCACGGAGGGCATCGTCGCCGACCGCTGCCGGGGCCGGTCCTGCTTCACCCCGAGGGGTCAGGTCGCCGAGGTCGCCGTGCGGCAGAAGATCAGCGAGACCCGCGACGTGCTCACCGTCGTGGCCGAGACCGATGACTCCGCGACGGTGCGGCACGCCGACGGCCGCGAGTGGCGGGTGGCGCTGACCGAGCAGCCCGTGCCGCCGCGGCCCGCGAGCTGCGGCAAGTCGCCGGACATCGCGATCGCGCTGGTGGCGTCGGCGATCGACGAGCTGGTGGGCGTCGCACGCTAGTCTCGGCCGGGTGCCCAGGCTGATCCACCTCAACGGCCCGACCGGCGTCGGCAAGTCCACGATCGCCGCTCGCTACGCCGCAGACCACCCCCGCACGCTCAACCTCGACGCCGACGAGATCGTCCGGCTGGTCGGCGCCTGGGAGGACGACTTCTCCGGCGCGGTCAACCTGGTGCGCCCGCTCGCGATCACCATGGCGAGCACGCACCTCAGGTCGGGGCACGACGTCGTCATGCCTCAGCTGATCACCGCGCGCGACCAGAGCGCGGCGTTCGCGAAGGCCGCGGCGGAGGTGGGCGCCGAGTACGTCGAACTCGTGCTGCTCGCCCCACCGGAGACCACGATCGACCGGTACCAGGCGCGGGAGCACCACATCGACCGGGCCGTCGAGGACATGGGCGGCGTGACGGTCATCCGCCGCATCCACGAGCACCTCGCCGCCTACCTCACCGCCGAGTCCGTCGTCATCGACACCGAGGGCGCCGACGCCGAGCAGACGTACAAGACGGTGCTGGCGGCCCTGTCAGCCTGACTCCGCCGAGCGGCCCGGCGACGGGGTCGTGCCGGGGACGGTCGCGGAGAACACGCCGATGCCCAGCGCGTACGGGTCGTCCAGGCCCACGGTCGCGAGGGTCTCGGTCGGCAGCGCGAGCAGGGAGATCGCCACCCCGAGGAAGTAGGCGTCGAGCAGGCCGGTGTCGCGCACGGTCGAGGGCAGGCCCGCGGCCTGTTGCAGGGCGGCGCCGGCCTCGGCGTTGGCGAGCACCATGCCCGACAGCGCCTCCCGCACCCCCGGCCGGCGCACGGCCTCCAGGTAGAGCTCGACCATGGCGAGCATCTGGGTCGGGTCGTCGGCGACGGCGCGGCGCAGCAGGGCCGGGTAGAGCTCGGCGACGTCGCTGGCGGTGATGTCGGCCGGGGTCGTCTCGCGCAGGCGCTGCACGGCGGCCTGGTGCAGCGCGGTCATGCGGGCGGCGCAGGCGGTGAGGATCGCCTCGCGGGTCGGGAAGTAGTTCTTGGTGGTGCCGATGGGGACGCCGGCCTCGCGGTCGATCGCCCGGTGGGTCAGGCCCCGGCCGCCCTCCACCGCGAGGATCTGGATCGCGGTGTCGCACAGAAGATCACGACGGCTCACGGTCCGGGACACTAGCAAGATCACCGCCGGTCCGGCCTGCCGGGGCGAACGCGCTGGTCCCGGCCGTGGCGGTGACGGCTCCGCGTTCGAGCACGAGGAACAGGCCGCACACGCAGCGGACGTAGGCGACCGTGCCGTGCCTGGAGACGGCGGAGGTGGCGGGCCAGTGGCAGGCGGGGCAGGTGGCGATCATGCTCCCCAGCGTGCTGTCATGGTCTAGTGCATTTCAACCCTTACGGCGGGGCGGCCGCGGAGCTCGCCGCGGCGCTGGTCAACGCCGACCCGGCCGATCCCCTGCTCGACGTGCTGAAAGCGGCGGACTACAAGCCCCTCGGCACGCTCGACGCACGTCAGGAACGTGACGTACGAGACTGGGTCGACCGGCTGCGGCAGGTGTTCCGCGAACCCACCGTGGAGCTGCTCAACGACCTGCTGGCCCAGTCCTCGACCACGCACTACATCTCCACGCACGACGGCCGCGCCCCGCACCTGCACTACGCCCGCGAGGACGCGCCGACCGACGTGCGCGTGAAGGCCTACACCGCGGCGGGCATGGCGGCGTTGTTCTGCGAGGACGCGGGACGCATCGGCGCGTGTTGCCGCGACGGCTGCGGCACGGTGTTCGTCGACACCAGCCGCAACGGCAAGAGGCGCTTCTGCTCGACCAAATGTGCCAACCGCGTCGCCGTCGCGAACCACCGCAGCCGTCAGCCGGTCACGTTGAGCAGCCGCCGCGGCCAGTAGTTGTCGGTCGTGGACACGCCGTAGCGCAGCACGCGGTACGTGGTGCCGTGGGTGCTGCGCTGCTCGTAGGCGTGGTAGGCGGTCTTGTACGGGTCGGCCCACTTGTCGAAGATCACGACGTGCCGCCCGTCGGCGGTGGTGCCCTCGGTGTTGACGATGATGTCGCCCCACCGCAGCTCGGCCATCGAGATCGACTTGGAGTGGAAGCGGTCGGCCAGGTCGATGGTGATCTTGCCCGGCGCGTCGATCCGCGCGGCCATCGAGACGTAGCCGGAGCAGTCCTGGCGGTACTCCTGGAACCGGGAGGTCTGGCTGTAGGGCACCGGGCCGCCGCCGGGACCCGCCGTCAGCCACGACTTCGCGCGGGCGATCACCTCGGCGCGCGGCACCTGCGGGTAGGCGTGCGCGGGTGAGGGCGACACCAGGGTGGTGCTCACCGCGACCAGGACCGCGGCGGCCATCGCGAGGACTCTCATGCGTGCTTCTCCCATTCCGTAGATCACCTGCGGGCGCTTAGGGTCGGTTCATGGAGCTGTCGGAGCTGTGTTTCGCCGGGGTCGCCGCGCAGGCGCAGGCCGTGCGGTCCGGTGAGGTGAGCGCCCGCGAGCTCGTCGCGGAGCACCTGCGCCGCATCGAACGGATCGATCCGCGGCTCAACGCGTTCCGGCTGGTCTTCGCCGACCAGGCCCTGGAGGAAGCGGCCAGGGCCGACGAGCGCGGCTCCGGGGACCTGCCGTTGCGGGGCGTGCCGATCGCGGTCAAGGAGGACATCGCGATCGAGGGCCTGCCCACGACCAAGGGCACCAACGCCGTGCGCACCCCGCAGCCGGCGGACTCCGCGATCGTGGCGCGGCTGCGCGCGGCCGGTGCGGTGATCATCGGCCGCACCCGCATGCCCGAACTGGGCCTGTGGCCGCACACCGAGAGCTCCTGGGCGGGCCCGACGCGCAACCCGTGGTCGCTGACGCACTCGCCCGGCGGGTCCAGCGGCGGGTCGGCCGCGGCCGTGGCGGCGGGGCTGGCGGCGGCCGCGATCGGCACCGACGGTGCCGGGTCGATCCGCATCCCCTGCGCGGTGACGGGCCTGTTCGGGCTCAAGCCCCAGCGCGGCCGCGTCTCGCTGTTCCCCGAGGCGCAGATGCTGGGCGGTCTGGTCGTGGCGGGACCGATCACCCGCACCGTGGCGGACTGGGCGCTGGTCGCCGACCAGATCCGCGGCGCCGCCCCCGGTGACGCGCACGTCGCCCACCCGCCGCGCACGAGCTTCACCCAGGCCGCGCGCACGGATCCGGGCAGGCTGCGGATCGGGGTGTCGCTGCGGCCGTGGGGTCCGGGGATCACGATCGCCGACGAGGTCCGCGACGCCGTGCAGGACACCGCCGCGCTGCTCACCGACCTCGGTCACGACGTGGTGCGCCTGGACCCGCCGATGCGCGACGTCACCGCCTCCACCCGGTTCGCGGCCCGCTACCTGCACAACGCCCACCTGGCGCGCGCCGGCACGGAGTTCCCGGACCTGGTCGAGCCCCGCACCCGCGCGGTCGGTGAGCTGGGACGGCGCGTGCCGCGCGGGGTGGCGCGGTGGGCGGCAGGGGACGACGCGTCGCTCACGGCGTTCGCGAACCGGATCTTCACCTCGGTGGACGTGCTGCTCACCCCGGCGCTGACCCGTCCGCCGATCCGCGTCGGCGAGTGGGACGGCCGCGGCGCGTTCACGGCGCTGCTCGCGGCCTCGCACTACACGACGTTCCTGCCGCTGTGGAACATCACCGGCAACCCCGCCGCGTCCGTTCCAGCCGGGCGCACGTCGGCGGGCCTGCCGCTGGCGGTGCAGCTCGTGGGCCGCCAGCACGACGAGTGCACGCTGCTGTCGGTGTCCGCCCAGCTGGAGCGCGCCCGGCCGTGGGCGGACCGGATCCCCTCCGGCCTCGATCATGCGAACTAGGATATTACGAGGACGTACTATCCGATTCGGGAACGGTCAGAATCCGCGGCGGGACAACTCGTCGAGCAGTTCGCGGTCCGCGACGTGGCGCGACTTGATGTGGTCCAGGTAGTCGGCGAACGCGTCGGGCTGCAGGCCGCGTAGTTGCGCGAGCCATTCCACGACCAGTTCTTGCTCCTCGATCCCCCGCCGTGCCAGCTCGACCTCGACGATGCGCCGGTAGACCTCGACGGCGAGGCGGCCGCCGTCCTGCACGAGGTGCTGCACCAGTTCCGCGCGCAGCGGCGGCCAGTCGTCGGTGTGCACGACCAGCGCGCGTGCCTTGAGGTAGACGTCGAGGTTCGGGCGGGCGAAGAACGCCTCCCGGCACACCGCCACCGCCCGTTGTGGTGCTCCCCGGCGCAGGTGCTCCTCGACGGCGAGGTCGATCAGCCGCAGCGCCGCTCCCCTGCCCCCGACCGCCGCCAGCCCGCGCTCCACCCACTCCAGGGCCTCATCCGACCGGTCGTTGTCGCGCAGCACGGTCGCGACCTGCAGGTAGTGCCAGCCCGACGAGAGGTCCTTCGACAGCACGAGCAGCTGCAGGTCGACGTCCTCGGTGTACTCGGCGAGCTCCTCCATGACGCGCAGCAACGCCCAGCGGGCGCGGTCGTAGCGGCCGGTCTCGCCGAACCCGATCACCGGCAGCGGCTCGAACAACGCCACCGCCCGCTCGCGGTAGGCGGCCAGGCCGTCGTCGTCGAGCGCGGAGGCGTACGCGGCCAGGCTGACGTCGGGTGCGTCGGGGTGGTGCAGCTGCAGGTCGAGCAACCACTCGGCCAGCCGCAGCGGGTCGGGGTCGGTCTCGGCGCACGCGCGGGCGTGGGTGGTCAGGACGCGATGGGCGAGCTCCGCGAGTTCGACGCGGTGCCGCCGGCTGGCCGCGACCCCGTCGGCGAGCTGGGTGACGATCTGCTCGATCAGCGCGACGAGCCGCGGGCCTGGGTCGGTGACGAGCAGTGACTGCAGTTCGACCGACACCGCGGTCAGCGCCTGCCAGCGGGCTGGCCAGGCGGCGTCGTCGGTCTCGCTGTCGGCCTCGACGAGCGCGGAGGCCACGGTGGCGGGCAGCGAGTCCATTCACAACATCATTCCCGCGTCACCCGGTCGAGTGCCACCGATGTCGCCCATACGGATTTAAGGTTCACCCTGCGTGGCCGAACGCCTACAGTTCGGCCAGCTTGCGGGTCAGCACGGCACGCTCGCGTTCGTTGCCGCACAGACGAACGGCCAGCTCCAGCGCGGTGCGGGCCTCGTCGAGACGTCCGAGGCGGCGCAGTAGCTCTCCGCGCACGCCCGGTAGCTGATGCGAGTCCTTGAACGCCTCCCCCGCCGCGAGCGCGTCGACGATCGGCAGGGCGGCGGCGGGCCCCTGGGCCATCGACACGGCCACGGCGCGGTTGAGGTCGACGACCGGGGACGGGGCGAGGCTGCCCAGGCCGTCGTAGAGGGCGACGATGCGGCCCCAGTTCGTCTCCTCGACCGAGGACGCCAGCGCGTGGCACTCGGCGATCGCGGCCTGCAGTCCGTAGTAGCCGTACCCGCGGCCCGCGTCGGCGGCCTTGGCGAGCGCGGCGCGGCCGCGCGCGATGGCGGAACGGTCCCAGCGACGCCGGTCCTGCTCCTCCAGCAGCACCGTCTCGCCGTCGGGGCCGCGGCGGGCCGGGAAGCGCGCGGCGGTGAGCTCCAGCAGCGCGAGCAGGCTGTGGACCTCGGGTTCCTCGGGCATCAGCCGCGACAGGATCCGCGCCAGCCGCTGGGCCTCGCCGGCCAGGTCGAAGCGGATGACCTCGTCGCCGGAGCTCGCCGACGAGCCCTCGGTGAAGATCAGGTAGACGACGCTGAGCACCTGCGCCAGCCGCGCGGGCCGTTCGCCGACCGGCGGCACCTCGAACGGCACCCCCGCCGCGCCCAGTGACTTCTTCGCGCGCGTGATGCGGGCCTGCACCGTCGCCGTGGGCACCAGGAACGCCCGCGCGATCTCGTCGCTGGTCAGACCGCCGATCACGCGCAACGTCAGCGCCACCCCGGACTCCCGCGACAGCACCGGGTGACACGAGGTGAACATCAGCGCGAGGGTGTCGTCGTCGATCTGGTCCGGGTCCCACAGCACGTCGTCCGGCGCGGGACCGGGTTCGGCGCCGGTGAGCGCGCCGCCCTCGGGCAGGTGGTGCGCCATCGCCGCGTACTTCTCGTCACGGGCGCTGCGGCGCCGGAACGCGTCGATCGCGCGGCGCCGGCCGACGGTGAGCAGCCAGCCCGCCGGGTTGTTCGGCACGCCCTCACGCGGCCACGTCACCAGCGCCTCGGCGAGTGCTTCCTGCGCGAGGTCCTCGGCGAGGGCGAAGTCGCCGGTGTAGCGGGTGAGCGCACCGATGATCCTGGCGGAGTCGATGCGCCACACCGCGGCTACGGCCTTGCGTCCCGTGGGGTCGCTCATGGCACCTATGAGATCAGAACCTGCCCGCTCAGAGCTGGCCGGTGGACTCGCGCCACGCCCGTTCCTTCTTGATCCACTCGTTGTCCTGCGGGAACTCGTCGATCGTCGGTACGCGGCGGATCTCGGTCTTGAACCCGGCGGCGGTCATCGGGGTGCGCTTGGCCCACTCGATCGCGTCCTGGATGGTAGGCACGTTGATCAGGTAGAAGCCGTTGAACAGCTCCTTGGTCTCCCCGTACGGGCCGTCGGTGACCACGGGCGGCTCGGAGGAGAAGTCGACGACCACGCCCTCGTTGGCGTCGGCGAGGCCCTCGGCGGCGATGAGGACGCCCGCGTTGATGAGCTCCTCGTTGAACTTGCCGACGGTCTCCAGCATCTGGTCGAAGTCGATCTCACCGAGGTTGCCCCATGCCTCGTCGGAGGTCACGCGCCAGATCAGCATGAACTTCATGATCAGTGTCTCCCGGGTGGTTCGTGCGGGTCCCTTGTGGACCCTTTCACGCCAAGGTCGAACGGGTGGCGCGTTCGATCGACACGGGACCCGGATTTTCTTCGAACTTTCTGTTTCCACAGCTCAGACGACGAAGCGGCCCACCCCGGTGATCGGGATGGGCCGCCTGGCGTGTCGTCGCCGGGGTGTCAGAGCCGTTCGTCGGGCTGGTGCAGCGACCGGGGCTGCTCCGCCTCCAGCTCCGGGACCGGGGACGGGGCGGCGACCGAACGCGGCGGGGTGCCCAGCGGGCCGGGGACCTCCTGGCGTGCCACGGCCTCTGCGGCGGCGACGGCCTCGGCGACCTTCGGGTCGGACTTGAGGTCGAACCACGCGGCGACCGACTCGTCGTCGTCCTCGGGCTTGGGCCGCTCGTCGTGGTCGGCGGGCGCCTCGTAGCGGAAGACGCCGTCGTCGCCGGGCGCGCCGAGCATGCGGGCGAACCCTTCGAGGGCCTTGCCGTAGTCGGACGGGATCATCCAGACCTTGTTCGCGTCGCCCTGCGCCATCTGCGGCAGCGTCTGCAGGTACTGGTAGGCCAGCACCTCCGGGGTGGGCTTGCCGTCCTTGATCGCGCCGAAGACCTTCTCGATGGCCTTGGCCTGACCCTGGGCCTGCAGGTAGCGGGCGGCGCGTTCACCCTGCGCGCGCAGGATCTGCGCCTGCCGCTCACCTTCGGCCGACAGGATCGCGGCCTGCTTGCCGCCCTCGGCGGCGAGGATTTGCGACTGCTTCTGGCCCTCGGCGGTCTTGATCGAGGACTCGCGCTGGCCCTCGGCGGTGAGGATCATGGCGCGCTTCTCGCGGTCGGCGCGCATCTGCTTCTCCATCGAGTCCTGGATGGAGGGCGGCGGGTCGATCGACTTGAGCTCGACGCGGGCCACGCGCAGGCCCCAGCGGCCGGTGGCCTCGTCCAGGACGCCGCGCAGCTGGCCGTTGATGTGGTCGCGCGAGGTCAGGGTCTCTTCGAGGCTCATGCCACCGACGAGGTTGCGCAGCGTGGTGATGGTGAGCTGCTCGACACCGACGATGTAGTTGGAGATCTCGTACACCGCGGAGCGCGGGTCGGTGACCTGGAAGTACACGACCGTGTCGATGGAGACGGTGAGGTTGTCCTGGGTGATCACCGGCTGCGGCGGGAACGACACGACCTGCTCGCGCAGGTCGATGCGGGCGCGCACCTTGTCGATGAACGGGACCATGATGTTCAGGCCGGGTGCCGCGGTGGTGCGGAAGCGGCCGAGGCGTTCGATGACGGCGGCCTGCGCCTGCGGGATGACCAGCACGGACTTGACGGCGATGGTCAGCACGAAGATCGCGATGACGGCGACGATCACGAGGGTGATCGGGTCCAACTCGGTTCACATCCTTCTCGGGTTCACACCCAGGGGGTCACACCGCGGCGATGACGACGGCGGTGGCCCCCGAGATCTCGACAACGGTGACGGCTTCGCCTTCTTCGATCACGGACCCGTCGAGGGTGCGTGCGCTCCAGGTGTCGCCGCCGATCTTCACCTGTCCGCCGTGCTCGTCGACCTTCGTCACCGCGACGGCCCTGCTGCCCAGCAGCGCCTCGTGGTGCATCCGGACGTTCGAGCCGAGCTGCAGCCGCTTCTTGAGCAACGGCCGGGCCGTGACGATCAGGCCCAGCGACGTCGCCGCGAACACGAGCACGCTCACCAGGTCGGCGGCGCCCACTGCGGACACCCCCGCCGCGGCCAGCGCGGCGGCGCCGAGCATGACCAGCACGAAGTCACCGGAGAGAACCTCGGCGACGACGAGCAGTATCCCGACGATCAGCCAGATCAGCGCGGCCATGAGCCCATACATACACCAACGGGCACCACGGAGCGTGAAGATTCACCGTGCTGCGCCCCGGACCGTTGCGAAATCGATCATCCGGCGGTGTCGAAACCGGGTTTCGCCGTTCGTGTAGCCGGTGACGTGGACCTTTGCGATGAGGGGTGCAGTGATGCGTTCGATCTCCGTGACGATGTTCGTGACGCTCGACGGCGTGGTGCAGGGCCTGGGCCGCCCGGACGAGGACACCCGAGGCGGTTTCGCCCACGGCGGGTGGGGCGCGGCCTATGGCGACGAGGTGCTGGGCGCCGAGATGGGCAAGGGCATGGCGCAGTCCGGGGCGATGCTGTTCGGGCGCCGCACCTGGCAGGACTTCATCGGCGCGTGGTCCTCGGCCGACGACGGCAACCCGTTCACCGCGCACATGAACGCGGCCCGCAAGTACGTGGTGTCCGGTTCGCTGGAGTCGGCGGACGCGTGGCAGAACTCGGTGCTGCTGCGCTCGGTCGACGACGTGGCCGCGCTCGACGAGGACCTGTCGGTCATCGGCAGCGCGGCACTGGTGCGGTCGCTGCACGCGGCCGGTCTGGTCGACCACTGCACGCTGGTGATCCACCCGCTGACCCTCGGTACCGGCGCGCGGCTGTTCGAGGGGCCGGCGCCGCTGACCCGGTTCGAGCTGACCGGCAGTGCCGTGACGCCGAAGGGAGTGATCGTCGCGCACTACACGCGGGTCAGTCCTGGGGCACGGTGACGAAGTCGATGAGCCGTTCGACGGCGCCGAGCAGGTCGGACTCGATGTCCTTGTAGCTGCTCACCGAGCCCAGGACGCGCTGCCAGCCCTCCCACGGCTCACCCCAGCCGAGCTGCTGGCAGACGCCGGTCTTCCAGTCGACGCCCCTGGGCACGGCCGGCCACGCCTTGATCTTGACGGCGGCGGGTTTCACGGCCTGCCAGATGTCGACGTAGGGGTGGCCGGTGACCAGCACGTTCGGGTCGGTGACCCGTTCGACGATGCGGTGTTCCTTGGAGTTCGCGACGAGGTGGTCGACCAGGACGCCCAGGCGGCGGTGCGGGGCGGTGCCGAACTCGGTGATCAGCCGCGGGAGGTCGTCGACGCCGTGCAGGGGTTCGACGACGACGCCCTCGACGCGCAGGTCGTGGCCCCAGACGCGTTCGACGAGCTCGGCGTCGTGCTTGCCCTCGACCCAGATGCGGCTGGCCTTCGCGGTCCGCGCCCGCAGGCCTTCGACGCGGACCGAACCCGACGCGCTGGTCTGCGGCTTCTGCTGCTGCGGCATGGGCTTGACCAGGGTGACGGGTTTGCCGTCGACGAGGAACCCGGCGGGGTTGAGCGGGAACAGCCGGTGGCGGCCGTGGCGGTCCTCCAGGACGACCTGGCCGTACTCGAACTTGACGACGGCTCCGCAGAAGCCGCTGGCGGGGTCCTCGACGACGAGGCCGGGTTCGGCCGCGATCTCGGGGACCTTCTTGCGCTTCGGGGTCGACAGAATGTCGCGGCCGTAGTCGTGGGAACGCACGCGGGCACACTATCCGTAGAAGGGCTTGAAGGCGGCGAGCCACTCGTGGACGCGGTCGAGGTCGACGTCGGCGCCGTGCAGGTCGTAGCCGCCGTGCACGAAGTCGAGCCAGTCGACCGCCGGGTCGCCGACGCAGGCGCGCGGGTCGATGGCGACCGGGCCGCGCGGGCCCTGCAGCACGTTGCCGGGGTGCATGTCGCCGTGCAGCAGCACGGGTTTGACGTTGTCCTCGGCGAGTTTGCGGGCGCGGTGGTGCTCGGTGGCGTAGTAGGTGCCGGTGCGGCGGGTCAGCACCGTCTCGAACAGGAAGTCGACGCGGGCCTTGAGCGGCGGGAAGCCCTTCGCGCCGGCCTCGTGCAGGTGCGGGACGACCTTCGCCGGGTCGCGGGCGGGGGTGCCGGGGTCGATCGTCTCCAGCAGCAGCGCGCCGCGACCCAGGTCGGAGTCGATCAGGCCGACCATCGCGGGGGTGGCGGCCCAGGCGGTGAGCGCGCGGGCCTCGTGCAGGGCGATGTCGTGGTCCGGGGTGAGCTTGAGGACCGCGGTGGTGCACCGGAACGTGGTGCCGGTGCCGCCGGGCATGTGTTCGACGAGCGTGAGGTCCCAGCGGGCGGTGAGGGTGGCGACGAGGTCGGGCAGCGAGTCGATCCACGCGTTGACGTCGGTGCCGAAACGGCGGACCAGGCGGGCTCTGGCGTCCTCATCGATCACTCAACTCAGATTAGCGAGTTCGCTCCCGATTGGCGGCGGAACTGGTAATCGGCCAGCGCCGGGCGCCACAGCCCGTTGGCGTCGAAGCAGGTGGACAGCAGTGTCAGGTCGGCGCCGTCGCCGGCGATCGCGACCTTGCCGTCGACGACCCACCGGCCCCGCGGCAGCAGTGGCACCGGCCACCCGGTGACGACGAGCCGGTCGCACACCAGGCGCTGCAGGCGTCCGCCGTCGTTGTCGACGATGACGGCCGGGGTGTCGAGGTCGAAGTCGCGGACGGTGGCGAGCGGGTGGTGCCGGACCCCGGCGTCGGAGAGCGTCTCGGCACCGGGGCCGATCAGGTCGACGGGCCCGAAACGCCGCGCCAAACACGTCGCCGCCCACGCCCCGAGATCGGCCGCGCCCACCACGACGATCCGTTCGAAATAGCCCATGTCACCGTGTCCCGCATTCACAATTCGAATGTTTCCGCAGGTCGGAACGCATCCCAGAAGATAGGGGAACGATGATCGACACGTCAAACATCCGCGCTATCTCAAATGGGCTCGTTTTATGGGCAAGGAATAGATCTCCGATGACGGACACGCTCAGTAGGTGACGGTGATCGTGCGTTCGAGGCCGTTGACCTCGATGGTTCCGCCGACGGGGATGACGACCTGCGGGTCGGTGTGGCCGAGGTCGACGTCGAACACGATCATCGCGTCGGGCGCGTACTCGGCGAACGCCTTGAGCACGGCCTCGCGCTGCTGCGTGGTGTGGGTGAGGCGGTCGGTGTCCTGGTCGGTGAAGAACCAGGCCTTGGCCCGGCCGACGAGCACGGCGGGAAACCGTCGCAGCAGGCCGCGTTCGCCCATGTTGCGCAGGATCCGGTAGACCTCGGTCGCGGACGGCATCTCCTCACTGGTCTCGAAGAACAGCACCCGCCCGTCGTAGTGCTCGGGTTCGTTGATCTCGCGGCCGGCCATCATCAGCCACGACAGGATCTCGAGGTTGCCGCCCCACGACGCGGCGGTGACCGTGGTGTGCGGCTGGTGCCAGATCCAGCCGCCGCTGGGTTCGAGGCCGGGCTCGGTCTCGAAGGTCCGCGGGTCCTCCCAGGGGCTGTCCTTGTCGCCGTAGGCGAGGGACTCGGTCAGCCGGTAGGGCCCCGGCGTGAACAGCGCCGCGTGCAGCGAGTCCCTGCTGGCGGGGTGCATGGCGCCGGGCCGCCCGAACTGGACCATGACGCTGCCGCCGTAGAAGCCGACGATGCCGCGGTTGTGCAGCCAGGTGAGCAGGTTGGTGTTGTCGCTGTGCCCGAAGTACGGCTTGGGGTTGGCCCTGATCAGGTCCTCGTCGAGGTGGGGCAGGACGGTGATCTGGTCGTCGCCGCCGATGGTCGCGATCACGGCCTTGATGGACGGGTCGGCGAACGCGGCGTGCAGGTCGGCCGCCCGTTCCCGCGGGGTCGCGCCCATCTTGCGGGTGGCGGGGTACTCGACGGGGACGAGGCCGAAGTCGGTCTTGAGGCGGTGCAGGCCCAGCTCGTGGGGCAGGGGGAACAGGCCCGGCAGGCCGGCCGCCGGGGAGACGATCGCGACGCGGTCGCCTGGCCGGGGCTTGGGCGGGTTGATCAACGACATGGGTGCCGAGCGTAGTGACGCGCGGGGCGGCGGGAAGGGCGTTGGCCCAGGCCGGGCGGAGATCACAGCCGGTCAGAGCCACGAGGGCGACGGCCTGGTGGTCAGGGACGCGTGCCCGTGTCGTCAGAACGCGGGCCAGGGGATCGCGGGCCAGTCACCGGACGGCTCCGGGTACACCCCGTCGGCCAGCAGCTTGTCGACGCGTTCCCCCACGGCGCGGACCTCGGCGCGGGTGAGGTGGTCGTGCAGCGTCTCCCCCAGTTCGGCGTCCAGGGACGATCTCAGCCGGCGCAGCGTCTCGGTGACCTGCTCACTGAGCGGTTCGCGGGCCCAGCCCCACAGCACGGTGCGGAGTTTGGGTTCGGTGTGCAGGCAGATGCCGTGGTCGACGCCGTACACGGAGCCGTCGAGGGCGTGCAGGACGTGCCCGCCCTTGCGGTCGGCGTTGTTGACGACGACGTCGAACGCGGACATGTCGGCGATGCGCGGGTGGGCGGCGTGCACGAGCACGGCGGGTTCGCCGAAGCGGTCGTGGGCGTGGAAGACGGGGATCCAGCCCGGTGTGACGTCGTCGACGGCGACGATGTCGACGAGTTCGTCCTCTTCGCGGGTCTCGATCCACAGCTGGACCATGCCGGCGCCGAACGGGCCGGGGCGCAGGACGGTGGGCGGGACCACGTCGAAGGACGCGGCGGAGATCAGGTAGGTGGCCACCTCGCGGCCGGCGAGCGTGCCGTCGGGGAAGTCCCACAGCGGCCGTTCGCCTCGCACGGGCTTGTAGACGCACTGGGCGTCGACGCCGTCCAACGAGATCTTGCAGAACAAGGTGGCGTTGGAGGCGTCGACGAGGCGTCCCTCGACCTCGATGCGGCCGTGTTCGAGCAGGTGCAGGGCCGCTGAGGTGTCCACGTCAGTCTTCTTCGGTGCGGCGGTAGCCGTTCTGCCGCGGGCAGATGTGGCCGTCGGCGTCGAGCGGTTCGGCGCACAGCGGGCACGGCTTGCGGCCGGCGTTGACGACGCGGTCGGCTCGTTCGGCGAAGGCACGGGCTGCGGACGGTGACAGGAAGACCCGCACGGCGTCGGGGCCTTCCTCGGTGTCGTCGAGCACGACGGCCTCGTCGACCTCCTCCTCGGAGATCGCGAGGAGCTCGATGACGACCGCCTTGGACTCGGCGTCCCAGCCGAGGCCCATGGTGCCGACCCGGAACTCCTCCTCGACGGGGACGTCGAGGGGCTGCGTGTCGAGGTCGTCGGGAGGGGAGTCTTCCGGCACGTCGGTGCCGAAGCGGCGGTGCACCTCCTCCAGCAGCGAGCCGATGCGTTCGGCGAGGACCTGGACTTGCTGCTTTTCCAGGGCGACGCTGATCAACCTGCTCTGCTCGGAGGCCTGCAGGTAGAAGGTGCGGTCGCCGGGCTGCCCGACGGTTCCTGCGATGAAACGGTCGGGTGCGCGGAATACGTGAATGACGCGAGCCATGGCAGAAACGAGCCTAGGCCACGCGGAGATCGTCGGCAGGTCCTCCCCCACCAAACACTCCGCGTATAGGGTCGGGTTGTGGTGAAGATCGCTTCGTACGGGACCTGGACCTCGCCGATCACGGCCGGCGACACCTCCAAACCGGGGGGTGGGTTCCAGTGGGCCGACCTGCACGGTGAGCGCGTGTGGTGGGCGGAGAGCCGGCCCGCCGAGGGCGGCAGAGTGGCGTTGATGCGCGACGGCGTGGAGGTGCTGCCCGCGCCGTGGAACGCCCGCAACCGGGTGCACGAGTACGGCGGCCGTCCGTTCGTGGTGCTCGCCGAGGACAGGGTGGCGTTCACGCACTGGGCCGACCAGCGCCTCTACGTGTTCGACCCCGACTCCCCCGAGCCCACGCCGCTGACCCCCGAACCGGAGCGCCACCACGGGATCCGGTACTCGGACCTGTCGGCGGGCCCGGACGGCGAGGTGTGGTGCGTGCGGGAAAGCGTCACCGGTGACGCGCGCACCGACGTGCGCCGCGACCTCGTGGCGATCACCCGGTCCGGTGATGTTCGGGTGCTGGGCGCCTCGCACCACTTCATGACGGGCCCGAAGATCAGCCCGGACGGCACGAAGGTCGCGTGGATCGGCTGGGACCACCCGCGGATGCCGTGGGACGGCACCGAGCTGTGCGTGGCCGATCTCGGCTCGTCCGAGCACCGCGTGGTGGCGGGCTCGGCGACGGAGGCGGTGTGCCAGTTCGAGTGGGAGGGCGACTCCCTGCTCGCGCTCACCGACCCGGACGGCTGGTGGAACCTGTTCCGCGTCTCCCCCGACGGCACGAGCACGAACCTGGCGCCGTGCGAGGAGGAGCTGGGCGGGCCGATGTGGCGGCTGGGCAACCGCTGGTTCGCCACCCTGTCGCCGGGCCGGTACCTGGTGGTGCGGTCCGGGGCGCTGGCGGTGCTCGACGAGCGGTCCGGCACGGTCACCGACGTGCAGACCGACCTGCCGACGTGGGCCGCGGACCTGTCGGTGCGCGACGGTGTGGTGATCTGCGGCGCGGCCGGGCCGACGTCGGACTACGCCGTGGTGCGCCTGGACCTGTCCAACGGCGAGCTCACCTACCTGACCGGCGGCCAGGAGTCGGCCGAGGCCGCGTACCTGCCGACGCCGGTGGAGCGGCTGTTCGGCGAGATCCCCGCCTACGTGTACGCGCCGTCGAACCCGGACTTCGCCGGGCCTGAGGACGAGCTGCCGCCGTACGTGGTGCACGTGCACGGCGGGCCCACGGGCCGTGCGCTGCCCAAGCTCGACACGGACATCGCGTACTTCACCAGCCGCGGCATCGGCGTGGTGGCCGTCAACTACGGCGGGTCGACCGGCTACGGGCGGGCGTTCCGGGAGCGGCTGCGCGAGCAGTGGGGTGTCGTGGACGTGGAGGACTGCGCGTTCGTGGCCCAGCAGCTCGCCAAGGAGGGCACGGCGGACCCGGCGCGGCTGGGGATCCGGGGCGGGTCGGCGGGCGGCTGGACGTCGGCGGCGTCGCTGACCTCGACCGACGTGTACCGGTGCGGCATGGTGGCGTTCCCGATCCTGGACCTGGCGGGCTGGACGTCGGAGGGCGGCGAGACGCACGACTTCGAGTCCCGCTACGTGGAGGGCCTGGTCGGCACGCTGCCGGAGGCCGCGGACCGCTACCGGGACCGGTCGCCGTCGACGAAGGCGCGGTCGGTGTCGGGTCCGGTGCTGCTGTTGCAGGGCCTGGAGGACGAGATCTGCCCGCCGGAGCAGGCCGACCGGTTCGCCGCCGACCTCGCGGGGTCGGGGATCCCGCACGCGTACATCACGTTCGAGGGCGAGCAGCACGGGTTCCGGATGGCCGAGAACATCAAGACGGCGCTGGAGGCGGAGCTGTCGTTCTACGGGCAGGCGTTCGGGTTCGTGCCGCCGGGTGTGCCGGTGCTGGACCTGTCGCAGTGACCCTGCTGTCTCGCGGGGACCGGGTCGCGCTGGTGTCACCGGCCGGCCCGGCTCTGCCCTCGCGGCTCGCGGCGGGTGCCGAGGTGCTGCGTTCGTGGGGCCTTCAGGTCACCACACCTGTGGTGGCGCCGTGGGCGTTGCCGTATCTCGCGGGCTCTGACCAGGCACGGGCCGACGAGTTCGTGTCGGCGTGGTGTTCGGACGTGGCGGCGGTGTTCTGCGTGCGCGGCGGCTACGGGTGTCTGCGGATGACCGACCTCGTGCCGTGGAAGGACCTGCCTGCGCGGGTGTTCGTGGGCTCCTCGGACGTCACGGTGCTGCACGCGGAGCTCAACGCGGTGGGCCAGCCGACGGTGTTCGGGCCGATGCCGGGCACCGCGGACTTCGTCGACGACCCCCTGGCCCAGGCGCGGATGCGTGAGGTGCTGTTCGACGGCGTGAGGTCGTGGACGGCCGGCACTCCCGTGGCGCCCGGTACGGCCCGTGGGGTGCTCACGGGCGGGAACGTGGCGTTGCTGGCGGCGTCGGTGGGCGGACCGCGCTGGTCGCCTCCGCCGCCGGGGGCGATCGCGGTGCTGGAGGACATCGGCGAGGAGGCCTACCGGCTGGACAGGCTGCTGACGCAGCTGCTGCGGGCGGGCTGGTTCGCGCCGGTGTCGGGGATCGTGCTGGGGTCGTGGACGGACTGCGGTGACGTGTCCGCGGTGCTCGCGGACCGCCTGTCGGAGCTGGGCGTGCCGGTGCTGGGCGAGTTCGGGTTCGGGCACTGCGCGGGCTCGTGGTCGCTGCCGCTGGGCGTGCGGGCGGAGCTGGACGTGGCGGCGCGGTCGTTGACGCTGCTCTGAACGGTCCTCACCCGGTGGGCGGCGGCCGTCCGGGTGACGCCGGGTAGGCTTCCGCCCGCCATGAGACCCCAGCCTCAGTGGGCGGCGTTAGACGTCTACGCGTCGAACTCCGACCTCTACGCCGATCCCCGACTGGTGGAACGGGTGGACTACCGGCGCCGCTTCAAGCGGCACCGTCCCCGCACCCCCTCGGTCGTGCTCGCCCCGCACGGTGGCGGCATCGAAGTCGGAACGTCCGAGTTGTGCCTCGCCATCGCGGGTTTCCACCCCGGCACGCGCGTGCCGATCGGGCAGACGCACGACTACTGGATGTTCGAGGGCCTGCGCACCGCCGCCAACGACGAGCTGCACGTCACCTCGTCCAACTGCGACGACCGCATGGCCCGCCAACTCGTGTCGGGCGCCTCGCACGCACTGGGCCTGCACGGCTGCACGGCCGCGGCGGCGGGCCTGGAGGACCACGACAGGGCGGTGCTGGTCGGCGGCCGCGACGCGCTGCTGCGCCTGGAACTGCTCACACGGCTGCGGCGCGCCGGTTTCCACACGATCGACGCGGTGGACCACCCGGTGCTGGGCGGGTTCGACCGGGCGAACATCGCGAACCGGACGAAGTCGCGGCAGGGCGGGCAGTTGGAGCTGACGACCCCGCTGCGCACGGCGATGTTCGCCGAGAACTCGCGGTCGGACCGCCGGCACACGACGACCGAGGTGTTCTGGGACTTCGTGCACGCCTGCCGTGCCGCGCTCGCCGCGCGTGAGGCGCTCAACAACTAGCGTCGGCCCCATGCGCCTCACGTCGGTCACGGTCGGCACGTCCCAGCCCGTCGCGCTCGCCTCGTTCTACGCCCGGCTGCTCGGCGCGGTCGTGGGGACGGCCGAGCCGGACTGGGCGCAGGTGCGGGTGCCGGGCGGGCTGACGGTGAACTTCGAGCTCGAACGGCACTTCCGCCGTCCGGTGTGGCCGTCGGCCGAGGGTGCTCAGACGGCGTCGCAGCACCTGGACATCGAGGTCGAGGACCTGGAGGCGTCGGTGGAGCACGCGGTGGCGTGCGGGGCGGTGCTCGCGGACGTTCAGCCGCAGGCCGACGTGCGGGTGCTGTTCGATCCGGACGGGCACCCGTTCTGCCTGTTCACCGGCTAGACGCGCCGTCCGAGCAGGCGGCCGGGCCAGGTGCCGTTCCGCGCGGTGAAGGTGCCGATGGACGTGAAGCCCTGCTTCTCGTAGTACGCGACGAGGCGGTGGTCGTCGCCGTCGTAGCAGTCGACGCGGACCAGGCCGACTCCGGCGGCGCGGGCTTGCGCGAGGGCGTGGTCGAGCAGTGCTGCTCCGACGCCCCGGCCGGCGAACGCGCGGGCGATGACGAGCAGGGAGATGTAGTGCTCGGGCTCGTCGGCGGCCGGAACGTACTCGGCCGCGGTGGTGGACGTGATGACCACACCCGCGACCTCACCACCGTCACCGTCCGCTCGGGCGAGCCAGACCGTGCCGGTGGTGGCCAGGGCGGTGAACCTTGCGACGGAGGCCGGGACACCGGACCAGTGGTCTGTCCCCCACTGTCCGGTGCGTCCTTGCGAGGCGAGCCAGTCCTGCGCGTCGTCGAGCATTCGCATGATCGCCGGCACGTCGCCCGGCCCGCCCCGCGTGATCTCCATAGCTTCTACAGGTACTTCTTCAGCTCCCGCTTGGCCAGCGACATGCGGTGCACCTCGTCGGGCCCGTCGGCCAGCCGGAGCGTGCGGGCCGCGACCCACAGCTCGGCGAGCGGGGTGTCCTGGCTGACGCCGCCGGCGCCGTGGGCCTGGATGGCCTTGTCGAGGACCCATTCGGTCATCAGCGGGGTGCCGATCTTGATGGCCTGGATCTCGGTGTGGGCGCCCTTGTTGCCGACGGTGTCCATGAGCCACGCGGTCTTGAGCACGAGCAGGCGGGCCTGTTCGATGCGGACGCGGGCCTCGGCGATCCACTCCTGCACGACGCCCTGGGTGGCGATGGGCTTGCCGAACGCGACGCGGGACACGGCGCGGCGGCACATGAGTTCGAGGGCGCGTTCGGCCATGCCGATCAGGCGCATGCAGTGGTGGATGCGGCCGGGGCCCAGCCGTGCCTGGGCGATGGCGAAGCCCTCGCCCTCGCCCGCGATGAGGTTGGAGGCGGGGACGCGGACGTCGTCGAAGACGATCTCGGCGTGGCCGCCGTGGGCGTGGTCGCCGTAGCCGAAGACCCGCATCTCGCGCTGGATGGTGACGCCGGGGGTGTCGCGCGGGACGAGGATCTGGGACTGCTGGCGGTGGCGGTCGGCGCCGGGGTCGGTCTTGCCCATGACGATGAAGATCGCGCAGTTCGGGTTCATCGCGCCCGAGGACCACCACTTGCGGCCGTTGATGACGTAGTCGTCGCCGTCGCGTTCGATGCGGGTGGCGATGTTGGTGGCGTCGGAGGACGCGACGTCGGGTTCGGTCATGCAGAACGCGGAGCGGATCTCGCCGTCGAGCAGCGGCTGCAGCCACTGCTTCTTCTGCTCGTCGGTGCCGAACATGGCGAGCACTTCCATGTTGCCGGTGTCCGGCGCGGCGCAGTTGAGCGCTTCGGGGGCGAGGTGGGGGCTGCGGCCGGTGATCTCGGCCAGCGGCGCGTACTGCAGGTTCGTCAGGCCGCCGCCGTGCTCGGCGTCGGGCAGGAAGAGGTTCCACAGGCCCTGGCGGCGGGCCTCGGCCTTGAGCTCCTCCAGGATCGGCTGGCGCTGCCACGGGTCGGCGGCGTCGTGCAGCTGCTGCTCCAGCACGGCCTCGGCCGGGTGGACGTGGTCGTCCATGAAGGTGAGGAGCTTGGTGCGCAGTTCCTCGGTCTTGGCGTCGTAGGCGAAGTCCATGACTCAGAGCTCCTTGTGGGCGGCGGCGAGTCCCTGCCGCACGAGGGGAACGGTGAACGCGCCGAGCTTTTCGAAGCCGGCGCCGACGGTCTTGCCGCTGGCGAAGCGGAAGTGGATGCCTTCGACGATGACGGCGAGCTTGAAGTAGCCGAAGGCGATGTACCAGCCGAGGCCGGAGGTGTCGGTGCCGGTGCGGGCGGTGTAGCGGGCGACGAGCTCGTCGGCGGACAGGAACCCGGGAAGCGAGGTGACGCCGCCGGTGATGGGGTCGTTGTCCGAGCCCAGGCCGGCCCAGTAGACGTAGAGCAGGCCGAGGTCGGCGAGCGGGTCGCCGAGGGTGGCCATCTCCCAGTCCAGGACGGCGCTGATCTCCAGGGGTTCCTGGGTGACCAGGGCGTTGTCGAGGCGGTAGTCGCCGTGGATGATCGTGGCGCGCGGCGAGTCGGGGACGGTGGCGGCGAGCTTGTCGCGCAGTTCCTCGATGCCGGGCAGCTCGCGGCTGCGGGAGGCGTCGAGCTGCTTGCCCCACCGCTTGACCTGCCGGGCCAGGAACCCCTCGGGGCGGCCGAAGTCACCGAGTCCCACGGAGCCGGGGTCGACGGAGTGCAGGTCGGCGAGCACGTCGACGAGCCGTTCGGAGAGGGCGCGGGCCTGCTCGGGGGTGATCCACGGGCACTGGGACCGTTCGCGCAGGGCGGCGCCGGGCATCTCCTGCATGAGGTAGAACGGCGCGCCGATGACGGAGGTGTCCTCGACGAGCCGGTGCGCGCCGGGCACGGGCACGGAGGTGTCGGCGAGGGCGGAGATCACGCGGAACTCCCGCGCCATGTCGTGCGCGGTGGCGAGGACGTGCCCGAGCGGCGGGCGGCGCAGCACCCACGTCTGAGCGCCGTCGCTGACGCGGTAGGTGAGGTTGGAGCGGCCGCCGCGGAACAGCTCGCCGGTGAGCGGGCCCGTGCCCAGGTGCGTGGCCAGGGCCTGCAGGTCGAGGCCGGGAAGGTCGGTCACAGGTTCACTCCGAGGGTGGCGAGGTGGGCGCGGGTGGCCTCGGCGCCGGTGTGGCGCAGCGCGTGCATGCCGACGGCCTGGGCGGCTTCGACGTTGATGGGCGCGTCGTCGTAGAACACCGCGCGTGCGGCGGGGACACCGATGCGTTCGAGGGTGTGGTGGTAGATGCGCTCGTCGGGTTTGCGCAGGCCGATGCGGCCGCTGATCACGACGGTGTCGAACAGCTCGATCAGCAGGTCCTTCGGGTAGCCCTCGCCCCAGCTGTTGGACAGCAGCGCGGTGTGCAGGCCGGCGGCGCGGGCCTTGCGGACGAGCTCGACCATCGCCGGGTCGGGCGTGGCGCCGCCGAACATGCGCCTGAGCAGTCCGTTCTCGTCGACCGCGCTGCCGGTGGTGGTGATGAGCTCGGCGGCGAGCAGCCGTTCGAACTCGGGCACCGTGAGCTCGCCGGTCTCCAGGCGGAACACGGGGTTGTCCGGGAGCGCGTCGCGGCTGAGCCATTCGCGCATGATGCGGCCGTAGACGTCGCGGTCGATGGCCTCGGCGTGCATCCAGGCGCCGACGAACTCGGGCACGGACACCGTCATGACGCCGCCCCAGTCGAAGACCAGCGCGTCGACCTCGGGTTGCTGCGGAAGCGTTGTGTCACCCACGGAACGGAGGGTACCGACCGGTCGGTATGTGAGCAACCGGTGTCCGTCTTGTCCACCTTTCGATGGACACGAGATAAGGCCTTTGTAGGGATTCGCGTCTCGCCGGACCTCGCTACGTTCGAGTCCGAAAGGGGGATTCATGAGAAGGACTGCAGTGGCGGTGCTGACCGCCGTGATGACGCTCTCCGTCGTCACTCCCGTGGCCTCGGCCTCGGGTGACGACCAGGTGGTGCGCACGGACAAGGGGACCGTGCGAGGCAAGACGGCCGGGCAGGTGCGGACGTTCGGGAACATCCCGTTCGCCGCTCCCCCGGTCGGCGAGAACAGGTGGCGCGACCCGCAGCCGATCACGCCGTGGCGGGGTGTGCGGGACGCGACGACGCCCGCGCCGGCGTGCGCGCAGAACTCCCAGCTGGGGCAACCTGCCTCCGCCACCGAGGATTGCCTCTACCTCAACGTGACGACACCGGCCTCGCGATCGAGCAAGGCGCGGCCGGTCATGGTGTGGATCCACGGCGGCGGCTTCACCTCCGGCGCGGCGTCGATGTACGACGCGACGTGGCTCGCGGCGAAGAACGACGCCGTCGTGGTCACCGTCAACTACCGGCTGGGCGTGTTCGGGTTCTTCGGACACCCCGGTCTCGCGGGCTCCGGCGCGTACGGGCTCGCCGACCAGCAGGCCGCACTGAGGTGGGTGCAGCGCAACGCACGGGCGTTCGGCGGCGACGCGCGCAACGTGACGGTGTTCGGCGAGTCCGCGGGTGGCTTGAGCGTGTGCGCGCAGCTCGCGTCACCGCGGGCGGCCGGGTTGTTCGCGAAGGCGATCATCCAGTCCGGCGCGTGCGGCCTGAACCTGCCCTCGTTCACCGCGCCGGGCGAGTTCACCGGCGTGTGGCGCTCACGCGCCGACACGGAGAAGGCCGGCACCGGGGCGCTCGGCTGCGCCGACGTGGCGTGCCTGCGGGCCAAGCCGGTGTCGGAGCTGCTGACGGTGCACGAACAGTTCGCGTCGCCGTCGTTCGACACCGCCGTGCTGCCGATCGACCCGGTCGTGGCACAACGCACGGGCCGCACACACAGGGTGCCGACGCTGGTGGGGTCGACGCACGACGAGATGACGCTGTTCGCGCCGCTGTTCTGGCCGCAGCCCATCCCCGAGACCTCCTACGGCGACCAGCTCGCCTGGCTGTTCGGCGCGAACGCGGACAAGGTCGCCGCCCGGTACCCGGTCAACGGCAACGCCGACGCCCGCGACGAGATCGCCCGCGTCCTGACCGACCGGTCCTGGGCGTGCACGACCCAGGTCACGCGCGCGGAGCTGGGCCGGCACACGCGGGTCTCCGGGTACGAGTTCGCCGACCCCGACGTGCCGATGATCTTCCCCGGCTTCCCGCCGTTCCCGGAGTACGGCGCCTACCACGGCTCCGAGCTGCTGATGCTGTTCGACATGGGCCAGACGCTCACGCCCGAGCAGCGGAAGGTCTCGGACTACATGATCTCGGCGTGGGGCCGCTTCGCCCGCACCGGTGATCCGGGGTGGCGTGCGCCGGTGCAGTCGCTGGCACCCGGCGCGATCGGGGGCACCGACTTCGCCCTGGATCACCAGTGCGGGTTCTGGTCGTCCATCCTGTAGCGCATGCCCGGCTACCGCGGACTCGCCCGCGATCGCGAGTTCCGCGCCCTGTTCGTGGCGCACGTCGTGTCGGTCGCCGGGGACCAGTTCGCGAGGGTCGCGCTGACGGTGCACGTCTACGACCGCACCGCCAGCGCGGGCCTCACCGCGTTGACCTACGCGTTGACGTTCCTGCCGGACCTGCTCGGCGGGCCCCTGCTCTCGGGGCTCGCCGACCGGTTCGCGCGCCGCGGCGTGATGGTGGCCGCCGACCTCGTGCGCGCCGGGTTGTTGCTGCTGATGGCGCTGCCTGGCCTGCCGTTGTGGGTGCTGGCGTCGCTGCTGGTCGCGGTGCAGCTCGCGGGAGCACCGCACGGCGCGGCACGGGCGGCGTTGCTGCCGAACATCCTGCCCGACGAGCGCTACCCGCTCGGGCAGGCCGTGCTCAACACCGTCACCCAGGCCGCGCAGGTCGCCGGGTTCCTCGGCGGCGGCGTGCTCGTCGCCTCGTTCGGGCCGAGCCCGGTGCTCATCGCCGACGCGGCGACGTTCGCCGTGTCCGCACTGCTGGTGGGGCTGTTCCTGCTGCACCGGCCCGCACCCCGTCATCCGCACGTGCGCGCCTGGCCCGCCGACCTCGTGGGCGGCGCACGGCTCGTGTGGGGAGACCGGCGCCTACGGGCACTCGTCGCACTGGCCTGCGTGTCCGGCTTCTACATCACCGCAGAGGCACTCGCCGCACCACTGGCCTCCCAGCTCGGCGCGGGCCCGGCGGCGGTCGGGGCGATCTTCGGCGTCGTCTCGGCCGGCACCGCGGTGGGCATGGTGGTGCTGGCGCGCGTACCGGCCGAACGCGGGCTGCGGTGGATGCCCGTCCTGTCGGTCCTGTCGTGCGCCGTGCTGCTACCCATGGCGTTGCAGCCAGGTCTGCTGTGGACGCTGGTGCTGCTCGGACTCTCCGGCGCGGCCAGCGGCTACCAACTCCTCGCCAACGCGACGTTCGTGCGCGCCGTGCCCGACGCGACCCGCGGGCAGGCGTTCGGGCTCGCCGTCACCGCCCTGCGCGTCTCGCAGGGCCTCGGCATCGCCGCCGCCGGAGCGGCCGCGCACTTCTGGCCGGTGCACCACGTCGTCGCCGCCGTCGCCGCAGCGGGCGTGCTCGCGGCCGCGGGTGCCTCGTGGCAGTGGACGCAGGCCTGCGAGCAGGCAGAACCGACGTCACCGTGACGGTGGAGGGTGCTGGCGGACACCCTCCGTCGTCACCACGAGCCACAAAGGATTCAGACGGTCCAGTCGGTCGACGCGAACGTCCAGTCCGTCGACGACACGAACGTCCAGTCGGTCGAGCCGGACGCGAACGTCCAGTCCGTCGACCTCGCGAAGGTCCAGTCAGTGGAGGTGAAGGTCCAGTCGGTGGACAGCGCGCGGTTCATCATGACCGTCTCCTTGTGGGAATGCGGGGTGTGCAATGAGGGGTGAGAACGCGAGGACTACTCAGGGTGAGGTCCCCCACATGGAGCCACGACTTCGCGTGACCCGGTAGCTACAGTGGTTTGTTCCTGATGGTGTTCGGTGGGGGTGGCAGCGTGCCTTGGCTCGACCCGCGCCGGTGGAAGTTATGGTCCCTTCCTCCTGTCGTGCTGACCTACGTCGTGACGATTGCCGTGCTCGCGGCACTCGTCACGCTCGCGACCGCACGGCTTACCCCTGTCGAGGTGCGCCACTGGGTCTGGTTCGCGGCACTCACCGCGGCAGCGCTGATCCACCTCGAAGCGGCGCGCGGAATCGAACGCATCCGCGAGATCTCCTCTGAGGGCGTCCCCCACGCGCAGATGCAGTCCGTCTGGCAGTTCGCAGGCGTGCTCGTACTCCCGATGCCACTGGTCGTCCTGATGGTCGTGACCATCTACCTGCACGCATGGCTGCGGGTGTACAAGCGCCGGGCCGTTCTCTACCGGAAACTGTTCTCCGCCGCCACTGTCGTACTTGGCTGTGCCGCAGCGCAATGGGTGCTGCACATGTTCTCGGCCTCAACCCCGTCCGAACTGGACGGTCCACGCGGCCTCATCGCCCTCGTGATCGCCGGATTCCTCTACTGGTTCGTCAACTACGCCCTGGTCGTCGGCGCCATCATCATGACCAACCCGGCGAACCCCCTGAAGACCGCGCTCGGCCACGCCTCCGACGTCCTCATCGTCACCGCGTCCGTCGGCCTCGGCTCCGGCATCGCCATCATCGCCACCGCCCGCCCGTGGCTCTCCCCGATCCTGCTGCTCACCGTGCTCGCCCTGCACATGGGCCTGCTGCTGCCGCAGTTCCGCGTCGCCGCCCGCACCGACAGCAAGACCGGCCTCGTCGACGCCACCTTCTGGCACGACGTCGCCGAACGCGAGATCGCCAGAGCCCGCCGCCTCGTCTCCACCGTCGGCGTCCTCATCCTCGACCTCGACCACTTCAAGCAGATCAACGACACCTACGGCCACCTCGCCGGCGACCGGGTGCTCCGCGCCGTAGCCGACACCCTCAAACACGCCGTCCGCTCCTACGACCTCGTAGGACGCTTCGGCGGCGAGGAGTTCGCCGTACTGCTCCCCGGCGTCGGATCAGGCGAGGTCCGCGCCACCGCCGAACGCATCCGCTTCGACATCGCCCGCCTCGAAGTCGAGGTCGTCGACCGCCTCGGCGAGACCCGCGTCATCACCGGCCTCACCGGCTCCGTGGGCGCCGCGGTGTTCCCCGACACCGCCCTGGAGCTCAGCCCGCTGCTGCTGGCCGCCGACGAGGCCCTCTACCAGGCCAAGAACAACGGCCGCGACCGCGTGGCCACCGCCGCGGCCCGCTAGAACAGGGCCTCAGGAGCAGCGCTTCACCGGCGAAAGCCGTTCGTCAGAGCTCGCTAGCGCCCCAGGAACGCCTCGACCTCTCGCGACACCCGCTCCGGCGCCTCCACCCACGGGTAGTGCCCCACACCCTCGTGCACGTGCAGAGTCGCGTCCGGGAACAACCCCGCCAGCTCCGCACACCGCCGCACCGGCGAGATCGGGTCCTCCGAGCACGCGTACACCAGCACCGGATGCCCGAAGTCCGCCAACGCCCGCCGCAACACCCCAGGCACGAACGCCCCCTCGGCGTTGTAGCCCAGCGCCACCTCGTACTTCCACTGCCCGAGCTCCGCCCGCGCGTGCTCCTGAGCCCGCGAGTCCCACCGCTCGTACAGCAACGGCGACGCCGCCACCCGGTTCGCCACCGAGTCGTCCCCGGCCGCGTTGCGCTCCAGAGCCGCCGTCGCCGCCTCGAACCACGGCCGATCCGCACGCGCCGCCAGGAACACGTCCCAGTCGCTCTGCTCAGGCGACAACCCCACACTGCGCAGCGCCGGCGTCAGCAGCACCAGCTTCCCCACGCGGTCGGGGAAGTCCGCCGCGTACCCCATCGCGATCCCCGCACCCGCGGAATGCCCCAGCACGTCCACCACGTCCAGACCGAGGTGACGGCGCAGCATCTCCACGTCCCGCACCAGCATGTCCCGCCGGTAGGTGAACGGATCCGCCGGCTCGTCCGACTCACCCGTGCCCCGGTTGTCCAGCACCACCAGCCGCCGCGACGCGTCCAGCCCGCCCAGCGTCTCCAGGTACTCCGACGCCCGGCCCGGACCACCCGCCAGCACGAGCAGCGGGGGACCCTCACCCGCTTCTCGATACGCGAGTTCCGTGCCGTCGAACGAGGTGAAGCGTGCCATGCTGCCTATCATGCCGAAGATCGCCACGGCCGACCTCGTCGACCGGCCGCAGCTGCTCGAGTTCCTCGCGACCCGCCACCACGGCGTCCTCATCACCCACCGCAGCACCACCGACGCCCTGCAGGTCTCCCCCGTCTCGTGCGGCGTCGACACCCAGGGCCGCATCGTCATCGCGACCTACCCCCAGCGAGCCAAGGTCCGCAACGCCCGCCGCGACCCCAACGTCACCATCTGCGTGCTCTCCGACGACTGGGACGGCGCCTACGTCCAGATCGACGGCACCGCCGAGGTCCTCGACCTCCCCGACGCCCTCGACGACTTCGTCGAGTACTACCGCTGCATCGCCGGCGAACACCCAGACTGGGACGAGTACCGCGCCGCCATGCTCCGCCAGGGCAAGTCCCTCATCCGCATCACCATCGACAGCTGGGGCCCCATCGCCACCGGCGGATTCCCACCCGAACTGGACCAGTGACCCGTGAAACTCTGGATGAAGACCGTCCTGTGGGTCTACATCGCGTTCAACCTGCTCCAGGCCGTCGTCCTCACGATCGACCCCGAACTCACCGACCGCGCCTACCTCGGCGGCGAGATGACCCCCACCCGCGCATTCCAGTGGTACGCCGTCGCCGGCTACCACGTGCTGATCATCGCCGTCACGATCATCGCCATGGGCCTGCACCGGGCACGGGACCGACGCAAGATCATCATCGTCAACGCCCTGATGTACCTGCACTGGGACGCCGGCTCACAACTCGCCTATTGGGGCCGCGAGATCGGCATGGCCACCAGCGACCTGCTGATCAACTCCGGCGTCAGCACCGCCACCGCACTGATCCTGCTCACCGTCGCCTGGTTCGACCGCGACCCCGCGACAACGCCTAGCTAGACCACGCCCCACCCCAGCCCGCCGGCTTCTCCAGCACCACACACGGACCGCCGTGCGGGCCCTCGATAGACGCCACCACACCCGTCGGCACGGTCGTGGGCTCCAGCAGCACACGACCGTCCGCCTCGGACACCCGCGCACACACCGCCGCCACGTCGTCCACCGCGAAGTACGCCTGCCAGCCCTCCGCACGCGACGTCGTCAAACGCCCCGCCACCGCCCGCGGACCACCATGACGCGCCGACGTGAACACCACGAAGTCCTCACCTTCGGCCCGGCTCTCCCACCCCAACTCACCGAGCCAGTACCCGTCCTCCGGCGACGCCGTCATCAACTCCACCCAGCACGGCTCACCCGAACGAGGCGGCGGCGCCCACGGACCGTGCAACACCCTGCCACCGTCCACAGAGGAGTTGACCTTCAGCTCACGCGACTCGTCCCCACCGAAGACGACCCGCCAACCCCGTTCCCCCGCAACGACATGAGCCGCCAGCCGGTCACCCACGAAACCCGAGAACGACCCACCCGGCTCCGCGATCACCGTCCACCCCAGAACACCGGCGAAGAAATCCACCGACGACTCGGGCTCGGCAACGCTCAACTCAAGACGACGAACACCACAAGACGACACGGGCATCCCATCGGGCGGGGATCAGGAGCGCGCACCATCCTCGGCTCCGACCACCTGAGACGACAATGCGCCATTCGGCGGCATGCGCTCCGCGCTCACCACGTCACTCAACGGCACCGGCCTGCCCAGGTGGAAACCCTGCCCCACCCGCACCCCGAGCCCCCGCAGAGCGTCCACCTGGGACGGACGCTCCACCCACTCGGCCACCGCCGACAACCCCAGCCCGTTCGCGATCTGCACGATCCCCGACACCAGCACCGCGTCCGCCGCGTTGGTCTCGATGCCCTTCACGAACTCACCGTCGATCTTGATACCCGTGATCGGCAGATGCTTCAGGTGCACGAACGACCCGAACCCCGAACCGAAGTCGTCCAGCGTGATCCGGCACCCGAAACTCCGCAGCTGCGTCGCCAGCGTCACCGCCGCGTCCAGGTTCGTCACCGCCGCCGTCTCCGTGATCTCCAACCCCAACCGGCCGGGAGCAACCCCCGCCGAACCGAGCTTGTCCAGCACGAAGTCACCGAAGTCAGGATCCTCCAGAGTCCGGCCCGACACGTTCACGTTGAACCGCAACCGCGAGTCCGGCTGCGCCACCAACGCGTCGATCGCCGTCGTCAGCACCCACCGGTCCACCTCCAGGATCAGGTTCGACCGCTCCGCCACCGGCAGGAAGTCCGCGGGCCCCAGATACGGCTCCTGCCCGTCCTCCAGCCGCAGCAACAACTCGTGCCCCAGCGTCGTACCGGTGTGCAGATCCACCATCGGCATCCCGTACAACGCCAGACCGCCACCCGCCAGCGCCGCCCGCAACCGGTCCAGCACGCTGACCCGCTTCACCGTGTCCGCGTAGTGGTTCGGCTCGTACACCGTCACCCGGTCCCGGCCCGCCGCCTTCGACGCGTACAACGCCAGATCCGCGTTCGCCAGCACCAGCTCCCACGAGTCACCAGGACCGAACTCCGCCAGCCCCGTGCTCACCGTGATCCTGGCGGGAGTGCCGATACCGGCGAGGGGGAACCCCGCCACAGCGTCCCGCAACCCGTCCGCGACCTCCGACGCGTCCTTCGGCGACGCCCCCGGCAACACCACCGCGAACTCGTCACCACCCAGACGAGCGATCAACCGGTCACCCAGACGGGACTGCAACGCACTCGCCAGCATCCGCATCACCCGGTCACCCACCGCATGGCCGCGCAGATCGTTGACGTCCTTGAAGTTGTCCAGGTCCAGCACCAGCAGAGCACCCGAACCGTTGTTCGCCAGCTCCTGCTCCAACGCCCGCGTCAACGCCCGCCGGTTCGGCAACCCCGTCAGAGGATCCTGCTCCGCCATCCGAACAAGCTCGTCGTGCACACGACTCGACTGCGTCACGTCGTGCGCGGTGCCCAAAGCCCTCAGCGGCGTGCCGTCATCACCCAGCACGACCTCACCGAAGCACTCGAACACCCGCTCCTTGCCGTCCGGCCGCAACATCCGATGCGTGTACGTGAACACCGACCCCGTCTTGAGCGCCGCGTCCAGCGTCTCCTCGATCATCGGCAGATCGTCCGGGTGCACCAGCTGCGAGTACATCTGGAAGTCGAACGCCGTCCCCGCCGCGAACCCGAACATCTCCAGCAACGTGTCCGACCACGTCACCCGGTCCTCGCGGATCGCCCACTCCCACGTGCCCATCCGCCCCAGCGCCTGAGCCCGCCGCAACGCGTCCGCCTCCTGCGTCACCGTCAACTCACGGTCACGCCACGACGACACGTCCACGACCTCGTACATCAGGTCGTCACCCAGCTTCGAGCACCGCACCTCGAGCCAGCGCGGCCCCGGCACCAGCACTTCCCGCACCGGCGCCGGCACCTCGGGCACCCCCGGCAGCAGCGCGGGCAACGACCGCCCGTACGCCTGCTCCACCGGAACCCCCAGCACAGCACCCAGCGCGCGGTTGCACCACAACAGGTTCCCGCGCGCATCCGTCACGGCATAGCCGACACCCGCCCGGTCCAGCACCGTGCGGCAGTAGGAGGTCACGCGCGTCATGATCGTCCGATCACCGGACGTAAGCAACCCGCTACGCCGGTCAGTTCGCTGTTGTGCGAACGGCTATCGCAGCCGTTCCAAACCCTTCGCCGACTCCACCAGCTCCGCCGCCAGCTTCCTCAGCTCCTCGTTCTCCGCCCCGTCCTGCGCCGCCGTCACCACGTCCTCGGCCGCACACCGCAGCTGGAACAACCTGTCCTGCAGATCCGCCAGCTCCGCGGTGCTCAACACCACCGCGTCCTCCGGCAGACCACCCCGCTGCAACGCCGCCCTGCGCTCGTACGCACGCTGACGACACGGCTGTGCGCAGTAACGCCTCGGCCGGCCGATCCGCCCACTCCCCGGCAACCGCCTCCCGCACCACGCGCAGTGCCTGGGCTCATCCGCCTCCATGGAGCGCTCCATGGCGCGCGACGGTAGCGAATCGCGGTGGGTGGTCTCCAGCGACGCGCCAGAAAGCCCGACCTTCGTAGGGAACCGGACACTACCCGCCGGGCCGTTGGTTTCGCTTTCGGGTGGGGACGGCGAGACGAACCGGGGTCGACGCGCCGCCATGAGACCGCCCGCAGCGCGTGTCGGGCAACTGGCCGAGCCGACCTCACCGAACTTGATCTTGCCTCTTGGTCTTTGCGGGTGTGGTTCAGTGGTTCTCGGTGGAGCGGGAGCCCGGGAGGGCTCACTTCAATCAACACTGAAGCAATAGAGAGAAAGAAGACAGTGTGTCGCCACCCACTGTCCACCCCGGAGCCACCGCCACCAGGCAGACTCACGTCACGTGACCCACCCCTACCTCGCAGGCCCGCGCCCCCGCGCCTTCGCCCACCGCGGCTGGCACGTCGACGACCTCACCGGCATGGAGAACTCGCTGAGCTCCTTCCGCCGGGCCGTGCAGGAGGGCTACCGCTACATCGAGACCGACGTCCACGCCACCTCCGACGGCGAGGTCGTCGTCCACCACGACCACACGCTCGACCGCACCACCGACGCCCAGGGCGTCGTCTCCGCGCTCCCCTGGACCGAGGTCAAGCGCGCCAACGTCGGCGGCCGCGAACCCATCGCCCGGCTCGCCGACGTCCTCGAAGAGCTGCCCGACACGTTCTTCAACATCGACGTCAAGTCCGAGAACGCCGTCGAGCCGATCATCGCGCTGCTGCGCAAGGCCAAGTCGCTGCACCGCGTCTGCCTCGCGAGCTTCTCCGACAACCGCCTCGCCCGCCTGCGCAGGACCGCAGGACCCGAACTGCTGACGTCGATGGGGCCGCGCTCCGCCGGCGCGCTCTGGGCCGCCGGACGCGTCCCGTTCGCCGGACTCGCCGTCCGCGGCCAGGTCGCCCAGGTCCCCGTCAGCCAGGGACGCCTGCACATCGTCGACCGCCGCTTCGTCCAGGCCGCCCACCGCAGGTCCCTCGAAGTGCACGTCTGGACCATCGATGACGAGGCCGACATGCGCGCCCTTCTCGATCTCGGCGTCGACGGTCTCGTCACCGATCGGCCGGACGTCCTGCGCGAAGTTCTCCAGTCCCGCAACAGCTGGTAACAGGTTGGGCAGTCGATCATCGGCCGTGTCGGCGGACAAGTACAGTCCGCCGACATGAAGGTCCAGGGCGACGACACCGCCGACCCCAGCAACGCCGGGCGCCGCAAGAAGGAACAACGCGGCTGGGTCTGGTACGACGTGGCGAACTCCGTGTTCCCGACCTCGGTGATCACGGTCTTCCTCTCGCTCTACCTCACGAGCATCGCGACCAACGCCGCCACGGCCGACACCGCGCTCAACGGGGCCACCCCGTGCGCGAACGACAACGCCTTCGCCAACTGCGACGTCACGATCCTCGGCCTGCAGTTCCCCTCCGGCTCGCTGTGGGGCTACCTGCTCTCCATCGCGACCGTGGTCCAGGTGCTCGTGCTGCCCGTCATGGGCGCCATCGCCGACCGCACCCAGAACAAGAAGAAGATGCTCGGCTTCTTCGCCTTCACCGGCTCCGCGGCCACCATCGCGCTCGCCGCCGTCGAAGGCACCAACTGGAAGCTCGGCGTCGTCTTCTTCATCATCGCCAACATCTGCTACGGCTCCAGCGTCGTCGTCTACTACGCCTTCCTGCCCGAGATCGCGACACCCGACGAACGCGACGCCGTCTCCAGCCGCGGCTGGGCGTTCGGCTACCTCGGCGGCGGCGTCGCCCTCGCCATCCAGCTCGGCATCACCCTGTCCGCCGACTCACTCGGCATCACCTCCGGCGACGCCGCGCGCATCGCGTTCGTCATCTCCGGCGTCTGGTGGGCGGCCTTCACGATCATCCCGCTGCGCGCCCTCACCGAGCACCAGCGCCCGCACGGCGGCGAGCACGGCGCCTCGGTGATCTCCGCCGGCTTCAAGGAACTCGGCACGACCCTCAGGCAGGCCAAGGCCTTCCCGCTCACGCTCGCGTTCCTCGGCACCTACCTGATCTACACCGACGGCATCGCCACCGTCGCCAACGTCTCCGCCCAGTACGGCAGCGTCGAGCTCAAGTTCGAACAGCAGACGCTGATCACCGTGATCCTCATCGTCCAGTTCGTCGCGTTCATCGGCGGCGTCCTGCACGGCTACGTCGCCAAGCGCGTCGGCGCCAAGAAGACGATCCTCGGCTCACTGGTCGTGTGGATCGTCGTGATCACCGCGGCGTTCTTCGTCCAGGCGGGCGACGAGACCTCGTTCTACCTCGTCGCCGCGGGCATCGGCATCGTGCTCGGCGGCACCAACGCCCTGTCCCGCAGCCTGTTCAGCCAGATGGTCCCCCCTGGACGCGAGGCGCAGTACTTCTCGCTCTACGAGGTCGGCGAGCGCTCCACCAGCTGGCTCGGCCCGCTGGTGTTCGCCGGCGTCGGCCAGGCCACCGGCAGCCTGCGCCCCGCCATCCTCGCCCTGATCATCTTCTTCGTCGCGGGCTTCGTCCTGCTGATCTTCGTCCCGGTCCGCCGCGCCATCAAGGCCGTCGGCAACGAAGCACCCGCCCTCGTCTAACCCACCTGCGGCGCCGCTTTCGAGCGGCGCCGCACCGGCAGCACCGCCGTGAGAACGAGCAGCACGGCGAGCGCGGTCGCGAGGACCTCGCTCCCCTCGACGACCAGGAACAGCAACGGCACCAGCTGCAACACCGCGAACAACGACAACGCCCGCCCCAGCACCGCGTCACCCCGCACGAACGCCACGACCCGCGTGACGACGGTGATCAGCCCGACCGCGAGCAACCCCACCCCTGCCGCGACCCCGCCGAGCACGCCCAGGACCACCGCTCCCCCACCCCACCAGAGCAACCTGCGCGCGGGCGGCGTCGGAGCCTCCCGGTGGAACCCCAGGCACAGACACGCGAACGTCACCCACGACGGCACGTGGAACACGCTCCACGCGAACGCGTACTCCGGCTGCCCCAGCGCGACCAGCGTCAGCAGGACCGGCGCCCCCGCCGCCACCTTCGCGAGCGTTCGCCGCCCTCCCAGCAACGCCCCGAAGGCCACCAGCGGCCCCAGCTCCAGCACCCGCCACCAGTCGAGGCCGGCCCGCTGCGGACCCCCGTACGCGGCGACGACGTTCACCACGGCCGCCGTCGCGTAGAAGACACCGAGCAGCAGCCCGAGCATCCCCAGGGCCCGCACCACCTCACCGCGCCAGACGACCTTCGCCGGCACGCTCGTGAGCGCCGCACCGGCCGCGAGGTGCGTACGCACCGCGAGCCCGAGGATCGCGCCCGTCTCCCCCCACCCCGGCCAGCTGTGCTCCAGGTCGAGCTCGTCGGTCCGCTCGGTCAGGAAGATCCCGACCATCTCCTCCTCGCGATCGCGCCGGTACCACCCCGGCAGCACCTTCAGCAGCGTCCGGTAGCGCCGCTCCAGATTGCTCACGCCCGACTCGCCCACGCCTGGACACCCCTCCCCCTCAGCACCGCGGTCGCCGCCCGCACGTTCGCGCTCAGCCTCGCGACCTCCGCCTGCAACGCCCGCACACCCGACTCGGTGAGCTTGTAGTAGCGCCGCAACCGGCCCTGGTGCACCTCTTCCCGGTCGCGCTCGGCGAGCCCGTCCGCCACCAGCCGGTCCAGCACCCCGTACAGCGTGCCCACCCTCAGCACCATGCGCCCCTCGGACAGCTGCTCGACCGCCTGCACGATCGCGTACCCGTGCAAGGGCTCCTCCGCCAGCGCGGTGAGCACGAGGAACGTCTGCTCGGACATGACCCGACCACTCATGTCGTTGAATATATCGCGGCGCGAGCTGTATCGGGAAGCGGACTACGGCCGAATACTCAGTTCGGTCAACACTGAAGATATCGAGTAAGCCGAGGGAGAGCGAACCCTGGGTGCCGGCCAACGCCGAGCGCATCGCGGCGCGCGCCGACATGTCCGACGGAGGCGCGAGGCGTCGCGGAAACAGACGGAAGACCCCTCCCCTGCCGCCTGCATTTCCCCCAGACCCGATCGTCCGCCGCCGCCACCGCTCCCCTGCGCCGCGCCTCCTCCTCTCTCGCGCCGTCGAGGCCCGCCATGACCATCGCCAAGAAGGCGAGGTACGGGTTGCCCGCACGACCGCCCTCATCTCTCTCGCGGCCGCCACCACTCCCCTCCTGCGCCCACCACACCCCTCCGCCTACAACTGCTTTCGTCCGCCACCCCGCTTCCCCCGGATCCCTCTCGTCCTCCGCCTGCCCCCATCCAGGTGCGTTTGCCGGACGACCGCCTCCCCCCTCGTTCCGGCACACCGCCATCAGGCGTAGATCTCAGTCCACACTGAAGCTTTCGAGATACTCGATCCGAAAGGAGGTTTAAACCGCCCTCCCAGCGGCTATGTCGTCGGAAAATGGCAGGTCGCACTCAAGGGAGCGGACGATGGCGAGGGACAGACCACGGGGATTCCTCAAGATCGGGATCCAGGCACTAGGGTGACCCGCCGTGGACGCCCTTCCCGATCCGACAGACGCCCTTTCCGCTGTACCTGTCGCTGGTTCCCGGCGCTCGACGCCGGTGGTGGGGCACCTGAAGTTCTTCTTCGGTCCCATGGACTGCGGCAAGTCGACGCTCGCGCTGCAGATCGACCACAACAACTCGCGCCAGGGCCGGCGCGGGCTGCTGCTGGTGCGGCACGACCGGTCGGGGCGCCCGCAGATCTCCAGCCGCATCGGCATCACGCGCGAGGCGGCGGAGATCCGGGACGACGACCTCCGCACGATGGTGCGGTCGGAGTGGGCCGAGGGCCGTCGGGTGGACTACCTGATCGTGGACGAGGCGCAGTTCCTCACCCCCGCCCAGGTGGAGCAGCTGGCGGAGCTCGCGGACGACGTCCAGGTCGACGTGTACTGCTTCGGGCTGGCCACGGACTTCCGCGGGGAGATGTTCCCGGGGTCGCGGCGGCTGTTCGAGCTCGCGGACGAACTGAAGGCGATCCAGGTCGAGGTTCTGTGCTGGTGCGGGGTACCCGGAAGGTTCAACGCGCGGGTGCGGGCCGGACGGGTGATCCGGGCCGGGGACACGGTTCTGGTCGCGGATACGAATTCGGACACGGAACAGCATCGATCGGGTACGGAGAGCAACGGTGTAACCGACAACACGGAAACTACCGTCCGCTACCAAGTGCTCTGCCGGCGTCACTTTAGGTTGGGCGAGTTGGGCCCTGACGTCGCACAAAGTGGTCAACTTCGGTTGGCATAAGCGACTACCCACGACCGCCGCTGGGCCATTAGAGTGATGCATGAGCGCAGGAGCTTGATAACGCGTCACGATCCTGTGGCGATCGCATCCATTAGTAGGAAGCCTTCGTTGACGAGTGAACGACGTCACTGTGGGCGACCATGAGAGCGAACCGGAAACAAACGGAGCAATCCGGGCGTTGCACACGGTGAGCAAGAAGCCTGGGCCCCGGCCCTGAGCCGAGCGAAAGGACACCGCCATGGCCGACCGCGTTTTGCGTGGCAGCCGGCTCGGAGCAGTCAGCTACGAGACCGACCGCAACCACGATCTCGCTCCGCGCCGGGCAGCGCGGTACGCCTGCCCGAAGGGACACGACTTCGAGGTCCCCTTCTCCGACGACGCCGAGTTGCCGCCGACCTGGGAATGCCGCCTCCACGGCACCGAGTCGAAGATCATCGACGGTGTCGAGCCGGAGGTGAAGAAGGTCAAGCCGCCGCGCACGCACTGGGACATGCTCCTGGAGCGCCGGTCGATCCCCGAGCTCGAGGAGCTGCTCGACGAGCGACTCGAAGAGCTTCGCGGACGCCGTACCCGCACGGCCTGATCCACACCAGACGCGTCAAGCCGTCCCGGTCTCCCGCCGGGGCGGCTTTTTGCGTGCCCCGCACCGGCCCTAGGAGGCCCGTGCGGCCGTTGTGATCAAGTTCCGGCCCCACCACACCCCCACGCCCGCCAGCACCGCCCAGATCGCCAACGCGGCGATCGAGCGCGGTGAGCCGAGATCGCTCAGGGCGTCCCCCAGCACCGCGGCGAGCACCGTCGACGGCACCAGGCCCAGTGCCGTGCCGAGGGCGAAGTGCCGCCCGCGCACGGCCGTCACGCCCGCGCCGTAGTTCGCCAGCGTGAACGGCAGGATCGGCAACAATCTGATCACGAGCGTCGCCTCGACGCCCCGGCGCGCGAAGACCCGTTCGAGCACCTGCAGCCGCTCCCCGAGCCAGCCCTTCACCGTGTCGCGGCCGAGCCCCCGGGCGATCGTGAACGCGATCATCGCGCCCGCCGTGAACCCCGCGATCGCGAGCGCGCTCCCCCACCCCACGCCGAACAGCAGCCCCGCGGCCGTGGCGAGGACCGGTTTGGGGAAGAACACCGCCGTGCCGAGCGCGCACACCGCGACGAACACCGCAGGCGCCGCGTTCCTGGCACCGTCCACGAGCTCCCGCAGCCGCGCGCCGTCGGGCAGGTCGACGAGCTGGGCGGCCACCGCGAGCGCGACGACAAGCAGCACCAGCACGATCAGCCCCGCACGTCGCATCAGACCAACGTACCCGGCAAGCTGGAGCGCATGACCGTGCTGCTCCCCTCCGGCGAGACCGTCCCCGCGCTCGGCATGGGCACCTGGATGATGGCCGAGCGCCCGGCACGGCGATCCGCCGAGATCGCCACCCTGCGCACCGGTCTCGACCTGGGCCTCAGCCTGATCGACACGGCCGAGATGTACGGCTCCGGAGCGTCGGAGGAGCTCGTCGGCGAGGCCGTGGCAGGCCGGCGCGACGAGGTGTTCCTCGTGTCGAAGGTGCTGCCGTCCAACGCCTCCGCCGCCGGCACGGTGCGCGCGTGCGAGGCATCGCTGCGCCGCCTCGGCACCGACCGCCTCGACCTGTACCTACTGCACTGGCGCGGCTCCATGCCGTTCGCCGAAACGCTGAAGGGCTTCGAGGCGCTGGTCGACGCGGGCAAGATCCGCTACTGGGGCGTCAGCAACCTCGACCTGTCCGACATGCGCGAGCTGACGGCGTTGCCGGGCTCCTGCCAGACCAACCAGATCCTCTACAACCTCAGCCGCCGCGGTCCCGAGCACGATCTGCTGCCGTGGCACGCGTCGGCCGGTATCCCGGTCATGGCCTACTCCCCCGTCGAGCAGGGCCGCCTGCTCGACTTCCCCGCTCTCGCCTCCGTCGCCGCACGGCACGACGCCACGCCCGCCCAGGTGGCGCTGGCGTGGGTGCTGCGGCTGCCCCAGGTCTGCGCGATCCCGAAGGCGGGCACGGTCGAGCACGTGCGGGAGAACGCGCGTGCGCTGGAGCTGCGCCTCTCCCCCGAGGACCTCGCGGACCTGGACCGCGCCTTCCCTCCGCCCGGCGGGCCCTCACCGCTCGAAATGCTGTAGCCGGAGCCACCGATGAGAGTCGAGGACACGTGGGCACGGCTGGCGGAGCGGCTGCGCTCGGACGCGCCGCGGCTGCACTCCGCGCTGCTGCCCGCCCGCATCGCCATCACCGGGCTGCCACCGGACTTGGCGGCCTGGTGGCGGGTCTTCGGCGGGGTCGACCACGGCGCACTCGGTGACGAGAGCCCGCTCCTGCCCCAGTTCTGGCACCCGATCGACGTCCGGGAGGCCGTTCGCGGTCGCACCGATGATCGGATAACTGTCGCCGTGGACTGCTACGAGCCGAACGAGCTGCTGTTCGTGGATCTCCGGGACGGGCGCGTGTTCAGCGACGAGATGACCGAGTGGCCGAGCGTCGGCGCGATGCTCGCGAACGTCCTCCAGCTCTTCGAGCAGGGCAGGGACTCGACCCACCGGCTGCTCCGCTACGAGGACGGCCACATCGGCTGGGACTGAGACGCGCGTCCCACTCTCACCTCGCGCTCACGGCCGTCCCGCTACCGTGGCCAGGTCCTACCGACCAGACACGAGGAAGCGAGGTGAGCGACACATGCCAGGCGACAGTTGCCGGCGCGGTCTCGACACCTCGCACGCACGCTAGTTCTGGCGTGTGACGCACACCCCTGCACGCAAGGGGAGTCACACGATGCACGTCTTCGACATGACACTGCGCATCGCCGAGAGCATGGGCCTCGGCGCGTTGATCGGTTTCGAGCGGCAGTACCGCTCGCGCATGGCGGGTCTGCGCACGAACGCGCTCGTGGCCGTGGGGGCCGCGTTGTTCGTTCTGCTGTCCGCACAAGGCTTTGACGGTCAGGGGGATCCGACGCGGGTCGCCGCACAGGTGGTGTCCGGCATCGGGTTCCTCGGTGCCGGCGTGATCCTGCGCGACGGGCTGTCGGTCCGCGGACTCAACACCGCGGCCACGCTCTGGTGCGCGGCCGCGGTGGGGTCACTGGCCGGTGCCGGGCTGCACGTCGTCGCGGCCGCCGGCACCGTGGCGATCATCGCGGTCAACGTCGGCCTGCGGGAGCTGGGCCGGGCCGTCGACCGCAAGGACGACGAGGGCTAACGCGGTTGGTACGTCAGGCAGTTCGCGTGGTGGCCGCCCTCGCCCTGGCCGACCCGCACGCTCTGCGCCGTGCACTCCAGTGAGGCGTTGTGCGTGCAGTCGGTGCGCGAGCACGCGCCGACCTGTGCGACGACCTTGTCCAGGCCGCCCTTCGTGCCGAGCGGGATGAACGTGCCGCAGTCGGCGGCGCCGTTGTCGCCGCGCACCGTGATCGCGAAGGCGTGACAGCCGTCGTGGTTGTAGGAGCAGTCGCTCACGGAGCAATCGTGGACTGCGGGCATCGCCGGGTTCTCGAGAGTGGTCATGTCCGCTCCTGCCGTGGTGGGAAAGGTTCGGTTATTCCGGACCATGCCACCGCGGCAGGAGCCCCGCAATTCGAGATCGATTAGGCGAGCCTATCCTCAAGAATCATTTCAGCCGTGGTCGAGAACGCGCCGCAAGAACCTCCGGGTGCGTTCTTCCCGAGGGTCTCCGATCACCTGACAAGGCGGTCCGTGCTCCACGATCACCCCTCCGTCCAGGAACAACACCTGGTCGGCGACGCGTTCGGCGAACCGGATCTCGTGCGTGACGATGACCGTGGTCCACCCTTCCGAGGCGAGATCTTTGATCACGGCCAGCACCTCTCCCACCAGTTCGGGGTCGAGTGCGGAAGTGGGTTCGTCGAACAGCACGACGCGAGGTTTCAAAGCCAGCGCGCGGGCAATACCCACGCGTTGCTGCTGCCCGCCGGAAAGCTGGTGCGGATAGGAATCGGCTTTGTCGGCGAGGCCCACCTGGTCGAGCAGCGACCGCGCCTCCCCCACGACCTCGTCCAGGTCGCGCTTCTGGGCGACGACCGGACCCTCGGTCAGGTTCTGCAGGACCGTGCGGTGCGGGAAGAGGTTGTGCGACTGGAACACCATGCCGCTCTGCGCCCGCAGCCGCGCGCCCTCGGCACGGCCCGCCTTGCCCGCCGGCAGAGCCGAGAAGTCGACCGACACGTCGTCGATGCGAACGACACCGGCGTCCGGGACGTCGAGGACGTTCAGCGAACGCAGCAGGGTGGTCTTGCCCGAGCCGGACGGTCCCAGCAGGACGGTGGACGTGCCGCGGGCCGACGCGAAGTCGATGCCGCGCAGCACGTCGAGCGAGCCGAAGGACTTCTTGAGCCCCGCGACCTCGATGCGGATGTCGGTCATGCGATCACGTACCTGTTCAGCCTGGTCTCCAGTCGTTTCTGCCCTGCGGACAACGCCACGCAGATCACCCAGTAGTAGAGCCCCGCGAACGCGTAGAGGGCGAGGAACTCGTTGCTCTCGGCCGCGGCCAGCTGCGACTCGCGGAAGAGCTCGGTCAGCAGCACGACCGAGCCCAGCGACGTGTCCTTGAGCAGCGACAGCAGCGTGTTCGAGAGCGGTGGCACGGCGGTGCGGGCGGCTTGCGGCAGGACGATGCGGCGCAACGTCTGCGCGTAGCCGAAGCCGATCGTCGAGGCCGCCTCGAACTGGCCGCGCGGCACGGACAGGATGGCCGAGCGGATCACCTCGGCCGCGTAGCCGGCGACGTTAAGGGAGAACGCGATCACGGCGGCGGTGAACGGCGGGAACTTCAGGCCTATCTGCGGCAGTCCGTAGAACACGATGAACAGCTGCAGCAGCAACGGCGTGCCGCGGATGATCGAGATGAACGCCCGCGCGAGCCCCGACAGCACCTTGTACGGCGAGATGCGGGCCAGGGCCACCAGCAACGCCAGGACCAGTCCGATCGCGAACGACAGCGCGGTGAGCGGGATGGTGACCTTCACCAGGCCCACGAACATCGGCCACGCGGTCGAGGCGAGGATGTCCCACGTGCTGCGCGGGCCGCGTCCTTCCGACAGGTCCGCCGCGCCACCGTTCTCGACGGACACGTCCGCCTTGAAGTACTTCTGCGAGATGCCGCGCAACGTGCCGTCGGCCTTCAGCGCGTCGATCGCCTGGTTCGCCTGTGACAGCAGCGCCGAGTCGGCCTGCCGCAGCGCCAGCACCTGCTCGCTGCCCGCCTGGCCGGCGTCGCCCGCGATCTCGACGTCCTTCGAGCCGGTGGTGGCGAGGTAGTCGAGCACGGCGATGTTGTCGTTGACGATCGCGTCGACCCTGCCCTGCTTCAGCAACGCGGCGGCCTGCGCGAAGCCTTCGACGGCCTCGACGTTCGCGCCGGCGTCGCGGGCGACCTTCGCCCAGTTGCTGGTGCTGGACTGGGCGGTGGTCTTCCCGCTGAGGTCCGCGATCGACTTGATCCGGTCGTCGCCGGTGCGGCGCACGATCACGCCGCGCGAGTAGGTGTACGTGCTGGACAGCCCGTACTTCGCGGCCCGTTCCGGGTTGCGCGACACCTGGTTCGCGATGAGGTCGATCCTGCTCGCGTCGAGCGCGGGGAAGATCGCGTCCCACTGCGTCTCGACGAACTCCAGCCGCCACCCGGCCTTCGCGGCGATCGCCTTGATCACCTCGATGTCGTAGCCGGTCAGCTCCTGGGTACCGGGGTCGTGGAACGAGAACGGTGGATACGTGCCCTCGGTGCCGACGCGGACCAACGGTGGTTGCTCTTGTTGCGCGTTCGCCGGGGCGGGGACGACGATCAACAGCAGCAGGAGCAGCACCGCGCCCCTGAACACTTGTCGCATCGGGGCAGGGTATTGCGAACCGGGCGGGCGGCGCTGAAGATCCACTATGCGGGACGGGGTGCGCGGATGACCACGGTGACCACGGCAGACGGGCAACTCGTGTCCTATGTGGACCACGGCGGGGACGGCCCGGTGGTCGTGCTGCTGCACAGCTTCCTGATGGACGCCTCGATGTGGGCGCCGCAGGTCGCGGCGTTCAGCGACCGCCACCGGCTGGTCGCGATCGACGAACGCGGCCACGGCGACACGCCCGCGACCGCGCCGTTCGACCACTGGGACGTCGCCCGCGACGCGCTCGCGGTGCTGGACGAGTTGAAGATCGACCGCGCGGCCGTGATCGGCACCAGCCAGGGCGGTTTCGTGGCGCTGCGGATGGCGTTGCTGGCACCGGAACGGGTGACCGCGCTCGCGTTGCTCGGCACGTCCGGCGAGCCGGAGGACGAGCAGATCTCCGCCGCGTACCAGCAGCTCGCCGAGGTGTGGATCGCGCAGGGACCGGAGACGGTGACGGAGGCGGTCGCGAAGATCTGCCTCGGCGACTACGACCCGTCCGACTGGACGCCGAAGTGGGCCGCCGTCGAGCCCGAACGGCTGCGGCTGATCATGAACGCCCTGGTCGGCCGCGAGGGCGTGCTCGACCGGCTCCCGCAGATCGGTGTGCCCGCGCTCGTGCTGCACGGCACCGCCGACCTCGCCTACCCCGTCGCGAAGGCCGAGGCTCTCGTCGCCGCCCTGCCCGAAGCGGAACTCGTGCTCGTCGAGGGTGGCGCGCACTTCCTGAGCCTCACGCACGCCGCCGACGTGAACCCGCACCTGGAGCGGTTCCTCAGCGCGAACCTCTGACCACCTCCCAGCACACCCCTCCGGAATAAACGGGGTGCGGTCCGGTTAAGCTAGATGACACATCAACTAGCGAGGTCGGGTGTGCTGTGAAGATCGCTGTTCTGGGCGCGGGCCACGTCGGTCCCGTCATCGCGCGCCTCGCACTGGCGGCGGGCTACGAGGTCACCATCGCGGGGTCCGGTGACCCGTCGCGGATCGAGATGATCACCGAGTTCCTCGCCCCCGGCGCCGTCGCGCTGTCGGCCGCCGACGCGGTCGCGGACGCGGAGGTCGTCGTGCTGGCGATCCCGTGGCACCGGTTCCCGACGCTGGAGCCGGGGATGTTCGCGGGCAAGGTCGTCGTCGACTCGATGAACCACTGGCCGCCCGCCGAGGCACCCCTGGGCACCAGCGAAGAGGTGGCCGCGCGGCTGGCCGGCGCGCACGTCGTCAAGACCCTCAACCACGTCGCCTACCAGGACATGGAACCCGCCGACGGTCGCGCCGTCGGGCTGGCCGGTGACTCGCCGGCCGCGCTGGAGACCGTCGCGGAGTTCCTGGCACGCCTCGGGTTCGACCCGGTGCCGGTGGGCTCCCTGAGCGCGGGACGGCTGCTGGAACCCGGCAGCCCGCTGTTCGGCGTCGTGGCGAGCAGGCAGGAAATCGAGAACTTCGTCAAGGAGCAGTCATGACCACCACGTTCGGGCTCGACACGTTCGGCGACGTCACCCACGACGCCAACGGCGCCCCGCTCACGCACGCCCAGACCATCCGCGACCTCGTCGAGCAGGGCGTGGCGGCCGACCAGGTCGGCCTCGACTTCTTCGGCATCGGCGAGCACCACACCCCGGACATGCCGCTGTCGGCCGCCGACGTCGTGCTCGCCGCGATCGCCGCCCGCACGTCGTCGATCCACCTCGGCTCGGCCGTGACGGTGCTCAGCTCGGACGACCCGGTACGCGTCTACCAGCGCTTCTCGACGCTCAACGCCCTGTCGGACGGCCGTGCGGAGATCATCCTGGGCCGCGGGTCCAGTGTGGACTCGTTCCCGCTGTTCGGCTACGACCTCGCGGACTACGAGGACCTGTTCGAGGAGAAGACGCACCTCTTCGCCGAACTGCTGAAGGGCGGCAAGATCACCTGGCAGGGCAAGACCCGCGCGGCGCTGCACGAGCAGGACGTCGTGCCGTACACCGAACCGTTCCCGACGTGGATCGGCGTCGGCGGCAGCCCGCAGTCCGTCGTGCGCGCGGCCTCGTACGGGTTCAACCTGATGCTGGCGATCATCGGCGGCCACCCAGGCCGCTTCGCGCCGTTCTCGGAGCTCTACAAGCACGCGCTGGAGAAGTTCGGCCACGACCCGCTGCCGATCGGGATCCACTCCCCCGGCCACGTGGCGGAGACCGACGAGCAGGCGCGGGAGGAGTTCTGGCCGCACTACCTCGACGTGATCGGCCGGCTCGGCAAGACGCGCGGGTTCGCCACACCGACGCCGGAGTCGTACGCGCACGAGGTGGGCCCGCACGGCGCGTTGTTCGTCGGGTCGCCGGAGACCGTCGCGGAGAAGATGGCGCGCACCATGAAGAAGCTCGACGCGAGCCGGTTCGACCTGAAGTACGGGATGGGCGGGCTGTCGCACGGGTCGCTGATGCGCGGGATCGAGCTGTACGGGACGAAGGTCGTGCCGCTGGTGCGCGACATGCTCGCCTAGTAATGATGTTGAACGGCCATGCGATGCACCGGACACGTACTCACGGTCCCGGGGAGTGGTCTTGTTCGGCAACAGGGAAAACGCTGAGGTCACCGCACTGAGAGAGCAGCTGGCCGCCGCGCACGCCACTATCGGCGAGCTGCGCGGATGGGTCGGTCAGCTGCGCGGCGAGGGTACGCCGGCGTTGGAGGGCGAGCTGCGTCAGCTGCGCGCCGCCGTGGACCACAAGAAGAACGAGTACACGACGCTCGGCACCGCCCAGCGCCAGTTGCAGGCGGAGGTCGACACGTGGCGCTCGCAGCTGGTGGAGACCCGTGATCTGGCACTGCTGCAGGAAGTCGGGGTCTACGAGTACGCGCATCCGCTGAGCGACGCGGTGGCGTACAAGGACGCTCTCGCCGAGCTGAAGGTGCGGATCAAGGACTTCGCCAAGGGCAACGCGGTGTCCTGTCACGTCGACTGGGCGGTCAACGGGTCGGTCAAGGAGGGGCAGAAGCTCGGCAAGGACATGGCCAAGCTGATGCTGCGCGCCTACAACGCCGAGGCGGACAACGCGGTGAGGTCGGTGAAACCGCACACCCGTGAGGCGGTGAAGAAGCGCCTCACCACCACGAAGGACACGATCGGCAAGCTCGGTGTCCTCATGCGCATCGCCATCTCCCGCGACTACCACCTGCTGCGGCTGCGGGAGATCGACCTCACCGCCGACCACCTGGTGAAGGTCGAGGCGGAGAAGGAACAGGCCAAGGCCGAACGCGACAGGCTGCGCGAGGAGGCCAAGGTGATGAAGGAGATCGAACGCGAACGCGCGCGGCTGGCCAAGGAACGGGCCCACTACCTCTCCGCGGTCGCGAAGCTGCAGGCGAACGGCGACCTCGTGGCGCTGGCCAAGGCCCAGGAACAGCTCGCGTCAGTCGACGACGCGATCGCCGGTGTGGAGAAGCGTGCGGCCAACGTGCGGCTGGGATACGTGTACGTGATCTCCAACATCGGCGCGTTCGGCCCCGGCGTGGTCAAGATCGGCATGACGCGGCGGCAGGAGCCGATGGACCGGGTCAGGGAGCTCGGTGACGCGTCGGTGCCGTTCCGGTTCGACACGCACGCGCTGATCTTCTCCGACGACGCCGTCGGCCTGGAGACCGCTCTGCACCAGCGGTTGAGCCACAAGCGCGTGAACCTGGTCAACCACCGGCGCGAGTTCTTCTACGCGACGCCCGCCGAGGTCAAGGACCTGGTCGTCGAGCTGGAGAACAGCCCGGTCCTGCAGTACGACGACGTCGCGGAGGCGCTGGAGTGGCGGGCGTCCGAGTCGAACAGGCAGGGCGCGCCTGAACCGCTCGCGTTCGCGTCCGTCGGCGCCGACGGTGACCTGTCCGACGACGGCGGCGAGTGACGACATGAGCTACCCGACTGCGCAGCACACGCCGGCGCGGCCCGCTGCCTGGCTGCCCGACCCGCTCGACGACGCGCTCGTGCGCTACTGGGACGGGCAGCGGTGGACGTTCCACACGGCGGTCCGCAAGGTCGCCGTGCCCGCCCCGGTCGCCACACCACCGGCGCGGCAGCCGGTCCAGCCTGCGTTGCGGCCGGACGTCGCGGCGGCGGTGGACCGCGTGCGCGGCGTGCTCCTGGGGTCGATGAAGGAGGTCAACCTCCTGGGCGGCTACCTCGGTGCCGACGAACAGGTCCTCGCGCTCACCGGTGCGGCGGGCGAGGGGCAGGGCGTGCTCGTGTGCACGAACCAGCGCCTGCTGTTCCTGTTCGTCGGCGTGCTCAGGAAGCAGTTCCTCCAGATCGGCTGGAACCAGGCCAAAGCCGTCATCTACGACCGGAGCACACGCATGTTCCTGGTCTACGTCACCAAACCGACGAAACGAGCCGTGCCGGCGTTCGCGGTCCGCGTCGGCAACCTGAGCGACGCGCAGATGGTCGCGCAGGCAGCCCAGGCGGCGTCCGCGGCACCCCGGCTCGACATCGTCTGACCGGTCACTTCTTCGACGAGGCGATCTCGCACTCCTTGGCGTGCTCCAGGCCGAGGGAGATCGACGCGGCGTCGTTGTTCGGGCCGCCCAGCGCGTAGCTGATCATCTCGGAGCCCGGTTCGTTGAGCACCTCGACGTAGCGGACTCCCTTGCCGCGCAGGCACTGCACGACGCGGTTGGCGAAGTCGACGGCCTCCGGGTTGGTGCTGTCCTTCTCCCACGGGGGCAGCGGCGTCTTCGACTCGCACGCCTGCAGCGCCTTGTCGAGCTCCTCCTTGGTGGGCTCCGGGTGGCCGCTGCCCTCGGCGGCGCGGCCCTTCTTGTCCAGGCCGTGGCTCGCCATGCACTGGTCGTACGGGACGTTGAGGGCTTCGAGGTCCTCCGGCGTCATGTCGAGGCGTTCGCGGGGGCGTTGTTCCTGTGCCGCCGAGGTCGGTGCCGTGCTCGACGGCGTGGAGATCGAGGCGACCTGCGGTTGTGCCTCGGGCTTGGAGCACGCGGCCAGCAGCAGGACGAGGGCCAGGGCGGCCTTCTTCATCGGGGAACTTCCTTTCGTCACGCGGCGAGCGCCTGGGTCGGCGTGAGCCGGGAGGCGCGGATGGAGGGGTAGAGGCCTGCGGCGGCGCCCACGACGAACGCGGCGAGCACGCCGGCGGCCAGGACTTCGAGTGGAATGACGAGCGGCCAGCGGTGCCAGGTCGCGTAGCCGGCGACGGCCAGTGCGCCCAGGGCGGTGCCGGCCAGGCCGCCCAGGCCCGAGAGCAGGACGGCCTCGGTGAGGAACTGCGCGCGGATGTGGCCTCGCGTGGCACCGAGTGCGCGGCGCAGGCCGATCTCGCTGCGGCGTTCGAGCACGGAGATCACCATCGTGTTCGCCACGCCGACGCCTCCGACCAGCAACGCGACGCCCGCGAGCCCCAGGAACAGCGCGCTGTACGTGTTCTGCGTGGCGCGTTTGGCCGCCAGGGCGTCGGACGGGCGGCTCACCTGCACCAGGCCGGGGATCTCGCCGTGCAGCGTGGCGGGCAGGATCGCGCGGACGTCCTCGATGGACTCCTCGCGCGCCTTCACGTAGACGACGGTCGGGTGGCCGTCGAACCCGAGCTGCGTGCGAGCCGCCTCCCAGCCGACGAGCACCGAGCGTTCGATGTCGGGGGCGAGCGGCATCGGGCCGAGCACACCGGTCACCGTGAACCACTTCTCCCCCACGAACACCGCCGGGTGCGAGCCGGCGTCCTGGATGCCGAGGCGCTGAGCGGCGACGCTGCCCAGCACGACGTTCGGGAAGTCCGGCCGCGGCAGGAACTCCCCGCTGCGGACGTGCCCGTTCACCACCTCCAGCAGGCCGGGGGTGGCGGCCAGAACGGTGAGGTCGGAGCTGTGGCCGGGGTCAAGGAGGTCGTTGCGGCGCACGCGGGTGTGGGTGTTCGCGACCGCGGCGGCGGCCGTGACCGGGCCGATGCGCGCGGCCATCGCGACGGACGACTCCGGCAGCAGCACCGGGTCGTCCTGGCGCGGGGTCGGCTGGGCGCGCAGGAGGTTGGTGCCGAGGGCGGTCAGTTCGTCGAGCAGGGCCTGCTGGCTGGAGGCGGGGATGCCGGTGACCACGACGACGGTGGCGATGCCCAGGGCGATGCCGAGCGCGGACAGCGCGGCGCGCAGGCGGCGGGTGCGCATGCCCAGGGAGCCGACGGACAGCAGGTCGACGGGTGAGAGGCGGGTCATCGCCCACCCCCGGTGAGGCGCGGGAGCCTGACGGTCGCGGGGCCCTGGTCGCCGGGCGGGGCGCCTGGTGGCGTGATGGGACCGTTCGGTGGCGTGATGGGACCGTTCGAGGCCGGAGAGGAAGCGTGCGATGCCGGGGCGGGGGCGTGCGGTGGTTGGGCAGGAACGTTCGAGGCTGAGGCAGGGGCGTGCGGTGCCGGGACGGAAGCGTGCGGTGGCGGGGCAGAACGGTGCGGCGCCGGGGCAGGAACGTGCGGCCGGCTGCCCGTGTCCGACACGATCCTCCCGTCCCTCAACTCCACCCGGCGCGGCAACGATGCGGCGATCTCCCGGTCGTGCGTGATCAGCGCGATGGTCGTCCCCTGCCCGTTCAGCTCCCGCAGCAACTCCAGCACGGCGAGGCCGTTCGCGGTGTCGAGCGCGCCGGTCGGTTCGTCGGCCAGCACGAGCGACGGGTTGTTCACCACGGCACGGGCGATCGCGACGCGCTGGCGTTCGCCGCCGGACAGCTGCTGCGGCCTGTGGTCAGTGCGGTGTCCCAGCCCCACGCGGTGCAACGCCTCCGTCGCCATCGCACGGCGGTCCTTGCGCCGCACCCCCGCGTAGAGCAGGCCGGTCGCGACGTTCTCGGTGGCGGTGAGCCCGTCGGACAGGTGGAACTGCTGGAACACGAACCCCAGCCGGCTGCCGCGCAACGCCGACAGGCGGCGGTCCGACAGGCGGGACACGTCCTGGCCGTCGATCTCCACGGTGCCGGACGAGGGCAGGTCCAGGGTGCCGACGAGGTGCAGCAGTGTGGACTTGCCGGAGCCGGACGGGCCCACGATCGCGACCAGCTCTCCTGAGCTGACCTGCAGCGACACGTCGTCGAGCGCTGTCACGCCGCCGGGGTAGGTCTTGGTCACGGAGCTCAGGGCGAGCACGGGCGTCATTCGGCCGTCACCACTTCCAGGCCGTCGGTCACGCCGTCGCCGGAGATCTCGACCCTGTCCTGCGAGTACAGGCCCGTTTGGACGGCCTTCAACCCGCCGGACGGCAGTTGGACGGCGTACCCGCCCTCCTTCAACGCCACCAGCGCGGCCAGCGGCACGGTCAGCACGCCGGTGCGGCTCTCGGTCGTGACCGTGACGCGGACTGGGGCGGTGTCGAGGTCGCCGACGTCGGCCGGGTTGTCGGGGGTGATCACCACGTCGACCTTCGGGCCTCCGCCGTTGTCGGCGGGGGCGGCCACCTGCGTCAGCGAGGTGATCTTGGCGGGGATCGGGCGGTTGTCGGGACGCAGGACCGTCACGGCCATGTCCGCCTTCAGCACGCCCGCCTCGTTCACCGGCACCTGCAGCGACACCAGAAGCGTGGTGGGCGTGACCTCGAACAGCTCCTCCGCGGCCGGCTCGCCGAGCTGGGCCTTCACCGTGCCGACGCGCATCGGGCGGTCCAGGACGAGCACGCGGCCGGGCGCGAGGGTGCCGGTCTGTTCTACGCCGAGGGCCTTCTGCCACTTCTTCACCGCCTCGACCACACGCGGGGTGAGCTCGGCCTTGGTCACGTCCTTGGGACGCGTGCCGACCTGGTAGCCCAACGCCGCGAGGTTGTCCATCAGGACCGCGACGTCCGAGCCCTTGAGTCCGGGCGCGTCCAGGGCGCGGAACAACGGGGTGGCGCCGAAGAAGACGACGACGGGCTGGTCGTCGACGCGGTACAGCTCCTTGCCCAGTTCGGTGGCCTGGCCGGTGGCGGGCAGCTTCGTGACGGTGCCCGCCGTGCCCTTGACCGGGCGGGCGGCGCCGAAGCCGAGCTGGGCCTGCAGCGTGCGGGTGTTCGCGAGGTCTCCCCTGCTCACCGTGGTGGTCTTCGCCGCGGGTGGCGGGGCCGCGGCGGGCTCGGGTGGCCTGCCGCGCACCACGAGCACGACGGCGAGGACGACCACGACGAGCACCACCGCCGCGATGACTGTCTTGCGCATGCTGTGGATCTTCGGAGGCACTTGTGAGGATCCTGTGTCGAACCGGTGATCGCGGCGAGGGCGTCCTTATGATCGGCCGGTGAGCGCTCTCATCCTGGTCGCGGAGGACGACGAGAACCAGGCAGAGCTGGTGCGCAGGTACCTGGAGCAGGACCACCACCGGGTGCTCGTGGTCCACGACGGACGGGACGCGCTCGACGTGGTCCGCGCCCACGAACCCGCGCTGGTCGTGCTCGACCTCATGCTGCCGGGACTGGGCGGGCTCGACGTCTGCCGGGCGTTGAGGGCCGATTCGGACGTCCTGGTGCTGATGCTGACGGCGCGCTCGACCGAGGACGATCTGCTGCACGGGCTGGGGATCGGCGCGGACGACTACATGACCAAGCCGTTCAGCCCGCGCGAACTGGTGGCGCGGGTGCGGACGTTGCTGCGCCGGCTGCCCTCGTCCAGGCCGGAGCCGTCGCTGAGGGTCGGCCCGATCGTGGTCGACCAGTTCCGGCACGAGGTGAGGGTGCGCGACGAGCTCGTCGAGTGCACGCCCGGCGAGTTCGGACTGCTGGAGGTGCTGGCGTCCGAAGTGGACAGGGTGTTCAGCCGCGAGCAGCTGCTGGAACGCATGCACGGCATCGACAGCTTCCTCACCGCCCGCACGATCGACACGCACGTGAAGAACCTGCGCCGCAAGATCGAGACCGATCCGCGCGCGCCCGCTCACCTCGTCACCGTGTACGGCATCGGCTACAAGCTCACGGCGGGACGCGCCGGTGCGCCGTAGCGTCTTCACGCGGCTGCTCGTGGTCGTGGTGCTGATCGCGGTGTGCTCGGTCGCCGCGACGGCGTGGCTCGCCACCCAGCTGACGCAGGCGTCGATCGCCCGCGAGCAGGGCCGTGAGCTCGCCTCGGACACCAGGTTCTACGCCACGCTGCTCGAATACGCGGCCGAGCACCGCGACTGGTCCGAAGTGGATGGTTACGTCGAGGCGCTGATGACCGAGCACCCCGGGCGGCGCGTGGTGCTGGTGACCAAGGACGGCCGCACGGTCGTGGACCGCGGTGGCGACGGAGGTCAGCTGCCGTCGAAGGCCGCGGCGGTGGTGGACCCGCTGGCCGTCGACCCGGTGCTGGTGCCCGGCGCGCCCGCCGACCGCATCGACAAGCGGGTGCTGGGGCCGTTCCGCACACCGATCGACTTCCGCGACCGCGAGGACCCGACCGGGTCGCTGTTCTGCCTGCGGCTCGTCCGCAAGCTGCAGGCGGACCTCGACTGCCGCGAGCGGGACCTGCCGTTCGACACCGCCGCCGACTTCGCCGCGCTGCTCGACCTGGAGGACCTGGTCAACGCCTGCCTGGCGCGCCGGTCGCTGCCGCCGACGGACCTCGATCCGGACTTCACGCCGGCGCAGAAGCAGTCCACGGGCGCGCCACCACCGGACGAACCCGCTGTCGCCGCGTGCGTGGCGGCGTCCCGCAAGGAGCAGCTGGCGCCGTACGTGGCGCCGCCAGTCCTGCTCTACCTGACGAACCCGACCGGCACGCCGACCGCCGCGATCTCGTTGTCGGGCAACGGCTGGCGGGTCGTGGGCGCCGCGGCGGCCGTGCTGCTGGTGGCCCTGGGGGTGGCGGCGTTCGCGGGAGCCCGGATCACCCGGCCGTTGCGGGCGTTGACGGCCGCGGCCACGCACCTGTCCGGCGGTGGTGACGTGCCGCCGGTTCCGGTGCGCGGCCAGGACGAGATCGCCGGGCTGACCAGGGCGTTCAACACCATGGCCGCGAACAGGGCGCAGCTGGAGCAGGCACGCAAGGCCATGGTCAGCGACGTGGCGCACGAGTTGCGCACGCCGTTGAGCAACATCCGGGGCTGGCTGGAGGCGGCCGAGGACGGGGTGAGCGACCTCGATCCGGCGCTGATCACGTTGCTGCTCAAGGAAGCGCTCGTGCTCCAGCACGTCGTGGACGATCTTCAGGACCTGGCGGTGGCCGACGCGGGCTCGTTGCGGCTGACGCTCGAACGGGTGAACGTCGCGGCCGCCTTGGAACAGGTCCAAGCCGCGCACTCGTCCCGTGCGGCGCAGGCAGGGGTCAGGTTGTCGACGGTCGCGGATCCCGCGCTCGTCGTCCAGGCCGACGCGCTGCGGTTGCGGCAGGTCCTCGACAACCTCGTCGCGAACGCGCTGCGCTACGTGCCCGCCGGGGGTTCGGTGGTGGTCGAGGGCTCGGCGGAGGACGGCGCGGTCGTGATCACGGTGGCCGACACCGGGTCCGGCATCGCGCAGGACGACCTGCCGCACGTGTTCGACCGGTTCTGGCGCGCGGACAAGTCGCGTTCGCGCAGCACGGGCGGCAGCGGGCTGGGTCTCGCGATCGTCCGCAAGCTCGTCGAGGCGCACGGCGGTACCGTCGGTGTGACCAGCACAACAGGCCTCGGAACCACGTTCCGCGTCCGATTGCCGGAACTCAGCTGATACACCCAGCGTTGGTTCGCTGGAGAGGAAACCGGTGATTGTTCCCATGCCCACGAGCGCGCCCCGTCGCACGGGCTCGTTCGTACTGACCGAAGACGTGACCGTCCGGGTGACCGGCCAGGCGCGCACCGCGGCGGCGATGCTGCGCGAGCACGTCTTCCGGCAGACCGGCTACCTGCTGGCGGAGTCGCCCGACGGCATGCTGATGGTGTCGCACGACCCGGCCATGCGCGGGCTCGGCCCCGAGGGGTACGCGCTGCTGGTCAGCAACGACGCCGTGATGCTGCGCGCCGGCACGCAGGCGGGGCTGCGGCACGGCGTGCAGTCGTTCCGGCAGCTCATGACCCGCGACGGCACGGTCCGCGCGGCCGACGTGCGCGACTCCCCCGCGTTCGCGTGGCGTGGTGTGTCGAGCGCGCTGCTGCCGCCCGCCGAGATGCGCAAGGCCATCGACACGATGGCCGCCTACAAGCTCAACGTGCTGCACGTGTTCCCCGAGGGCGACCCCGACGCGTTGCGCGAGCTCGTCGAGTACGGCCGCGACCACGGCATCACCGTCGTGCCGGAGCTGAGCCCGGCGACCGTCGAGTTGCTGGACCTGTTCCCGAGTCGCTGGGTGCACATCGGCACCGCGACGCTGACGACGAAGTTCGCCGGCCTGCTCGAACGCCACGGCAAGCTGCCGGTGCGGTGGCACGACGGCAGCACGGCCGTTCTAGGCCCGCACGGCAAGCTCGCCGAGGGCGACGACGGCCTGCGTGCCGTCGCCACCGCCGGCTGGGTCGGCGAGCTCCGCACCGCCTCCGCCGTCGCGCCCGCCTGGTAGCCCGTTCACAGTCGTGGGGGGGGGGGGGGGTGCGGAAGTAAAAAAACCAAAAAAAGCCCACGCAGAAACAAAACCAAAAACAAACCAAACCCACGCAACGACACCCCCCCACAACACCCCCGCAACAACACCCCCC
>NZ_JBHXLF010000001.1:1430296-1833466 GCF_042721515.1 Lentzea sp. NPDC058436
GGCGGGCTCGGCGCGCGGGCGGGCGCGCCCCCCGCCGGGGGGGCCGGCCGCCCCCCCCCCCCCCTCCCCCGCGCCGCCCGCGGGTACCCCCTTAAATATGCGCCGGGGGCCCCCCGCCCCCCCCACGACCCGGTTTCACATGTTGAAGTTTGCTGTGCGGGCCTGCGGATGCGCGCGTTCCGCGTGAACGCGGGAATTCCGCTGCACCCGGCGTTGTGATCAGATCTGTGAATTTCCCGGTGCCTGTCCATTGCCTGTTGCCCGGTACCGCCGACCTGGTTCGGCCCTGCCCAGGCGGGCATTGTGGTTGCCGTGCGGGCATCTTCGAAGATCCGATCGGTCCACCGCTCCCGGTTGCTGCTCGTGGACGACGACCGGGAACTGGTGGAGCTGCTCGCCGCGGTGCTGCGCGGCGAGGGTTATGACGTCGACGTCGCCCTGGACGGGCAACGCGGACTGCACCTCGCGCTCACCCACCCGTACGACGTGGTGGTGATCGACCGCGGCCTGCCGGTGATCGACGGGCTGGACCTGTTGTCCCGGTTGCGTTCCCGGTCCGTGCGGACGCAGGCGCTGATGCTCACCGCGATGGGGTCCGTCCGCGACAAGATCGACGGCCTCGACGCCGGCGCCGACGACTACCTGACCAAGCCGTTCGACCTCGGCGAGCTCATCGCGCGACTGCGGGCCCTGTGCCGCCGCGCCGCGGAGCTCGCCGCCGTCCTGCGGATCGGCGCCGGCCGCCTGGAGCTCGAACAACACCAGGTCGTGCTGCCCGACGGCGAGAAGGTCCCGCTCACCACCAGGGAGTTCGCGCTGCTGAGAGTGCTCGCCACGCACCCCGAGACCGTGCACACCCGTGCGGCGCTGCGGCGCACGGTGTTCCAGGACGCACCCTCCCAGTCCATTGTGGACACCTACGTCCACTACCTGCGGTCCAAGGTGGGCCGCTCGGTGGTGCAGACGGTGCAGGGCATCGGCTACCGGTTGGGGGCGCTGTGAGGGCGTGGGCCGAGGCGGAACGCGCGGAGGTCCGCCGCGCGCGACTGCGGGTGAGCGTGCTGGTGGGCCTGGCGATCACGCTGATGATCACGTTCGTGGGCGCGATCGCGTACGTCGTGATGGCGCACTCGCAGGAAACCCAGGTGGCACGCGAACTCCGCTACAACGCGGTCTACGGCGTGCCCGGCATCGCACCGAGGTGCGCCTGGGTCTTCGTGCTGGAGGACGGCGAACTGCACCTCGGCCCCTTGGAGGTACCGGCCGGCTTCCCCCTGCGCGACGACGTGTGGTCGGTGCACGCATCGGGTGCGTCACTCTCCCGGGACATGTCCGCGAACGGCACCGAGTACCGCGTGCTCACCGCACCGGGCGCCGACGGCACGACGGTGCAGGCGGTGTTCGACATGCGCTACCAGCTCTCCGACCGCGCACACCTGGTGCAGGCCCTGGCGATCGCCCTGGCAGCGGGCCTGCTGGTGGCCGCGCTGATCGGCCTGACCGTCAGTCGCCGCACAGTCGCCCCGTGGGCGGAGGCACTCGCACGGCAACGCCGGTTCGTCACCGACGCCAGCCACGAACTCCGCACCCCGATAGCCCGCGCCTACCTGCGAGCCCAACTCCTCGCCGCAGGCCTGCCCGCCGACCAGCGCACCGACCTGGACGCGCTGGCCAAGTCGATCCGCGGCCTCGCCGATGTCGTCGACGATCTGCTGGCGTCCGCGCAGTTGCACTCGCAGCCTGATCGTTCGCCCGTCGACCTGGCCGATGTGGCCGAGGCCGCCGTGGTCGGCGAGACCGAACGTGCCACCGCGCGGCGGATCACCCTGTCGCTCGACCACCCCGGGCATCCGCTGGTGGTGGTCGGGATCGAGACCGGGCTGCGCCGGGCCGTGGACGAGCTGCTGGCCAACGCCGTGCGGCACACGCCTGAGGGTGGGCGGATCTCGGTGGGGGTGCGGGCTGTCGCCGGGGTGGTGGAGTTGGTGGTCGCCGACACCGGGTCCGGGTTCGAGCCCGCGGAGGCGGAGCGGTTGTTCGAGCGGTTCCACCGCGGAGGTGGGGAGGGGCGGTTCGGGTTGGGGCTCGCTTTGGTGCGGGAGATCGTGAGCGGGCACGGCGGGAGTGTGGAGGCCGTGGGGGCGCCTGGGGTGGGGGCTCGGTTCACGTTGCGGATACCGGTGGCGGAGGTTGGGGATTCGGTGGTTCGGGAGCGGGTGACGAGCGTCTGCCCGTGAGGGCGGGGGAAGCGCCCGCAAGACCGCTCCCCCACGAGCGCTCTCTCACCACTCCCCGCCGACCACCACCTCCGCCGCCACCCGAACATCCGCGTCCAACGGCCGATCCGGATCCACCGGCTCGATGACGCCGGCCAGCGCGTCCAGCAAAGCCGCACACCGAGGCGAGGTGGGCCGACGCCCACCAACGTGCACGGCCTGCCGCAGCCCAAGCGCGAGCGACCCGCACAGCAGCCGCAGCAACTCGGCGAGGTCGTAGGCGCGCAGAGCGGCCTGGGTGCCGAACGGCACCACGTCCTGGTTGTGCAGGTTCGTCGGCAGGCTCTGGGTGCTGGCCGGCAGGACGCCCCGCCTGATCTCCGCCACGAACGCCGTCGTGGCGAGTTGGACGCCCTGCAAGCCGTGTTGCTGACCGGGGCCGGCGGCGAGCATGGGCGGCAGACCCGTGTTGCGGGCCGGGTCCACGAGGAGGTCCAACTGGCGTTCGGCCAGGTTGCCGAGGGACGCGGTGACCATGGCGAGGACGTCGGCGGCGAACGCGGCCGGTTGGCCGAAGAAGTTGCCGCCGTGGGCGACGAGGTCGTCGTCGGGGAAGAACAGCGGGTTGTCGCTGACGCCGCCGAGGTCCGCGGCGACGACGCTGTCCACGTAGCGGAGAGCGTCTTCCGCTGCGCCGAGGAGTTGGGGTGAGCAGCGGATGCTGTAGGGCTCCTGCAGTGCGCGTTTGCCGCTCGGTACGGCGCCGTCCAGCATGGAGCGCATCCAAGACGCTGCGGTCTGGGCGCCGGGGTGGCCGAACGCCGAGATCAGGCGCGGGTCGGTGAAGCCGGGGTCGGCGCCGAGGACGTCCACCAGCAGGCAGGTCAGGTCTGCCAGGGCTCGGTGGGAGGCTCGGACCGACGTCAGTGCCAGTGCCGCGGCGGCGGTGGTGACGGAGGTGCCGTTGACCAGGGCCAGGGCGTCGCGGCCGTCCAGCACCAGCGGTTCCAGGCCGGTGGACTCCAGCGCTGATGACGCGGGCAGGCGGACGCCGTCGACGTACGCGTGGCCGCGGCCGCGCAGTGCCTGGGCCGCGTAGGCGAGAGGGATGAGGTCACCGCTAGCGCCCACGGAGCCGTAGCGCGGGACGGCCGGGACGAACGTGGTCGCGAACATCGCCGAGAGGCCCGAGACGACGTGCGCGGAGACGCCGGACAGGCCCTGGGCCAGTGACCAGGTGCGGACCAGCAGGGCGGCGCGGGTGATGTCGAGGGGCAGGTCGGGGCCCTGGCCCGCGCCGAGGTGTGCGAGGGTGTTGTCGCACTGGTCGGCCTCGGTGGACCGGCCCGCGAAGCCCACCAGGGCGCCGAATCCCGTCTTGGCGCCGTAGACCGGGCGTTCGTCGTCGGCGAGCACGGTGCGCAGGTACGCGCGGCCGCGTTCGACCCGGTCGAGGACCGAGGAGCCGACGAGCACGGGTAGCGGCGCCGCGGCGCGCAGCAGGTGCGCGGGAGTCAGGGGCGAGCCCAGGTCCACGGACGTGTCTGAAGCGGTCGTGGTCACCTGACGGACGGTAGGCAGCCGATCTCAGAAAGTTCTGAGATCGCGTGGGTAGCTTCCCCGGTCATGGCGTACGACTACCTGATCATCGGCGCGGGACCGGCCGGTTTGCAGCTCGCCGCACTGCTCCAGCGCGACGGTCGTGACTACGCCGTCCTGGAGCGCGGCGGCGGGGCGGGCACGTTCTTCACGCGGTATCCGCGGCACCGCAAGCTCATCTCCATCAACAAGGTCCACACCGGGTTCACCGACCCGGAGCAGCGCATGCGGATGGACTGGAACTCGCTGCTGCTGGACGACCCCGAGCTGCTGTTCACCCGCTACTCGCCCAAGTACTTCCCGGACGCCGACGACATCGTCCGCTACTTCCAGGACTGCGCGAACGGCCTCAACGTCCAGTACGACGTCGACGTCACGAGCATCTCCCGCGACGACAACGGGTTCGTCGTCCAGGCTCAGGACAGGACCTGGCACGCGAAGAACCTGGTGATGGCCACCGGCGTCTCCCAGCTCTACGTGCCGGAGATCCCCGGCATCGAACACACCGAGCGCTACGACACGTTCGACACGGACCCCGAGTCGTTCACCGACCAGCGGGTGCTCGTGATCGGCAAGGGCAACTCGGGCTTCGAGACCGCCGACGCGCTGGTCGAGCACGCGGCCGTCATCCACGTCGCCGGGCCGCACTCGGTGAAGCTCGCCTGGCAGACGCACTACGTCGGGCACCTGCGGGCGGTGAACAACAACTTTCTCGACACCTACCAGCTCAAGAGCGAGAACGCGGTCATCGACGGCACGATCGAACGCATCGAGCGCAAGCCCGAAGGCGGTTTCCGAATCCAGTTCCGGTACGCGCGCACGGTCGAGAAGGTCCGCGAGCTGGAGTACGACCGGATCATCGCGTGCACCGGGTTCCGGTTCGACGCCTCGATCTTCGCCGGCGACACGAAGCCCGCGCTGATCATCAAGGACCGGTTCCCCGAGCTGTCGCCGGCGTTCGAGTCGACGAACGTGCCGGGGCTGTACTTCGCGGGCACGATCACGCAGTCGCGCGACTTCAAGAAGTCGACCAGCGGGTTCATCCACGGCTTCCGCTACGGCGCCCGCGCGCTGCACCGCGTCCTGAGCGCCCGCAACCACGAGACCCCCTGGCAGGGCACGGATCTGGAGCTCTCGCCGGACGCCATCAGCGACGCGATCATCGCCAGGGTCAACACGTCCTCGTGCCTGTGGCAGCAGTTCGCGGTCATGGGCGACGTGGTGAGCGTCCACGACGACACCGCGCGGTTCTCGGAGGAGGTGCCGGTCGCGTACGTGCTGGACGGCGGACTCGGCCCGGCCGAGCACCGGTTCGTCACCACGCTGGAGTACGGGCCCGACCACGACACCGTGGACCCGTTCGACATCACCGTCCCGCGCGTCGCCGAGAACGACGCCGTCAACGCCGCCGACGCGAGCTACCTGCACCCGGTGGTCCGCTACTACCGAGACGGGACGCTGGCCGCGACGCACCACCTGGCCGAGAACCTGGAGAACCACTGGGACATGCCGGAGGTGCACCAGCAGCCGCTCGTGGTGTTCGTGAAGGAATGCCTTGCCGGCGCGTGACACCGAGCCGTTCCCGCGCGCGGTGCTCGACGTGCTCGCCGCCGCCGGGGAACGGCCGGTGTTCGAGCACGGCACCCGCGTGGTGACCGGCGGCGAGATGCTCGACCTGGTAGCGCGGATCGCGACCGGGTTGCGCGCCAAGGGGATCGGGCCCGGCGACGGGCTCGCGCTCCTGCTCGGCGTGCATCCGGAGGCGTTCGCGGCGATCCTCGCGGGACACGTGGTGGGAGCGCGGGTGGTGGGGGTGCGGCCCGGGCTGACGGAGGCCCAGGTCGCCCACCTGCTCGGGCTCGACATCGCGGCGGTGGTGACGGACTCGGCGGGAGGGATGGCAGGAGCGGCGTCGGTGACGGACGAGGCTCCGGTGACGGACGCGGGCCAGGCGCCGGTTCGCCTCACCGTCTCGGACCTGCTCACCCACGCCGCCGAACCGTTGCGGTGCGACGGCCGCCCGGACGACATAGCCCGCCTCATCCACACCAGCGGCAGCACCGGCGCCCCCAAGGCCTGCGCCCAGACCTACGCCTCGATGACCAACGCCTGGGCCGCGCACCCGCAAGCCTGGCCTCCCGCGATCCGGGACCTGGCCTCGCGACTGGACCGCTACCTCGTGTTCGGATCGCTGTCGAGCCAGGTGATGTTCGAGTACGCGATCCTCACCCTCACCGCGGGCGGCACGGTCGTGGTCGCCGACAACCCGGCCGACGCCATCACGCGGCTCAGGGCCACCGCCCGCGTGATCACCGTGCCGGGCCTGGCCAAGCTCGTCGCGGCCCAGCAGCACGACCCCGCGGACCTGTCGACGCTGAAGGCGCTCCTGGTCTCCGGCTCTCCCCTGACCCCCGAACGCCACCGCGAGGCCCTGGCCACCCTGGGACCGGTCCTCTTCCACGGCTACGGGCAGACCGAGACCGGCATGATCTCGATGGCCACGCCCACCGATCCCCCTGGCACGGTGGGAAGACCGCCGGTCGACGTCGAGATCCGCGACGGCGAGCTCTACGTCCGCACGCCGGGCCAGGCCAGGGAGTACTGGGCGAACCCGCACGAGACCGCCGAGATCTTCGTGGACGGCTGGGTCCGCACCCGCGACCTCGGCCGGTTCGACGACGACGGCCACCTGCGCCTGACCGGCCGGGCCCGCGACGTCGTGATCGTCAACGCGAACCTGCACTACGTCGGCCCGATCGAGCAGGTCCTCGCCGAGCACCCGGACGTCGCGGAGGCCTACGTCGTCGCGGTGCCGGACGACGAGACCGGCGAGGCAGTGCACGCGTTCGTGGTCCCCAGGGCCGGCCGCGTCCCGCCGCTCGACGAGATCCGGGAGCTCGTGACCGCACGGCTTGGTGCGGCCTGCGCTCCCGTGCGCGTCACCGCGATCTCCGAACCTCCCGTCGCTCCCAGCGGCAAACCCGACAAGCGTCAGCTCACCGCGTGAAGGAGAACGTCGTGTCCACCGAGGTAACGACCGAGTGTCTCGTGATCGGCGCCGGCCCGGCGGGGTTGCAGGCGTCCTACCTGCTCAAACAGGACGGACGCGATCACCTGGTGCTAGAGGCGGGCCAGGCCGCGGGGACGTTCTTCACCCGTTTCCCCCGGCACCGCCAGCTGATCTCCATCAACAAGGTCTACACGGGCTGGGACGACCCGGAGCTGAACCTGCGCGTCGACTGGAACTCGTTGCTGTCCGACGATCCGGCGCTGCTGTTCACCGGCTACACCCCGCGCTACTTCCCCAACGCCGACGACATGGTCCGCTACCTCGGCGACTTCGCCGTCAAGAACGACCTGCCCGTCCGGTACGACACCAAGGTCGTCTCGGTGACGCGGCCGGACGACTTCGTGGTGCGCGACCAGCACGGCGGCACCTACCGGGCGAAGCGGATCATCGTCGCGACCGGTGTCTCGCAGCCGTACGTGCCTGAGATCGACGGCGTCGAGCACGCCGAGCACTACTACGACGTGTCCGTCGACCCGCAGGACTTCACGAACAAGAGGGTGCTGATCATCGGGCGCGGCAACTCCGCGTTCGAGACGGCCGACGCGCTGATGGAGACCACGTCGGTCATCCACGTCGCGGGGCCGGGGTCGCTGAAGCTCGCGTGGCAGACGCACTTCGTCGGCCACCTGCGGGCCGTGAACAACAACTTCCTCGACACCTACCAGCTCAAGTCGCAGAACGCGTTGCTGGACGGGCACATCGCGGGCATCCGCCGCGACGGCGACGGCTACCTCGTGAAGGTCAGCTTCCAGCGGGTCAACGAGGTGATCAAGGAGATCCGGTACGACCGGGTGATCCTCGCGACCGGGTTCCGGTTCGACGCCTCGATCTTCGCGCCGGAGTGCCGCCCGCAGCTCACGATCAGGTCGCGGTTCCCGGACCAGACGGCGGCGTGGGAGTCGGTGAACGTCCCCGACCTGTTCTTCGCGGGCACGATCACGCAGATGCGCGACTTCAAGAAGTCGACCAGCGGGTTCATCCACGGCTTCCGCTACGGAGTGCGCGCCCTGCACCGCATCAACGAGCAGCGCTATCACGGCGTGGACTGGCCGAGCCGGTCGGTGGAGGACGTCACCGAGGCGATCATCGAGCGGGTCAACCGGACGTCCGCGCTGTGGCAGCTGTTCGGGTTCCTCGCCGACGTCGTGCTGACCGGCAGGGACGGCACGACCCGCTACCTCGAAGAGGTTCCCGTCGCGCACCTGCACGAGGCCGTGGAGCGCGGCGAGTTCGGCGACGTCGAGTCCTACCTGACGGTCACGCTGGAGTACGGCGCCGACCACGACAAGGTCAACCCGTTCGACATCACCGCCGGGCGCAACTCGCAGGACGACACCAGCGGGCTCGACGGCCGCTACCTGCATCCCGTCGTGCGGCGGTTCCGCGCGGGCGTGCTGGTCGACGAGCACCACATCACCGAGAACCTCGAGAACGAGTGGGACAGCGACACCGTCCACAAGGCACCGTTGCGGGAGTACCTGAGGTGAACCCGGTGCTCGCGGAGCTGCACGACAAGGCACGCGCGGTGCTCGACCCCGTCCACTACGACTTCTTCGCGGGCGGGGTCGGGGACGAGGTCGTGCTCGCGGAGAACGAGGCCGCGTTCCGGCGTCTCGCCCTGCTGCCGAGGGTGTTGCGGGGCGAGGAGATCAGCGACGACTTCCCGGTGATGATCTCGCCGACCGCGTTCCACAGGCTCGCCCACCCCGACGGCGAACTGGCCACGGCGCGAGCGGCCGGGAGCACGACGCTGGTGTCGAGCATGGCCTCGACCGTGCCGATCGCCGACGTCGTGGCGGCCGCGAGCGGGCCCGTCTGGTTCCAGCTGTACGTGCAGCCGGACATGGAGGTCACGGAGGCGTTGGTGCGGCGGGCGGAACGGGCGGGCTGCGCGGCGCTGGTCGTGACGGTCGACTCCCCCGTGTTCGGCCGGCACCGCCGCGACCTCGCGCACGGCTTCCACGACCTGCCACCAGGTCTGGCAGCGGAGAACATGCGCGACCTCGTCGGTCCCGGGCTGCGGAACATCGCGATGTCGCCGGCGGTGTCGTGGAAGCACATCGACCGGCTCCGCGAGATGACGACGCTTCCTTTGTGGGTCAAGGGGGTTCTGCACCCGCAGGACGCACGGCTGGCAGTGGAGCACGGGGTGGCGGGGATCGTCGTGTCGAACCACGGCGGCCGCCAGCTCGACCTCGTGCCGGCGGCGCTCGACGCGTTGCCCGCCGTGGTCGACGCGGTGGCCGGACGGGTGCCGGTCGCGCTCGACGGGGGTGTCCGAAGTGGAGGGGACATCGCGCTGGCACTGGCGTCGGGAGCATCGGTGGTCGGGATCGGCAGGCCCGTGCTGTGGGGCCTGGCGGCGGACGGCGAGCAGGGCGTGCGGCGGGTGCTCGACGTGCTGCGCGACGAGTTCCTGCACGTCCTGACGTTGTGCGGCGGCGAACTGAGCCGGGACATGGTGGTGGCGCGGTGCTGAGCTGGTTGCCCGCACGGGTGGTCGCGTTGCGCGCCAGGGTGTTCGAGAAGGTCAACGGGGACAACGCGATCACGTTCCCGAACGAGCAGGTCGGGCCCGACCGCTTCCAGGAGCTCTACAGCCACCCCGCCGCGAACGGCCGCAGCAGGGGCGCCGGGCTGTCGGACCTGTTCTGGTACTGGCTCTCCCCCGGCCCCGAGGTGCACCAGGAGCACCTGGAGGCCGGGCCGCGCTACGACGACGTGGCCCGTGCGACGCGGACGTTCCTCGCGGGTCCGAGCGACGCGCTGGCGGCGGCCGCCACCCGCTGCACGGCGAAGGTGCTGGACGAGGTGCTCACCGGCCGCGTCACCGAGGTCCGGTTGCGGGACCTGATGATGCCGGTGTGGGCCGAGTACTTCTACGAGCTCGTGTTCGGCGAGCCGTGCCCGCGGCACGCGCGCGACCTGATCGTCGGTCATGCCAACGATGTCGTGACGTCGTTGAAGTGCACCGGTCTGCGGCATCCCGCCCGGCGCGCGCGGCTGACCCGCTACCTGAAGGCACGCCTCGCGGACGTCCGGCACCCGCTGCCGGAGACGTTGTCGGAGACCGAGCAGGTGCACTACCTGCAGGGCACCTACTTCAACACCGCCGTCGTGCAGATGGCCGAGGCGATGGCGCACCTGCTGCTCGCGCTGGCCCAGCACCCGCGGGTGGCGGAACGGGTCGACGACGACAGGTACTTCGCGCACGTGCTGGACGAGACGTTCCGGCTCTTCCCGTTGTTCGGCATCGCGCACCGCATCACGACCGACGACATCGTGCTGGACGAGCACACGTCGTTCCCGGCGGGTTCGGTGCTGTGCTTCAGCTATCCCGCCTACCACGCCACCGGCTACGACAACCCGGACGAGTTCGACCCCGGCCGCTGGGAGTCCACGGCCGCCCGCCACGAGCACCACATCCCGTTCGGCGTCGCCGCCAACCGGCCCTGCCCGGCGTGGCGGCTCTCCCCCATCGCGATGCGGGCGTCCGCCAGGGAGGTCCTGCGGCGCGTGAGCCTGCACTCCACGGTCACGCACACGCGTTCGTTGCCCAGCCGCGGCCCGTGCCTGCTCGTCCGCGACGGTCCGGTGTCCCGGCGTCGGCTGACGTACATGCGGGTGCGCGACCGCTGGGAGGACGTCTGGCGCAGCGTCGTCCAGCTCGTGCTCGGCACCGCGATGGTGCTGCACGCCCACCACCTCCGGCTGGCCGGGCGCTACTTCGACACCCACGACACGCAGGGTTGCCCGGTCCGGCACTGACCACAGGAGATGTCCGGTGAACCAGATCCACTTCGCGTTGCAGGTCTTCGCCGCGCTGGCGGTGGTGCTCGTCGCGACCACCGTGTGCGGGCGCCTGGCCATGCTGATCAAGCAGCCCAGGGTCGTCGGCGAGATGGTCGCCGGTGTCCTGCTCGGGCCCGCGCTGCTCGGCGCGGTCGCACCCGGCGTGCAGGCCCAGCTCTTCCCCGCCGACGTCAAGAGCACCCTGTACGTGCTCAGCACGATCGGCCTTACGTTCTACATGTTCCTCGTCGGGTCCTCTTTGGACCACGGCCTCACCACGGGTGCCAACGCGCGCAAGGCCGGTGTGCTCGCCGTGTCCGGCATCGTGCCCACGTTCCTGCTCGGCGCGGGCGCGGCGGTGCTCTTCTTCGACTCCCTGAGTCCCGAGGGGTCGAGCCTGTGGATCTTCATGCTGTTCCTGGGCGGCGCCCTGTCGATCACCGCGTTCCCCATGCTGGCCCGGATCCTGCAGGAACGCGGCATCGCGAACACCCCGATCGGCGGCCTCACCCTGGTCGCCGCCGCCATCGACGACGCCGTGGCGTGGGGCTTCCTCGCGCTGATCATCGCGGTCGGCGCGTCCGGCAGCCCGTCCGGTGCCGTGCGCACCATCCTCGGAGCGGCGATCTTCGCCGTGCTGATGCTGACGCTCGGCCGCAAGTGGCTCGCCAAGCTCGGTGAGCGCGCCGAACGCGACGGCAAGCTCAGCCGCGACATGGTGGCCGTGATCCTGCTGATCGTCCTGGTCGCCGGCTGGTACACCGACCTCATCGGCGTGTTCTCGGTGTTCGGCGGGTTCATCACCGGGCTCGCGATGCCGAACTCGAAGGTCGTGCGCCAGGAGCTCGACGCCAAGCTCTCCGACCTCAACTCCATCCTGCTGCTGCCGGTGTTCTTCGCGTTCAGCGGCCTCAACACGCGGATCGACGGCTTCGGCTCCGGCGGCGCGCTGTGGTTCCCGCTGGCCGTGATCATGCTGGCCGCGTTCGCCGGCAAGTACCTCGGTTGCGGCCTGGTCGTGAAGGCGCAGGGCTACTCGTGGCGGTACGCGTCGGCGGTCGGCGGCCTGATGAACGCCCGCGGCCTGATGATCCTGATCTTCATCAACATCGGCCTCGCCTACGAGCTGGTGACTCCGGAGTTGTTCGCGATCCTCGTCGCGGTCGCCATCGTCACCACCGCCGCCGCGATGCCGATCTACCGGGCGTCGCTGCCCGACCACCTGGAGGCGCAGGCCGACGTCAAACCGTCCCCCGCACCAGTGCCGTGAGCTGATCGACGACGGCGGCAGGGTCCGGCATCCCCGCGATCTCGGACCTGATCCTCCCCGCCACCTCCCGCGCGGCCGGGTCGTCGAGCAGACGGCCCGCCGCCGCGGCGACGGCGTCCGCGGTGATCTCCGGCCCGACGAGCTTCGCACCCGCGCCCGTCGCGGCCAGCACGTCGGCGTTGACGAACTGGTCGGCGCCCTGCGGCAGCACCAGTTGCGGCAGACCGGCCGCCAGGCTGCCGAGCACCGTGCCGGTTCCGCCGTGGTGCACCACGAGATCGGCCCGCCGCAGCACCTCGGCCTGCGGCACGAAGCCCGCGACCCGAACGTTGGGCGGCACGTCCTCGAACGGCGTACCGGGGCCGAGCGCCACCAGGACGGTCACCGGGAGGCGGGCGAGACCGGCGACCGCCTGCCGCAGCACCTCGGTCGCGGTGTGCGACACCGTGCCGAGGGTCAGGTACACCAACGGTTTCGAGCCGTCGACCTCCGGCATCGGCACGTCCAGGTCGAAGGCCGCCGGTCGCATCCGCAGCACGGTCGGCAGGGCCGCGACGACCGGGTCGCGCACGGTGTCCGGCCACAGGTCGACCACGACGTCGCCCAGCATCAGGTCGGCGGGCTCGGCGCCGTCCCACAACCACGCCATCTCGGAGGCGGCCATCCGCTGGATCTCGGGCGGCATCGAGCGGCCGATCACGTGGGAGGCGAACGGGATCCCCGCGTCCCGCGCGGCCTTCGCGGCACCCACGTCACTCTGCTCGTAGACCACCAGGTCGGGCTGGACGTGGGGCAGCAGAGCGGTCAGGTCCGCAACGGTGGCGCGCGGGAGTACGTCCGCGAACATCGTGATCAGCAGCCGGGGCACGTCGGCGTCGCCGTGCCGCCTGCGCGCCTCCGCTTCGGCGTCGGCGACCGAGATGCCCGACGGGTGGGCCTCGAAGCCCAGTTCACGCACCTTGCCCACGAAGCTCGGACCGGTCGCGAACACGACCTCGTGACCGGCCTGCCGCGCCGCTCGGGCGAGCGGGACCAGGGGGAACAGGTGGCCGAATGCGGGGCGGCACGAGAAGAGGATGCGCACCCCGCCGAGGCTAACGATCTTCCGCTGAGGGCCGTCTCAGCCGACGTCGACCGTGAACGCCGCCCGGTGCACCTTGCCGCCGTGCGCGAACTCCAGGAACAGGCGGTACTCGCCGCGGTCGGCGAACACGGCCTGGAAGCTCAGCTCGCCGTTGTTCAACGGGATCCCCGCCAGCTCGACCGGGTGCAGGTGCGTGGCCGACAGCAACATGGTGTGGAAACCGGTCATGTGCCCGTTGGCGCCGAGGTGCGGCTCCAGCGAGCTGACCGGGGTGCCGTCCGGAGCGCGGATCGACAGCCGCAGCGTCTGCGGGGCCATCGCCCTGGGCTGCTCCGGTTCGTCCACGCGCACCACCGAGTAGCCGTCGGTGGTCACCGCTCCTTCGGACGGCGCGGGCACCGGAACCCACGTCGTGTCACCGGGAACGCTGAACGGCACACCGAGCACCACGGGATGGCGCGCGTCCGCAGTGTCCAGCGGCACGAACTCCGCGAACATCCGGTAGGCGCCACCGTCGGGCAGCGACAGCGTCGTGTGCCAGGTGTCCCCGTCCAGCACGGGGTGCAGGTGCTCGAAGACGAACATGTCCTCGCGGACCGAGAAGAAGTGCATCTGCTTGGTCTGGTTGTCCAGGAACCGGGTGACGGGCCTGTTCGCCGCGTCCAGGATCCGGAACGCCACCGGTACGGCCGTGCCGCGGGCGGCGGGCGTCGTGACGGGCTCGAAGCGGTAGCCGCTCTCCACGTCGGACAGTCCGTCGCTGTGCGCGGCGGGAACAACGGCCCCCATGTTCTGGTGCTGCATCGGGGGTGCGGACCGGGCGAACACCATGTACCCGCCGCCCGCCACGACGGCGGCGGCGAGCAGGACGAACATCCAGTCGACGAGGCTGAGCCTGCGCATGACAACTCCTCGCGGCGCGGGCAGGCGACCTGGGCCGCCCACCCGCGTCAGGGTCAGAACTGAAGACTCCAGGCGTCGAGGTAGCCGACGTCGGAGCTGGCGACGTCCTGCACCTTGAGCTGCCAGGTGCCGGCCGAGTCCTCCGCGGAGGCGTTGACCTCGTAGGTGGTCAGGACGTTGTCGCCCGAGTCGTTGCCGGAACCCTTGAGGCGGAACGAGGTCCCGTCCGGAGCGACGAGGTCGATCACCAGGTCACCGCGATATGGGTGCTTGATGTCGACGTTCACCTTCAGCGCGGCCGGAGCCTTTCCGGGCACGCCCGACACCGCCACGGGCGACGTCACGGCGGCGCCCCTGTCCGGGATCTGCACGTCGGCGGTGTTCTCGAACTTCCCGCCGGAGGGCGGCGGTTCGACGGCGCCGAGGTTGGGCTTCACCACCACCAGGCCCTGCTCGATGCCGTTGACCAGGACGATGCCGCTCGCGAAGTACGGGTAGTTGCTCCACGCCCCGTTGAACTTCGCCTCGTTCGCGGCCGGGTAGATGTCGAAGTAGCCGGCTTCGGTGAGCTGCGCCGAGGCGACACCGCTGACGTCGAGGATTCGCAGGCCCGCCTGGTAGTTGGCCTGGTAGGAGTGCTTGCCCTTGATGTACTGGTTGTGGTCGATCGCGGTGGCGGGCGAGTTGTACACGCCGGTGTGCACGGGGTTCGCCAGTGACGCGAGGTCCCAGATGTAGGTCTTGGTGCGCTTGTCGGTGCCGCGCGACTCGTCCAGCTCGTCGTCGAGCAGGAAGTACCGCTGGTCCTCGGTGAGCCAGCCCTGGTGCGAGTACTGCGCGCCGGAGTAGGCCTTGCGCACGATCTGGACCGGGTTCGCCTTGTCGGTCACGTCGACGATCGTCAGCGTGTCCTCGTTGGAGTTGAAGCAGATCTCCCGGCCCCGGTAGGCCGCGTCCGGGCCGCGGTAGACGACGCACTGGTTGTCGTGCGTGTAGCCGTCCTGCGCGACGCAGCCCGCGTTCTTCGGCTGCTTCGGCGTGCGGATGTCGACCATGTGCGGGCCGCCGCTGCACGTGTTGGAGCCGATCGCGTACGCGTACCCGGTCTCCTCGTTGATCGCGATGTTGTGCGCCGGGCCGAACTCCTTGTACAGGGTGTCGGCGGTGAACGTCTGCGGCGTCGTGACCGTCCGCAGGCGCGTCAGGTCGAACACCTGCATGCCGTGACCGGTGATGAAGTCGGCGACGATGAACGCGTGGTCCTTGTAGACCTTCATGTCCCGCCACGAGCTGCTGCCGCCGTTCGACGGCAGGTTGCCCAGGAACTTCGGTGCCGTCGGCGTGCTGACGTCGACGAACGCGGTGCCGTTGGTGCGGCCGACGATCGCGTACTCCTTGCCGGAGGACGGGTCGGTCCAGCCCCAGATGTCGTTGCCGTTGCCGCCGCCCATCGCGGACAGGGGCAGCACGCTCAGCAGGTCCACGTTCTTGCAGGGGTAGATGTCGGCCTTGCCGTCCACGCACGGGACGCCGGCGGCGGTGCCGGAGACGGTGTGGCGGTCGGCGGGCAGGTGGTCGGCCAGGAACGTCCTGGCGGCGGCTTGTCCTTCGGCGGTGTTGGGGTCGTGGGCGGAGGCGCCCGTCATCGAGAGGGCGACGACTGAGACCGTCAAGACGGCCAGCGCCCCCATGCGCAGGGATTTCATGAAGTTGGACTCCTTCAGCACCGGAAAGCAGGGGTGTCCGGTCAACCACCGACCGTAGGAGTTGCGAGCACTCCTCGTGAACCCTCGAACGTCTGGTCCGGGTGGAATCGGCCCCGGCCGATACGCTCGGATCATGGACAGCAGTCGGCAGCTCCGCGTGCGCCAGGCGTTCGACGACTTCTTCGCCCCTGGCGAGCCGGAGTCCGGGAGCTGGGTGCTGGACCTGTTCAGGCGCACGGCCGAAACGGTGCCCGCGTACCGGAAGCTGCTGCGGCACAACGGGATCGACGCGGGTGAGATCCGGACGTTCGAGGACTTCCAGCGGTTGCCGTTGCTGGACAAGGCGAGCTACCACGAGCTGTACCCGCTGCCGGAGCTGTGCCGCGACGGCGACCTGAGCGCGCTGGACATGATCGCCGTGTCGTCGGGGTCCAGTGGCAGGCCGACGATCTGGCCGCGGGCGCTGGAGGACGAACTGCAGGTCGCACGCCGGTTCGAGCAGGTGCTGGTGGACGGGTTCCACGCGGACGAGCGCAGGACCCTTGCCGTGGTGTGCTTCCCGCTCGGCACGTGGGTCGGCGGGCTGTTCACGCAGGCGTGCGTGCGCCACCTCGCGGCCAAGGGGTGTCCGATCACGGTGGTGGCGCCGGGGAACAACAAGGCCGAGATCCTGCGGGTGCTGCCGGAGCTGGCGCCGCACTTCGAGCAGGTGGTGCTGATGGGCTACCCGCCGTTCGTGAAGGACGTGGTCGACACCGGGCTCGCGGAGGGCGTGGACTGGCCCGCGTACCGGATCAAGCTCGTGCTGGCGGGTGAGGTGTTCAGCGAGCAGTGGCGTGACCTGGTCTCGCAGCGGGCAGGGATCGCGGACCCGGTCGGTGACGTCGCTTCTCTTTACGGCACAGCGGATTCCGGTGTGCTGGGCAACGAGACGGCGCTGTCGGTGGGCATCCGCCGGTTCTTCGCGGACCGTCCGGACGACGCGCGGGAGGTCTTCGGCGACTCGCGGCTGCCGACGCTCGTGCAGTACGACCCGGCGAGCCGGTTCTTCGAGGTGCACGACGGCACGCTCGTGTTCACGGCGGACGGCGGGATCCCGCTGGTCCGCTATCGGATAGCCGACGAGGGCGGCGTTCTCGGGCACGCCGAACTGCTGGAGTACTGCGCCCGCAACGGTTTCACTCCCCCGCCGGGGCCGGAGCTGCCGTTCGTGTTCCTGTTCGGGCGGACGTTGTTCACGGTGTCGTTCTTCGGCGCGAACGTGTACCCGGAGAACGTGACGGTCGGCCTGGAACAGCCCGGCATCAGCGACACCGTCACCGGCAAGTTCGTGATCGAGTCGGTCGAGGACGAGGACCGGAACCGCTCGTTGCGGATCACCGTCGAGACCGCGCCGGGAGCGACGGCGGACGCGGCCGTGATCGCGGAGGCGATCAGGGACCAGCTGCTGCGGCTCAACAGCGAGTTCGCGCACTACGTCCCGGCCGAGCGACGGCTGCCCGAGGTAGTGCTGCGGCCGCACGGCGATCCCGAGCACTTCCCGGTCGGTGTGAAACACAGGTACACCCGACGAACCTGAAAAGCGCTTTTGCACCACGCAGCAATAGCTTTTCCGGACTTCCCCCACCTGCTTAAAGTGGCGTCGGCCGAATTCATTGCGGGTTAGGGAGGAATCCTTTGAGGTTCGTTCGGCGTTTTGTTCTGGCATTGATGCCGCTCGCGATGCTCTTCTCCGTGGCCCTCGCGGCCCCGAGCGCGCAGGCGGAGGCACCTGACGCGCAGGCCGCCGCCGTCGGCGCGGCGTTCGACTCCGAGACCGGCCAGGCGCTCGCCGCCTGGGACTGCAACACCGGCAACGTCTGCTTCTGGAACGGCTTCGGCGGCACCGGCGGCCGGTGCATGTGGGACGTGGCGGACGCCGACTGGACCTCGGGCACCTACAAGTGCTCCTGGGCCACGACCAAGGAGGTCAAGTCGGTCTACAACCGCGGGACGTCGTCCACCTTCAAGGGCGTCCGGTTCTACCGCAACACCGGCTACAACAACTCGATCGGCTGCACGAAGCAGGGCCAGAAGGGTGACCTCGCCGGCACCTACCAGGTCCGCTCCCACCAGTGGGTCACCGGCAGCTGTGGCTGATCGGCTCGGATAGCACGAGAACCGGTCGCGGGGAACTGGCCCCGCGACCGGTTTTCGTTGCTCGATTCGGCGGAGTGACACGCCCAGTATCGTTATGCGCGGTGACCTGGCCTGGGGAGGTTGCTGTGTTGCGCATCCATTTTTCCGATGGCGATCTGGAGCGTACGCAGGTAGCAGAAAGGGTGGATCCGCTCTGGGAAATGGTGTTCAGCTGGCTTCGGCTGACCGAGTTGGACAGCGGGTTGTTGTTGCAACCCTGGCTGCGTGACATCCGGCGCAACGGCGACCGGCAGGTGATCACGTCCGGCGTCCGCATGCTGTCCGTGCTCGCGCCGCTGGGGCCGTACTTCCCGGACTTCATCACCCCGCCGGAGGGCGCGCAGGGCCTGGGGAGCGCGCTGGCCGCGATCCGGTCCACACCGCGGCACCGGTTGCGGGAGGAGTTCGGGCGGCTGGAGGACGTGCGGCCCGTTCCGGAGTGGACGCGTCCGCTGGCGGCGGGCGACGGCGAGTCGCTCGTGGAGCTGACGGAGGCGCTCACCCGCTACCACCGCGCGGTGATCGAGCCGTACACCGGCCTGATCGAGGAGGCCGTCGAGACCGACCGCGTGCACCGCAACGGCGTGGCGGGCACCGTGGAGGGTCTGCTGCGGGGCATGTGGCCGTTGATGAACTGGCGGGCGGCGACCTCGGTGCTGGAGGTCCAGTACGCGCACGACCGCGACCTGCACCTCAACGGTCGCGGGCTGCGGCTGGTGCCGTCGTACTTCTGCCGCCGCAGTCCCGTCGCGTTCGCCGATCCGGAGCTGCCGCCGACCGTGGTGTACCCGTTGCACCACGACTGGACGTGGCAGCGGCAGCTCGCGAGCGGACGGCGTGAGCAGGGCGCGCTCGCGGCGTTGCTCGGCAACACCCGTTCGGCCGTGCTGGCGGCGGTCGGTGCCGGGGCGACGACGACCGAGCTCGCGGAACGGCTCGGGGCATCCCCGTCGTCGGTCAGCCGGCACACGACCGTCCTGCGGGAGGCGGGGCTGCTGACGACCGAACGGCAGGGGTTGTCCGTGCTGCACCAGCGAACGTTGCTGGGGTCAGCTCTGCTCGGCAAGAACTGAGGACCGGCGGCGCCTCCACAGCCCCAGCGCGCACGCGGCCAGCGCCGCGCCCGTGAGCAGGACGTGGATCGCGCCGCCGAACCTCGTCGCGAACGTGATGTCGTCGCGCAGCGGCACGGTGTCCACCATCAGGTCGTCGGTGAACATCCCTGTCGACTGCACGACGCTGCCGTCCGGGCGGACCACCGCGCTCACGCCGCTGATCGCCGCGACCACGACCGCGCGGCCGTGTTCGATGGCGCGCAGCCGGGCCATGCCGAGCTGCTGGTAGGTCATCTCGCCGCGGCCGTACCAGGCGTTGTTCGTCGGCACGACCAGCAGCTGGGCGCCGGCGGCCGCGCTCTCGCGCAGGACGTAGTCGTAGGCGACCTCGTAGCAGATGCCGACGCCCACACGGGTGCCCGCGATGTCCAGCACGCCCGGTTCGGTGCCCGCGTCGAGGTCGCCCTGGTCCGCGAACGGCGTGAAGATCCGGGCGAGCGGGCGCAGCGGGATGTGCTCGGCGAACGGGACGAGCTCCTGCTTCGCGTACGACTGGCCCGCGCCGGTCTTCGGGTCCCAGGTGATGACGGAGTTCTTGTTGTCCCGCAACGCGCTCACCAGCGTCGGCACGCCCAGGTCGGCGATGGCGCCGTCGAGCACCGGGTCGCGGTCGCCGGTCCTGGTCGCGCTCTCCGGCCACACCACGAGGTCCGGCTTCGGCAACGCGCCGCCGCGGACGAGCGCGGCCAGTTCAGCGGTCTTGCGCAGGTGGTTGGCGCGCAGGGTGGCGTTCTCGTAGAGCAGGCCGAGACCGAGGTCGGGGGCGTTGCCCTGCACGACCGCGACCGTCCGTTCACCGGTCTGCGCCTCGACGGAGATCAGGGGCGTCACGGCCAGTGCGGCGACGACCGGGACCAACGCCCAGGCCCGTGTCCACCTCGGCAGCCAGGCGGCCAGGCCGAAACCGGTGAAGACGACCGCGAACGTCACGAGCGGCGCGCCCCCGATCACGGCGAGCCGCGCGAACGGGCCGTCGACCTGGCCGAACGCGACCCGGCCCCACGGGAAGCCGTTGAACGGGATCAGGCCGCGCAGGGTCTCCTGCAGCACGAACAGCGTCGTCGCCCACACCGGTGCGGCGGGCAGCCTGCCGACCAGCGGGAACAACGCGCAGACGGCGCAGATGAACAACGCCATCAGCGCACTGAGCACGAGCCACGGCCACGGGCCGAAGTCGTTGCCGAGGAAGTGCTGGATCCACCACAGGTGCGGCAGGAAGAACGTCAGGCCGAACACGAACCCGAGTCCGGCGCTGCGCCTCGCGCCTGCGCCCTTGAGCGCCAGCCACAGCACGACGAACGCGGGAACGGCGAGCCACCAGAGCGTGCGCGGCGGGAAGCTCAGCGCCAGCGCGCCGCCCGCCAGTGCCGCCGCGCCGTAGCGGGCGAGATCAGGCTTGCGCAACGGACACCCTCGCCCGGCGCAGGACGAGGTACGCGCCACCGACGAGGGCGATCCCCACGACGTAGGCGGCGACCAGTTCGGGCACGCGGCCGCTGAAGTTGCCCGCGAGCGGCGGCACCAGCAACGCGAACACCCCGGTGAGCACGGCGACCCTCGTCCGCCACGTGCCGTCCGGCAGGCACGCGGCCAGTGGCAGCACGGCCCACAGCAGGTACCACGGCTGGATCACCGGCCCCAGCACCACGATCACGCTCATCATCAACCCCAGCGCCGTCACCTCGGAGATCCCGCCGCGCAGCTGCCGGTGCACCACCACCGCCACGCCGCACAGGATCAGCACGAGCCCTGCGATCCGTGCCGAGGAAATCATCGCCTGACCGCTTTCGGGGCCGAACACCGCACCCGCCAGGTACCCCGGCCAGTTGGTCGGCGCCATCCAGCTGTTCACCTTGGACGGTGTGCCGAGCGCCTGCACCCAGCCGAACCCGGAGCCGCCCGCGAGCGAGGTCACGACGGACACCGTCGCCGCCGCCGCGACCATGGCGAGACCGGCGGCGGTGAACCGGGCCCAGCCGCCGCCCAGCCTGCGGGCGAGAGCGGTGCCGACGACCGCGAGCGCCACGAGTGCGGGGAGCTTGACCTGCGCTCCCAGTCCGATGAGCACGACACCGGCCGTGTACTGCCACCACTTCAGTTCGGGCAACGCGTGCAACGCGACGACGGTGCCGGACAGCATGAGGCCGAGCATCAGCGCGTCGTTGTGCACGCCGCCGATGAGATGCCACAGCACCAACGGGTTCATCACGCCGAGCCACAACGCCGTGCGCTCGTTCGTCCCGGCCAGTTCCGCGAGCCTCGGCACAGCCCACACGACGAGCAGCAGGCCCAGGACGGCCGCGAGCCGGTAGAGGGCGATGCCGAGAACCGGGTTTCCGCCGGTGACCTCGGTGATCGTCCGTTCCACCGTGCTGAACAGCGGCCCGTACGGCGAGGGCGTCTCACGCCAGTAGACGCCGACGCGTGCCACGGCCTCCGCGCTCGCACCGGCCGCCGGGCTCACGACGTTGGGGTCGAAGCCGTTCGCCGCCACCTCGCCCTGGGCCAGGTAGCTGAACACGTCACCGCTGAACAACGGCGGTGCGACCAGCAGCGGGGCGCACCACCAGGCCAGAGTCCGGCGCAGCCAGGTGGCGTCGGGTTTCGTGCGACCGAGCAGCGCCCACGTGAGCACGACCAGCCCGGCACCCGCGATCGCGGCGCCCAGTGCCACCGCACCACCGGCTCTGACGGCCCACGCACCGGCGGTGAGCAGGAGCGCACCGCCGAATCCCGTCCAGCGCAACAGTTCCGGGGTGTCCGTGGTGACCGCGGTCGGCCAGCGGTAGGTGACGGTCTGCACGGTAGGACAGTGCTTTCCGGACGGATCGTCACGCGTCCGACTGTGGTCGCGTTCTCACGTACGACTTCAGGATGATCTTTTCGATTTCGGGTTTCTCCGCTCAACTTCCGGCGAAGTCGTGCGTCATCCACACGGTTCCCTTGGTGTCGCGGATCACGACGATGCCGATGCGGGTGGACGCCTTGCTCAGGATGTTCTTGCGGTGTCCGTCGTTCGGCGGCTTCTCGTCGATCATGCCCTGGGTGAGGCCGAGCGCCATCTTCGAGATCGCCTCGACGTCGTCCTTGACAGGTCCGCCCATGCCGACGTTCTCGGCGACCGAGCTCCACTTCACGCCCGCCGCGGTGCTGCGCTCGCCGAGGCCGCTCTCGCCGGGGCACTGGTGCGACAGGCCGCAGCCGTTGCTCATCATGGCCCTGGTGTGGCGGTCGGCCGCGGTGACCAGCGCCAGGTCGATCTTCAGCGGGGCCAGGCCGTCCTTCGCCCTGGTCTCGTTGATGAGAGCGAGGACGCGCTCCTCCGGCGTGGCCGCGCGGGGTGGTTCGGGCGCCTTGGTGGTCGTGGTCGTCGTCGTGGTGGTGGTCGTCGTTGTCGTGGTGGTGCTGCTGCTCGGCGTCGCGGACGTGGTCTCCGGTTCGGAGGACGACAGCGACGGCGTGGTGCCCGAGAACGCCTGCGTGGTGTTCGGTCCCGCCACGGCGGCGGGCGGGTCGGACGGCAGCAGGAGCACCGCCCCGACCACGCCGACCAGCGCGCAGACCGCCACGGCACCCGCCACCGCCAGCACCGGCTTGCCCGCGGCGAACCCGGCGAGCTTGCTCATCGCACCACCTGACTCCGCGAGGTGCGCGGGTTCGAGGGCGACGGCGTGGGCCACGGGCTCGACGTCGGCGAGGTTCTCCAGCAGCTGCGGCAGGTAGGCGGCCGGCACCACGAGCAGCGCGGCACCGGTCAGGATCCGCTCGACCGGCATCGCGTCGTCCACGCCGCGCCGGCACCGCCCGCACTCGTCGACGTGCCGCAGGAGCCGCTTGCGCCACAACGGGTTCGGCTCACCGTTCCAGCCCTGGGCGGCCCGGTCGAGACCGTCGCACCGCGGTTCCACCGACAGCGCCCGCACCAGGTGCCGGACCGTCTCCAGCCGCCCCTTCAGCCGGCTGACCCGCACCGTCACGGCGTGCGCGTTGAGGTCGAGCGCGTCGGTCACCTCGGCCCTGGTCAGCTGCCCGACGCGTTCGAGCGTCCACAACGCCAGCAGCTCGCGATCCGACGGATCCAGCCACCGCGCGGCCTCGTCGACCTCCCGCCGCTGCTGCGCGAAGTGCAACCGCGACAGGGCGGTCTCGACGAACTCGGCCCCGGGATCGGCCCTGTCGTACTCCTCCAGCGGCGCCGGTGCCAGATCCCGCCGCCGGTAGTGCTCGCGGACCTGGTTGATCGTGACGGCGACCAGCCAGCTGCGGAACCGGTCAGGCTCCCGCAGCGAGTCGAGGCCGCGGATCACCCGGACCATCGTCTCCTGCACGACGTCGTCGACGTCGGAATCGGCGTGCAACGCCCGACCGGCGACGTTGTAGACCAGCGGCAGGCTACCCGCGACCACGGCGTCGAGCGCCGTCCGATCGCCGGCCCGCGCGGCCCGCACCTGCTCCGCGTCCACCTGCCCCAGCCACTCCCGACCCGTCACTTCCGCACCCTTCGCCGACTGGTTCCTGCTTGCCATGGGAGACCGGCGAGTCTCACCGCAGGTCACAGAAACCGGGCGGATAGGTGACCGGGGTCACACCTGAGTGGCGGAAAGGGCAGCCGCGGGCCCGTCAGGCGGCGACCACCGCCACCCCGGTCCGTCCGCCGTCCACGTCCAGCACGACGCCGTGCACGAACCCGGCCTCCTCCGAAGCCAGGTACACAGCCGCCGCCGCGATCGACTCCGGCGTCCCCGACCGTCCCGCCGGCGTGCCGCGCATCATCACGTCGGCCGCGGCACGGGTGCTCTCGTCCCAGTCGCCGGAGGCGATCACACCGGGCGAGATGGCGTTCACCCGTACCCCCTGCGGCCCGAACTCCGACGCCCACGCGCGGGTCAGCGTCTCCATCGCCCCCTTGCTGGTGCTGTAGACCGAGCCGCGCGGCACCCCGAGGCGGGTGATCCACGAACCCAGGTTGACGACCACGCCGCCGCCTGCGGCGATCATCGCCGGGACGAGGGCCTGCGTCAGGAAGAACGGCGCCTTCACGTTGACGCCGAAGACCCGGTCGAAGGTCTCCTCGTCGGTGGTCGGGGTGGACGACGGCGGGTAGATGCCGGCGTTGTTCACGAGGATGTCGACGCGGCCCAGCACCTCGGTCGCCTCGGCCGCGAGGGCGCGGCTCACCGAGGGGGTGCCGTCGAGGTCGGCGCGGACGAAGTCGGCCTTGCCGCCCGCGGCGCGGATCTGGGCGACGACCGACGCGCCCTTGGACGCGTCGCGGCCGGAGACGACCACGTGTGCGCCCTCCGACGCGTAGGCGACCGCGATCGCGCGGCCGATGTTGCTGGTGGAACCGGTGATGAGGGCCGTCCTGCCCTCCAGTCGCTGTGCCATGTTCTCGACGCTACGAGCGCTTTTTTGGACCTGCAAGTCCAGAAAAGTTCAGCCTCGGAGGTGTGCGATCAGGGTGTCCAGGGAGGCTTCGAGGTGGGTGACGCTGCCGGTCGACATCAGCACCAGGACGCCGCCCTGGATGCCCGCGATGAACGCCGCGGCGACGCGGTCGGCGTCCAGCGTCTCCCGCACCAGGCCGGCATCCTGCATCTCGATGATCCCCTCGCAGACGTGGGCCTGCCACCGGCCGAGCAGGGTGGTGATCACCTCGCGCGCGCCCGGTGTGTTGCCGACCTCGCCCATCAGGGTGCCGAGCGGGCAGTGGCGTCCCTGCAGGCGGTAGCGGGTGACGACGGAGTCGCGCCAGCGGTCCCAGGCGGCCCACGACGTGAGGGCGCCGAGGTGGGGTTGCTGGTCGTCGAGCACGCGAGAGGCCTCGTGGCGGGCCACGGCGAGGAAGAGTTCTTCCTTGCCGTCCGGGAAGTAGTGGAAGATCTGGCTCTTGCTGGTGCCGGTGATCGCGCGGATGTCGTCCAGCGTCACGCCCGCCGGCTCGTCGCTGCGCAGGTACGCGGCCGCGCCCTCGATGATGCGCTGCCTGGTCGCGCGCCCCTTCGTCGTCAGTGCCATTGGCCGAGAATAGGTTTTCTGGACTGGCGAGTCCACTGTGGTTGACTGGGGACATGCTGCCTTGGGAGGGACCACTCGCCGGCCGGCTCGACCGGCACACCGTCGACTCCGCGCTGCTGCGCGGCAACCCGCTCGGAGATCCGCACGAGCGCCCGCTGTGGGTGTACGTGCCGCCGGGTTACGACGAGAGCAGCGAGCGCTTCCCCACCGTCTACATGATCCAGGGCTACACGGGGCACCTGGAGATGTGGGCGAACCGCACGCCGTTCCGCCAGCCGTTCATCGAGACGGCCGACGCGGTGTTCGCGAACGGCGCGCCGGGGTGCGTCGTCGTGTACGTCGACGCGTGGACGTCCTACGGCGGGTCGCAGTTCGTCGACTCCCCCGGCACCGGGCGCTACCACTCGTACCTGTGCGACGAGATCGTGCCGTGGGTGGACGCGCACTACCGGACGATCCCGGACCGCGAGTCGCGGGCGATCGCGGGCAAGTCCTCGGGCGGGTTCGGCGCGATGATCACGCCGATGCTGCGGCCCGACCTGTTCGGCGCGTTGGCCACGCACGCCGGTGACGCGCTCTACGAACTCTGCTACCTCGCGGACTTCGGCAAGGCCGCGCGGGCGTTGCGCGGCTACGACCACGACGTCCAGAAGTGGTGGGCGGACTTCAAGTCGCGCACCGCGTTCACCCAGCCCGCGGACATGGACCTGCTCGGGATCCTCGGTGTGGCGGCGTGCTTCTCGGCCGCCGAGGACGGCACGCCCGAGTTGCCGTTCGACGCCGTCACCGGTGCGCCGAGGCCCGAGGTGTGGCAGCGCTGGCTCGACTGGGACCCGGTGCGGATGGTCGCCGGGCACGCCGACGCGGTCCGGTCGCTGCGGGCCGTGTGGATCGACGCGGGCACGAGGGACGAGTACTTCCTCGACCTGGGCGCCGAGGCGTTCCGCAAGGAGATCGCCCAGGCAGGGCTTCCCGACGACCGGGTGCACTTCGAGCTCTTCGACGCGGGCCACGGCGCGATCGACTACCGCTATCCCCTGTCCCTGGCGTGGCTCGCGACTAGGCTGGCTCGATGATCAGCCAAGTGACGTTGCGGGGCCTGGAAGACGCGGACCTGGACGTGCTGTTCGAGTTCATGCGCGATCCCGAAGCGGTGCGGATGGCCGCCTTCACCGCTGAGGACCCCGACGACCGCGAGGCGTTCGACGCGCACATGCGCAGGATCCGCGCCAATCCCGAGACCCTCAACCAGGTCGTCCTCGGTGACGGCGTGGTCGTGGGCTCCATCGCGAGCTTCGTGATGGAGGGCGACACCGAGATCACCTACTGGATCGACCGGAAGGTGTGGGGCCAGGGCGTGGCCGGGCGCGCGGTGGCGTTGCTGCTCGAACTGGTGACCACCAGGCCGTTGCACGCCCGCGCCGCCAGTGACAACGCGGGTTCGCTGTGCGTGCTGACCAGGGCGGGGTTCAAGCCGGTCGGCACCGACGTCGGTTACGCGAACGCGCGCAAGGCCGAGATCGAGGAGACGATCCTCGTCCTCAACTGACGAACGTCTCCGTGCCCAGCACGCCCAGCAGTTGGAGCTTCTCGAACGCCTCGGTGCGCGGGGGCGCCGTCAGCACCAGCAGCGCCTGCGTCTGGTCCTCGGTGAACAACGCCTGGCAGTCGACCTCGATCTCGCCGAGCTGCGGGTGCAGCAGCACCTTGTGGTCCTCGAACCGCTTGCCCACCTCGTGCCGCTCCCACAGCTCCGCGAACTCCGCGCTCTCCTTCAGCAACACGCGGACGAGCTCACCGGCACGGGACTGCGCGCCCATCGAGGCGTAGGCGGCGCGCAGGTTCGCGACCTGCGCGCGGCCCTGCTGGTCGCGGTCCTGCTCCCGGTAGACCGACCTCTCGTCCGGATCGGTGAACCAGCGGTAGATCCCGCTGCGCGCCATCCCGGTGAAGTGCGACGAGTCGCCGTAGAGCGCTTCGGCGAACCGGTTCTGCACGAGGACCTCGCCGAGGTTCGACAGGATCAGCGCGGGCGTGTCGTCCAGCCGGTCCAGCACCCGTTGCAACGCGGGTGCGACGTGCGTCGGCGTGGCGGAGCGCGCGGGGGCGTTGCGGCCGGCGATGCGGAACAGGTAGTCGCGTTCCTCCACGGTCAGCCGCAGCGCGCGAGCCAGCGCGGCCAGCATCTGCTCGCTCGGCTGCGGGCCGCGCTGCTGCTCCAGGCGCGTGTAGTAGTCCGTGGACATGGCGGCCAGCGCCGCGACCTCCTCGCGCCGCAGCCCCGGCGCCCGCCTGCGCGCGCCCACCGGCAGTCCGACGTCCTCCGGCCGCAGTTCCTCCCGGCGGCGACGGAGGAACGCCGCGAGCTCCACCCGATCCATGGGTTCCAGTATCCGTGCGTCGAGCGCGCGAACCAGGGATCGCCGATCCCCCGATAAGGGCTCTCTGCCGCGGCACCGGAGATCGGCAGAAGCTCGGTCCATGGACATCACCGGAAACACCGTCTTCATCCCCGGCGCCACCAGCGGCATCGGCCTGGCGCTCGCCCTCGCCCTGCGCGAGCGCGGCAACACCGTGATCGTGGGCGGCCGGCGCACCGAACTGCTCGACCGGATCGCCGCCGAGCACCCCGGCGTCGAGACCGTCCGCATCGACACCAACGACACCGCGAGCATCGAGGCCGCTTCCAAGGACGTCCTCACCCGCTTCCCGTCGGTCAACGTGCTGATCACGATGGCGGGCATCATGCGCGCCGAGGACTGGCACCGCCCCGAGTCGTTCCTGGAGTCCGCCGAGGGCATCGTGACGACGAACGTCCTCGGCCCGATCCGCCTGATCGCCGCGTTCGTCGAGCACTTCCAGACGCTGCCGGACGCCACGATCATGACCGTCTCGTCCGGGCTCGCCTTCACGCCGTTGACGATCACGCCGAGCTACAACGCGTCCAAGGCCTTCATCCACATGCTCAGCGAGTCGCTGCGCCTGCAGCTGGCAGACACCTCGGTGAAGGTCGTGGAGCTGGAGCCGCCGGCCGTGCAGTCCGACCTCATGCCGGGCCACAAGGAGAACGAGCACGCGATGCCGCTCGACGAGTACATCACCGAGGTCATGGGCCTCATCGAGACCCAGCCCGACGCCCGCGAGATCCAGGTCGAGCGCGTCAAGTTCCTGCGCTACGGCGAGGCGCGCGGCGACTACGACCAGGTCGTCGCCGCGCTCAACGGGCACTGAGTCCCGAGGGTCCGGGCGAAGTCACGGAACGTCAGCGGCGCGCGCCCGATCAGGCGCTCCAACGCGACGGGGTCGGCCGCCGTCGTCGAACCGTGCCGCGCGACCCGGTCGGCGACGGACGTGATGTGCCCGGCCATGTCCGCGTTGACGACGTCGTCCACTTCGGACAGTGCCACCAGCTCGCGGTGCCACTGCTCGGCGGAGACCGGCTCGAACCGGACGGGCCTGCCCAGTCGTTCGGCGAGCACGGCCGCGATGTCGTGGTGGCTCAGCTCCTCCACGCCGGGCGGGTGGCAGACCGGTCCGTCGAACCGGCCGGGGTGCAGGAGCGCGGCCACCGCGAGTTCGGCGGCGTCGCGTCCGCTGATCCAGGCGACCGGACCGTCGCCGAAGCAGTTGCGGATCACGCCCTCGTCCCGCACGGACCTGCCGTGCAGTGCGGGCACGTTCTCGTGGAACGCCGCCGCGACGCGCAGGACCAGCAGGTCGAGGCCCGCCCACTGCAGGACCTCCTCGGCGAGCCACTGGTCGCGCCCGCGGTCGCTGGGGTGGCCGGGGTGGGCCGGTCCCATGGACATCACGACCGTGCGCGGCGAGACGCCGGACTCCCTGACCGCGGCGGCGAAGTTGGCCGCCGCGCCGATCACCCCGGCGTCGATCGGGTAGGTGAAGTACGCCTGCGTGACGCCCCGCAGCGCGGGCACGATGCCGCGGCGGTCCTGGAGATCACCTATCACCACCTCGGCGCCGAGAGCTTCGAGTGACTCGGTGCGTTCGCCACGGGTGCGGGCGAGCACGCGGACGTCCCTGCCCTCTTCGCGGAGCCGTCGCACCAGGTGTGCGCCGGTGCCGCCGTGCCGGCCGGTGGCGCCGGTGACGAGGACGGTCAACTCCGTCCTCCCCGGATCAGACAGGTGCTGGTGGCGGTGGCGAGCAGGCGTCCGGCGCCGTCGACCAGGCGGGCCTCGGCGAGCGCGGTCCGTCTGCCGAGGTGGACGAGGGTGCCGACGCAGGTGACCGTGCCGGTGTCCGTCCTGATCGGACGGAGGAACCGCACGGCGAGGTCGAGGCTCGTGTACCCGGTCCCGGCGGGCAGTGCCGAGTGGACGGCACAGCCGGCCGCCGTGTCGAGCATCGTGGCGTGGATACCGCCGTGCACGGAGCCGATCGGGTTGTAGTGGAACTCCTGCGGGTCGAGCTCGAACGTGACCGAGCCCTTGTCCGCGGACACCACGCGGGCGCCGACGAGCTCGGCGACGGGCGGGGGCGGGATCTCGCCGGAGGCGATGCCGCGCAGGAACTCCAGGCCGTCGCGCTCCATCGCCAGTGCGGCGGTCTTGCGCGGGTCGGTCCACGTGACCGTCCGCGTGCGTTCGGCAGGCATCAGGCCACGGTGCCCTTCATCAGCCAGGTCGGGCCCTGGGCGTACGCGCCGGCCTCGGCGAAGAAGGCGCCGAAGTACGGGCCGCTCGCGTGGGTGTTGAACGCGTCGACGTCGGAGTAGACCTCGTTGAGGTAGAAGAGATCCGGGTTCTCCTCGTCCGCGATGACCTCGAACCGCAGCGAGCCGGGCTCGTTCGCGAGGGAGTCCTCGGCGGTCCTGCGCGCGGCCTTCACGAAGTCCTCGCGGTGGTCGGGCTCGACGGTGAACGACACCAGGAACTGGTACACGGCGACCTTCTCTCGGGGATCTGTAGTTCATTCACTGAACTAGCTGAACCGTAGCACGACGAGTTCAGTGAATGAACTACAGTGGAGGCCATGGCACTGCCCAGCACCTACGCGGACCGCAACTGCTCCCTGGCGCGAGCCCTGGAGATCGTCGGTGAGCGGTGGACGTTGCTGATCGTCCGCGACGCGTTCTTCGGCATCCGGCGGTTCGGCGACTTCGCGTCCCAACTCGGCATTCCGCGCGCGGTCCTGACCAACCGCCTGAAGTTCCTCGTGCAGGAGGACGTGCTCGAACGCGTCGGCGGCGAGTACCGGCTCACCGCGAAGGGGCTGACGCTCTGGCCCGTGCTGCGCGCGATGATGGCCTGGGGCGACGAGCACTACTCCCCCGGCGGCGCGCGCCGCACGTTCCGGCACGACGCCGACGGCGGACGGCTCGACACCGAGAACCGGTGTTCCGCCTGCGGCGAGGTGGTGTCCGTTCCGGACGTCCGCATCGAGCCCGGCCCCGGATTCGAGCCGGGCAATGCCAACCCCGACCCCGTGTCCGCCCTGCTGAACACACCGCGCCGACTCCTGGAGCCGCTGTAGTGCACCCTCTCGACGACCCCGCCCGCTCGGCCCTGACCGGACCGCACGCCGTCTTCGCTGAGCACAAGGGCAACGTGCTGCGCTACCCGTCCGACATGTCGCCCTTCATCGCGATGCCCCCGAACCCGACCGAGGCCGACTGGCTCGTCCTCGCGGCGCTGGACCCGCGTCCGACGGTGACCGGCCTCAAACCGCCGGACGGCTGGCAGGTCGAGGCGCGGCTGCCGCTGCGGCAGTACGTCGGCGACGACATCGCGGCGGCGCCGGAACCCGAGGCCGTCCGCCTGTCCACTTCGGACGTTCCGGAGATGACGGCGCTGGTGGAGCTCACGAAACCCGGCCCGTTCCTGCCCCGCACCATCGAGATGGGCACGTACCTGGGCATCCGGCGCGAAGGCCGGCTGGTCGCGATGGCCGGTGAACGACTCCACGTGCCCGGCCACACCGAGATCAGCGCCGTCTGCACGCACCCGGACGCGGCCGGGCAGGCGCTGGGCACTCGGCTGCTGCTGGCCGTCGCGCACGGCATCCGGGAGCGGGGCGAGACGCCGTTCCTGCACGTGCTCACGTCCAACACCGGGGCCATCCGGCTGTACGAGAAGCTCGGGTTCCGCCTGCGCCTGGAGACCGAACTGCTGGTGCTGAACCCCGCCCCGTGAGCTCAGCGACACCGAATGCGTTTCGGTAAAGAACAGGATTACCGGAACGCAACGATTTTCTTCTTTCTCGAACCTCGCGCGCTCATATACTGCGGTCGCAGTACTTGAAACACCTGCGCCGGTAGGACGATTTCCACTACCCCGGCAGAGATCCTGGTGAGGACGGAATCGAGCCCCGCGAGGAGCAGGAATGAGTGACTGGGCGCGGAAGAATCCGTTTCTCGTGGACGCTGCCGGCGCCGTTGTCTACTTCGCCGTGATCGTCGCGAACGGGCCGGACGTCACGCCGGCACTCGGTCTGCTGGCCGTCGTCACCGGGAGCCTGGCGGTGCGGCGCCGGTGGCCGTGGTGGACGCTGGCCGTCACGGCCGTGGGAACGGCGCCCGCGATCGTCGCGGGGGCCGACCCGGAACCGTTCCTGATCCCGCTGGCCGTGGCGGTCTGCACCGTCGCCGCGCACGTCGGGACGTGGACGCCACGGCGTGCGGTGGTGGCCGGTGTCCTCTGCGCGATCCCCGCCGTCGCGCTGATCGCGTCGTCCGGCTTCTCCGGCGAGAACCTCGGCCGGTTCACGCTGGTCGGCCTGGCCGCGGCGGTCGGTGAGGCGACGCGCACCCGACGGGCGTACACCGCCGCGATCGAGGAGAAGGCGGCACGGGTCGAGCGGTCGCGCGAGGAGGAGGCCCGGCGCCGGGTCGTCGAGGAACGCCTGCACATCGCCCGTGAACTGCACGACGTCGTGGCCCACCACATCTCGGTGATCAACGTCCAGGCCGGTGTCGCCGGGCACCTGCTGCTCGACAGGCCCCCGGCCGCGGCGGAGGCGCTGGCCCACGTGCGCCGGTCGAGCCGGGCCGTCCTGGAGGAGCTGCAAGGCCTGCTCGGGGTGCTGCGCAGGTCCGGCGAGACGGATGGACCCACCGATCCCGCACCCGGAATGGCGCGGCTGGAACCGCTGGTGGAGTCGTTCCGCGCGTCGGGACTGGAGCTCCGGTGGGCCTCCGCCGGTGAGGAACGGCCGTTGCCCGCGACCGTCGACCTGGTCGCCTACCGCGTCGTCCAGGAGGCGCTGACCAACGCCCACCGGCACGGCACCGGGCACGCGGACCTGTCGGTGACCCGCACGAAGACCGAGCTCGTGATCGAGGTCGTGAACGCCCCCGCCCGCCACCTCCGCACAGGCTCGGGGCTGGGGCTGATCGGCATGCGGGAACGGGCCAACGCCGTCGGCGGCTCGGTGCGCACGGGCGCCGGACCCGACGACCTGTTCCACGTCCACGTCAGTCTTCCTCTGGGGAAGGGCTCATGACCATCCGCGTCCTGCTCGCCGACGACCAGCCGCTCATCAGGGCCGGGTTCCACGTCCTGCTCGACTCCGCACCCGACCTGGAGGTCGTGGGCGAGGCCTCGGACGGGCTGGAAGCGCTCGACCTGCTGCGCACGACCCGTGCCGACGTGGTGGTCATGGACATCCGGATGCCCTTGCTGGACGGGCTGGAGACCACCCGCAGGATCACCTCCGACGAGAGCTTCGCGGGCGTGAAGGTCCTGGTCGTGACGACGTTCGAGATCGACGAGTACGTCGCGCGGGCCGTCGAGGCGGGTGCCAGCGGGTTCCTCGGCAAGGGCGTCGAACCGGCAGAGCTGCAGGCCGCCGTCCGCACGGTCGCCGAGGGCGACGCGTTGCTGTCCCCGAAGGCGACGAAGGCCCTGATCGACCGCTTCCTCACCCGTGGCTCGGGCGTTCCGGTCGATCCCGGCCGGCTGGACGTGCTGACCCAGCGCGAACGCGAGGTGGTCGCTTTGGCCGCGCACGGAATGTCCAACAACGAGATGGCCGAGAAGCTCGTCGTCTCACCGCTCACCGTCAAGACCCACGTCAACCGGGCGATGATGAAACTTCAGGCCAGGGACCGGGCCCAACTCGTCGTGGTCGCTTATCAGACAGGCCTTGTTCGTTTCTGATAATTCGGAAGGGGAAAGCAGATGAGTGTTTCCACCGCGTCCCGTCCTGTTTCACCGGCGAGGGACAACCAGGTGCGATGGCGACTCCCGGTCCGCCTCCGCAAAAGCGTGCTGGCCGTGCACGTCGCGTCCGCCGGGGCGTGGATCGGGATCGACGTCGTCTCGATCGTCCTCGTGCTGATCGGCTGGACGCGCACGGGCGACGGCCGCACCAGCGCGTACCAGGCGCTCGCGGACCTGTTCGTCGTCCCGCTGCTGTACTCGGCCCTGATCGCCGGGGCGGTCTGCCTACTCACCGGCGTCCTGCTCGGGCTCGCGACGAAGTGGGGCCTCGTCCGGTACTGGTGGGTCGCGGTGAAGCTCGGCCTCAACGTGCTCGCCATCGGGCTGATGCTGGCCTTCCTCGGCCCGATCACCGAGCTGTCCACCGGCGAACAACCGTTGGAGGACATCTGGTTCGTCGCGTTCCTCGCCACCACGGCCATCGCGGTGCTGTGCTTCGCGATGGTGCTGTCGGTGTTCAAGCCGTGGGGCCGGACCCGCGAGGTCAGTAGGTGAACCGGCGCACGTCCTCCGGGTGCAGGACGAGACGGACCTGGTCCGCGCCGAGGATCTCGGCGAGGTCCGCGGCACGGGCCGGGTCGTCCAGGTCCCAGTAGCGGGCCGCCAGGCGTTCGGCCAGGTCGTGCGCTCCCCCGGTCTCCACCGCGACGCGTCCGGCGACCGACACCCAGCGCTCGCGTTCTCCCACCGGGGCGGCGACGACGATCGACGCACGGGGATCGCGGCGCAGGCGGCGCACCTTGAGCGAGTTCGGGTCGGTGAACAGCTGGACGGTGCCGTCGGCGGTGGCCTCGAACCAGACCGGCCGGGGCTGTGCGGGCACCGGTCCCGCCGCGACGGACAGCAACCCGTGCAGCGGGCGTCGCAGGAACTCGATGTCGTCGGCGGTCAGCGCGGTGTCGGCGGTCATGACGTCCACTCTCCCGCAGTCGGGCGGGACGGGCACATGGCCGGGAGTCCGCGGCACCTGCCCGATCGTCCGGCGTTAGGTTGGGCTCATGCCACAGATCACCGTCGAGTACTCCGCCGAACTGACCGAGGCGTTCGACCGCCGCGGCTTCGCCCTCGCGCTGCACCGGACCGTCGGACCGCTGGTCAGCGCGGAGGTCGAGGCGTTCAAGACGCGGTTCCGGCAGATCGAGGAGTCCGTGATCGGCGACGGCTCGCCGGCCGCGATGATCCACGTCAGGGTCGGGCTCCTGACCGGCCGGTCCGCCGAGCTCAAGCAGGAGGTCGGGCGGGTGAGCGTGGAACTCGCCCGGGACCACCTCAAGCCGGTCGAGGGGCTGCCGACGCAGCTGACCCTGGAGGTGTACGACATGGACCGCGACCAGTACCAGAAGGTCGTTTTCTAGGACAGCCCTGCGGCGTCCTTGCTGTAGCGCCAGAACTCGGCGACGTCCTCGGGCTTCTCCGCGGTGGTCGGCAGCACGTGCGTCGGACGCTCGCGCCGGTCGTGCCAGAAGCGTCCGGTGCGCGGGGCGGGTTTCGTCGCGGCGAGCCAGACGATCGTGTCCGCGCCCTCCTCGGAGGTGCGTAGAAACGCCCTCGTCAGCTTGTGGAACCCCGGCAGCGAGCCGGCGACACCCGGTGTGTCGGCCCAGCCGGGGTGCATGCCGTGCACGGCGATGCCGTCGGACGCGTACCGCTCGCTCAGCAACGGGACGAGCGTGACCTGCATGCGTTTCGTGCGCGCGTAGGCGGTCGCGCCCTTGTACGTGCCCTCGCGGTACTCGGGGTCGTCGGCACGGAGGCGTTGCGTGTACATGCCGCCGGACGACACGAACACGACCCGCGGGTCCGGGGAGGCCGCGAGCACCGGGCGCAGCAGGTCGGTCAGCAGCAACGGGCCCAGCACGTGCGTGGCGAACGTCAGCTCGTGCCCGTCCGGCGTGACCGAGCGCTCCTGCGGCAGCACGCCGGCGTTGTGCACCAGGACGTCCAGGCGGTCGATCTCCGCGGCGAACCGGCGCACCGACTCGGGGCTCGACACGTCGCAGAGCCGGACCTCGACGGTGGCGCCGGGGACCGCGGCGAGGATCTCCGCCTTCGCCGCCTCGCCCTTGCGTTCGTCGCGCACCGCCAGCACGACCTCCGCGCCGAGGCGGGCCAGCCCCAGCGCCGTGGCCTTGCCGATGCCGCTGCCGGCTCCGGTCACGACGGCTCGGACGCCGCGTACGGGTTCAAGGGCTGTCCAGGTCTTCTCGCGCAGCCGGTAGCCCCACTTCGAGTAGCCGGGGACGACGAGTCGGTCCGCGATGGTGTCGAGCACGCTCACCTCTGGTGTTCGTCAGCTGTAGCGCAGCGGTTTCCTCGCGGGCTCCTCCAGCACACGTGACGCGAGCCACGCCAGGCCGTCGGCGGTGCCCGCGGGGGTGCCCGTCGGCTGGACGACGTGGCTGAGGACCGTGCGCGTCATGAGGTCGATCAGCACCTCGACCTGCTCCCCGCCCAGGCCGGTGCGGTAGGTCTCGACCCGTGCCGCGAGCACGGCCTTGACCTCGGTGAGCAGGGTCTCGGCCTGGGTGGTGAGCAGCGGGACGAGCTCGGTGTCGGCGCCGTGCGTCGCGGAGGCGATCGCGCGGACCAGGAGGTTGCCGCGGGCGAGTTCGAGGACGTCGCGGACGGCGTCGTGGATCGCCTCGACGAGGTCGCCGGGGTGGCGGTCGAACGCGGTGCCGATGGCCGTCAGGAACCGGTCGAGCTCGTGCGCGAGCATCGCGTCGGCGAGGGAGTTCTTGGAGCCGATCTCGTTGTAGACGGTCTGGCGGCTGACCCCGGCCTGCTCGGCGAGCCGCGTCATGGTGACCGCGGCCCAGCCGTCGCGGGCGGTCATCTCGATCGCCACGTCGATGATCGGCCGCCTGCCGGAGGCCGCTGCCGGAGAAGTCCCGCCCATGCGCCGATCCTAGGTCGTGTCTCGTGAGTGACGTCCGGCGCCGGAGACGATCTACGCGGACGTCACCCGGCCGGGGGCCACGAAGTCGATCTTCTCGCGCACCCCGCAGTCCGGGCAGCACCACGAGTCCGGAATGACCGCCCACGGCGTTCCGGCGGGGAAGCCCTCGCGCGGGTCGCCGATCTTCTCGTCGTAGACGTAACCGCAGCCGGGGCACATGCCGCCCGCGGTCGCGTCGCCACGGCTGTCCGCCACGACGGCCTCGCCCGTGTCCGTGCCGCCGTACCGGGCCAGGACCTTCGCGCGCCTGCCCGGCTGGATGTTGGCGCGGCCGATGTCTCCGTCGAAGTGGCCCCGCACGCGCGGGTCCATCACGCGCCGCCACAGCGGGGGCACGAGAGCGAGCAGGATCATGCCCGCGTAACCGGTCGGCAGCACCGGGGACTCGGCGAAGTCGCGCAGCGTCTGGTAGCGCCGGGTCGGGTTGGCGTGGTGGTCGCTGTGCCGCTGCAGGTGGTAAAGCAGCACGTTCGTGGCGATGTTGTTGGAGTTCCAGCTGTGGCTCGGGTCCACGCGCTCGTAGCGCCTGCGGCCCGGTGCGCCGACCATCTGCCGCAGCATCCCGTAGTGCTCCATGTAGTTCACGACCTCCAGGAGCGAGAAGCCGATCACCGCCTGGACCAGCAGGTACGGCACGATGCCGACACCGAGCCACACGATCATGGCCGCCCACAGCACGGCCGACATGAGCCACGCGTTGAGCACGTCGTTGCCCAGCCGGTACGGGTGCCGGTCGCGACGCCCGTACCGCTTGCGCTCCAGGCGCCACGCCGACCGGATCGAGCCGAAGACCGTGCGCGGCCAGAAGCGGTAGAAGCTCTCGCCCACGCGGCTGCTCGCCGGGTCCTCCGGGGTCGCGACCCGCACGTGGTGGCCGCGGTTGTGCTCGATGTAGAAGTGGCCGTAGAAGCTCTGCGCGAGCGCGATCTTCGACAGCCACCGCTCGTGGCTCTCCTTCTTGTGGCCCAGCTCGTGCGCCGTGTTGATGCCGATGCCGCCGATGCACCCGATCGACACCGCGAGGCCGATCTTGTCGACGACGCCGAGGTCGCCGCGCGCGATCAGCCAGAACGCCGCCACGAACCCGACGTACTGGATCGGCAGGAACAGGTAGGTGATCCAGCGGTAGTAGCGGTCGTTCTCCAGCCGTTCGATCACGTCGTCGGGCGGGTTGCTGCGGTCGAGACCCGCGAAGAGGTCGATCGCCGGAACGATCAGCAGGACCACGATCGGGCCGATCCAGAACCACACGCCCCAGCCCGTGGCCGCGTGCATCCCGATCGCGAGGAACGCCAGGGACGGCACGACCAGCCCCAGCAGCCACAGGTACCGCTTGCCGTCCGTCCACTGCTCGGTTGAGCCGACGGGCACCGTTGCCTTCATGTCGCTCATGCCACACTCCTCCGGGAGGTTGACAGAACGGTAGGCGATGTAAAGCCCGTTTGACAATAGAGCCCTAGTTGTAAACCCAGAGGACGCGCTCACGCCTGCGGTACGCGACGGCCACCACCGTCACGCTCACAGCCACGTCACCGAGCACGGCGTCGAGCGCCGCGGTGATGTCGTGCAGGGTCCGCTGAGGCGAGCTTCCGCGCCACACGACGACCTCGGCGTGGATCTCGTCGCCGGACGACAGCTCGACGCTGTGCACGGCCGGGTGGCACAGGACGGTCTGCTCGACGAGCGACAGCCGCTCGTCCTCGGACAGCGGCGTGCGCAACTGGACGACTCGGTGGCGGCAGCTGGACAACGGGACTCCTCGGACTGGTGCGGGTGGCGTCAGTCCGAGGAGCACGCGAGATCGGGAAATGTCACGCACGTTCACCGAATCGGGGTACAACGCCCTGCAGCCGCAGGTAGGCGAGCAACGGCTGGGAGTGGCTGTGCAGGTTCGCCACCGGGTACGCCTGCATCGCCGTGCCGAAGTCCGGCAACGCCCACGTCTCGCCGGGACGGTCGCTGCCCGGCGCGAGATAGCAGTCGGGGCCGGACACCGTGCCCGTCCACACGTCCGGATAGGCGTCCGTGTGCGCGTGCAGGGTCATGCGCCGCCACTCGTCCCACGCCAGGTCTTCGTCGTACAGAGACGCCGCCCAGACCAGTGTCATGTTGACCGAGAACCAGACCTGGCCCTGCTCGCCCTCGGGGACGGGCCAGCGGTGGCGGGCGCCCAGCGGTGACCCGGCCCGGCACGTCTCGTCGATCGTGGTGAGCAGGGCGCGCGCCTGTTCCGGCGTGGCCGCGCCGCAGAGGATCGCCCACGGCTGCACCTCCAGCCACAGGTCGTTCTCGCCGACGACGGTTCCCGGCCCGTGGGCCCGGCGGAACCAGCGGCCGTTCCACTCCCGTGCGACGAGAGTGCGGAGGTCGTCGGCCGTTCGACGTGCCTCGGACGCCGTGGTGGCGTCCCCCAGTCGTTCGGCGAGGTCCGCGTAGAGGGGAAGCACCCAGGCGGCCATCGCCGAGTTGAGCACCGACTCGCCCCGCTCGACCATCACGTCTCTGTCCACTCCGGACTCGCGGATGGCGAGGTCGTTCCAGTCCGCGTTGAGGATCCGGACGTGGCCGTGCTCCCCCACCCCGACCTCGTCGGTGAAGAACCTGAACTGGCGCCTCAGGTTCTCGGCGAGCGGAACGGGATCGGCGTGGTGGCACGGGTGGTACGGCACCGGTTCTCCGAACGCGGCCAGGTCCCCGGTCGTGGCCGCGTACTCGGCGGCGAGCCAGAGCGCCCACAGGTTCTGGTCGGACGGGCGGAACAGCTGCGTCCACGGCTGTTTGCGGCCGTCGAGCGCGTACGGGAGGTCGCCGTCCGGGCTGCCCCACGCGCACGTGTTGCGCAGCACCGACAGCGCGAGGTCCGGTTCGAGGTGCACGAGCGGTAGGGCGTGCTGCAGCGGATCCCTTGCGGCGCCGTTGAAACCGTGCCGGAACGAGTACGCGGAGCCCTGGTTCAGCGTGTGGCCGCCGAGCACTCCGTCCACGCAGGCACCGCCGGTCAGAAGTGCGGTGTGCCAACGGATCTCGTCCGGCGCGGACGGGAGCCTCTTGTTCAGGCCGGCCAGGCTGGACTCGTACACCGCCTCGGGATCGACGGGTTCGTCGAGCAGCCCGAACCGGAACCACGCGGTCGTCCGCTCCCCCGGACGCAGGTCCAGTGCGACCTCGACGGTCAACGGGCCGGTGGTGGTCTCCACCCGCTCGCCCCCGACGTTCTCCAGCGCCACGACGGGTGGGTCCGGTGGTGGATCGCCGCGGTTCGGGCCGAACTCCAGGTTCACCTCCCGCGGCCGCACCGCCCACTCCTCGGTGAGCACCCCGTGCAGCGCGCTGTCGCCCCGGTTCACCACGTCGACCCTGATCAGCACCCAGGGCGCGTCGCCTTCGGGGCACAGCACCGTGCGTTCGAGGTCGCCCACCGCGAGCCGGACGAAGGTCGGGCCGAACAGCTTCACGGGAGCCGTGTCCGTCGACAGCGCGCCGAAACGGCCGACCCCGGTGCGTTCGGCGAGCCACCGGCACCCGAGATGCTCGTCCCACACGCCGAAGAGCCCGTCGCTGTCGGCGGCCAGGGTGATCCGGCGGTTGCCCACGTGCACCCGATGGGTCGACGACGGCGGGTCGATGACCGGGTCCCACGGCCGAGGGCCCGCCCGGTACTCGAACGCGGGCAGGCCCTCGACTGTCGTCCACTCACCGAACGCGCTCATGAGGAAAGCGTTGCGGCACAACCCTCAGACGGGCAATCGTCCGATCAGCGCCAGAACCGCTTGCGACGCTCCGGCTCGGCGGGCTTGTCCGCGGCCTTGCCCGTCACGAACTCCCGCAGAACCTCCAGCGCCCGTGCCCACAGCTTGTCCACGTCGCCTCCGGCTGTGATCTCCGCGACCAGGCCGTGCACCGGCGCGTACGCGGGGCCCTGCCTACCGGCGATCAGCGTGCCGAGCCTGCTGGCCAGGTCGGCGAGCAGGTCGCGGCGCTCCCACGCGGGCAGTGCCGCGTCCTGCTCCAGGCGCTTCACCTCGCGTTCGACGACCTCGTGCAGGTCAGCCGGGTCGCTGGTCGGCAGCGGAACCGGCATGGACATGGGCCCTGAACCCCGCATCCGCTTGGGAGCCGCGGCCATCGGCGCGGGCGGAGGCACCGGCATGGCCGCGTCGAACGAGGCGGGCGCACCGGCGAACATCCCCGGCGCGGCGAGCGAACGCGCCCCGCCGGCGAAGCTCGGTGCCGGCATCGGGGCGCCCGGTGCCCGCATCTCCCAGCCCGCGGGCTGTTCGACCGGCTGCACCACGCGGTGCACGGTGCCGTCCGACACGACCCGTTCGTCCACCGCCACGAACGCGGTGAACCGGCACAGCACGCCGAACTTCAGCGACGTCTCCACGATCGTCGACTCCAGCGACCGGTCACCGACGGCGTACCTGTCCTCCAGGTCGCGCAGCGCGGCGCGCGCCCACTGAGCCCGGACGGCGGGCGACGTGTGCTGCTGGACGGCCACCGTCTCGTGCCAGTCCGCCCCGTCGCGGGTCCGTCCGCGCACGCTGAACTCCTGCGGCGCGGCACCGCTGTACCGGCCGAACGCGACCAGCGGCACACCCGGATAGATCGCCGTGGGCTGCTTCGGCAGGTCGGACGCCGGCTCCAGCACCACGTCGGTGACGACGGGCGCCCCGATCCGCCGCTGGATGTGGGTCATCGCCTCGTCCAGCCGGTCCTCGCTCTCGACCAGTTCGCACCGGCCGGCCCCGGCGGCGGCGAGCCTGCCGAGGAAGCCCGCGTTGACGGCCGTGTCGATGCCGACGGCGTGCACGCGGGTCCGGTTGATCATCGGCGAGATGTCGCGCAGCACCTGGTCCTCGTTGCCGACCTGGCCGTCCGTGACGAGCACGAGCACGGGGTCGCGCTCCGATCGCGCGTCGGCCAGCAGCCCCAGCCCCTGCCGCAACGGCTCGTAGAACTCGGTGCCGCCACGCGCCTGCATGGCAGCGAGGTGCTCGACGGCGCGGAAGCGGTGGCGGTCGGTGGCCGTGACGAGGCCGGAGCCGAGCGTGTCAGGACGTTCCAGCCGGTCGTCGAAGCTGATCACGGAGAACGTGTCGTCCGACGTCAGCGTGTCGACGATGCGGGCGGCCGCGCGCCGGGCGGCGACCATCTTCCAGCCCGACATGCTGCCGGACCGGTCGAGCAGCAGCACGACGTCACGCGGGCGGACCGGCGTCTCGGACTCGGGCGGCAGGACGGTGAGCTGGTAGGTGCCCTCACCGCTGTCGTCCTCGTCCGGCACGCACACGACCGCGGAGCTGTTGCCCTGGTACTGCAGGCGGAGCACGAAGTCGCGGTCGACCCGCTCACCGGGCGTCACCGTGACGGTGTTGCCCTCGGTGACGACGGTGTGCAGGCTCGACCGCACCTCGCCCAGCTCCAGTCCGGCGGGGTCGATCTCCACGCCGATGCCGAGCCGCACGGGGTTCGGGAAGCCCGGCAGCAGCACCGGGGGCGTGATCCGGGAGGCGTCCGGGACCACGTCCGTGTCCTGCGCGTGCCCGTCACCGACGGACGGCCCCGGCAGCGGCGAACCCGGCACGTACCTCGGCGCCACGACCAGCGGGAACCGGAAGGTCGCCGCGCCGTCCTCGAACACCAGCGGTCCCACCAGCGTCAGCTCGACGCTCACCCGCTCGCCCGCCGGGATGTTGCCGACGCGCATGGTGAAGACGTCGGGCCGTTCCTCCTCCACGATGGACGCCCGCTTACCGGCCGCGATCGCGTCGTCGTAGGTCTGACGGGCCTGGGCGCGCTCCTGCAGATCGGCTTCGACGGTCCGATCGCCGGCGGTCATCTTCATGCCGGTCACGGCGGCGCGGTCCGGCAAGGGGAACACGTAGGTCGCTTCGAGCGCGGTGTCGTGGGTGTTGACGAACCCGGCCGTCAGCACGACGCGGCCCACCAGCCCGGTGACCACCGCTCTCACGTCGAGGGCCTCCAGCGGCAGGTTGCCCTGTTCGGTGCGCAGCGCGCCGACACCCGCGTCCTCGGTCGTCCTGCCGATGCGGTCGGCTTCAGCGGCCTTCATCGGGGCGACGGAGATGGTCATGACGGTTCCCTTTCGTTGAGCAGGCCACGGGTTTGGAGCAGGTCGAGCAGTGGCCGGGCGGCGGCGGCGATCTCCGCGCGGTCGGCGGCGGTCGGCGTGCCCGGGATCAGGAGGACGGCGCCTCCGGGGAGGGCGACACCGTTGAGCGCGAACGCCTCGGGGGGCGCGGGTGGAGTCGGGGCAGCGGGTGGTGCGGCGGGTGATGCGGGTGAGGTGCCGGACAGCGCGGGCGGGGCAGTAGGCGCAGCCCCCGCCGCTGCCGGCAGCGCGCCGGCGGGCGGCGAGGCCGCCCCTGCCGGTGGCAAGATCGGTGCGCCAGCGGACGCCCCGGTCGGTGGTGCGGCCGGCGCCGCCCAGAACCTCGGCCGGACCTCCTCCGGCGGCGGTGCGTCACCGCTGTCCACCAGCAGGTGCTCCGGCACGCGGGCGATGGCCGCCAGCGTCGTGTCGGTGGCGCCCGTGAGCTCGGCTTGGATGTCGGCCAGCGTCCTCCCCTGCGACTGAAGTCTCTTCACCGCCACCAGCTGGAGCAGGTGACGCCTCTCGTACAACGCCGAACGGCCGCGCATCGCCGACGGCCTGTCGACCAGGCCCGTCGTCGCGTACCAGCGGACGGCCCGCTTGTCGGGCACGTCGCGCACCCGACCGTTGGGCGCGCCCGAGTACTCCGCCGTCAGTGCGGCGGAGACGCGGTCCAGCAACTCGTCGAGCGTCCACACCCCACAATAGTGACACTGCAACCGTGACAGTGTCAATGTCCAAAACCTGATGATGTTCACGCCCAGTAGCCGGGTAGGGTCCAGCCGTCCGCGTGCCCCTGCAAGCCCCCTATGAGGACGGAGAGCACGAGTGACCACGGACGAGGCCGGCACCCTGACCGGCCACGACGCTGCTTTATCCCGCTTGAGGACGCAGAAGGCGAAGATTCAGTACGCGCTGGAGCACCTGCCGCGCGGATGTTCGGTGGAGGACGTCCGCCGCTGGCTGAGCAAGCAGGGCCAGACCGTGCCGACGCGGCCCTACGCCACGCCGATCGTGAACGAGTGGCGCGCCCGCAACGGCGTGACGGACACGAGCGGTCACATCCCGCTGACGCCGGAACTGATCGCGCAGCTGGACGAGGCGGAGAACCGCTCCCCCGCGTCCGTCGACAGCGGGCCCGCTGACACCGAGCCCGTCGACGCCAGGCTCGCTCACATCGAGCCCGCCCACACCAGGCCCTCCGACACCGAGCCGGCCGACAGCAAGCCCGCGGGCGCCAAGGGTTTCTACGCCGTCGCGCTCATGAGCATCGGTGTCAGCGTCGACACCTCGTGGCGGTTCTTCGAGCAGCGCCTGGGCATCACCGACGTCGTGGAGCGGGTCGTCCTGTTCTCCGTGATGGAGGCCGCGCTGGTCGCGTGCGGCTGGGCGATGCGCGGCGGGGTGCGCCAGAACGGCCGCCCCGGTCCGGCCCGCCTGGTCGCGTGGGCGCTGACCGCGTTCGCCGCGTTCGCGGCCTTCAGCCTGTCCGGCCCGGTCGCCGGCACCGCCCGCGTCCTGCTCGGACCGGTCCTCGGCCTGGTCATGCTGCACCTCGCGCTGGGCATCGAGATCCGCGCGTCCCGCCAGCGCACCACGACGTGGGCGCGCATCGGCCGTGAGCTGCGCGAGCGCATGTTGTCGTTGCTGGGTCTGGGAGACGACGGCCGCGACGCCCTGGCGCGCACGCGTGACAAGGCGGCGTTGCGGGCCGCGAAGCTCGCGATCGCGAGCCCGTGGACGCCTCGCCGGAAGGCACGGCTGCGCAAGGCGCTGCACGCGTCGCACGTCGCGCACGATCCCGTGCAGCGAGACCGGATGCTGCGCGAGCTCGGAGTGCTCCAGCACGCCGACGAGCTGGCCAAGACCACCCAGCCGTCGCCGTGGTGACGCCGGTCCTGATCTCCGACACCGGGCTCGCCGGGGAGATCGCCCAGCTGATCAACCGCGTGTACGCCGACGCCGAGAAGGGCATCTGGCTGGAGGGCAACAGCCGGACCACCGAGGCCGAGGTGGCGGACCTCGTCGCCGCCGGCGAGATCGCGGTGGTCCGGTCGAACGGCCGTGTCGTGGGTTCCGTGCGCGTTCATCAGCTCGAAGACGGCGCGGGCGAGTTCGGCATGCTGGTCGCGGCGCCCGAGGAACGCGGCACCGGCATCGGCAGGGACCTGGTGACGTTCGCCGAGGACTGGGGCCGTTCGCTCGGCGCGGCGGAGATGCAGCTGGAGCTCCTGGTCCCGCAGGAGTGGAGCCATCCGGTCAAGGAGTTCCTGCGCGGCTGGTACACCCGCATCGGCTATCGCGTCGTGCGCACCGACAAGCTGGAAAGCGCCTATCCGTTCCTGGTGCCGCACCTCGCCTGCCCGTGCGACTTCCTCGTTTTCCGCAAGGATCTCGATCCCAATAGGTGAACTCTCAACCGGTTCGATCGGAGCGGAAGGTACCGTCCGCCTCCACAAGCCGAGTTAGAGGAGACGAACCGTGCGTCGTCGTATGCGTGGCACCGCCGTGGCCGCGATCGCGCTGACCAGCCTCATGGTGGTGAGCGCCTGCGCGAAGGACTCCGGTGGTGGCAACACCTCCACCCCTTCGGGCAACGCCTGCGAGTTCTCCACGCCGCCCACCGCGTCCGCCTCGTCGAGCACCAGCGCCGCCGCCGACGGCAAGAAGGTCGACGGCAGCGCGCTGAAGATCGGTCTGGCCTACGACATCGGCGGCCGCGGTGACGCGTCGTTCAACGACCTCGCCGCCGCCGGGTTCGACAAGGCCATCACGGACATGGGCGTGAAGAAGGAGAACACCCGCGAGCTCTCCGCCGCCCCGAACGAGGACGAGACCGCGAAGCAGACGCGCCTGCGCCAGCTCGCGTCCGAGGGCTTCAACCCGATCGTCGGCGTCGGCTTCGCCTACACCGAGTCGCTCAAGGTGGTCGCGCCGGAGTTCCCGAACGTCAAGTTCGGCCTGGTCGACTCCGCCGTCGACGGTGTCACCAACGTGACGCCGCTGGTCTTCGCCGAGCAGGAGGGCGCGTTCCTCGCGGGCGTCGTCGCGGCGTACCAGAGCAAGAACTGCCACGTGGGCTTCGTCGGAGGCGTGGACATCCCGCTGATCCAGAAGTTCGAGGCGGGCTACAACCAGGGCGCGCAGACCGCGGCGCCCAAGGTGAAGATCGACAAGAAGTACATCACCCCGGCAGGCGACTTCACCGGCTTCCAGGACCCGCCCAAGGGCCAGGAGGCCGCGAAGGGCCTGATCGACAAGGGCGCCGACGTCCTCTACCCGGCCGCGGGCGCGTCCGGCATCGGCGTGTTCGCCGCGGTGAAGGAGGCGGGCGTGCTCGGCATCGGCTGCGACGCCGACCAGTACAACCAGCCCGCGCTCGCCGCCAACCGCGACGTCATCGTGGCGTCCAGCCTCAAGCGCGTGGACGTGGCCGTCTACGACTTCTTCCACGCGGCCGCCGCGAACGACCTCGCGTCGCTGCCGAAGGTGTTCGACCTCAAGTCGGACGGCATGGGGTACGCGACGTCGGGCGGCAAGATCGACGCGAAGCTGCAGGGGATCCTTGAGGCCTACAAGGCTCAGATCATCGAGGGCAAGATCAAGGTCGCGGACAAGATCTAGACGTGACCAGTCGGGGTGTGGCCGGTGAGATCCCACCGGCCACACCCCGTTCTCGTTCGACAGCAACGGATCCGACTCACCCCACGGCCTGCCGCCGAACGGGCGAACCGCCGACCACGAAGATCCACTCGATAGATTGATCTTCGTGCTCTCCCGTGACCGGCTGCGCGTCCTGGTCGACGCTCCGTGGTTCAAATATGACATCCTGACCGGGCTGACCTGCGAAAATAAAACTCTTGCAGGTCAGCCCGGGTCCGTTTGGCTACGTTGAGGACCGTTGGGGCACGTTCAACGCACAGTTCTGCTCCCCAATCGCTGCCGACGTGTGCTCCCAATGCGGTCGGGCCTCGTGGCCTGCGTTGTGCAGTGTGGTCGAGACGGCACTACTTCGAGCTGCCCAAGACCAGTGCCGTCTCGGAGAAAATCTCCTCCACGGGTTCGTCGTCAGAGATACGCCCGAAGTGGTCCTGCGCTCGTTCCAGCGAACGCTCACACGCACTGCGCTCGCCCACCATCGCGCGTGCTTCAGCAGCGTGCAGTTCCGCCAGCCCCGTCAGCGCGCAACCGACGCACACGGTCGTAGTCGCGCACGCCAAGATCTCAGCCGAACGCCACGCCCACCGCGCGGAGTACGCCCGCTTCGTCAACTCCAAGCAGCTGACCTGGTACGAGAACGGCGATGACGGCGGAGAGGCCGGCCGGGTCGACATGGAGGTGGTACCGCTGCCATCGCCTACCTGTGCGGGCCGATCCCGTTCATGCGCGACATGCGGGCCGGTCTCCTGCGCCGCGACGTTCATACCGACGACATCAAGTACGAGGTCTTCGGCCCCGGAATGCTCGAGCGGTGAAATCACCCGCAGGCTTGCGCATGATCCTCATCTTGGCATGACGAACGCTGCGTGGAGTGGACGAGTGCGTCCACTGCTGGTGAACCTGTGCTCCAACGCCCAGCTGCTCAGCCGTTTTGTTGCTCGGTCCGGATGCCGCTCCAACATGGCGAGGAGCCGCCTCGTGTTCTCCGGCTCAGCGTGTGCGGTCACCATGAGCATGTATGCGGCGGCCCGAGCAGCCATGTAGGTCTTCTCGCCGTGGCCGGTGAGCTCGAACAGCTCCGGCAGGACCGGATCGATCGCTTGCCGCAGAGCGATGGCCTGCCGCTCTGCCCCCGGCGCGCCGAAGCAGTCGCCGATGGCGAACATCGCCGCATGCAGCTCCGAGGTCGAGGTACGCGCGGGCTTGGACTTGAACCGTCGCCACGACTGGTCGAAGGCGTGACCGAGGATCAACTGCACCATGGAGCTGCGTTCCTGCAGCATGCCGAACGCGAACAAGGCACGGCAGCGCAACCATGCCTCTGAGTCCTCGTGCTCCAGCACATGCTCCAAGGCCTCCGTCACCGGCGCAGCCATGCCAGCCGCGAGCAAGGTGTCAATGACGTTGCGCCGATGCACACCGGCGTTCTGCAACAAGCTGTGCTCGAAGAGCACACAAGTCGACTCGATCGGCGGGAAGTCGCGCTTCATGGTCTTGCCGTCGATCCGTGGATCGACGCGGAGCTGTGCGGTTGCCTCAGCAACAACCCCGACACACGGGTTGTCAACGCCCGACCACGTCTGGCACACCGGGATCCCCTCCTCGGTCAGGTACCTGAGTGTGCCCGCGACCCACGCCATACCAGGCACCGGATCGTCGCAGTGGCCGGCTTCCAGGGTGAACTCGCGCACGAGCTCGGACATCGTCGACCGCAGCTCGACACTCGGCGATGCCTCATCTCGGAACGCACGTTCCCACAAACCGTGTGCCGCGGTTCCCCGTTCACGCACGACTGCGCGTTCGTTCCTGGCTCTGGCCAGCAGCACAGGACGAACCCAGTCCCTTCGGGCAGTCCAGGCCGGTGGAACCGCGATCGCGGCTTCGAGATCGAGCGACCGCGCAGGGAAGACGCTCATCTCTCTCAGTTGCTCGGCTTCACCCAGGTGGGCGCGCACCCAGGTGCTGATCGTGACGGGATCCTCGCGTGCGTCCTGCATCGCGATCACCGCGGTGATCGCACGCCAGACCCGGAAACCCAGCGGCATGTTCCTGAGAATGTCGTCCAACCAACTCTGCATCCGGTCGAACGCGTGACCAGCGATGCTTCCGAGTAGCAGCAACGCCTCGACGTTGCGCGGTGTGGGTGGCTGGGCCCCGATCATGATCAGCCGCTCCACGATCTCCTTGAACCGGGCCGTGTCGTCGAACGCCTGGGACGAGTTGCGGAACATGTCGAGTAGCTGCGACCCCTGCATGAGCACGCCGTACTCGTCAGGAGGTGAGGTGTTGAGAAGGTCCCACGCCCAAGACTGCGGTGGTACCGGCAACACTTCCTGCACCGGCGCCTTCTCCGACCTCAGCCGCAGTGCCAGGGAGGACAACCCGCCGTTCACCGAGTTCTGCAGGTCGAGCTTGATCATCTCCCGGTCGAGCTTGAGCAACTCGTCACCGGCCAAACCCTCGTTGAGCTTCTTCGTGAATGTCGCGTCGTCTGGAATTCCGATCTGTACGCCGATCCGCCCCTGAGTAACTCTGCCCTCCTCTTTCAGCCGCCTCATCAGTGCTTGCGTTGCGTAACCGATCAGGTGCTCCGAGCTAGTGACGTCCAGCTTTCGTTCGTCTTTTGAAATTTGACCAACTTCTTTCGGCATCTTTCCCCAAAACCTTTGGAAATCGATCAACAGACCGGTTGTCAACGCTCCAAACAGCACTCTGACCAGCAGTGATGCTGCTTGCATTGTTTGACTCGCGGTTTTCTCGCTGCAAGGATGAAAATCGCTGGAGGCGTTCGGAGCGTTTCTACTCCAGTGGTGTGAAACGCAGAGACCCCTCCCGGCGCCACCAGGAGGGGTCGAAGCGGAGAGCACCGAGCAGAAGCCCGTTACAGCGGGCGACCACCATCACGTCAGAAGTTTGAAGGAGCCCCTGACATGCAGTTCTCTCCTGACGGGAACGGTAGCGGTAATCGCCACTGGGAGCTATCAGTTCCGATGCTTCGTACACAGGCGGGGGAACAGATCAAGTTCCGCATCCCCCACCCCACCATGCACACCCTGGTGCTCTGGACTGCCGCCGCGAACCTCAGCCAGGGCATCGCGAGCCACTTCGAGATCGCGGCTGCGGACCTCGTACATCTCGTCGTCTTCGGCCTGGCGGTCGTGTTCGGCCGCCGACTCGCGCGTTCGCGAAGCGACCGCACGCCTCGAATCGTCGGAGCCTTGATCGGCGGCACCAGCCTCGCCACGACTCTCGCCGCAGGCGGACAGCTCTGGAGCGTTCCGGCGGCCATCGGAGCCGCCCTCTTTCTGATCAACGTCGTCGGTCTCTTGTGCTCCCTGCGATCCAACCGCGCGCAGGACGCTTCTCAAGACCCCGGCGCGATCGATGAGGACGTCGTGACGGTCCCGGCGAACGACGCGGGCGCCGACAGCAAGCAGGACAACAGCAACGAGGAGAGGGTGTTGTGACCGCAGGCATTCTCGGCGACATGCCGTTCCCATCGGACGTAGTCGATCCACGGCTCCTCGAGATGCTCGGGTGCACGGAACCGCCGTCCCACATGGCCGGCGTTGTGGCCGAGGCAGCGCAGGCGCGCAGTCTCGGCCTCCCTGCACGCGCGGCACACAACCTCGCACTCGCCTTGTATTGGCGCTGCCGGCACCGGCTCATCGACTTTCCTGCCATCACGCGCATGCGGCCAGTTGACGATGAGACGCTCCACCATGTCGCCCTCGCCTTGAGCTTGGCGCCGTCACCGGGACGGTCCGGGCCTGTCATCGCCGTAGTCCGGAACCAACGGCAGGAGCTGCCAGAGCTCGCCAACGAAGCGCTGTCCGTTGCCGACCAGGCGGTGCGCGACAATTGGGGTATCGCGACCTACTTCGGCTACCTCCTCAAGGCCTTCCTCGTTGCCGAGGAACAAGGCCGCCTACACGCGACGGGCAGCAAGGTGAGCGTGCTCGCCGACTACCGGGCCGCGCTCGCTCGTCGTGAGGCAAGCGCCTCTACCGATCATGACTGAGTGCCTTCTCCCACACCTCTGCCTGCCGGCAGTTCGCCGGGCGACCCAGTAGCACGGCCCGTACCACTGGCCAGCTCGCGCGCAGGCGGCTCGACGAGCAGGTCGTGGCCGTCCTCGTACTCGGACATGTCCGGCGGAAGCAGCAGGGAATGACGAGCCCGGACACGTCCCAAAGCCTCGTCCTGGCTGATGTCGTACCGGAGCTGGTCTCGGTAGAACGCCAAGCGCCGCTCGGCGTCATCGAGCAGTTGCCCCCAGTGGGTGACCCAGATGTCGTAGTTCTCCATGTTGACGACGTGACCCGGTGCCCGGTCGGTCTGCTGGACCTCGTCGGCGAAGTCCGGATCGAGCTCCGCCCCGACCAACCAGAACGTCCACTTGCACGCCCCCATGGCCGGATGCTTGGACAACGTTCGCGCGTAGCCCTTCACCTGCGTGAGTTCCCGATCACCGATGCGCAGCGACGGACGCTTCAGCTCCACCACGAGTCGATGCGAGTCTCCAGGAGAACCGACTGTGCGCTGCAGTACGAGATCAAGCCGTCCCGTCCGGCCGTCAGCCTGGCGCACCTCTTCAACCACGGACGGGAGGTCTGCCTCGAGGACCGCTTCCTCGTGCAGGACGTCGCGGAGAACCGTGGTGAGGCTCGCCTCGCTCCGGCTGAGGCGCCAGTCCTCGCCGAACAGCCACACGTTCTCCTTGACCAGCGGGTGCAGCTGATCGACCTCTCGCATCCGCCTGCGTGAGTCGCCGCCGTAGATGGCCGCGCGCAGGGCCGAGATCAGGTCGAGCCGTCGCATGACCTCGGCGCCGGCGCCGACGATGTTGCCGAGCGTGGAGACGCGCAGCATGTCGGCCAGCTGATCCCGTTCGTCCTTCGACAGCTCCAGCGAGCCGGCGAGGATGAGGTCCAGCTCCTCGGAACGTTCTTCTAGCGCGAGCTTCAGCAGCCGGGCGCTCATCGCGCGTTGCTGACGCGACCCAGAGTTCAAGGCTCCACGGGCGGTCACCGCGACGAGATCGAACATCTCGCGCTCGGCACGCCGGATCGGATCGTCGATCTCCTGAGGCTCGAAGGGGTAGCTGCCTTCCGACTTCAGCCGCGTGACGATCGTCGTGGTGATCGCCCCCAGCCTCGCGCGGACGTGCTCGTCGTACATCTTCGTCGCCTCGGCGATGACCTCCGGGAACTGCATGTGTGCGAACGCGCGCCCGACTTCCGGCCCGGCGAACTCGGTCCACTTCAGATAGCCGGTCGTCTTCGCCGCGGCGTTCGGCACGGGCTTGTCCAGCTCGACCAGGGCCATGCCGTCCTCGTTGCACAGCACGATGCCAGGGGCGGCCCGCATCTCATCGGTCCAGTCCACAATGGTCAGAACGGGGCGGTCGCGCCCCTCGAACTCTGGTGAGTCGGGATCGATGACCAGCAGGTCGAACGGCTCGTCCTCGACCAGTTCCCACGGATCGAGCCGGGTTCCGTTCACCACGACGTCGATGTCGTCGTTGGCGAGCAAGTGCCCCGCCAGCCGAGCGGCGAGCTGGTGCGGGAAGTCGGCGCGCACGAGCGCGTGGTTGGGACGGTTCTGGTCGGCGTGCACCGTGACGCGGGTACCGGTCGGCTCCGTAGTCGGCTCGGGATCCGAGATCTCGAACCCTTCCATCCGATGCTCCTCGCCGACGACCTCGACGCGCATGTTCCCGGCAGGTGTCGCCGCGACACTCGACCAGCGGACGTGGCTGCCGACCCCGTAGGCGAAGAAGCGTCCCTTGCCCTTCTTCCCGTGCAGCGCTCGCTTCTTGTTGACCGTGCGGCCGTTCAACGTCTTCTTCCACGAGTCACCGAGCGAGAGGAACGCCGACCGCGCACGCTCGCGGTCCATGCCGTGTCCGTTGTCGACCACCGTCACCTGCCCGACGTAGCGAACGTCGTCATCGCCCATGCCCGTGTACTCGATGTCGATCGAGATCTTGTCCGCCTCCGCGTCGAGCGCGTTCCACACGAGCTCGGCGATCGCGTCCAGCGGACTCACCTTCAGGTACTCGCCGAGGGCGTCCCTGCCGGTACGGATCTGTTCCCACGCCATCCGGACATTCTGGCCGACCTCGGTCAGCTCGGCACACATACGCCGGGGCAGGGATTGCCCCCGCCCCGGAACCGTCGTCGCCATCTTTGCCAGCCGGCGCGGCCAACGGGGTTGGTGGCGCTCACCAAGCCGGGGAGCATCGAGTAGATCGGCCACGGCGATGGGCAGCTTGCGGCGCGGTTCTCGTTCCTTCTAAGTCGGCCCAGCCTTTGGGGACCCCTAGCGTTGGGAACGGGGCATGGTTGCACCTCTCCTGGTGAGCGTGGCGCTAGAGAACGTGAGAGGTCGCGGGTCGTGCCTGGTCACGCAGCCTCCGATCTGGAGCTGGCTCGGAGGCGGATCTTCGATCGGTTCGCACAGCCAGCCGAGTCGGCCGCGTGAACCGGATTCACAGCGCCATCAGGACGCCTGTCATCACGTCGGTCTGAATCTTCTCGACCTGGCTGAGGAAGTCCTGGGGTGGGACGTCTCCGGTGTAGCCGTAAATGACGCTCACCTCGACCAGATTGTGCCCGGCCAGCGCGTAGAAGGTCTTGTTGATCACGTTCTGCACGGGTTCGCGGTGGGTCGTGGCCGAGCAGTTCTTCCGGTATGACTCGTAGGCCACCACGGGAGTTCGATCCAGGTCGCAGGCGGCATCCGTGCTGGCGCCATCCGGTTGCGTCTGGCTGAATCGTGCGCACTCTCGGTTTTCTTCGTCGTAGCGGGAGAGGTCGGACGCCGGTGCCAGGTAGGACGTGAGCCTCACGCTCACTATCGCCGTCACGAGCTCCGGGCTCGGGATTTTCACCTGGTACGCCTGGTCGACCTGTGCGCTGCGTCCCATCGACTCCTCGGTGGCGGCCAGCTTCTTCGCGGCCTCGTAGCACGCGGACGGAGTCATCGGTGGTTCGTCCGCTGCTTCGCCGGAAGACTCCGGAACCACGATCTGGGCGCCGGCGGGAAGCAGTTCAGGAACTCCTTCGAGCGCGGCGGTGGCCGCCGCTTCCCCCAGCGCACGCCCGTGTTCGCCCGGCGCGGGCAGGATGGAGGACCGGTCGGCTTTCACGACGTCGGGGCGCGATAGCGCACGATCCCCGTCCGCGACCGCGACCGTAACCGCGGACAGCGCACCGCTCCAGAGAGCGGCAACGAGCAGCACGGACGCCGTGGCCGCGTTCAGCGCCCAGAAGACGGTTCCTCGACGAGTCTCGCGCGACGAGGCGACCAAAACCGTCGCGGCGATGACCGGAACTGTGGCGATCAGGGCAAGAAGAAGCAGCGAACCCGGTATCTGCAGCGTCTGTTCGATCAGGCCGGACTCCGTCCCGCGTCCTTCGGCGCCAACGAGCAGGAACTGCACGACGCCGGACACAGCGGTCGCGACCAGACCGCCCAGGATCGCCAGCGGCACCGTAGCGAGCACGCTCTTTGCCTGACGCCGGCTCGCGAGCAGGACGATCACGGTGGCGACCAAGCCCACGATCGCGCAAATCCACCACCGTTGGTACGACAGGAGATAGCGCATGTCGGCCGACATGCCGGCCTGCGCCCGAAGCAGCCAGGAGAGCGCTGCGGCGCCGCCGCCGATCGCCCCGGTCGCGAGCACGACGACCAGGATCTTCGACTCGATAGCGGGCTTTCCGGAGCGCAGGACCACGAGCAGGAGGCCGGCCAGGACCAGCGCGGGACTGTGCTGCCAGGCCTTGTCCTCTGCCATTCCGCCGATGTAGTTGCGGACCGCCGCGCCGTCCCCCCACGTCTGGTGGGCGCCGACCAGCCAGACGACGTGATTCCAGAAGGTCCCCAGCGTCACGGTCACGGCGACGACCGCGCCCGCCATGCCCCGCCGCCGGTCGCCGGGGGTGGCCGCTAGGCAGGTGGCGACGGACGCGGTGAAGACGGCCACGGCCAGGCCCACCGCCGCGAGGCACGCGATCAACGGCAGAAGGTGGGCGCCGTAGTAGTTCGCGACCACCGGGTTCGCGCCTGGAGCCCACAGGCAATAGCCGGCGACCAGGCCCGCGGTCGCCCCCGCCCACGATCCGGTCCAGGACCGGTTCCCAGACGACGCACGCCGGGTCCAGGACGGGATGACGACGGTGCTCCACAGCAGCGCGGCCACGGCGATCGCGACGTTCGCGGACAGCCTCGGGTAGGACTCGGTCCAGCCGAGCAGGTTGTCCAGCAGGTCGGCAGCCCAGTGGTAGGTCAGCATCGCCACCAGTCCGGCGGCGGCCGAGAAGACGAAGCCTCCGTCCCACTCCTGGATCGGCTTCTCCCCGGCACGAAGGCGGGCTGCGGCCGACGGGTGGGTGGCGAAGATCCGCCGAACCCGGCCGGCCACGGACGGCGCCCTCTCGGCCGGGACCTCACCGCCGGGCTGCAGCATCGCCGTCAGAGCGCGCTCGCCACCGCTCGCGTCGATGACGTAGCGGTCGGCCGTCAGCTCGCGCCTGCGCAGCAAAGCCGCCCGCAGGGCGAGCGTCATGACGGCCGCAACCACCGCGAAGAGCAGGGAAATGCCGTACAGATCCCACATCACGGCCCAGGAGCTCAGCAGGGGAAGAATCGCGGCGACGAGCGCCGGAACGGGTAGCCATCCGGCCCACCACACCGCCGACGCCCACAGCACGTCCTTCGCCTTGACGTGCGCCAGCTCGTGAATCACCACGGCGTCAAAGGCATCCCGCGGTGAATACCGGTATGCCACAGGAACCACCACTCGCGGGCGAGCACCCGGCACGCACGTCGTGAACGCCTGCTCTATTCCCGTCTCCGGTGGCACGACGACCAGAATCGGCCTGCGCGAGCCGGTCAGATCCAACTGGTCGCACAATTGCGCGAAACGGGACGAAAGCAGACGCACTGCGCTGGCGTCCACGCCCTCAATCGCACTGGGCCGGAATCGATGCCGGACGACCAGCCCGCCCGCGATCATCAGCAACCACGCGACCACCGGTAGGCACGCGGCTCCCAGCAGGACGACAATCGCGTTCAGATGACCATAGTCACTCAGGCACGCGTGGAAGAGCCTGGGATCGACCGACCCCGACGACAGGGACGTCCCGTTCCGTACCAGGCAGACCTGCGCCGCGTTCTCGTCGGCGATCCCGTAGCTCGAGAACGCGGCGGTAGCGGCGCCAGCGCCCGTCATGATCAGCCCGGCGCCGATCATGACGTAGACCCACCACAGCCGACCGGGTCCCATCGCCCGGTTCAGCTTCTCCGTGTCCTCGGCCCAGCTTCTGGGGGGATCATCAACGAGCGTCATCATCACCCTCATCGATCCTGCGGCGAAGCACCCCGTCCACGGCCTCGGCCAGCAGCGTCGCACGTGCCTCGGACAGCCCCAGCGTGATTCCGTGCCTGACACAGGCGTCGCGGACCTCGGCGAGGTGCGCCTGGTCCAGTGTGACCCGCGTCCGGGGCGGGAGGTCACGCTTCCGCCGCCACCACCGCCTGCCCTGCAGCTTGGCGAACGCGGAGGCGCCGAGCACCTGGGCGATGGTCCCGGTCAGCAGCGGATAGACGATCGCGGTCACCACGGTGGGGTCTGGCGCGCCTGACCCCACCGATCCGCCTGTCCCGCGCGGCGACTTGCTCCGGTACACCTTGCCGCTTTCCCGCGCTGCCGTGACCAGCACGAGGTACTCGAGTTCCTCCGGCGCAACCTCGGCGACAACCTCCCTCGCCAGGTCCGCGATCACCACGGTCGTCACCGCGAGGTCTCGCCCGGCGGATCCGGACTCCCCCTGATTCATCGTCTCCGTCATCGACAGCGTCCAATCGTCTCGGCTTCCCGATCGCGCACCACCTGAAATACGAAACTGCCCCGTCACGAACCGCTCGACATGAATGTTCTTCAATACAACTTTCGCACTTCCCGGCCGCGCGGATCACAGCTAAACCGAAGGACTCGGAAGCCGCATGAACGGTTGCGGCGCGTCTCGAAGTCCCACTCGAACGGCCCATTGAAAAGAATGATTGCCGCACGGAATGGAATTATCGTCCAGGCTCCTTATACACGAATCCGCGCGGCGTGGCGACAACGTGCGCTTACCCGCAGGCAGGACTTCCTCGCTGACGTAGAGCTAGTGAAGATCGGAGATAACTACATCGACCGCCGCGCTGTTCGGCATCGACCTGCCCAGCACCGACGACGGGAAAAATGATCATTTCCGAAGCCGTATTGGCTGACTGATCGCCAGTGCTCGCCGCGCCACCTCGCACTGCGCCGCCAGCCCCTCGCGGGGCCACAGCTCGGGCTGGTAGGCAGTTGGCGGTCATGGACAGCGTGAGCCTGCCGACATTGGAGCCGTTCAGGCTACTGAAGGCTCTGCCCGCGGAGGTGATGGTAGAGGCGAGGCGCTGGCGTGATCACCTGGTGGAGATGGCGACCAGGCAGCCGCCCGGCGCGGCGCCGGGCGCCTCCGCGCGGCCCGGTTTGGACCCGAGCACCACGTCGGCGGCCGACCGGTTGCAGGCCATGTACATCACGCGGACGTGCCGTCCGACAGCTGCTTCTGCCAGTCGGCTATGACGGCTCGGGCAGTCAGGGTGTCACGGTGATCTGGGCCCAGCACCCGCAGCTGATCGGCGTGGACCTCCTCCAGCCCGGTGACCGCAGCGGCCGGATCACCAGCTTCACCGCGCCAGTGGGCGATAGTGGCTCGGGTGTACAGCGTGTCGCGGTGATCCGAGCCCAGCAGCCGCAGGCGGTCGGCGAGCAACTCCTCGAACGCGACAATCGCGCCAGCCGCATCACCAGCGTCCCCTTGCCAGCTGGCGAGGTTTTGCCGGGTGGTCAGCGTCTCGGGGTCGTCCGGGCCCAGCACCCGCAGCTGAACGGCGAGCAGCTCCCCGAACGCGGCGATCGCGCCGGCCAGATCACCAGCTTCCCCACGTTGGTGGGCGATTTGGGCTCGGGTATTCAACGTGTCGCGGTGGTCTGGGCCCCGCACCCGCAGCTGAACGGCGAGCACCTCCTCGAACTCGACAATCGCGCCAGCCGCATCACCAGCATCCGCGCGCCAGTAAGCGATGCTGGCTTGGGCATTCAGAGTGTCAGGGTGGTCTGGGCCCAGAACCCGCAGCCGGTCGGCGAACACCCCCTCGAACGCGACGACCGCAGTGGCCGCGTCACCAGCCCGCCCGCGCCACCGAGCGGCTTTGGCTCGAGCAGTCAGAGTGTCGGGGTGATCCGGACCGAGACGGCCGGTGGTCGTGGCCTGCAACCGTTGGAAGTAGGTCGCCGCCTCGGCGAACATCCCACCCTCGCCGAGACTGTTTCCGGCCCGCCACAGCACCTCGTGCACGCGGTCCGCCCACAGATTCTCGCTACCAGCCGTGGCGACCGAGTCGGCGTTGGCCCGCAGCACCTGTGCCAACTGGGTATCTCTCTCTACCTCTGGCCACACCTGGACAAGCGCGTCCGCAGCGGTCTGGGCCAGCACAGAGACACCGTCCCGAGGGACGGTGTCGCGGACGGCGCGTTGGACCAACGCGTGCACCCGCACTGCCTGGGATGGTGAGGTTGAATCCCGCGTGACCAAACTGAGCCGGTGCAGACACGCGACTCCCTCCCATGCCTGCTCGCCGCTGACCGCGTGCCCGACCCGCTGAGCCAACATCTCCAACGTGACGGTGGCGCCGAACACCGCGGCGGGGATGCCGTTGGGGTCCAACACACTGGCCAGCTCCAGCAGCGGCCGTGCTACTCCTACCGGCCGCATCTGATCAGCGTGCTCGATCGACAGTAACCAGGTCGCAGCAACTGTGGCCCGATGCTGGTCCGGCAGCCCATCCACCTCAGGCAGCAACGAGGACAATCGGCGCCTTTGATCCGCTAACCGCTCCCGATAGTCGGCGCAGGACAAGCCCAAGTCCAGCATGTACGCGGCAGCCTGGGCCAACGCCAATGGCAGTAACCCCAAGTCGCGCGCCAACTCCGCGGCACCCGCCAGCAGGTGCGGGTGATCGGTGAGGGCGGCGTCCAAGTAGGCGTTCGCCTCGGACTCGGTAAAAACCCCGATCTCCACGAGCTGGCGGCGGTGTCCCTGCAGGGCGGCGTCCCGTCGGCGGGTCGTCACCACCACCCGCCCCGTCAACGTGATCAGCGGCCACAATCCGTCCAGGTCACGGGGGCTTTGCAGATCGTCGAGGACCACCAGCCAGCTCAGCGGAGAGGCAGCCAGCCAAGCCAGCAGCCGCTGTGCACCGTGCTCGGACTGGGGGTCTTCTACTCCGGTCAGGTCCTCGGCCAGTCGGGCGTAGCCGGAGACGATCGCCTCCCGCGAGTCGGCCGTGATCCACACCAGCAACTCGATCTCGCCGACATTCCAAAGGTGTTCGGCATAGTCCACGGCCAGCTGGGTCTTACCCACCCCGCCCAGCCCAGACAAGACGCTGGTGCTCACCGGCCCGCCCGAGGTCAACACCACAGTGTCACCGCGATCAACAATCCCGGCGACACGACGGGTGGCGTCTCGGTCCTGGAACGCGCCCGCCCGCGGCGGCACGCTTCCGAACCGGTACCGCAAGGCGACCACCGGCCGACCCGCAGCTTGGTGTTGGTGGCTGCCGCCCGTAACGCCGACCCCGGCTGGCGCCGCCGGGCCGGGGGGTGCCGTGCTCACCGAGGGCTCGGCAGGGGTGTTTGCCTCGGTTCTGGCCGCGCCGACCTTGAGCATCTCCAGCACCTGAACCAGGGCGCGATATCGATCGCGCCAGACCTGCTCGGCAGTCAGATCAGCCAAGGCGCGCGGCAGATTGCCGGACTGGTCAGCTCCGAGCGTGTGGCAGGCAGCGACAAATGCCCAGACGACCTCCCACCGCGGAGCGCGGGTGAACTCGCCGCGCAACAGCGTGCTCAGACTCGACCGGCTCAGCACCGCTGGCGCGCACCTGGCTACAGCCGAAAGTTTCGGAGCGCCAGCGAGCATGTGTACTTCGCTGAGTTGACCGGCGAAGCGCTTCTGCGGGTCCACCTCCCCGCCACCTCCATTGCGGCGTCCAGACTCATCCGAACTTCGGAACCCGGAAACCTAGCTCCGACCAGCCGGGTCTGTGTCGGCCATCCGGGTTTGGTTGACATAAGTCCGCCCGAACGGCCTACCCAGTCATGTTGTTCATCGCCAGCTCGTCCATCGGCCACTAAGGAAGGCACTATGACTCGCCGCATCCCTCATCGCGACACCCCACCGCCTGTTATCCACACCATGCTTGGCGCGGCCCTGTCCGGCCTTGTTCGAGCGATCGCCGCTTGGCTGCTCGACCAGCTCCATCTCTGATCACATCCGCGCAGAACCGCCGAGCCAACTCCGCTGCGAGCCAGCTCGGCGGTCGCCGTTGTGACAGTTCGCCTGCTTCAACACAGCCAGCCTTCGAAGTCTGCTGGCCGGTACTACCGACGCGTAGCGACTGCGCCCTTACGCGACGCGTTCGGACCTGCTGAACCGCAACTTGACCTGAAACTCGACCCTGATTCGTTCAAGAGAAGGGCGAGACCTCACGCTGGCAACCGGTCTCCCCCACGCTCATGTGGCATCTGTTGCAGCACGTCGAGCATCGCGGCTCGCCGATGAACGGCCGTCTGCTGCGCAACGCGAAACGAGCCCAGATCACCTACCACAGCTACGACTACCTCTGGAATCGCCTCGGCGAGAACCTCACGTGGGCAGGCAAGCAGGGTGTCAGCACCCACTGGCTCCGCGACACCACGCTGACCTGGGTCGAACGCCATTACGGCTACGCCGTCGCCCGTGCATTCGCTGGACACAACGACTCCAACAGCGACGCGGGCAGCACCATGACCTACATCCGCGCCACCCTTGGAGAGGTCGCGACCGCACTGGCCGCGCTCACCGGCGAGCACACCCGCTAGCCGCGTAGCTGGTTTTGGCCCGTCGGGACTGCCTGCTCACTGGACGAGCAGGCAGTCCCGACTCACATCCCGTGATCGCTCAGCCCCACCGCCAGTGCTCTCGGCAACAACCGGTCGTGCCCTGAGGAGTCGGCCTTGGACAGCCGCTCGGCGAGCTGGAGCAGCATCATCTTCGACTGTTCCTCGTTCAGGCTGGCTCGGTCGAGTGCGCGAACAACCTGGAGGTAGCCCTCGACCGAGTTCTTCTCTTCCTCGACGAGCGCGGAGTTCTCGAGTTCGACGAAGACGAGCGGCTCGTACGCGGGGAAGGTCAGCCGTGTGAAGGGACCGCTCATTCCAGCGTGGGCGCCGACCGACGTCGGCAAGATCCTGATCGTGACGTTCGTACGGACGGTCGTCAGCAGCAGGTGGTGCACCTGGCCGACGTGGACCTCAGGGCCACCGACCGGGAGGTGCAGCGCCTGTTCGTGGAGGTAGAACGTGCACTGCAAGCCTTGGACGGAGAGCAACTCTTGCAGTTCCCGCCCAGCTTTGAGACGTAGGTCCGTCTCTTCATCGGGCACGTTCGGAGACGCAGCGATGGCCGCACGCGTGTAGTCGGCCGACTGCAGGTAGACCGGGAGCCCGTGCGGGTGCCAGGTGGTCAGGGTTTTCGCCGCCTCGACGTTCTCGACGAGCGTGCGGAGCCGGACCGGCGGACGTGAGCCGTGCTTCTGCCACCAGCCCTTGACGTGCATCGCCGGTCGGAGGCTCAGCAGGTGGTCACGTTCCTCCACGGGCGTGCGGCACACCCCCAGCAGCAGAGCCAACTCGGTCTCGGTGCAGCCGATCTTGCCGTTCAGGAAGTCCGACAGCTTCGCCTCCTGCCAGCCGACCAGTTCCGCAACCCGCCGTGCGGGCATTCCGGAGGTCTTGATGGCTGCCCGCACGCCTTCGCCGAACTCGCGGCCACGAGCCGTGGAACTTCTCTGCGGCATGGAGGATTCCTTGCTGTAGCTGGGATCTGTTGTGCCAGGCACAATCAGCCAACTGCCCCAACGCAGCCCGGACCAGCTCATCAATCACGCAGCGACCCAGCACGAATCCCGCAACCACCACCTCACACCTGCACAAACGCCACAGCCGTGCAGGGGTGGCCCGATCGGGTGGTTGCGTGACCACCAAGCTCACAGGAGCGCTTCGATATGGGCTTCAAGCTCGCTGGCGAGATCGGGATAGTCACCCTTGTCCATCCGGCGGAACAGCCTCGATGCGACGTAGAGCTGGGCGAGCCGGCCTGACTCGGACTCCAATACGTCGCCGAAGACTGAACGGACTCGCTCCGCCACTTCGGGCACGAGGAGGCTGTAGCTGAGCAAGGTCGCGGCGTCCGTGCCCGCTGGGCCGCGCCCCCACCATTCCCAGTCGAGAAGGCCGAAGTCCGGTCGCATGAGATTGGCCCAGTGCAGGTCACCGTGCACGGTCTCCCACTCATCGACAGTAGCATCGGTCGATTCTCCGAACCGCTGCCGGATTCTGCCGTTGACCATCTCCTGATCCGCGTTGACGCGCTCCGTCGGGGCGGACGCGATCACGTCGAGCGTGCGGCGGAGTTCCGCCCACCACTCGCCGGGCAGATCGATGGGCTCGCGGAGCACGTCATCCCGCGAGCACGGCGAGCCCGGCAACAGGGTGAGCACCTCGGCGCGCTGCTGCCGGTGCTCCTCCCACTCATAGACGTCGAGCACACGCGGTTTGGCCAGCCCGGTCAACGCGTTGGCGTCGAGGTTCCCGGTCCAGAAGTCGCCGCTGATCCATTGCTTGTTCTCGGACACCACGCGCAGCCAGAACTGCTCGTCGCCGCGGCCGGCGAGCACGCCGATCGAGCGATCCATCCACCCAAGCCGAGGCTCGCCGATCAGGGCGAGGCCGAAGTGCGCGGCAGCTCGGTGAAGGTTCTCGAGCATCCACTGGCGGAACTGGGCGTCGGCGTCGCTGAGGTCGGCGGGCACCGCTAGTCCTCGGTGACGTAGCGCAGGTAGGCCTCCGGCGTGGCCATGTACCGGCGCCAGTGGTCGACCAGCGCCAGGTCCTCCCACTTCGACCGCTGGAAGCCGTGCTCCCCCACCTCGATGATGTCGGCGTCCGGTGTGGACGCCAGGATCGGCGAGTGGGTCGCGCAGATGATCTGCGCTCCCGATTTGCCGAGCTCGTACATCAGGTGCATCAAGCGCAGGCAGGACTGGAAGGACAGCGCGGCTTCGGGTTCGTCCATCAGGTAGAAGCCGGGCTCTCGGAACATGGCGGAGAACACGGTGAGGAAGCCCTCGCCGTGGCTCATCTCGCTGGTGTCCTCGTCCCAGTAACCGTTCATGCCGGAGACCGCGTTCATGAAGCCGAACGCGGTCTCCGCGCGCAGGAAGTAGCCCTTGCGCTTGGTCCGCGGACCGATCCGATGGCGAGAGCCGAGGGCGGTGGTCTCGAACTGGATCATCTCACCCAGCTCGGACTTCGGCCTGTCGTTGACGTACTTCCGCCCAGCCCGCCCACCCTGCCCGTCCAGGCCCCACGCCTCAGCGAACGCCTCGACCAGAGTGGACTTCCCGGAGCCGTTCTCCCCGACCAGGAAGGTCACCGGCCGCTCGAACGTCATGCCCTCGTCGGCCAACTGGGCCACGCACGGCACGTCCAGCGGCCAAGCCCGCCGTGAGCCACCAGGCAACGCCTCAGCTGGGATGTACGCACGGCGGGCGAGCATAAGCGGATCTTCCTTCGGTTCAGCTGTAGTCGGGAGCGCAGGCTCCCGTGGGTGTGCAGTTGCCGGCCGGTCGACACGCCGGGCTGCAGCTCGGCCCGCACTGCGGATCACACATGTTCGGCACACACGGGTTCACCGGCCGCCGGGAGAACTCCGTCGCAAGCGCAGCTGCGGTCTGCGTCATCCTCGGTCCCGTCAGAATGTCGGCGAGCGACTGCTCCCGTACGTTGCCGACCGGCACCCACCGGGAGAACACGCACGGCCACACCGACCCGTCCGGTGCGATCGCGACCCTACCGTCACCACACCGACCACACAGTTCACCGAGGTCAGGACCACGATCCCGGATGCCCCGCCCGACCTGACGCAGGCGATCGACACGCACCTCGCCCTCGACGCCAAGGCCCCTCAACTGATCGACCGCCTCCCGCACGCGCTGTCCTTCGTCGACGTCGATGACACCCACGCGCACCGGAATCGAGCGTCGGACGGCCTCGACCAAGTTCGACCTCGTTCGCTCGTAACTGTGCCGACGCCGTGTGATCCGTTCGTGCTGATCCTTGCCATCGGAGTAGTAGCTGGTGGCCAGCTGAACACCAGGCCGCGAGAAGACCTCCCACAGCTCCGAGCCGACGTGCACCAGGTTGGTGAACACCTCCACCGCCAACTCGCGGTCGAGCGCATGGTGAACGAGCTCAGGCAGCCCTCGATGCAACGTCGGCTCGCCACCGATGAACTGGACCATCTTCGTTCCGAGGGCGGCGAGCTGGTCAATCAATTCGCGCCAATCGTCGGTGGTCATCACTCCGTGCGAACCGGCTGGACCAGAGTCGGCATAGCAGTGGTCGCACTGAAGCTGACACTTCCCGGTCACTTCAAGCCACGCAAACGTCACCCGCGCCCGCAGATCCAGTCGAGCCCCCACTTGTTCCCCTCACTTCTCGAACTCCGCCGTACTACCTGCGTAGTTCTTGGAGGGCGTCCAAGCCAGAAGCCGCGAAGGCGGACCGCTCGATCAGCTGACGTCGCGCCGAGCCTGCCGAGCGGCGAGCGCCGGAATCGCGGCGATCTTCGCCGGATCCAGCTCCGACCACAGGATCCCGGCCGGCCGCGGCGCGGCCGCCGAAAGTCTGACCAGTGCCTTCACCTAGTCCACAAACGACTTCGATGAATGCCTGCAGGTATGACTCGCACGAACGCCCGAGCCCAATGCCTGCTCGAGGATCGCGAACACGTCTGCAAGTTCATATCGAGAGACATCTCGTCGCCTTCTCGATGTACCTCGCCAAGGCGCACTTCCAACGATCGTCCGCCAGACCGGATCGGAGCTCCGTTCAATCTTGCTGCGGGCCGACCCACTGGTCGCCTTCTGTGTTCCACCACTCTGGGAGATCACCAGCTCCAACCGTGACGAACGGGCTGCCGTCATCGTCGATGACCCGTCTGACACGGCGGCCCTCGACCAAGAGGTTCAGCACGATGGTCCACTCGAAGCGAACGGTCTCACGTGCCTCAGCCCAGACGTAGAACACCTCGCCATCGCCCGCCGGCATCTTCAAGCTGGGTGGACTACCGGGCTGTCCTCCGGCATCCAGCCACGCAACGGTCTGCGATGTCGCCGTCGGATCCAGCTCGATCCGAAACTGTCGTGGCGTCACCGACGCACCACCTACGCCGCGCACCAGAACAGCCCCGTGCTTCACCGGACGCCGACTGTGCACCTCGACGTTCACACTCTCGATCCAGACCAGCGCTTCGACCTTCGCCTGAAGACGGATCTGGAAGTGGGTGCGCTTTGCATCGACCGCTCCTTGAGATCGCACCCAACGCGCCCACCCGTCGCGGTCGGCCGGAGGCGTCCCCTTGAGCCGCAGCCGGTTCTCGACGTACACGCTGTCGCCGACCCAGTCCGGATGACCAGCCCAGATGATCGAACGATCTCGCTCCACGTGAACGAGGACAGGATCGTCGTTCCACCCCTTGCGAGCCCGCCGTTCCCAAGTTGCGACAAGAGGGCGAAGCAACGCCCCGACAGGCAGACCCACCAGAAGGCCGAGTACCGCCCCCAGCAGTCCGCCCATGAGCAGTTCAGGCACGTCCACTCCTGCAGTATCGCCGACGCTACGTGACCTGCGGAGTCAGCTAAAGCATGCCGGTCCCTTCGCGGCCTAGCCGATCATCACAGACCTGCAACTCGCCCGAGCTTCGAAGTTCCCGGATAGCCCAGCGATCTGTTGACACATCCAGATTTCCAATCTGACCAGTTCAGCAACCCCGTCGCGCAGGCATTCCGGAAGCCTTGATCGCTGCCGCACGCGTTCGCCGAACTCGCGGTCACGAGCCGTGGAACTTCGAGCGACGTCGAGTCCGGATGATCGCCCTTTCCATCCGTTGGGACAGCCTTGAGGCCGCGTACGGACGCGGTCGTGCAGACCCGGCAAGCCGCTGGAGCCAACTCGGCCGGGCGCAGCGCTCGCTCTACGCTCCTCGATGGCGTAAGAGTGGGTTCATGGTCACTGCTGTCGTCTTCGATGTCGGCGAAACGCTGTTGGACGATTCGCGCGAGTGGGCCGCGTGGGCCGACTGGATCGGCGTACCGCGGCACACGTTCTCGACCGTTCTCGGCGCCGTGACCGTCTCTGGAAGAGACAACGCGGAAACCTTCCAGTACTTCCGCCCAGGCTTCGACGTCGCACACGAGCGACTGTTGCGCGAGGATGCCGGACTCGGTGAGCGGATTGAGGATCAGGACCTCTACCCCGACGTCCGGTCAAGCCTCGCAGCGCTGCAGAACCTTGGACTCCGGGTTGGGGTTGCCGGCAACCAGACTGCCCGTGCGGCGGAGTTGCTTCGAGCCCTTGCCCTGCCAACTGACTTTGTGTCGACATCTGGGGAATGGGGAGTTGCCAAGCCTTCAGAGATCTTCTTCGAGCGTGTCGTTGAAGCTGCCGCAGTTCATGCCGAGCAGATCGTGTACGTAGGAGACCATCGCGACAACGACATCGTTGCTGCGAAGGCCGCAGGGCTGCGCACGGCACTGATCCGGCGCGGACCTTGGGGATACCTGTGGGCCGACGACCCATTGGTGAAGCGGGACGCCGATTGGGTCATCAACTCGCTGAACGAGCTGCCTGCTCTGCTCACAAGCTAGAGCCACTACCGGATACATCAGATCGCCCGTGCTCCAGCCCACGCAGCGAGCTCGACCACCCTGTTGTTTCCGGGACGGTGCTGGAGAAGCGAAGCAAGCGTTCCCTTGACTTGCGGATGTTCTCGCGTGTGTTGAGGAGCCGCGTCACGCGCCATCTCGATGCAGACGTAAGCCTCCTCGTGGTGGCCCAGATCGTGTTGCGCGCTACCCAGCTCGATGTAGTAGTGCGAACGCCGCTCGGCGGGCAGTTCCGCCGATGGATGCCATGTCGCCGCCCGCTCGATGCCGATCGGGTCGCGCAGCTCGGTGGCCACCGCAAGTTCGTGGATGCGAATCGACTGCAGGCCAAAAGCGGTGCCGCGGTAGACACCTTCAGGGACCATCCTGGCCGCCTCGTTGGCTTCACGCAGATGATCCTCGGCAGCGCGGGGGTCACCGATTCGACCAGCCACCACTGCGGCTCGCATGTGGAGGGATCCATAGGCAGCAGCAACATGCTGATCGTCGAGGTTGGACAAGGCCGACTCACTAGCAGCTTTGACGAGCGCGTGACCGGCAGTACTGAGATCGCCGCTGGCGAAGAAGGTCTCTGTGCGGACGTACTCGGCCGCTGCCACAAGCAGCGGGTCATTCGCCTGAGCCGCCGACCGCCGCATCAGGTCGATGAGGCGGCCTGAGAGATCAAGGTATCCGAATTTGAAGGCGATCCCGTCTGCGGCGCGAAGTGCAAGAGCCCGAAGCAACGCGACCTTTTGCTCCTGCAGGCCTGGACTGGCGACCTGAGCTGCCCGCGCCAGTTCTGCGAGGAGATCCGGCAGGGCTTCCGCGAGTGCGCCGTACCTGGCCTGAAGGCGGTGCTCGTTGACGCGAGCTACATCTGCAGCGATCTCGACGAGCGGACGAGTAGGCCCATCATCAGGAAGGTCGAAGGCATCGAGTGCCCGCCGCAGGTGCGGTACGACGCCGTGCACACTGTCGAGATGATGTCCGTTTTGGACGGTTCTACGAGGATCATGTCCAGTCTGCTCTGATCGACCGCCGATCGACCGCGCTTCGACGCGCTCGGCAGCGAGCGGATTCAGGAGGTCGATCAGTTCCTGAACGGACACTTCCAGCACCTTCGCGAGGCGCGGCTGGAGCCAGGCCTCCGGGGTGGACTTGCCCTGCTCCCAGCGACCGATGGTTCCAGGAGTTATTCGCAGGAGCTCTGCCAAGCCCTCCTGCGAATACCCCATAGCCCTACGGCGGGCGGCTAGCCCTTTCCTCGGCTTCGCCATCGGTCTCCCCTGACGCGAATTCGGCGCATTGTGCCTGCACAGGCTAGCTCGGAACACCCGGCGAACACCCGTTCCACCAAGAGAACTTCATTTTCACCCAGTCGGGTCATCCTGGTGTTTACCCAGGTAGGAGCGCCCGATGCTCGATCGCTGCCGGGTCATGGCTGGATACTCCCCCTGGTTCTCCTCAGTTATGTCGATTTCCGTGGATCACTGCCGACATCAGGTGCGCTGGTAGCGCAGAAGTTCACGGGAAGTGATCGGGCATGGTCCGAAGCTACAAATGGCAGCCGCACGACGAAGGCCGTCACGCGATACCCCAGGAGCTGGCCGTCAACGACGCCGGCCTCACCCTCTGCGGCATCGAGGTGACGGCGGGCCCGGACACATGGCCCAACGACGCCCGCTACTGGCCGACGTGTGAGGAGTGCGACCTGGCGTGGCGGAAATCTGAAGGCATCCTTCCGTGGCCACGAAAGGGCCAAGACGCTGTGACCGCTTCCCGACGCCCCGCAGCGTCCGACGGTGGCAGCTCAACCGACGTGCTTGCGCTCGTGGTCGACACGTTGATCGCCCAGGGCGCAGACCTTGAGACACCGCGCCGATGAAGGTGACCAAACAGGTCGCCGAGGACGAGCGCCTCTCCTGGAGTCGTAAACGTGGCATCGTCCTCGTGGCTTTCCTCGAACGAGTGGGTGTCGAGCACAGCGTTGCTCGGCTTGTCGAGCTGGCCCGCCTCACAAACATCGATCTGATCAACCAGCTGCGCCGGTTCACCGAGGCGCACGTGATCGATCGGCGCACTGATTTGGACGTTGTCCCCGCCGAGGATCACTTCTGGCTGTCCACCGAACGCGTCGACCGTGCACGCGCGCTCCTCCAACAGGCCGATGACGCAGACCTGCGCGAGTTGGTGGCGGAGCGAGGGCTCGACATCGACCGCGCGTTGGGCGACTTCTCCACGCAGCAGCCGTATCCGGTAGCGCTGGGGAAAGCACTGCGGGACGCGCGCATCGCCCGTGGCACAAGTCAGGCCGAGGTCGCCGAGATGGCGTCCACCCTGTCGAGCGCCGCGCTCTCGACGTTCGAGAACGGCCACGCACTACCGACCTTGATCACACTCGCTGAGCTGGCCCAGATCTACAAGATCGACGCGACCGAGCTGATCGTCGGTGCTGCGTGTCACTCGAAGCCCGACAAACAGGTGCTGGCCCTGCGCGTCGCCGAACCGACGTTCCGCGCGGTGCTCACGCACCAGTTCGCGGCACGTCGTGTTCGGGACCTCGCTCGAAAGAAGGCACAGCGCTAGAAGTCCTCCAAGTCAACAAAATCAGGCGCGCGGTTGCCCTGTTGAACACCTGCGGTCGTGGGGCGGCCCCATGAGGTTCGGCGGCGTGGTCACGTAGTAGGCGTTGACGACCTTGTGCTGTCCGTCCCGGTAGAACGGAATCTGCCACCACGGCGCCACGCACGCGGTCCCGGTGGTGCCTGTGGACCAGTGGAGCTTGATGAGGATGAAGCTGTCCGCGCAGTGCACGTACCGACCGGTGAGCTCCCCCACCGGTGGCGACACCTCGTAGAAGCCGCACCGCGGCGGCATGATCCGCGTGGCTGAGCCGGAGGGCGCGTCGATCAAACTCATCGCGGTGGTCGCGAGCAGCATGCCCACCGTAGTGGCGGCGCGGGCGAGTCGTCCGTTCATCGTTGCTTCTACCCTTCTCCTGAAGTGGTTGATGCACTTCAGTTTTCGGGTGTCCACAACGGATTCGGAAGACGTCTTCCGTCTGCCCGTATGGAGCAGACGGAAGACGCCGTCCTCACAGCGGGTCGAGGTACAGGGTGCCTCCGGCGGCGAGGGTCTTGCTGGCCAAGCTGCTGTTCGCCTCCTGCATGGCCCTGACGATCTCAGGCGATGTGGATGGTGCATACCTCAACGCCGCGACTAGGAAGACCAGGTCGTCGTCCGGCAGACGCAACAGAGGTGTGCTGATCCTGTCGGTGAGCAACGGATAGGCGAGAACAAGACCGAAGTCGCTGTAGAGATCTGCACTGAGTTCACGGTCGGCGTGGTTCAGCAGGTCCTCCGCCGCACTGCTCGGCACAAGGAGGTTGCACCACGGGTGCGGCGACTCCCAGAGCCCTGCTTCGCGCAGGACTGGCTCTCCCGGTGCAAGCCGATCGACGAACTCCCAGTAGGTCACGGTCTGTCTTTCGGCTTCGCCGAAGGACAGACCTCCCAGGTCCCCACGCCCGCGGCCCGTTCCGAGGAACGAGACAGCCTCGAGTTCGGCGACGTGGTCACCGTCGCGGACCTTGAGTTGCCCCTCCACATAGTCGAAGGTCCCCTGGGTCACCAACTCGCGCTGATCGGAGACGAGCTGCCTGATGCTGTCGTAGTGGAGTTTGTGCCAGGCAACGGTTTCCGGCGCTGGAACGAGGCGCAGCGTGGCGCGGGTGATGACGCCGTTGCGTCCTCGGCCTGCACGTACGGCGTCGAACACGGCACGGTTCGAACTGGGTGAGCACGTCACGACATCGCCGGTAGGGGTGACGACGTCGAGCCAGAGCACGTTGTCGGTCTGTGCGCCGTAGTGGTGGCTGGCCCCGCCCAGGCCGCCGACGGACAACGTGCCGCCGACGGTCAGTTCGAGGTAGTCGGTGAGCACCGGTGGCGTGAGTCCGTGCGGCAGAGTCGCACGCAACACGTCGCTCCACTTCGCGCCCGCGTCGACCACGACGCGATCGGGTGCGACCTCGTGAATTGCGGAGAGGGCGGTCATGTCGATGACGACTCCACCGAGCGCTTGAGCTTGGCCGCTGGTGGAGTGACCCTGTCCGCGAGGAACAACGACCAGGCCGTGGTCGCCGGCATGCTTGATCACCGTGCTGATGTCGGCCACGTCAGCGGGCCTCAGAACGGCTGTAGGACGGTCATGAACCGTATCGCCGTAGTCGTGCGCGGCCCACGCGATCGCGTTCTCATCGGTGTCCAGCCTTCCGGTGAGCGCGGGCATGGTGCTGAGCGCCTGATGCACTAGACGTCCTCCTTGAGATTTTCGATCAACTCTCTCCGCAGACCAGCTGCGGTGGGCTCGGTGTTGCCGCTCAGCAGGTCAGCGGCCGCGGACCACGACCTGTGAGCAGCTTGGAGGTTGCCGCGGTCAGCGTGCAGATCTCCGACGCGCCTGTGGATGTGCGCCTGGCTCCAGACGTCGGCGACCTTGGCGAAGATGGCCAACGCGTTCTCGAGGTGGTGCAGGGCGACTTCGTACTCGCCGCTGGACTCGGCCAGACCTGCCAGCAACGTCGAGGTGCATCCCGAGGACATCAGGTCCTCGGCATCGTCGAAGATCGTCTGCACTTCCATCAGCAGAGATCGGGCTCCAGGGGCATCACCCGAAGCGGACAGCACGGAAGCCAGGTGGGCGGAGGCCACCGCAAACTCCCACTGGTCTTGGGCTTGCTTGCTCAGCCGGCGGGCGGTCTCAAGGTGCTTGATCGCCGCCTCGAGGTCGTTCAGCTGGTAGCAGGCTCGTCCAAGGCCCACATGGCAGACGGCGACGCCGTTGAGGTCGCCCATGCCGGTCCTGATCTGCATGGCCTGCCGATAGAGGCCAGCGGACGAGGCCGCCTTCAGCTCGTCGATGCCGGCGTCACCGAGCGTCTCCAGCACCCAGGCCTCGGCGTCGCGATGGCCGCCCTGTCTGGCCATCTCCAACGCGTCGTGCAAGGCGGGCACCCACCACGACCAGGCTCGACGGTGGAACAGCATCTCGTTCACGACCACGGGCAGGTAGGCAACCGTCGTGATGTTCCAGCGAGCGCCGCACCGGACCAGGCGCACGAGGAGTTGGAGCTCGTCCTCGAACCACCGGACCGCGTCGGCGGGATCGTGGAACGTCAGCGTCGCCAAGTCGGCCTGAGGCGCGTCCAGAGGCCTCCGCGGCCGGGACGGCCACAGCATCCGGATCGCCGCGGCGCCGGTGTTCAGGTAGAGGTCGACCAGCCGCGACAGAGCCGCGCGGTTGGCTTCTTCACCATCGAGTTCCTGGGCCTGTTCCAGGGCGTACGCCTGCACGAGGTCGTGCATCACGAACTTGTCCTGCGCGGTCTGCTCCACGAGGTGCACGGTGGCGAGAGCGGACAGGTGTCCCTGAGCCTGCAGTGGCGAAAGCCCAATCAGCGCAGCTGCAGCCTCGATCCTGATCGGCCCGCCGGGATGCAGCCCGAGTCGTCTGAACGTGGCGGCTATCGGGCCCGGCAGCGCATCGTGCGACCACGACAGAACGGTCCTCATGGCCAGCGTCTCGTCCGCGGTCAGCACGTCGAGTGGCTGACGGCGGGTCAGCTCGTCGGCCAGCTTGCGCAGAGGGACGGTCGGCAGCAGGTTCGCACGCTCGCCGGCGATGCGCAGCGCGAGCGGCAGCCGACCGGCGCGGTCTGAGATGACCCGCGCGGAGGCGAGATCGCCGTCCACCCGCGCGCCCAGCACGGACCGCATCAGGTCGAGCGCCTCGGCCGAGCTCATCGGGTGCAGCGTGATCCGGACGGCGCCGTCGTGCACCACCGCGCCCGAGAGCCTGTTGCGACTGGTGACCAGTGCCAACGACCGCGGCGAACTGGGCAGCAACGGCCGGATCTGGTCAGCGTCGACCGCGTTGTCCAGCACGACGAGCGTGCGGGTCGCTTCCAGCAACGTCCGGTACAGCGCGACGCGGCCGTCCAGGTCGCTGGGGATGTCCTGGGGCGAGGTGCCCAACGCCCGCAGAAACCGGCCGAGCACGACGGCAGGGTCTTCCGGTGAGTCAGCGGCGAAGCCGCGGAGATCCGTGAACAGCACGCCGTCCGGGAAGTTCGGCGCGATGGTGTGCGCCCAATGCACGGTGAACGCGGTCTTGCCCACGCCTGCCGGACCATCGAACGCGATCAAGCCCTCGTGTGCAGCGAGTGCGGCCGTGGCTTGTCCCAGGGCTTCCCGCCGCAGAACGAACGAGCGCAATGCGGCCGGCAGCTGAGCAGGGCGGATGCGCTCACGAGTGGCTCTCGCGCGTGGCCTCGGCACCGCGAGGTCAGCCAGTTCGCCACCGGCCTCCAGCGCTCGGTCGATCGCTACCGCGATCTCGGCGGAAGGGCTGCGGATGTCGTGCTCGAGGTTGCTGAGGTAGCCCTTGCTGACGTTCGCTCCGGCCGCCAGGTCCTTCAGGGAGAGTTTGCGGTCCTCCCTGAGCACGTGAAGCAGCTGCCCGAAGGTCATCTCGGTCGTTTCGAGCCCCGTCTGCTGCCGTCTGCTGTTCATCTGGAGACGCCCCTCCCCTGGCCAATCGCCTTCGATCCTGCCAACACTGAATGCAGTCCCCCGACTACGAACAGTGCAACCCCCTGGTCCAGGAGGTGAGGGTATGCCGATCCAGTCGCTCTTCGCCCTGGATTCCGGGCAGCTACGCGTACGAGACCACCCGGTCGAACGACAACTTTCGTTGATCAGATCGAATCAACTTGGAGGACCTCCAAGCGGAGGGAGTCGCGATGCCGGGCTGGATCACCTACGGCCTTCTCGGCGCCGCGGCCGGTCCGTTCGTGATGACCTACGTGCGCGCTGCCACGCACCAGGAGCAGCTGGCAAAGCGCGCCTGGATGCCCTCTGCGGCCGCGAGCGGATTCCTCTGCGCGGCGTTGAGCTGGGTCGCCGTCAAGGCGACGCAAGAAGCGAACGCACTTTCGTGGTTCGTGATCGTCGGCCTTCTTCTCGCGCTGATCGACTTGATCGAGCATCGGTTACCGCATCGGATCAACGGAGTGCTGCTCGTGGGGACCGTCGTCCAACTGCTAGTCCCGGCACTGATCCAGTCCGACTTCGATCCGCTGGTTCGTGCAGCTCAAGCAGCTGCTGCGGCGATCGCCGGTGGTCTCGCCGTCTACGTCTTCTCACGTCAGGGGCTCGGCTTCGGCGACGTCGTGCTCCTTGCCCCGGTCGCGTTCGTTCTGGGCTGGTTCGGCTGGTATCAGCTGTTCGCGGGACTCATGAGTGCGTTCGTGATCGCGGCCGTCAGCATGCGCGTTCTCCGCAGCAACGCGCTGGCGCTCGGGCCGTTTCTGATCGCCGGCGCGGTGGGCGCGATCTTGCTGACCTGAGCGGTGACGCCTGATGTGCCTGCCGTTCTGGGACGAGAACCCGGTGATCGTCCGCGAGGTACCGCACGCGCTGCGCCGGGCCACCGCGGTCTTCGTGCTGATCGCGCTCGTGTCCCTCGGCCAACACCTCCGCCCGGACATCACCGCCAAGCCGGGCGCTCCGATCGAGGTGGGCGTCGTCGCTCCCCCGGCGCCCACCTCGACCCCACCATCAACCTGGAGGCCGCGATGACCACCACCGCACGAGTCGCCACGATCCTCGGCCTTGTCGCCCTCACGTCGTGCGGCGCTCCCGGCGACGCACCGCCCACGCCCGGCACCACTTCCACCTCGACCACCACGAGCCTCGCTCCACTGCCCGTTCCACCTGAACGCAAGGCGGTCGACGCCTACCTCGCGATGTGGCGGGAGATGGCGGCGGCCGGCGAGACGTCGAACTCGGAAGCTCCCGGGTTGGCCCAGCACGCCACGGGCGACGCGCTCGTCGTCATCAAGAACAGCCTCGCGGAGGACGACCGGAAGGGGCTGGTCACCAAAGGATCCCCCAAGAGCGATCCTCAGGTGACCAATGTGGACCGGTCCGACGGTGTGGTGAAGGTCGTGAAGATCCGTGATTGCGGCGACGACAGCACGTGGCTGAAGTACCGCAAGGGAACGAACGAACCCGCAGACGGTCAAGGTGGCGGTCGGCGCTCCATCCTCGCCGAGGTCAAGGCGCAGCCCGACGGCCAGTGGCGCGTGACGAGGTTCGCGGTTCAGGGGGTCGGATCATGCTGACGCGGCTCGCTCTCGCCGCGGCGATCGCGATGGCCGGGCTCATGGCCACCGCCTCGTCGGCACGAGGTGATCCTGGGTGGGGTTCGGTCGACTGCTCGTCCAGCCCAGGCCCGGGTTGCGAACTCATCGCCGAGATGTCCCAGGCCCAGGAGCGCCCCAGCGCCTCCGACAAGACCTCCCACGCTCAGAGTTCGGACGCCTTCGAGTGCCGGTATGTCCCCGTCGATCAAGGCAATCCAGGTGTCCCTCAGCCCGAGGGACCAGGTGGATGGTTCCGCCTCCTGTGCTCGGCCGACGGCAAGGCCACCGCCAACCGTCCGCCGGTGTGGATTCCTGCTGGGCAGCAGACCGAGCTGTCGATGACGCCGGAGCAGGTGGCTTTGATGGCCAAGAGCCGGCTGAGGCTGCCCGCGCCCTCGATCGCGATGAACCCGGCAGGCGAGCAGTTGGTGCACTTGCCGACGTGGTTGTGGCTGCGCGAAGGCTGGCGGACGACCTCGGCGAGTGCCTCGGTCCCTGGAATCACGGTCACCGCTGTCGCTGAGCCGACCACCGCCTCGTGGTCCACCGGCGACGGCACCACCGTGACGTGCACGGGTCCGGGTACGCCGTTCTCCGCAGGCCGCGACCCGAAATCCGTCTCACCCGACTGCGGCCACACCTACCGTCGTTCCTCCAAGGGGTTGCCGGGCGAGGCCTACACCGCCTCGGTCACGGTCCACTGGAACGTGCGGTGGTCCGGCGCCGGACAGAACGGTGTCTTTCCCGGCCTGACGACGACCACCTCCACGAGCTTGAGCGTCGCCGAAAGCCAGGCCCTCAACTCTCGCTGAATCCCGAACAACATCCAAGCGTGCCGCCGATTCGGGCGTCACGTCGCGATACCCCCATGCCTTCAGGAGGCCCAGATGAAAACTCAGCAGGCTCTCGACAGCAAGTCGGCGACCAAGTGGACGGAGGCGCGGTCCCGGATACCAGGCCGCAGGCGACGAAGTGTTCCGCATCTGATTCTCGGCGTCGCACTGGTCGTGGCATGCGCGGCTGGCGGAGTCGTTGCGGCACAGGAACTCGGCCAACGTCAGGAGGTCGTGGCGCTGGCGCGGCCGGTCGACGTCGGCCACGTGATCCTCGAGCAGGACCTCGTCGGAGTGAGCCTCGCCCTGGACGATGCCGTGAAGGTCGTTCCCGCCTCAGCCGCCGCGAGCGTGGTCGGTCGACAGGTCGCGTACTCACTGCCGGTCGGCGTACTCCTGACCGACGATGTCCTCGGACCACCGCAGGTACCTGGCGAAGGACGGGCAATCGCCGCCCTCGGACTCAAACCAGGGCAGTTCCCTCCCGAGCTGTCTGCCGGTTCGAACGTGGCCGTACTGGCTTCCGCGCCGAACGAAGGCAGCTCGACGAACTCCTGGCGTGCGGTCGTCGTCTCAGTCGACCGGACGGACCAAACGCCTGTGATCTCGGTGGAGCTGACCGAAGTCGATGCGCGAGAACTCTCCTCGACGCCCGCGGACAAGATCGCCGTGCTGATGGTCGGAGGTCGTTGATGATGGTCATCACCTGCTCTCTCAAGGGTTCGCCCGGCGCAAGCACACTCGCAGTCGCGCTCGGTGCTCGCTGGCCCGAACCGGTACACCCGATCGTCGTCGAGGCGGACTCAGCCGGCGGGGACGCCGCGGCCCGCCTTCGGTTGCCGAGTTCGCCGAATCTCGTCAGCCTCGCCGCTGCCACACGCGGCAACTCCGGCGCCGAACTCCTGTCCCAGCACGCACACGCTCTGGCGAGCGGTCTGCGGATCGTGCCCGCACCTCAAGATCCTGCACAGTCGCGTGCCGCGCTCGGCGCCTTGGCAGCGTCACAGTTCAGTCCCTTTCGGACGCTCGGCGCACCTCTGATAGTTGACGTCGGTCGCGTCGATCCAGACCCGGCGATGCTGGGGCTGCTGAGGTCCGCCGACGCGCTCCTTGTCGTCGCGCGACCTCAAGACGACTCGTTGGCTCACGTAGCGGCAAGGCGAGTTCACATTCAGGGGTGGTCGCACCGGCTCGGCCTTGTGCTCGTCGGCAAGGGCTATCCGTCGGCACAGGTCGCAGAAACGTTGGGGCTGCCGGTGCTCGCCGGCATCCCGCACGACGACAAGGGCGCGCAGGCGCTCTGGCATCAACGCGGTTTCGACTCCGCGTTGAGCCGCCACGCGGCAGGGCTCGTTGGACAGCTACCGCACACCGCACACCAGCGGTGTTCGCGATGACCAGTGTGAGCCCGCTGAGCGGGCCGGCAGATCTGCCGTTCCCCCGACCGATGAGCGACGTGCGGAGTCTGCGCGAACGGCTTCGGAGCGACGTTGCCGAGCAGCTCGGCGCCCGGCTCCGAGCGGACGGGAACGCGGAGCGTCCGCCGCTCGGACCGCTACAGCGGCGGCAGCTTGCCGAGGCCGTCCTGCGCGACTCCATCGAGTCCATCGCGCAGAAGCGGCTCCAGGGCGGGCTTGAACTGTTCAACGCCGAGGTCGAACGTTGCGCGGTCGCCGAGGTCCTGGCCGAGCTGTTCGGCGCCGGCAGGTTGGACCCGCTGCTCGCCGACACGAGCATCGAGAACATCAACGTGAACGGCGCCGAGCGGGTCTTCGTCAAGCGCGCCGACGGCACGCGGGAGATGGTGCCGCCGATCGTCGACTCCGACGAGGACCTCGTCCACCTGATCCGCACGCTGGCTGCGCGCAGCGGAATCGAGGAACGCCGCTTCGACAACGCCTCCCCCATCGTGAACTTCGCCCTGCCGTCTGGCGAACGCGTTTCCGCCGTGATGACGGTGACTCCCCGACCCTCCGTCTCCATCCGCAGGCACCGCCTCCAGCGAGTGAGCCTGGGCGAGCTCCGGGCCAACGGCACGATCGATCCGGGCATGGAGTCGTTCCTCAGGGCCGCAGTCAGGGCGAGGAAGAACGTGCTCGTCACCGGAGGCACGACGATCGGCAAGACGACCTTGCTCCGCGCACTCGCCTCCACGATCCCGGCGCACGAGCGCCTGATCACCATCGAGGACGTGTTCGAGCTCGGCCTCGACCAGGACCCGGCACACGCGGACGTGGTCGCGCTGCAGGCACGCGAGCCCAACCTGGAGGGCGCCGGCGCCGTCACGCTGTCCGACCTCGTGTGGCAGTCGCTGCGCATGCAGCCCGACCGCGTGATCGTCGGTGAGGTGCGCGGTCCTGAGGTCATTCCGCTGACCAACGCCATGTCGATGGGCAACGACGGCTCGATGGGCACGCTCCACGCGAGTTCGAGCGCGGGCGCGTTCACCAAGCTCGGCGCCTACGCCGTGCAAGGACCAGAGCGGCTGACGCTGGAGGCCACGAACCTCCTGGTCGCTTCGGCGCTGCACTTTGTCGTGCATCTCGACCTGTCCGCGGACCGCCGCAATCGCGTCGTGTCCTCGGTGCGGGAAGTGGTGGACGCCGATGGGCGCCAGATCATCAGCAACGAGGTGTGGCGGCCAGGCCCCGACCTGCGAGCCGTGCCCGCGGCACCACTCCGGTCGCGGACGCTCGACGAACTCGTCGCGGCGGGTTACGACCCGGAAGTCGCGGATCGGCGGGCATCATGAGTTCCATCTGGCTCGCCGTGCTCACGGGCGGTTGTGCTCTTGGTGCGTTGCTGATCGCGCTGGGCCTTCGTGGCACCTCCGCGCCACGTCGGAGATGGACCGTTCCTGATCACCTCACCATCGTGCGGCTGGGCCTCAGCGTTGTGACAGCGCTGCTGGTCGGCATGACCACCGGCTGGGTCGTGGCGGCGGTTCTGGCCGGCGTGGGCGTAGCCCTGCTACCGCGTGTCTTGCTGGCGGGCGCCGAGCAGCGTGCCCGGCTCGACCGCATCGAAGCGATCGCGAGTTGGACCGAAATGCTCCGCGACACCCTGGTAGCGGCGTCCGGGCTGGAACACGCCGTGCTGGCCACCGCGCCTCGCGCGCCCGAAGCCATCCGGCCCGCGGTCACGTCGCTTGCTGCTCGACTACGCGGTGGCGAACGCCTCGCGGTCGCACTCCGACGTCTCGGCGACGAACTGCAAGACCAGACCGCAGATCTCGTGATCGCCGCGCTCGTCCTCTCCAGCGAGCACCAGGCACGTCATCTCGCCGAACTGCTGGGTGAGCTCGCGGCGGAAGCCCGCGAGCAGGCGTCCATGCGGATGCGGATCGAGGCGAGCCGACGACAAACCCGCACGAGCGTCCGAGTCATCGTGATCACGACCATCGCGTTCGCAGCCGGTTTGGTCGTGCTCAACCGCGCCTACCTCGACCCTTTCGACAGTCTCCAGGGCCAACTCGTCCTCTCCGTCGTAGGCGTGTTGTTCGGCATCGCGTTCGCATGGCTCGCCCGGATCGCGCGTCTACGCGAACCCGATCGGTTCCTCGTCGCGGAGGTGCCACGATGATCCAACCGCTGCTCTGGGGAGCATGTCTCGGCACAGGGCTCTGGGCTTTCGCGGTGTGGCTGATACCGCCCAAGCCCTCGCTGCGCGAAGTGCTCGCAACACTTTCCGCACCGCCCAGCACGAGTACGGGTTCTGTGTGGAGGGTCGAACACACGATCGCTCGCGTTGCCGGTTCGTTCCGTCTTCCAACCGCGCGCGTGCGAGCTGACCTCAACGTCATCGGCAGCGACGTCGAGCGGCACCTCGCCTCCAAGGCGATCGGCGGTCTGTCCGGCGCCGCGTTGGCGTGCTGTGTCAGCCTCTCACTGGTCTTCGGTGATGTCGGCTCGCCGTGGCTGACTTCAGCGGTCGCGATCGCTGGTCTCACCGCGCTCGGGTTTCTGCTGCCTGACCTAAAGGTGCGTGAGTCAGCTCAACGCCGCCGGTCAGCCTTCCGGCACGCGCTGGGCGCCTACCTCAACCTCGTACGCATCCTGCTCGCAGGCGGTGCAGGAGTGGATTCGGCGCTGTCCGACGCCGCCGACGTCGGCACCGGCTGGGCCTTTCATCAGCTGCGGCAGGCACTCGTGACCGCTCAGGTCATGCGAACGACACCGTGGGAAGCGCTCGAACGACTGGGCGACGAACTCGCGCTGCGCCAGCTGTCAGACCTCGCGGCCGCGGTCGCCCTCGCCGGCACCGACGGCGCCAAGATCCGTTCAAGCCTTGCTTCCAAAGCCGCCGCGTTGCGCACAAGGGAGCTCACCGATTCCGAGGGGGAAGCACGCGCGGCGACCGAGCGGATGAGCCTGCCCCTCGTCCTGCTGATGCTCGGCTTCCTCGTGTTCATCGGCTACCCGGCCCTGATCTCCGTCCTCAACGGACTCTAGGAGTGATCATGTTCTACTTCGTGTTCTGCCACGTCCGCGCCACGATCGAGAGCCTGCGCCGAGACGATCGCGGGTACGTGGGCGAGACCGTGGTGACCATCGCCGCGCTCGTCGCCGCCGCACTGGCGGTCGCCGCGTTGCTCACCCAGTTGTTCATCGGTGCGGCATCCAAGATCTCGTTGTGATCGGGGGCGTCCGATGCACCAGCTCCATCTTCCGAACGACCGTGGAAGCGCCCACGCGCAGGTCGTGATCGTTCTGCCGGTGGCGTTTCTCGCCTTCTTCCTCGTCGTGCAGTTCGCCATGTGGTCCCACGCCACGCACATCGCGCAAGCCGCGGCGTCGCACGGACTCGCAGCCGTCCGAGCGCACAACGGATCGCCAGCCGTCGGCACCGCAAGTGCGCGGAGCGTGCTTGCCGATCTCGGTAACGGGCCTTTGCGCGACGCGGACGTGCAGTGCAACCGGGGGGCCGAAACCGCATTCGTGCGGATCTCGGGAACTGCGAAGCAAGTCGTGCCGTTCCTGAGTCTCCGGGTGCACGCCGAGGCCGCAGGCCCCGTCGAGCGCTTCGTCGAACCGGGGCGGTGACCGGCATGTCCTGGTGGCGCGATCAACGAGGATCAGCAGCGGCAGAGATCGCGCTGTGGGCTCCCATCATGGTGATGGCGTTGGTGTTCGTGGCGGTCGTCGTGCACCGCGGTGTCGACGTACGGCTGCGGCTCAACGACGTCGCGCACCAGGCGGCGCGCGCCGCGAGCATCGAGCACACGAGCACACGCGCTGCCTCAGCAGCCACCGCGGTCGCATCCCAGGCGCTCGCCGGTGCCGGGATCAGCTGCCAGGGTCTGAACGTCGAAGTCGGCGTCTTACGGCCGGGAGCGGTGGTGACCGTGACGGTCTCGTGCACGGTCGACCTCAGCGGCGGGGCACTGCTCGGCGTGCCGGCAGCGAAACGGCTGTCTTCCACCGCCTCGGAGGTCGTCGACGCCTGGCGCTCCGAAGGGAGCGGAGCATGACCGCGTTCCTGGTCGCCCTCACCACCAGCATCCTCGCCGTCGCCGGCCTGGTCCTCGACGGCGGCCTGGCGCTGGCCACGAAGGTTCAGGCCGCAGGAGCCGCCGAGGCAGCAGCGCGTGCAGGAGCTCAAGCCATCGACCTCGGCGCCTACCGCCGGGACAGCCGACTCGAGCTCCTATCCGGCGAGGCGGCGAGCAAGGCCCAAGCGCATCTCTCCGCTACAGGTCTCGCCGGCAACGTCACCGTGTCGGGCAACACCGTCACGGTCGTAGTCACGACCTCTCAACGCACGCAACTGCTCGGGCTGGTCGGAATTTCGAGCATCACCGTCCAGGCAACAGGCCACGCGAGTCCCCACCGCGGTGTCACACCAAGCCCGTGAACGCTCGAAAGGGGACCACCATGGCAACGAAAGACGAGATCCGCAGGCGGGTCGAACTCGCTGATGCCGAAAGGAGCACACGCCGGCTCGACACCGCACAGCTCGTCGGCGAGCTCGCACAGCGACGCACGAACCTGGCCGCCGAGCTACGAGAGGTCGACGTCAAGCTCGGCGATCTGATCACGGAGACCGAGGACGTGATGAGCCTCCCCGAACTCGCGTCGTTCACCGACCTCCCCGTAGATGAGCTCGCGGAGTGGGCCACCGCCCGCAAGCCGAAGCGGGGCAGGAAGAAGCGGCTGACCACGCGGACGCCCAGGACAGGAACCTCCAGCGACCAGCGCAAGCCTGAATCACAGGAAGCACCCTCGGTCGCGGATCTCGTCCCGCAGGCGCTTCGGTCTGACTCAAACCAATGACCTCCGCGTCCGTCTCAGGCCGCGTCGTCGGGTACCTCGGCAACCTGGTGCGCGCCGTGGTGGCGTCTGCGTTGCTGCTCACCGTGCTGATCGGGTTGCCGCTCGGGCTGGTTCACCACGTCGGATGGCCGTTGCCGGACGAGGTGCCGAGTTGGGCCGTGCTGTCCGCCGTGCTCACCCAGCCGATGTCCACCTCCTTGCTGCTGAACGGACTCGCCTGCTTCTGCTGGTTGTCCTGGGCCGCGTTCGTCCTGGACACCGGACTTCGTGCGGCGGACGTCCTGCGCGGAGTGAGGTGGCCTGACCTTGCCGCCATGCGCTCACCGGCCGCCGTGCTGGTCGGAACCATCGTCTTGTCGGCGCTCGGCAATCGCGCGGCAGGTGCTGCCCCAGACGGCATCCAGCCGACCTCGTCCAGCCCAGTGACCGCAGTCGAGACCGTGCGGGCACCCGATCCGATCACCGGTAACTGCGACTCGATGTGGGCGGTTGCCGAACGCGCGCTCGGCGACGGCGCTCGCTGGCCGGAGGTCTTCGAGCTCAACCGCGGCAAGCCACAACCCAACGGGTCACACCTGACAGACCCGCACCGCGTGTTCCCTGGCGAGACGCTGCTGGTTCCAGCGACTGCGCCTCCTCCCCCGTCCACGCCCCCGGTCAAGCCGGCACCGCCGCCACCACCGTCCACGAGTGAAATGCCCCAGCACGAAGAACAGGTTCCTCAGCCCGAATCGTCCGCGAAGACCACGGCGTTCGTCGGCATCGCACTGGCCGCAGCCGTCAGCGGAGCTCTCGTGATGGCAAGGCGTAGGCACCGCGGCAGGTACAAGCCCGGCAGCGGACTGCGCGACGATCTACCTGTAGCGCCCGTGGTCTACGAGTTGCAGCTCGCCCCGCGTCCCGAGCACCAGCCGGCTGAGATCGAGGACGCGACACCGCTCGGCGCCAGGGATGGTCACGAGGTAGCGCTCGACCTCGCAGCGTGCGGTGGCCTGGGCCTGGTCGGTCCCGGCGCGGCTGCAGCAGCACGCGCACTGCTCCTGACGGCGTTGACACGCCGAACCGTTGCGATCACGGCTGGAGACCTGGCGTCACTTCTCGGAGAAGGCGCGGTCGGCGAGCCCCCGTCCTCGTTGCAGGTCGTTTCCAGTTGCCAAGAGCTAGCCGAGCAAGCTCCTCCGACCGTCCTCGTGGCTCACCTCAGCGCCGAGACGCGGCGACAGCTCGAAGCCGCCCTTGATCCCGAGTCCTCGCGGCGGCTCGCCGGCGTCTTTCTAGGGCAGTGGACGCGCGGCGTCACGCTCTACGTCCGAGCTGATGGCACCGTTTCGTCGGGAAGTCCCGGAGCTGGCCACAACCTCGTCGGCGTCAAGCTCTTCCACCTCGGTGACAACGATGCGCGCGACCTTCTCGCGTTGTTCCGGCGAGCCGAACCCGTTCCCCAGCCCGAAGCGGCCGCCGCCGCGCTCGAGATCAGCGCGAACGTCGCACCAAAGGACCGTCTGCCGCTGCAACTCCGGCTGCTCGGCGCACTCGCCCTGTGTTGGCCTGACTCCGAACACGACATCACCAACGCAGTTCAGCCGCGGTTGCGCGAACTCGTCGCGTTTCTCGCCGTCCATCCCGATGGCGCAACCCGCGAGGCGCTCGTCAATGCACTCTGGCCCGCGAACACGACGGACAAGACGAACAACGCCCTCAACACCGCACTTTCACGACTGCGGAACGCCATCACCAAAGCGACTGGAGGAACGATCACGGACATCACGATCGCCGGAGGCGGTCGCTACCGCCTCAACCCAGACGTCGTCGAGGTCGACTACTGGCGTCTGGACAACGCGATCACGGCACGTCGCGCGGCCAGCACCGCGCAGGAGCGGACAGACGCGTACCGCGAAGTCGTCAATCTCTACACTGGTCCGCTCGCTGAGGGAGTCGAGAGCGAGTGGGTCGAACCAGTGCGCGAAGCAGTCCGACGCGATGTCATCGACGCGGCGGCCGCGCTCGCACACGCGCTACGCGACGACGATCCCGAACAGACCCTGGAACTGCTGGAGCTCGCACGAGCCTTCGATCCGCACAACGAGCTGCTATACCGGGACATCATGCGACTCCAGGGCCGTCTTGGTCGGCCTGAGGCCATTCCACGCACCCTCGCTCTGCTCACCAGGAAGCTCGCGGAGATCGACGACAAGCCATCACCAGAGGTGAAGTGGCTGGCAGCCAGCCTTCCGCGGCATCACACCAAAGACCAACCCTTGCCGCCATAAGAGCCTAAAATATTCTCGAACTACACAAAAGAACCTTTTCATTGAGCTTCATCAATCATCCAACTCAATGCTACCGTGCATTTTGCCATGATCGCCCAAACCAGCCACCAGAGGGGAATCACTCCGTGGTTCACCCGGAGGTTCATACGCAGGACACCTCCAGACCTGATCCGCCACACGCACACCCAGGGCGCGGCAGGATGACCACAGCGGGATCACCTGATGTCCCAGACTCGCTTGACCCCAAGCGGTAGATCGAAACGGCGCGCTGACGTGCCCGCATCCCCCAGCAACCGGTGCAGACCTGGTCAAACAGCCTCACCTTCAGCCCCTCCGCCCTCCCCAACTCATATAACTTCCTATAGCGAGGCCTGACCGCCCGCCGGCCAGCCCGCCACCCGCCCCAACGACGCAAGCCGAACGCGGCCGCAAATGCAATTTCAATTCAATTGTCACCACAACGCGCAACCTGCATTTTCCGAAAAGAGTCTTGAAAAAGTCCCCGAATACACTGGCGATTCGCGCGCGGCGGAGTTATATTTAATTCAGGCCGGAAAACCGGAAATCGCACCGAATACCACACCTGGCGCGAGCCATGTCTGCAGAACGGGGCCAATCATGTGTTACGCCGACACCATCACCGAAATCGACGGCACGGTTACCGCGTACTGCTACTGCGGATGGGTCGAACACGAACACACCCCGGAATCGGCGGACATCGCGGCAGAAACCCACCAGAACGCGTACGACGTCGAGTCGCCCATCGCGGCCGCCTGACCACCTGCAACCGCACTGAAAGGGAACCGCGATGACCACGCCTGCCACGACCAGCACCCCCACGACGGGAACGGCAACCCGTCTGCGCAGCGGCGAACTTCGCGCGATGGTCGCGCGTGTGCTGGCAGACGACTCCGGCACCGGCATGACCCCGCGCGTGGTAGCCGCCAAACTCGGCGGCCGATCATCGGGCGCGGTCGGCAACGCGTTGAAAGTACTTGCCGAATGCGGTGCCGCCGAAGTCGTCATGACCGCGCCCCTGACCTACCGCGCCACCGCCACCACCGCCGTTGTAGCAGCGACCGCCATCACCCCTGCCCCGACACCCGCCCGACGAACGAAGTCACCCGCACCCGCCGCAGTTCCCGAACCCCCTACGCCGAAACCTGCGGTGACGGCCGTGGTCACCGGACCGGTGACACGTCCGAACGGCCTGACCTACCACCCCCGGTTGCTCTCCGGCATGCCCGATGTGACCGCGCTGCACCGGTTGCGCGAGGCCGGGGTCGCCGCACTGATGTACGGGCCGCCTGGGACCGGGAAGACGTCGGTGGTCGAAGCCGCGTTTCCTGACCTGATCACGGTTCAGGGCGATGGCGACACCACGGTCGCCGACTTCGTCGGCGAGTACACGCAGACCGATGACGGCCGCTACGTGTTCGTGCACGGCCCGTTGGTACGGGCAATGCGCGCGGGTGTGCCGCTGTTCATCGATGACGCCACGCTGATTCCGCCCACCGTGCTGGCCGTGGTCTACCCCGCCATGGACGGACGCCGTCAGATCGTGGTCAAGGCGAACGGCGGTGAAGTCGTCGATGCCGCTGACGGGTTCTACGTGGTCGCCGGACACAACCCCGGAGTGCATGGCGCGATCCTCACCGACGCCCTGTCGTCCCGGTTCTCCGCACAGATCCAGGTGTCCACCGACTACGACCTCGCCACGCAACTCAAGATCGACAAACGAGCCGTCAAGGTCGCGCGCAACCTGGCCACCCGTCAGGCGAAGGGCGAGATCGGTTGGGCGCCGCAGCTGCGTGAGCTGATCGCGTTCCAGAAGATCGCGGGCGTGCTCGGCCCCGAAGCCGCAGCCGGAAACCTGGTCGGCATCGCGCCCGAGGAAGACCGCAGCACCGTTGCCGCCGCCGTCCGCGACTCGTTCGGCACCACGGTCAAGCCTCTGGCACTCGGTACCCGCATCTAGCGCGACCATCCGGAAAGGACATCGCCATGACCGCACACCTGGTAGCTGATCCAGACGTCACGGGTGCCGCCATCTTCCCCGCGCGCCAGGATTGGCTCACGTTGTCCGCCGCACTGGCGGACGAAGTACCAGTGATCGCTGACAGGGATGACCTGCTGGTCACCATCGCGCCCGGTGCGGGCGGCGGTGCCCCAGCATGTTTCTACCCCGCCCGCGCGGTCATCGAAGTCGACGGTGATCAGTTGGAAGTGGACCCCGCCACCGTTGATCCGGCGAACCTGTCGGATCGTGCGCGCTACCCCGTCACGTGGGGACTGCTGACCCACGAGTGCGCACACGCGAAACACAGCGTGTGGGAACTGCCCGACGATGTCTCACCCGCTGTGGCGGATGCCGCGATGCAGCTGGAAGAGTCGCGAATGGAGTCGGCGCACATCCGCCGCCGTCCCGACGACCGGCACTGGTTGCGCGCGTCGGCAACGAGCCTTGTTCTGGCTGACTTCGCCGGTGGCGCGACGATGACCAGAGGATCAGCTGCCCGTGCAGCGGCACTGGTGTTGGCACGAGTCGACGGCGGCATTCTCACCCCCGATGAAGCCGAACCGGTAGCCAACATCATCGAGGAAGTTCTCGGAACCCACACGCTCACCGAACTTCGCACGTTGTGGCAAGAGGCCCTCGCCGCAGCCGACGATGACGCCGACACGATGATCGATGTCGGGAAGCGCTGGTGTGAGACCGTCGGAGCCGAACCTGACAGCGATACCCGCGAATCTGACGAGCGAGGCGAGGCGGGCGGCTCGCCGTCACCCTTGTCCGAAGCGATCAGCCGCGCACTGTCCGAGGTCGCAAGCGCGGTAGCGCGCGAAGCCCCGCCAGCGGATCCAGCAGTCACGGCGGCTGCGGCGAAAGCAGCTGAAAAGGCGGCTAGCGGTGCCGTTGAAAAGATTGCACGATCCGTGTTCTCGGACCGTCGTCCCTCTTCTGACCACAAGACAACGACCATCGCGGGCACTCGCAAACCGACTACGGCCGAACGCAATGCGGCTCGGACGCTGGCACGAGCGCTGTCCACAGCAGGTACGCCGGAACGAGTCGCAGTGAAGTCGACGTCCCCGATTCCTCCCGGACGACTTCGGATGCGCGGCGCGCTCGCCGCTGACGCTCAACGTGCGGCAGGCGCGGTGCCCACGGCCGAACCGTTCACCCGCACCACTCGCGTGAACGTGACCACGCCTCCGCTGAGGCTTGGAATCGCTTGCGACGTATCAGGATCGATGTGCTTCCTTCGCGGCCCGGTCGCATCGACAGCATGGATTCTCGCCCACGCTGGACGCCACACAACCGTTCCCACTGAAACAGCGACAGTGATCTTCGGTACGCGCGTCCAGCCGATCACCCGTCCCGGCGTGGCGCCCACCGAGGTTACCGAGTTCAGGGCCAAGGACTTCGAGGAACGGGTGACCCGCGCTATCGACTCCCTCGACGGTGCTCTTGGGCTCTCACGCCCTGGCGCCGCTCGGTTGCTGGTCATCGTGTCCGACGGACGCTTCAACGACAGCGAACGCGATATGGGTCAGAAGCGCGTGGCTCGACTGCGGGCCTCAGGTTGCGCGGTCCTGTGGCTGACCAGCCACCCGTCCGACACCCCCTTCGACGGGGTCACCGTGCACCAGCTCGCCGATCCCACCGCAACCGCTCAAGCCATCGGGCGCGCCGCCACCAAAGCGCTGAAGGCCGTCGTCCGCTGACTGAAATCAACAAACCGCAGGAGGTGCTTTCCCATGCACACCAACGACCACACGGCCGTGAAGGAGCACACACTCGGGCTTGCTGACAGAGCCACTCGCGTCGCGAGAACCCTTCGCGCCATGCACACCGCCGAGTTCTCCCACCGCCTGGATTCCGCAGACCAGTGGAGTCGATGGGCACGCCGCGCCCGTGTCGCACGAACTGTTGCTGCTGCGTTGCAGGTGCCTGCCGACAGCGTCACGGTCACGGACGATCCGCACCGCCGGTACCGAACGCGTAGCGGGAACGTGCCCGGTGACCTGATCACGGTCACAGACCCCGTGACCGCTCAACGGTGGCGACTGCTGACCGACTTCACCAGTCCTGGCGAGAGCTGGTTCGTCCTGGACCGGTGCCCCGGCTGTGGCGCCGAGGTCCCCGTCGTGCGCATCGCGTGTCTCGCCGATTTCGGCGACTACCTCGACCCGGACACGGACGTGGTTCCAGCTGTCGAGGCACGGGAGGCGTCGCTTCATGAGCCGGACTGCGCGCTCGCACTTCCCATCTGAAGGAGAACTCGTGATGCCCTCTCACACCAACTTGGAGATCGTTGTACGTCGCTTCCGTGAGAAAGACTTCGAGGTGACCTCTGTCGTTGTCGATCCAGCCGACGCCCAACAGGTCCTCTACGGAACCGTCACCCGCGACGGCGTCCTCGTCGGGAGTTACTACTGCACCGATCGGATCCGCCAAACAGGTTGGCGGGCTCTCGGGCCTGACGGCGAACACCTGGTCTTCGGCGACGAGCCCGTCGAGCTCACACGTGACGGTGACGCGATCTTCCTGGTCATGAAGAACGCGGACTCGCCGGCGTAAGCCCCCTTCCGACCACAAAGACCGACATGCAGGAGACGTGACATGACGTCCAGCTTTCACAACGAGATTCAGCTCAACGACATCAACTACAGACTGTCCGCAACCGTGGATTCCGAGGAGTCCCTGGTGCTGGACCTGACCGGAACGACCGAGTCGGGTCAGGTCGTCGCCGACGGACGCCTTCGCCTGCCGGTCGTCGGCGGCACCACAGTCGGCAAGCTCCTCGCCCGCGTGCTCAACGCTCACACGCGGCTGCAGGTCCGACCGACGACCCGACACGCGAACGCCACCCAACCGTGGACCACGGCCCTGGACGACGAACTGCGGAATGTCTGGCTGCAGCCCGGTGACCGAGGCGCGGTTCAGCGCATCAACGATCTCGCTGAACGATTGCAACGGTCCCCCTCCGCCATCAGGGCGCGCCTGTCGAGGGTCGGTTACGACCCAGACGTCCCCACTCGCGAACTTTCAGAGGCGGCCGCCACCGTGCTGCGCGTGAAGCCGAAGGAGGCACGAGCAACCGACTGATCCCGCACCGTCTCCTGTGGACGTTCATTTCACATTAACCAACAACCGGAGGTAGCTATGAACATGCAGTTCACTCCCACCGTCGTCGACGAAATCATCTACGCGACCGAGGGCCACTACACGCTGAAGCGCATCGTGCACCTGGGGCCGCACACTGTCCGAGTGCGAGTACATCGAGAGGTCGAGGTGGAGCCGTGCTTCGCCGCGGCCGAGGTCCTCAGCGCCGACATGGCGTGGACGCCTCTCGTCACGCACCACCCGGAGTGCTGGTTCGATCGCACGGCCACGCCGTTCAAGCACATCAACGTCAAGTCCGAACTCGAACCGCTCGCGGACAACCTGATGCAGCGCGTCCAGGACATCCTCGTCAAGGCGATCGCCATTCCTGATCACGTCCTGGACGTGATCGGCGCGATGCTCGCCATGGCGTACGGCAGCACGGGCGAACACGTGATCACGCCCGACGACGTGAGGTGGGCGAAGGCCAACGGAGGCCCGTTCCGCGCGATCGACCGGCAGGACGGCAGCGTGCTGCTCACCAAGGCACACCGGTACGACTGCCCCCTGCTGATCAGCGAGTGCGACGTCCCGTGCGACGGCAAGTGCCAAGCGGCTCAGACCGCAGGTGGTGATCCGGCCATGAGCTAGCTCTCCAGCCCCCAAGCTCCACCCGACCGACGACGCGGAGTCGCCGGTCGGTCTTCTTCTCGTTGGCTTGCTCGCTTGCCGTTCAACCAAGCAAGCCGTTGCCGAACCCGCAGGCCCGGCAACGGCATCAGCTCAGATCGATCTAGCTACTTCGTGGCGGTGGCCGCGATCGCGAACCGCTTCGGCGCTTCCTTCGTCTTCACCACGGTTCCAGCCGACGTCAACGCTTCCAGCGCGTTGTTCACAGCGCCCTGAGAACGTCCGAGGGCCCTGCCGATGTGCGTCGGCCCGAACGCTTCGTCTGGATGCGCGCGGAGGTAGTCCTCCGTCAACCCCCTCAGCGCACCGGGCTTCAGCCGCCCTTCCGGCAGCGGGTCCGACGGCACGCGCACCGGAGCAACGGCTTCGACCGGCTCAGGATCCGTGACCGCGTCCGGCTCCGCGACGTCCGGAGCGACAGCCGACCACAGATCACCTAGGCGACGGCCATCAACCAGCCCACCTGCCGTGCGTACTGCGGTCCCATCTGCTTCCCAGCGCGCCAGAATCTTCCCGGCGGTGGATTTGTTGATCCCGATGCTGGCGGCCAGATCAGCGGCCGTGGAACCGGGCACGGCGACCAGCGCCGCCTGCAGCTTGCTCGCGGCCGTTTCAGGAGCTGCGGCGACGTCGTTCTCGATCTTGGCTGTCGACTTGGTGCGGTTCTTGCTGGGCATGACGGTCTCCACTTCTTGGCACTGGATTCGTGGTCATGCCCTGGCCAGGGCTTACAGTTAGCCTGCGGCGCGCTACCGCTTGAATCGGCTACAGGACTATGAACGCTTCCTTCAACACGAGAAGTCAAGCGGCCACTAGAAGAATCTCTGTCTCATGTGGACTGCTTGACGCATTCGCTAGAACACATCCGCAGGAGCGCCCACTGACCGGAGGGATCGATCGGACAACGGTGTAGCACTCACCGGCTGACGCGCGACGTATAGGCATGGTCGACTCCGCACGCGCGATAGCGCCACCTTCTGCTCCAGTCGCCCCTGCCGCACAGGCACGGAAGGAACAGCCGTTGTCCAACGGTCGGCTGGTCATAGCCGCTGTTGTCGGCTTTCTGATCCTCGCTGTCGTGTTCGGCGCCATGTGGTTCTGGATCGGCACCGCACCGGTGAGCGGGGCCCAGAAGACGTCTGCGCATATCGAGGTCTTCAAGACCACTGCCAGCGTCGCGGTCATGCTCGGGGGAATCGGTGCACTCTACCTCGCCGCACGCCGGCAGCGTACTCAGGAGTTCCAACACTCGCACGCGGTGGACGTAGCGGCCGACGCCAAGGAGGACGCTCGGCAACGCCGAATCACCGAGCTGTATACCAAGGCGGTTGAACAGCTCGACTCTGACAAGGCGCCCGTCAGACTCGGAGGACTGTATGCGCTCGATCGGCTTGCGCAGTCCGACGAGACTCAACGGCAAACGGTGGTCAACGTGATTTGCGGATACCTGCGCATGCCGTTCACCCCTCCACCCCGCCCGAAACCAACGACACTGGACACGGACGTGCATCGCACGCCATCGGTCCGCCCTGGTCCACCGTCGTCCGCGGATGGCGATGCGCAACATCAGGAGCTCAACGTACGTCTGGCTGCGCAGCAGCTTCTGCTCGAACACCTGATCTTGACTCCCGGAGACGACACCAAGCATTGGGCGAACATCGACCTGGACCTCACCGGCGCCACGTTGATCGATTTCAGCCTCGCCGGCTGTTCGTTGCGCGATGCGACGTTCACGGACGCGACCTTCATCGGCGAAGCCGACTTCACTGGCGCGATCTTCGCTGGTAGGACGAAGTTCATACGAGCCCAGTTCACATCGCGGGCGATCTTCGAGCAAGCTCAGTTCCACCGCGACTCTCAGTTGTTCAAGGCGTGGTTCATCGGTCACGCCAGCTTCGAGAAGTCCCGATTCGTTCTAGAAGCGCGCTTCGACGGCGCCAGGTTCGATCGCCCGGCCAGGTTCAACGACGCCCAGCTCGGGGCGGCCTGGTTCGGTGCCGTGGCGTTCTTTGCCGACGTTGACTTCCAAGACACCACCTTTGCCGAAGGACCTGTCGACTTCGGCGGCGCGGCCAGGCTGCTCAACGCTGTCGCAAGGATGGAGGACGGCGGTTCGAGCATCTGGCCGTCAGGGTGGGCGCCTGATACCGCAGCCGAACCGATTTCGCTTCCGGACTTCCCCGGCATCTGGAGGACGCTGCGGTACACGCCCCTGCACGAACCGCCCAGCACCGGGAACTAGTTGGTCGCATCTTCACGAAGTCACTGCACGAAGTTGTGGACGCGTCGCCCCGAAGTAGTCGTCGCCGTTCCAGCGATAGGGTCCGATCTGCACGACCTGCCCGAAGGTGGGCGCGTGGATCATCTGCCCTGACCCGATGTACAGCCCCACGTGATGGATGTCCCTCGGTGTCCCGTAGAACACCAGATCGCCCGGTACGAGCGGTTCCCCGGCTGCCACCAGCGGTCCGGCATCGTGCTGCGTGTGCGCAGTGCGGGGCAACTCAACGCCAGCAGAGCGATACGCCTCTTTGGTGAGACCGCTGCAGTCAAACCCGCCCTCTGCCGCCCCGTCTCCGCCCCACACATACGCGGAGCCCAGCTGCGCGCACGCGAACTCGATGGCCATGCGCGCGGCCGGCGTGGCCGCACGGATCTCGGTGCAGTTCCCGGTACCGCGAGAGGCTGCCTCGGTGTACTTCCGAGCTTGGGCCAGCACGTCACGGACGTACCAATCGGCGTGGTTGTAAGCGAAGACCGCCTTGTAGAGGTCCTGTGGCGCACCCGAGTCGCACAGGTAGAAGGCTGCGGCGTGAACCGCGTCGTGTGGGTTGTAGCGCGAAGGCGGCGTGGCACCTCCAGGCGGGAGCGTGTGACGGCCGAGCACGCCTTCGAAGGTCGGCGCGAGGAACTGCATCGGCCCGCCCGCGCCGGCGAAGTTCTCGCCGCTGGTCACGCCGGGAGCGTCGAGTCGGCCGTGATCGGTCTCGATCTTGCCGATGGCCGCGAGGATGCTCCAGTCCAGCCCACGGCACACCCGCGACGCCGCCACGTACAGCGCGCAGAACGCCGGTGGCACGTCCTCGATCGGCTTCGCGCAATTCACGTGCCCTGACGGTGAGGAGCCGAACAAGGAGGACACCGCATTCACGACACCTGCTGCTGCCAGCACTGCAACGAGAAGGACCGCGCCGACTGCAGCTCCGAGCTTCGTCATCACCGCGAACCACCGCCAGGCCGCGACGCGGGAGGCGGCATCGGATCCGGTGGAGGCAACACGGTCGGCGAATCGGACGAGGACGCGGCAGACTGCGGGCACATCGGGAGCACATCGTGAAGAGCCGAGCGCCGTGCCGAGCGGTTGTCGAGCGAGAGCCAGACCGCGTTCGCGGGACTCGGTTCGTCGCTGGGATCGAGAAGGTTGGCGGCCGCAGTGCTCACCGGCACGGCGTCGGGGTTGTCCAGCCCTCGCCACGCCGCCAGGAGTTGCTTGCGAGCATTGGCTTCGCGGCGCGCGATCGGGAACCAGAAGAGCAGCGGGGTTGAGATGCCGGTGCTCTCCGCGAGGGCGCTGTAGCCCACGAGCTTGCCGACCACCTTGGTCAGGGGTTCGGTGCCGAGGTCGAACTCAAGGAAGAACTCGGTGTGCACGGCGCCGCGGACTAGTCGCCCGTAGCCATCCGGCCGGGTGAGGTCCCCGAAGAGCCTCGTGCAGCGAACTTCGGACCACCACGCGTCGACCGCGAACTCTCCCAAGCGCAGGGCATCTCCGATGAGACCGACGAACCACTCGTTGACGCCCACGGTGTGAGCAAGTCGCAGGCTGTGGGCGATGCCGACGGCGCGGTCGTGCCGGTACCCGAGATCCTTCACCTCGAGGCCGTGCTGCGAGGCCAATGCCGCGGCGCCGGCGGGCGCGAGGACGTAGTGCATGGGTGCGCTTCCCACCGGCGTGAACGGCTGGAACCGATCGATCACGCCCCAGAGGTACAGCTCCCGCAGGCGCTGCCGTCCGGAGCGGTAGGACGGGAAGGCCACCGAGGTGATCTGTTCGGAGGTGAGCACGCGGTGCTCCCAGAGCATGCTGATGATCCAGCGGTCTCGAGGAGTGAGCCTGGTCGACAACACGGCCTGGTGGACGGCGGAGTTCGCGACGCGAGGTGACGGTCGAGCCGACTTGGGCGCGCGGTGGTGCCGTTGTGGAGTGGGTGCGGCGAGCATACGTACTCCCCTGCTCAGCTGGTCGTGTTGCCACGTCGTGGGTCCGCAGCCCGACTGGGTGCGATCCGGTCGCTGGGTCGCGTGTGGACCCTCTTGGGCTGGATTCGCTGGTTGTTGCGCGCGGCCGCTCGAAGAAGGCGGCTTCGTCCTGGCACAGCGGGAGGAAGCGGCTCGGTCACCACGGTGAAGGGCTCGGTCTCAGCGCCGTGGACGACGAGTCGCACCGCCGCGTGGAAGGCGTCGTAGTGCGACAGGTCGTGAGCGGAGATCCTCGGTGCGGTGTGCCGGGAGAGGTGGTGCGCGTCTTCGGGACTGACGTTGAAGAAGAACTTGTTGCGGGCGTTCGCCGAGATGCTTTCCTGCATCTCACGCGGAAGCTGCGAGTCGTTCTGGTGTGCCAGCACGAGCGAGAGCCGGAGCGCTCTCGCTTCCGGGAGCATGTCGTCGACCGAGTACGGCAGGTTCAGGAAGTTGTGGAACTCGTCGAGGATCAAACACGCGTCCTTGCGGTCGCGTTGTGGCGTTCGAGCGCGGGCGGTGATGACCTGCCACACGTTGGCCACCACGATCGAGCCGACGAGCCTCGCGGTCTCGTCGCCGAGTGAGCCCTTCGGGATGCGGACGAGGCAGATTCCGCCGTTGTCGAGTACTTCCTTCATGTCCACCGTGGACCGGCCAGCCGCAACGGTGTCGCGCACGAACCTGCGCAGCAGGAAGGCGCGGAGCTTGTTCATCAGCGGGGCGATGACCTGCGAACGGCTCGCGTCGCTGAGATCGTCGTACCAGCTCCAGAACCCACGCAGGACCGGATCGGTGACGCCGGCGGTGGTCCGGGCTCGGTAGGCGGGGTCGGCGAGCAATTTCGGGACGTCGGCGAGGGTCGCAACGCCGTCCGTCAGCCGGAGTGTGAGGCAGGCTGCGCGCATGACGTCGTCGGTGCGCGGTCCCCAGAACGCCGAGTACACGCGGCGGAAGATCGAGACGAGGTTGTCGACGGCGAGGTCCGGGTCGCCTCCGTCGAGCGGGTTGAGGCAGGGCGGCCGGGTCCGCGAGTCCGCGTCGAAGACGATCACTCTGTCCGCGGCCGAGGCCGGCAACCGGGACAGGAGGTCGGTGACGAGGTCGCCCTTGGGGTCGATCACGACCGCGGCACGGCCTGCTTCTGCGTCGGCGAGCACGAGCTGAGCGAGCAACGTGGACTTGCCGGAGCCTGTGGCGCCGATGACGTGCATGTGGTGGCGCGCGTCGGCCACCCGGAGCCCTACCGGTCTGCTGTGTCCGCTGTCGGTGAGCCCGAGCGGCTTGATGTCCTCGCCAACCGCCGGGATCCCGGGTGGTGGAGCGATCGCTCGGGCACCGGCCCGCTGAATGCCTGGGAGGGTGTCGTCGGTCGGCAGGTGCGCGATGGCAGCCAGTTCGGGAACCGACAGCAGGTCTCCACGACCGAGTCGGCGTTCGGCGAGGGCGCCGACCGGCCGACGAAGCCGCTTGCGGGTGAAGTGGTTGTGCTCGGTGTAGGTGGCGAACGTCGTCGCCAGGGCATGGGCTCGTCCTCGGATCGCAGCTCTTGCGCGACGCACGTCCGCTTCCGAGGAATCGGCGTCGAGCAGCGTCGAGACGCCGTACCGAACGACGACCTCGAACTGGCTGCTGCGCTGCTTGTTCACGGACGCGCGGTGCTGGCTCGACATTTCGAGCCGGTATTCCGGGGCGACGTGGTGCGTCCGGCTGCCGGATCCTCGCCGCGAAGTTCTCAACGCCGGCGTGAGCAGGTCGAGCAGGTGCCCGGCGAGGTTCGTGCTGCTGCGGCTCGCACGTCGTCCCCGTGCCAGGCGACGCCCTGTGGCCGGGCGAGCCAGGACCTGCACACACGCGTGCTCGTTGTGCCCCAGACCGACCGGGGCGCCGAGCAGTCCTCGAAGAGGGTCGGCGGCGAACTCGACGCGCAGGGGCAGTGCCTCTTCACGGGCGAGGCGCAGCTCGCCTCCCGCGGCCAGCAGCCGCTCGCTGGAATCGGCAAGGGGAAGAGGTGGTGCGGCCACCGTCGTTGTCGTGTGGGCGCCCGGCCATGCCGCCTCAACGGCGCGTTCCACGAGGCCCGGCGGGATCGCACCGGGCACCCACAACCGAATCCCGACTCCTGCCTGGGAGAACGTGAACTCGAAGGCCAGGTGCGGTTGCCCGGTGAGGGCGCGGTGCCAAGCCGGGCGGAGAAGCCCGACCAGGTGCGACCAGAGCGCCGCGCCGCCCGTCGCATCCGGCTGTGGCGGCACCAGGACGGTGACCATCCGAGCATCGGCGGTGAGGCGCGTGTGGCAGCGGCGATGCCAGGCGTGGCGAGCGGCGAACACAACGCCGACACCGATCGCCGCCGCGGGCGCGACTGCGGGTCCGGAGGCGACGATCCAGTCTTGAGCGGCGGAGAGGAAGTCACCGATTCCTGAACCTGGGTCGGTCAGGTAGTCGTCGATCCAGCTGTTCTTCATCACGCCGCCTCGTTGTCGTCGATGTCGACGTACGCCGCCTCCGCGTCGCCGAGTTCGTCGGTGAGCTCCGCCGGGTTGGTGGTGATCAGCTCGTGCTCGGCGGGAGACGCGATGCTCTGGAACGCGACGCGCTGCGTTCCGGCGGAGAGAAGTCCCTGGCCTTGATCGGCGGACAGCAGGAACTCCTGCTCGCCTTCCGAGAGGTGGAAGAGGTGGGCGAGCTTCTCGATCGCTTGGGGAGCCTGCCTCAACAGGATTTGTGTCTCGGCGTTCGCCACCACGGCCTGACCGATCTCGTTCCCGAGGACGTCGAGCGCGTCCTGAGTGATCACGGTGAGGCCGGCGTTGTTCTTCCTGCCGACCTTCGAGGTCTTGAAGAGGAATGCGGCGCCCGCTGGCTCCTTGATTAGCCACCAGGCCTCGTCGACGACAACGAGCCGTGGTCGGCGGATCGCCGGGTTGGTGATGCGCCGCCACACCGCGTCCAGCGTGAGCACGGTGCCGACGCTCTTCAGCTCGTCCGGCAGGTCACGAAGGCTGAAGACGATCAGGTGGCCTTCCGGATGTGTGGTGGTCTGGCCGTCGAGAAGCTTGCTGAACGCGCCGTCGACATAGGGCCCGAGTTGCGCGGCCAGATCCGTCGCCGCCTTGTCCCCGTAGCCGTCGAGAACGCCGCGCAGCGTGCGCAAGGTGGGAACCGGCCGCGACCACGTCCGGGAGTCCGCGGTGATGCCGACCGACTCGTATGCCGCAGCGATCGCCTGGTCGAGAACCGCTCGTTCGGCAGCATCGAGTTCTCGTCCTATGAGGACTGCGATCACGGTGTGCAGAAAAAGCGCACGCCGCTGAAGCGCGTCGCGCGGGGCGGCTCGGCGGCCGTCTGCGCGGGTGTGGACCGGCAGGTCGAACGGGTTGAGGCGCACGTTGTCGGCGCCGAGGCGCACCTGCACGCCGCCGACCGCAGCAGCGAGCCGGACGTACTCGTCCTCGGGGTCGATCACCGCGACCTCGACACCGCGGTAGAGCGACCTCAGCAGTTCGAGCTTGACCAGGTAGGACTTCCCCGCCCCGGAACGGCCGAGGATCACGGAGTTGTGGTTGTGCATCCCGGCACCGAAGCGGTCCCAGTGCACTAGGCCCTGCGAGCCGATGTTGTAGCCGTAGAGCACGCCCGACGGGGCTGCGACGCTCGTCGGGTCGGGCGCGGGCAGGTCCGGTGACGTGAACGGGAAGGCGGCGCTCAACGCGCTGGTGTCGAAGGTCCGGCGCATCCCGATCAGGTCCATGCCCAACGGCAGCGTGGACACCCAGCCCTGCAGGCTTCGGTAGGTCGTGTGCTTTGCGTCGAGCAGCAGGCTCGCGCACAACGACCGGAGCGCCGCGACCTCGTCGGCCAGTTCGCGCTCGCCGCCGGCGTGGACGGTGAGATAGAGGCCGACTCGGTAGAGCTTGCCCTCTCCTCGGGCCACACGATCGGACAGGTCGTGCGCGTCGGCGGTAGCGATGTCGGCTTGCGGGTCCGGAAGCCGTCCGTGCTCGGCGTCGTGCCGGCGTCCGGACTCCAGCCGGGCTAGTTGCTTCTTGAGGCGGGCGGCCGACGTCGCCGGATCGACCGGGTCGATGTGCAGCGAGACGTCCAACCGGCCGGGGTAGTTCAGCAGCGGGGAAAGCCAGCCGGGATAGACCTCACGAGGGAAGCCCGTGACGGCGAAGCTCGCCACCCGTTCGTCGCCGAGCTCCAAGTGCCTCGCGCCCACCGAGATGGCGTCCGGAACAATCGCGTTGATCATGGCGCCTGCTCCCAGTCGTAGTCGGACGCGGTGGTGATGACCTCGCTGGCGTTGGCGAGTCCGGCCGAGGGCGGCAGCAGGGTGTCGGGATTGCACGCCGCCGCGAGCACCGCGGTCGCCTGACCAGCGTCCAGCGGAGTGATCACGACGCCCGCACTCGCGAAGAGTTCGATCGCGTCGTTCAGGCGCCGAACCAACCGCGATTCGGCAGCGCGGCGCGTCCCCTCCCCCACCTGCCGTCCTCGGCGGCGACCGAGCATCGGCAACGCACTTCTGGTCTGCAGAGCGATCCCGAACGGCTCGCGCAGCACCAGCAGGACCTGGCGGCGCAGCAGCTCTGATCCGGCGCCCAGGCGTTCGAGGAAGTCCGCGTGCTCCCGAGCTGCCTGCTCGAGTGCGGGGTGCGGCAGTGCGCCGGCAGTGTCCCGCAGCTCGGCGATCTGGTCAGTGAGGTCGAGCCGATGCGCGCGAACCAGCACCTGCACGGACCCGGTGAGCGAGTGCAGGTACCTGCCGAAGCTCGCCACGACGGCCTGTTGCTCCATCGGGGTTCGGAGCGCGAAGTTGACGGTGCTGGCCACGGCGACGAGCGCCAGGCCGTCCGCGCCGAGGTCCACCACTCCGGTGGGCATGACGTCCTCTACCGGCAGTCGCAGCGGAGACGACGCGTGCACTCGGTCGGCGCCGGGCTCCACATTGGCGGTAATCCAATCCGGTGCCGCCATTCCGTCCTCTTCCGCCGCGACGTGCCTTCGTGGTGTCAGGCGCTGGCGCAATGCGGCCCAGAGCAGGCGGTCCAACGAGACTCCGTCGCGCTGTCCGAGGGCGAGCACGACCGAACACGTCGCGATCGGCAGCGCCAGAACCAGGAAGGCCGGCAACGGGACGAACCGCTGCGTGAGCGCCCACACGACGTAGAGGGCCAGACCGGTCGTCGTGACGATGGTGAGCTGGCGTCCGGTCAAGCCGAACAGGACGCGGTCGGGCCGGTCGACGTCAGCGGGTATCCGCACGGGTCGTGTCATGCCGCACCGTCCTTGGTCGGCCCGGTGGCACGTGCAGGCAGGTCGAGCGGCAGCTTCAGCTGGCGCGAGCGTGCCCTGCGTGGAGATGGCGACGGCTTCGGCGCCGACGGAGGTTCGACTCGGGTCAGACCTTCCAGCGGCAACGCGTACTGACCATCACGTTGTGGCCGAGTCCGGGCGAACGGGTCGAACGGGAGTTCCGGTTGGTGCACGCGGACGGCGGTCCGCCGAGGTTGCTTGGGCACAGGAGGTGCCGGCGGCCTCGGGACACGCGCGACATCGAGCGGAAGCACGTGCTGACCGCTTCGTTGTGGACGAACTCCACGATATGGATCGAACGGGATCTCAAGCTGCTTGCCCTGATCCCGCCGAGGCACGGGTACCGGCTTCGGCGGGATCGGATCGCTCGACGCCTCACGAGGAACATCGATCGGGAGGCGGTACTGACCGCTGTGGGTCAGCACGGGCCGATCTGAAGGCCATCCCTTGTCGAAGGGAAGAGCGAGCTGTCGGCCCTGAGGTTTCCGCGTGCCTGCTGTCTGAGGAGGCGACGGCACTGGCGTGGGCTTGGGTCGTCGTCTCAAGCCCGGCAACGGCAACATGTACTGACCGGACGCTGTCGCCTTGACGTTCGAGTACGGGTCTGGCGGTCCCTCAGGTGCGCGGCTCACGCGAGCGCTGGCGCCCGACGCGGCACCAGACGAGCCGCCACGGATCAGGCCAAAGGTCTTATAGGCGATGAAGCCGCGGACCAACGAACCGAGGAAGCTGCGGCCCCCGCCGAGCTGGACGTGCTGCATGACCCAACTCGGGATCTTGACCAGGATCCAGAGCAGTGCGCCAGTGACGATGAGGTTCACCGTGCTGTCCTGACCGGGACCGATGATGGTGAAGCCCCCGTCGGAAAGCAGAACGCGCAAGCCCACGATCAGGACCAGCGACTGTCCGATCTGGATAGCGAGCACGCCACCGAACGCGCGCCACCACCAGCGCGCGATCCCGTCGGTCTGCGGCAGGCCGTGCAGCACCAGGCAAAGAGGTGCACCGGCGAGCAGCAACGCGGTCACCGCGACCCTCACCGCGTAGGTCCCGAGCAACGCCACGAGCAGGACGATGATGCCGAGGCTGACGAGCAGGTTGAAGATGCTGCCGCCGGTCGCCGCGCTCGTCACGGTGTTCGCCAACATCCCGGCGAGTTGCTGACCGGCTGCGGCCGGGTCGACTCCGCCGGCGACGAGTGCGTACGACAACGCGTTGGCGAACTCGACAGCTCGTCCCGCGAGAAGCAGTGACAGGTTCGCGGCGAGGAAGCCGACGACGATGCGCGGCGCGATCTCGCGGACCGTCGTGCGGGTCTGCAGGGTCTCGTACGTCATGAGCACCAACCCGGCCACCGTGATGAGCAGGGCGTAGCTCGCGACGGCGATTCCGCGGGAGGACTCCCACAACTCGGCGATGCGCGGGACCTGGTCCAGCCGAGGTGTGGCGAGCAACGTCTCGCCGACTGTCTGCAGCAGCGGGTTGAGCGCACCGACCACCAGCGTCGAGAAGAAGCTCGTGATGCCTTCTGCCACGCACGCGCCGACGTCGGTGATCCCGCACTCGTCAGGCTCTGGAGCGGGTGGTGTCGACGGACGTGGCGCGGAGGTCGTCGGCGGACTCGTTGTCGTCGTGGTCGGACTGGGCGGTTGCGGCTCCCCAGCCGCCGAGGTGGTTCCGAGGCTGAGCACCGCGGCCAGCGCGCCGAATACCGCCCACGCCATCCGCCGCTTGGTTGTGGCGGCGTTCATCACCGGTCTCCGACCAAGGTCTTCAGGATCGCGACGAGCAACGGCGCGAGCATGGCGATGGCGAAGCCGACACCGCCTGCCTTGAACGACGCTTTCGCCTTGTCGACCTCGCCGGGTTCCGACCCGTTGACGAGGAGCCGCAGCCCGCCGATCGAGAAGCACACGGTGGCGATGGCGGCGGCGATGCCGATGATCCAGTTGCGGATGTTGTTGAGTACTTCGTCCAACGTGGACGCGAGCGCGACCACGTGCACTGGTTGCGCGGACGCGGTTGACGTGGCGAGCAGCAGCACGACGACGAGCAACTCGCTGAGGAGCAGAACCCGGCTGCTGTTGCGGAACGAACGAATCAGGCGCATCGCGGCACCCCCGGAGTCGAGCTCGACGAGGCCGCAGGCACTTCGTGCGAGCTGGTGTGCGCGGAGGCGATCGGTCGCCTCTCGCACCCCTGAACTCCGGATCCGGACGTGTTCGGGGACACCGCGCTGACGTCGTCGCGCAGGTACAGGGCGAGGCGGCGCTCAGCTCGTTGGCGGGCCTTCTTCGTGGCCTCGTAACTCACGCCGCGCTGTTCGGCGACTTCGGCGAGCGGTACCTTTTCCAGCCTGGTCAGCCCGATGAGTTCGGCTTCGGTGGACGAGATCGCACCGTCCTCGACGGCACGGGCGAGGACGAGATCCGGATGGCCACACGGCACAGCAGGAGATGCCGAAGCGATCGCGCTGGCAGACGGAGTCGGCGTGTCCAGTGCTTCGCGAAGAGCCGCGTGCCCGGAGCGGTAGGCGGCCCAGCGCAACCGCACCATCACGCGCGGACGGTTGAGGTCGACGGTAGAGAGTTCGGCGAGGAAGCCGGTGAGAACCGCGCTGTGGACGTCGCGCGGATCGTCGGCGAACCGCGCGGTCAGCTTCGATGCGACGTTGATGAGCGCCGGCAAGGCGATCCCGGCGCACGCGACCGTCCACGTGGAACCCTCGGTCCTGGCGAGCCGAACCAGGTGGATCCACACGGCGTCGCGGACGCTCTGCGGGCATGTACGGCGCAACAAGAGGTCGCGGACGTCGTCCAGCCGCAGCCGCCGATCGGGCAAGCCGTCGAACAGGCGTCCGTCGACGGATACCGGATGAGGACCGGTGACGAGCCACGCGAAAGCGGAACGCAAGACGTCGAGCGGCATCGAGTCGGCAGTGATACCTGGGCAGGTTGTGGAAAGCATCGGAACTCCTGACGAAGCGGAAATCCAGCTCCATCAGGGCGCCATGCCGACCATGACCGAACTCTGACCAGGCAATGACATAGCCCTTACCAAACACATTCACGCGAGCCGCAGCAGCTGCGAATGAGCGGCACGCAGCCCGCAGGCCACACCTCCACTACCAGCAGGTTTGTGGCGCGGTACCTGTCCGGTACTCGATCGGTCACCGATCTCTGAGCCGTCCGGAGATTCGCACGTCCCGAACAGGATCCGCATTCGGAGTTCAGGGGTGTCAATCACCACCTGGAGGATCCGTGACGCGAACCCGTGATTCCGAAGGCGCTGACGGAACGACTCGGCGTCCTGGAGTTCGACCGCCTTCCGTCCCCGGCAGCCGACGGCCGTACCCGACCGCGCCCAACGTCAGCAGGGTCAGCCCTGCCCGGCCGGCGAGGCGCTCGCCCTCGCCAACGACAAGTCCGACACCGGCAACCGTGTGGGCTTGCGGACCCGTACCGGTCCCGCTCGCCGAAGAGTGGCCAGTCCGCCTCGTCCAACAAGTGGTCCGCGCGTTCAGCCGTCCTCGCGAACGAGTCGTCGCCCTGCCGTGGCCGACCAGCTCCAGCTCCGCCGCGTCTGCGACCGAAGTCGTGAACAACCTCGGTCGTCGCGCGAACACGGAGTCCTATGTGGAATCGGGATCGGCTGCGAGCGCCGACCTGGTCATCACCAGCGCGCCTCCTCAACAGATCACCGCCGCCGTCGCCGACCAAGTCGTACTCACGGCTGCACACTTCCTTCGAGTCGGCGGCATCTTCGTCGCGTTGACTCACAGCACCTCGTCCAGCGGTGAACTCACCGACCGCACCGGTCAGCTCGTCACCAGCGCCCAGCACGCGGACCTGCTCTACCTGCAGCACATCGTCGCGGTACACGCTCCGATTCGCGGAGGCGCGTTCCAAGTGGACCTGGAAGACCACGGCGCGAGGGAACTCCGTCGAGCTCGACACCGATCTGCGATGCGCGGCCTCCCCGCACCGCATCACCGCATTCACTCGGACGTGCTGGTGTTCGCCCAACCGCACGACCACGTCGCCCATGCCCAAGCGCACGCGGTTCTCGAAGCGGGGGTCATCCGATGAACAGCGAACTCCCGGTGTCCGTGTGGTCGACGGCCCAGCACTCGCCCACCGCCCAGCGCAAGAACCGCTACACCCGTGAATCGATCGCCCATCCCGCGAAGATGCTGCCCGAGGTCGCGCGCTACGCCATCGCGCACTACACGAAACCGGGCGACCTCGTACTAGACCCGATGTGCGGCATCGGCACGACGCTCGTCGAGGCCGTCCATCTCGGACGCCGCGCCGCAGGTGTCGAGTACGAGCCTCACTGGGTCACCGTCGCCAGGAGCAACCTCGCTCTCGCGACCGAGCACGGTGTGGACCACGACGGACAGATCTTCCACGGCGACGCCCGCCAGTTGTCCACGTTGCTCCGCGCCGAACTGCGCGGCCAAGCCGCGCTCGTGGTGACGTCTCCGCCGTACGGACCATCGACGCACGGCCGAGTCGCGGTCGCACCGGGCGAAGGCATCCAGAAGTACTTCCACCAGTACGGCAGCACGCTCGACCGCGGCAACCTCGCCAACATCGGGCACCACCGCCTGCTCAGCGGCTTCACCCGCATCCTCGCCGCGCTCACCGAGTTCATGCGTCCTGGCGGGCACATCGCCATCACGGTCCGGCCGTGGCGCGAGCACGCCGAGCTCATCGACCTGCCCTCACAGATCCTCAGCTGCGGGCGGAACGCCGGCCTGGTTCCCGTCGAACGATGCGTCGCGCTGCTCGCGCGGGTGGCTGAGCACGACTTCGTCGCCCGAGGTTCGTTCTTCCAACGCGACTTCCTCCGCAAGCAGCGCGAGGCCGGACTACCCCTCCACCTCATCGCGCACGAGGACGTGCTCGTCTTCCGCACGCCACTCACTGGCGGGCGCCGAGTCGCGACCACGCTCGACGCCGATGCCTCCACGGGCTGGGCAGCATGAACACCGAGCCGACGCTCGGATCCCTCTGCACCGGCTACGGAGGGCTCGACCTGGGAGTGCTCGCCGCACTCGGCGGCGGCCGCATCGTGTGGTGCGCCGACCCCGATCCGCACGTGCGGCAGATCCTCGCCGTGCGTATGCCCGGCGTGCCGAACCTCGGCGACCTGCGCGCCATCAACTGGTCCGAGGTGGAACCTGTCGACGTCCTCGTCGCCGGGTTCCCCTGCCAGGACATCTCCGCCGCCGGCAAACGGGTCGGCATCGAGAAGGGTGAGCGCAGTGGCTTGTGGACCAACATCGTGGCGGGCCTTCGCGTACTACGACCAGCGTTCCTCATCGTGGAGAACGTCGCCGCGCTTCGCTGGCGCAACGGCGGCCTTCACCGCGTACTCGGCGACCTGGCCGAAGCAGGGTATGACGCGCTCTGGCGTAGCGTCCGCGCCTCCGAGATCGGCGCGCCACACCGCCGGGAGCGGGTGTTCCTGCTCGCCTGGCCGCGAGCCGCTGATGCTGCCCACTCCGCAAGCGCGCGACGGCGACAACCGCGGCGCCGCCGACCCGGCACGGCGCCGAGCCCTTGGACACCAGGTCAGCTTGCACGACGCGGTCAACGCGGTCGTGAAACTCCTGCCCACTCCGACCGCGACCAACCCGAACGACGCCGAGGACCTCGATCACTGGCTAGCTCGGCGCGAGACTCATCGAGCACGCAAGATCAACGGCAATGGGATGGGTACACCGTTGTCCATCGCGGCGCGGTTGCTACCGACACCAACAGCATCGGACGCGAACGCCTCCACCCACCTCAAACAGGACGGCGGGCCGAGCCTGACCGACCAATGCCGCCTCTTGGAGCAGACCCCTCCGTCCCTCTTGCCAACCCCTCGCGCGACCGACGGGACCAAGGGCTGCCCAGCTCAACGCGGCTCGAAAGGCGACCTCATGTTGCCGTCAGCGATCCTCCAACTCCTCTCTCAGAACGTCGGATTGCAGCCCAACGCGCCCCGATGAACTGGGGTGACTACGCCTCGGCCATCGAACAGTGGGAACACCTGCTCGGCGAGCCCGCGCCACACCCCACCCAACCCGGGCAGCACGGCAAGCCCGTACTCGCCCCTCCCTTCGTCGAACACCTCATGGGGCTCCCCCGCGGTTGGGTCACCGCGCTCCCTCTGCCCCGGACCGCGCAACTCCGCGCACTCGGCAACGGAGTCGTCCCGCAACAGGCCGTCCACGCCATCCGGCTACTGCAAGCCGACCTCGCGGCACTCCTCGCCAACGACCACCACACCGACGGGCTGGCGAACAGCAGGGAGACAACATGACCAGTCCATGGTCCACACACGACACTCCCCCCACACTCCGATGTCTCTCACTCGGCGCGGGCGTTCAGAGCACCACCGTGCTGCTGCTCGCCTGCCACGGCGAGATCCCCAAATTCGACGTCGCCCTGTTCGCCGACACCGGCTGGGAACCAGCAGCGGTGTACACGAACGTCGGCCGGCTTCGTTCCTACGCAGAGAAGTTCGACATCCCGGTGCGCACCGTGTCCGCCGGCAACATCCGCGACGACTCACTCGACCCGGCCCACCGCTTCGTGTCAATGCCGTTGCACGTGCGCAACCCGGACGGCACCAAAGGCATGGCTCGTAGGCAGTGCACCAACGAATACAAGATCTCACCGCTGAAGAAGGCCGCCCGCGAACTCCTCGGCTACCCGCATCCCAGACGTGTCCCGCGCGGAACCTACATCGAGCAGGCCATCGGCATCAGCACCGATGAGTTCGCCCGCGCGAAGGACTCAGGCGTGCGCTACATACGCAACGTCTTTCCGCTGATCGACCTCGGCTGGGACCGCGCACGATGCGTCGACTACCTCACCGAGCACGGATTCGGGCAACCGTGAAGTCCGCGTGCGTCGGGTGCCCGTTCCACGGCAACGCGGGCTGGCGATGGATCCGCGACCACGACCCTGACGCATGGTCGAACGCCGTCGAGTTCGACAAAGCGATCCGCAACGGATACCCCCGAGCCAGCTCACAAGGACAGGAACTTCGCGGGCACTACTTCCTCCACCGGTCCTGCAAGCCCCTCGACGAAGTCGACCTCGATCCACCTGCAACGTCGACGTCGCTGCGGATCGTCGCGACCAATCCGGACGACTCCGATCCCGACGGATGCTCGCCGTGGTCCTGTCGGTCAGGATCCGCTGCCACCGCAGCGCACGCGGCATGACAGTCCCGGTCGCACGCGACGCCTTGAAAGACTCACATCCCGCCGGTACGGGGTCGGCTTGTGCCCGCTCCGCAGTAGGCCTCGCCGGCGGGGGCCTACGTCGCGCCGGTGGTCCTCGCGAACTACCCCTCGCCCCATCGGCCCACTCTGGTCCTCGGATCGTTGATGATTCCGGCTGGGACACTGTGGGCGAGTACCGTGTTCACAGCACGCGACCTGTTGCACGAGGTACTCGACACAACGGGCGTCGTGAAAGCGGTCGTGGTCGGCGCCGGACTGTCGTAGCTACTTGCTTCACCGCACGTCGCGATCGCAAGCGGCAGCGGCGCACTGATCAGTCGCCCGTCGGGCAGAAGTCGTCCAGCAACGTCGAGCCGTGGGGCTGGCGGCAATCGCTCAGGACTCATTTCCGTTGTGGAGCACACGCCAAAGTGGTGAGCCCGCGGCGCTCAGGCCGCAGGCTCACCGCGCGATGCCGACCTCGTCAGTTGCCGGACTTCACGTTGTCGGTGTCGGGCTGGTCGTTCGGCCCTTCCGGCTGGTCGTTCACGCCGTCCGGCTGGTCGTTGGGGCCTTCCGGCTGGTCAGCCTGTTCGACTGACGGCGTGGTCGCGTCAGATCCCGCGGTGTTGGCGATCGCGAGACCTGCGCCGCCACCGACCAAGACCACCGCCAGCGCGGCCGCAGCTACCCACCTGGGCTTCTTCATCGATTTCTCCTTCAGGTGCCGGCTCGTTCGGCCGACAACCCGCATGCTTTCGAGCCGAAGCTGAACCGGTGCTGAACGCACTGGTCAGCGGTCAGGCGTCACGGGGAAACCGAGTCGGATTCGTGCGCCTCCCCAGGGTGAATCCGAGATGGTGACGGCGCCGCGGTGTGCGGCCGTGATCTCGGTGACGATGGCTAGTCCGAGGCCGCTGCCGCCGCTGTCACGAGCACGTGCGTCATCGAGGCGGACGAACCGCTCAAGCACGCGATCACGTTGTGCGGCAGGGATTCCCGGACCGTCGTCGTTCACCTCCAACCACACCTCGGAACTACTCTCCCCCACCGTGAACGCGACTGTTGACTTGGCGTGTCGCGCGGCGTTGTCGGCCAGGTTGCGGACGGCCCGCCCCAGTGCCCCGGGGTCACCCGCAATCCGGCCTGCCGACACCGTGTCCACCTTGATGCTCAGCGATGTCGAGGTGCGAAGGCGGTGTGCCTCAGCGAAGGCGAGATCGTCCAGATCCACCGCCACATGGCGGAGGCCGAGGTTCGACTCGTCGGCACGGGCGAGCAACAGCAGGTCGTCCACGAGACTCTGCAATCGGATCACCTCGTCATGAACGGGGTCAGCCAGGTCGGTCACTGTGCAGCGGTCAGGATGAACCCGAGCAACCTCCGTTCGGTGGCGGATGGTGGCGACCGGTGTGCGCAGTTCGTGGGACGCGTCGGACACGAAACGGCGCTGGCTGTCGCTGGATTTCTGCAGTCGGTCCAGCATGGTGTTCACCGTGCGGGCGAGCTTTGCGATCTCGTCGTTGGTGTCCGGTTCCGGGACTCGCCGGTGGAGTTCGTTGGCGGTGATGGCATCGGCTTCCCCGGTGATTGCCCCGACAGGGGCGAGTGCCCGGCCGACGGCCAGCCAGGTCGTGATACCGACCAGGGCTAGCAAGGCGGGGAATCCCGCGACCAGAAGGCCGATCAGAAGCCTGGTCGCCGTCAGGGGCTCAGCGAGGTCCTGGACCACGATCACCGTCCACTTGGGCTCAGCGACGTCGGTGGTCACGACGACGGCCAGGAACCGCTCGCCGGACGCGTCCAGGCTGATCTCCTCGGACGACCCCGGAAGTATGCCGGAGAGAAGCGGCATGCCGCGGGCGTTCGCGCTGACGGCCGCGATTGCTCCCTGAGCATCGAGTACCTGAACGAGTTGGCCTTTCGGCTCATCCTCGGGCAGCGTCGGGGTGCCCTCTTCGGCGGTCTTCGAGGCAATGGCAGCTGCCCGTGCCTCGGTCGTCGTCCGGACGCTGGTGACCAGGTTCGAGCGCACGACCATCACCAGCACGATTCCACCGAAGATCAGGGCGATGCCCACGACGGCCACCGCCGCCGCGGTCGCTCGAGTCCGCATGGTGCGAGTCCACTTACCCATCGCGGGTCTCACCGACGAGCCGGTAGCCGAGGCCGCGGACTGTCTCGATCAGATCCTGTCCCAGCTTCGACCGCAACCGCCTGATGAAGACCTCGACGATGTTCTGATCACCCTCGTAGTGCAGGTCCCAGACCTGCTGGAGGATGTCGGTCTTGCTGAGCACCGTTCCCGCGCGCCGGACCAGCAGTTCGAGCAGGACGTGCTCACGAGCGGTGAGTTCGATCTCGGCGCCGCCGCTGAGCACCTTCCTCGCAGCAGGATCCACCTGCAACTCCCCCATGCTCGTTTGGACGATCAACACCGGAGGACGAGGGGTCGCCCTGCGGCGAGCCAAGCCTCGGAGCCGAGCCAGGAGGACGGGGTAGGAGAACGGTTTGGTGAGGTAGTCGTCGGCGCCGACGTCGAGTCCGTCCACCTCGTCCCACTCACCGTTTTTCGCGGACAGGATGAGGACGGGCGTCCAGTTCTGCTCCGCTCGCAGCGACTTGCACACCTCGTAGCCGTTTATGCCAGGCAGCATGAGATCGAGAACAATGACGTCGTAGGGGTTCTCGCGAGCGAGCCACAAGCCGTCGACGCCGTTCCCCGCGTGATCGACTGCATGCCCTTCAGCCACCAGCCCATCGCGCAGCGCGGCGGCGAATCCGGCCTCGTCGTCGATCACCAGCACCTTCATCGGCCGGCCCACGCACGGTCAGTGAGGATCAGGACACAGGTTGCCCAGGCGATGCCCGCGCAGAAGCCGGCGAGCACGTCCGAGACGTAGTGCACGGACAGCGCTACTCGGGAGAACCCGACGAACCCGACCGCCAGCACTGCGAGGTAGTACGACGCGAACCGGCCCGCACGGTTGAGTTCACCGGCGAACACGACGAGCAGCACGGTGGCGGCCACGGCAGCGGACTGGGCGTGTCCACTGGGAAAGCTGAGCCCGCTGGCCTGCGCAACCGGGTCCAGTACCAGCGGGCGAGGACGGTGCACGAGAAACTTCAGCAAGCTGTTCAGCAGCCCGCCGCCTATCTCCGCGACGGCGACGAAGGTCGCCTGGCGGAATCGCCGGCGGTACAGGAGCCAGGCGGTGATCCCGGTGAACAGCACGGTGTAGACGGGCGCTGAGCCCGCGTTGCTGATGGTCTTCATCGTGGCGACGAAGGCGGGATGTTTCAGGGCGTGGGCGTGGAGCCCGTTGAGGACGGCGATGTCCGCGGTCATCAACGGGCTCCAGGCGGTCAGCACCAGTACGAGCAGGATCGCGAACAGTGCTGTCGCGATCAGGGAGACGGTTGCGGGCCTAACGGCCGCCGCCACCCTCGTGGTCACCTTCATGATCGCTTTCTTGGTCGTCACCATCGCCGTGATCGCCACGGTGGTGTTCCCGATGGGTTCCTGGTTCGCCGTCCTCGTGTGCCGCGAGCGCTCCCGCTCCACCGCCGAGGACCGCGGCGAGCACCGCGACCGCGACGAGTTGCGTCGCGCGGTGACGAACGAATCGGGCAGCTCGGCCACGAGAGCGCTCTGTCGCGGGCTGCGGAGGTGGAGGTTGGTCGGCGACGGCCTCAGGCCGGCTGTCCGTGGCGGGGTTCTCCGGCGGTTCCTGCTGGGACACGGTTGTTCTCCTCGATGTCGGTCAGGCCCTGATAGGTGGTGTGGAAGGTGTCGACGGTGCGGGCCAGGTCGTGGTCGCCGGCGATGCGGCGGCTGGCCCGGCCGGCGGTGATTCGGAGTTCGGGGTCGGCCAGCGCGGTCAGCGCGGCTGCGAGAGCGGCGATGTCGCCGGGCGGGTAGAGGTCGCCGTTCTCGCCGGGGTGCACGAGATGAGGCAGGGCCATGGCGTTGGCCGCGACGACGGGAAGTCCGGCGGCCATGGCTTCGAGGGTCGCGATGCTCTGCAGTTCGGCAGTGCCGGGCATGCAGAAGACGTCTGCCCGGCGGAGGACAGCAAGCATCTCGTCGTCGGACAGGTAACCGTGAAAGGTGACGGGCGCCCGCAGCCGGATCGCGAGGGCTTCCCATTCGGCCCGGCAGGTGCCGTCTCCCACCACCTCGGCGCGAACGTCCTTTGTGGATGCCACAGCCCGGATGAGGTCGTCGACGTTCTTCTCTCGGTCGAGTCGTCCGACGAACGTGACAACCATCGGTCCAGTGCGGGGTTCGCGGTGACTGGCGTAGTGGCCGAGGTCGATGCCGCACGACACGGCGCGGACGGCGAGTCCCCTGCGTTGCAGCAGTTCAGCAGCGCGTGGCGTCGGCGCTGTGACAGCGGTAGCGCCCCGGTACACGCGAGTGACGTCTCGCCAGCCCAGTTCCGTGATGGCGCGCTGGGACCATCCGGGCAACGTGCTGTGAGCGAGCAGGTTCTCCGGCATGAAGTGGTTGGTGGCGACGACCGGCAGACCACGCTCTCGCGCCATCGCCAGAACCGTCCGGCCGACGCCGAAATGAGCTTGGACGTGCACCACGTCCGGATCCGCGGCCGCGAGGATCGCCGGCAGCTCGGCCCTCACGCGCCACGGTGTGCAGACGCGAAAGGTGCGATGGAACGGCGTGCGCGTCGAGGTAACGCGGTGAACCTGAACAGCGCCGAAGAGATCGGCTCCGGAAACGCGGCTGGTCGACGGGCAGACGACGTGGACCTCGACGTCCCGCTCGGCAAGGCCCGCGGCCAGCCGGGCCGCGAACGTCGCCGCGCCGTTCACGTCGGGCGGGAACGTGTCCGCCGCGATCAGCACCCGCAACGGGCCCGGTTGACGGATGCCCAGCTCCGCGCGCTCGTCCCCTGCTCTCGCGACAGCGAGAACGCCAGCCGCTGCGACGAGACCGGCGAGGACCTGCGCTGACGCGATCAGCGGCGGAGTGACCTCGCCGAGCACGCCGAATCCCGCCAGCACCGCTGTCATGGGGTCGATCACCGTGGTCGCCGCGATCACCGTCGCGGTCGAACCGGCCGCATACGCCTGGTGCACGAGCAGTGCTCCGACGGCTACCAGCAGGACGGCTTGCGCGGCCAATGCCAGCGAGCCGGTCACCGATGCCGCTCGAACGAGAGTGGATCCCAGACCGAACAGCACGGCGGCCGCTGACGCCGACACCAGGCACCGTCCCCGTCCAGCGGCGAGGCCGAGCGCCGCGGCGGTGATCGCGATGAGGTCCACCAGCAGCAGGTTCGTGACGGCTGTCGGCGGCGTGTTGGTGGCGGACAGCAACACGAATCCGGTCGTGGCCGCGGCGACGACAAGCGCGGCCCGACGGGCACGCCTGGTGACGAACGCGGTGACGACGAGGCTGAGCACGCCGATCGGCTGCACGACGGTGACCGGAGCGAGGGTGAGTGCGGCGACGTGCAGGCCGGCGCCCATCGCGGCGAGGGCACCGCCGGCGAGCCAGCGTGGGTCGAACATCACCCGCGACGCCTTGGTCGAGCGCACGGTTCGGTGCTGCAGGTGGACGGCAGCGGCGAAGCAGCATGCCGCCACCACGGCCAGAACTGTCGCGAGAAAGATCATGCAAGCCTCCGTCGGGGTGCGTGGGCGATCACCAGCAGCAGACCGATCTGGGCGCCGAGCGCGATGCGTTCGAGCAAGCCCCGCACGTCGATCAGCGGTGTCCATGCGAACTGTGCGAGCCCGAAGAGGACGGATGCCGCGATCGCGGTTGCCGTCCAGGGACCGACCTGTGCGGCGCCGAGGGTTCGGGCCACGTGCCGGCTCGCCAGCGGCAGGCACACCAGCGCCAGTCCCCCGCCGATCCTGTGCAGTTCACCTGTGAACGTGATGTCGACGCTTGTCTTGTTCGTCGGGAAGAGCGCGCACAGTGCGAGACCCGCCTGCCAGAGCCGGAACTCGGCGCCCAGAGGCAAGCCGGAGAACGCAGCCGTACCGCCGAGCACGAGCAGGGCGATCGAAAGCAGGTAGTAGGCAGCGGTCGGTGCGGCCAACCCGTAGTCGCTGATCACGGTCGCCACCGGGTCGAGCGGCGCCGTGATACCCAGGCCGAGCACGATCGCCGCAGCGCCGATGAGGGCGATGGACGGCAGCGGAACGACCTTCATGCCACGAAGGTGCCGGTGTCAGATGAGAGAACGATGAAGATCCACCGGTGTTCTGATGAGAACATCCGTTTCGCCCGATGATGACCGTCACAACTTTGTGACCTGCGGCAATGCTGCGTCACACCGCCTTGACAAACACAGGTAAGCGTCTTCTACAGTCTTGTAGAAATAAGCGAAGGCTTACCTGACCTAGGGTGGTGGCACGTGCTCGTCAACAACGGGCTCATCGGGTTGCGCGAGGGGCTCGAGGCCGCCCTGGTGGTGAGCATCCTGATCGCGTTCCTGGTCCGCACCGAACGGCGCGACGCGCTGCGGTTCGTGTGGATCGGCGTGGGGATCGCGGTCGCGTTGTCCGTGGCGGTCGGCGCGATCATCACCTACACAGCGGCCACGCTGACCTTCCAGCAGAAGGAGATCTTCGGCGGCGCGATGTCCATCATCGCCGTCGTGTTGGTCACCGGGATGATCTTCTGGATGCGGGCGACCGCGCGGACCATCGCGTCGGACCTTCGCGGTCAGATGAGCCACGCGCTCGACCTCGGTCCGCGCGCTGTCATCGTGCTGTCGTTCTTCGCGGTAGGCAGAGAAGGCCTGGAGACCGCGGTCTTCTTCTACTCCAGTGTGGACAGTGCCGGGGCCGGTACGGTGCAGCCCCTGATCGGATTCCTGGCAGGGCTCGCGATCGCGGTGGCACTGGCGTTCCTGCTCTACCGGGGCGCGATCAGGTTCGACCTCGGCAAGTTCTTCCGGTGGACTGGTGCACTGCTCGTGTTCGTCGCAGCCGGTGTTCTCGCTTACGGCCTGCACGACCTCCAGGAAGCCGCCCTGCTGCCGGGATTGAACACCCTCGCGTTCGACCTCAGCGACGCCGTCCCGGAGGACTCCTGGTACGGCACCCTGCTCAAGGGAATTTTCAACTACTCACAGCGCACCACCGTGCTCCAGGCGGTCGCCTGGCTCGCTTACGTGGCCGTGGTGCTGCCGCTGTTCCTGATCCGGCCGCGCACCCGTGCGGCGTCCAAGTGAGAAAGCGGAGAAATCCAGTGTCGACTGCCCGCATCCTCGGGGTGAGCGCCCTGCTCGCGCTCTCCGCCTGCGGCTCCCCCCAGAACAACGCTTCCGGCGCGGACGGTCCCATCGCCGTCGAGGCTGCGGACGACGCCTGCAAAGTCGCCCGTAGCAGCGCCAACACCGGCAACGTCACGTTCGAGGTGACCAACAAGGGCACCAAGGTCACCGAGTTCTACCTCTACGCCGAGGGCGACCGAATTCTCGGGGAGGTCGAGAACATCGGGCCGGGCCTCACCCGGCGGCTCATCGTCGAGGTCACCGAAGCCGGCAAGCTGCAGACCGCCTGCAAGCCCGGCATGAAGGGCGACGGCATCCGCAGTGAGTTCACGGTCAGCGGCGACGGCAAGAAGTCGACCGACACCGACGCCAAGTTGAAGGAGGCGACAACGAGTTACCAGCGTTACGTCAACTCCCAGGCGGACAGCTTCCTCACCAGGACCATCGAGTTCACCGACGCGGTGAAGGCCGGGAAGATCGACGACGCCAAGGCACTGTTCCCGATCGCCCGCACGTACTGGGAGCGCATCGAGCCCGTCGCCGGCAGTTTCGGGGACCTGGACCCGAAGATCGACGGTCGAGAGGACGTGATCGCCGAGGGCGTGGAGTTCACCGGCTTCCACCGGCTGGAGAAGGACCTCTGGGTCTCCGGTGCCCAGGCTGACACGTCCCAGATGGCGGACCGGCTGCGCGCCGACGTGGAGGAGGTCGTGAAGCTCGCCAAGGGCGTGGAGCTCAAGCCACTCGACCTGGCCAACGGCGCCAAGGGCCTGCTCGACGAGGTCGCCACCGGCAAGATCACCGGCGAAGAGGACCGCTACTCGCACACGGACCTGTGGGACTTCCGCGGCAACGTCGACGGCTCCAAGGCCGCGATCGCCTCTCTTCGACCGGTGATCCAGGACAAGGACGCCGCGATGCTGTCCACACTGGACGACAAGTTCGCGGCGCTGGACAAGCTGTTGGAGTCACACCGAAAGGGTGACGGCTTCAAGCTGTACACGGAATTGAGCAAGGACGAGGTCAAGGCGCTCTCGGACGCCCTCGACGCACTCGGAGAGCCGGTCAGCAAGGTCGCGGAGATCGTCACGTCCTGAACGACACAGGCAGTTCGGGCACACTGAGCCCATGCGCCAACGAATCGTGACGCTGGCGGTGACGGCGGCAGTGCTGGCGATCGTGCTGTTCGGACTTCCACTCGCGGTCGGCGTGGCGAAGTACAACCTGAGCGACGAACGCGCCGAACTCGAACGGATCGCGGTGCGGGCCGCGCTGACGGTCACAGACGATCCGTCTGGGTCCACGCCTCCCGCGCCCGCCGACGCCACCATCGCGGTCTACTCGCCCGCCGGGGCGGTGCTCACCGGCACCGGCCCGGCGGGCGACGACGTGGTCGCCGAGGCGGTGCGGACCCGTGATGTCGTCGGCTCGACGTCCAGTGAGATCGTGGTCGCCGTGCCGATCGTCCGGTCCGGTCAGGTCACAGCCGTGGTCCGGGCGTCGACCACGCTGACCGAGGTCGTGGGGCTGACCCTGCTGGTGTGGCTCGCGATGGCGGCGGGCGCGACGGCGGCGGTGCTGATCACCTGGCGCGTCGCCCGGCGGATGGCCGCCCGGTTGACCAGACCCGTGGAGAACCTCGCCGACCTCGCCCGCGACCTCGGCGAGGGCGACTTCACCGTGCAGGCCGCACCGTGTGGCATCAAGGAGATCGACGGTGTCGCGGACGCACTGACCGCCACAGCACGCCGCCTCGGCGACACCCTCGAACGCGAGCGTGCGTTCACCGCACGTGCCTCGCACCAGCTTCGGACACCGTTGGCCGGGCTCCGCCTTCAACTGGAGGCGGCACTGGAGGCCCCGGCCGATCCACGCCCCGCCCTGGAGATCGGTGTGCAGGCGGCGGACCGGCTGGAGCGCACGATCGACGATCTGCTCACCCTGACCCGCGACTCACCGCGTCCCGCGCGGGCCACCGTCGAACTCGCCGCCGTGCTGGCGGACGCTCCGGATGGATGGCGCGCCCAGTTCGAGGTGAGAGGAAGGGTCCTGCGCGTCGACATCCGTGACGCACCACCCCTCGCCGCCTCCGAGGCGGCGGTCAGACAGATCCTGAACGTGCTGGTGGACAACGCGCTCGTGCACGGGCGAGGAACCGTCGCGGTCATCGCGAGAGAAGCAGCGGGCGCGTTCGCGGTCGATGTCGCCGACGAGGGCAGCACAGGCGAAGCCGACCTGTTCGCTCCCCGCCCGCGCGCGGCGACCGGGCACGGCATCGGCCTCGGCCTGGCACGCAGTCTGGCCGAGGCGGAGGGAGGGCGCCTCACGTTGACGGACCGCTCGCCCACCCGGTTCACGTTGCTGTTGCCGACGTCCACGACTGACTGATCCTTTCGCCTCACCGCCATACCCGCGCGGTATCGGCTCCGCCTGAACGGTATTGGACCGTTCAGGCCGGACCGAGTTTCGTGGGTGGGGACGAAAGGAGCCCTTTGTGGTTCGCGTACCCGAGAAGACGGCAGTGCGCCGGTGGCCTTTGGCGTTGTATCGAGTCACCTCTGCGGTTCTCGCGACTCTGGCGGTGGCTCAGCCGGTCCTGGCGGGCCAGTTGCTGGCCGGGGTGTACCCCTCCCTCCTTCTCCACAGCACCAACGCCAACGTCATCGCCGGCGCGGCGTTCGCCGTGCTCGTCTCGGCCGTGATCTTCCGGGTGGTGGGTGGCGGCCCGGGGTGGCCGATCACCGCCAGTGCCGTCGAGTTCGGCGTCATCACCCTTCAGGTCACCGCCGGTCACCTGCGCTGGATGGTTCTGCACGTTCCCCTGGGAGTCGCCTTCGTGGCGTTGAGCGTCGTGCTCGCGACCGTCGCGTGGCGCACGGCATGAACGGGATCAGCCGGCGCACGTTGCTCGGTGCGGGAATCACAGGACTGTTCGGTGTCGGTGTCGGGACCCCGTTGCTGCTGAAGGGAACCGGCACCGAGTCCACCGGCAGTCTCCTGCGCAGCGAGCGGCCCCCGCCCGTGCCGTTCGCCCGCCGGTTGACGATCCCCGAAGTCCTCAAGCCGTTCAGGTCTGATGTGGACGGTGATCACTACCGGATCGTCCACACCGCCGCGTCCGCGTCCATCCTGCCCGGCGTGAAGACCAGGATCTGGGGATACAACGGCATCTTCCCCGGGCCGACCATCGAGAGCCGTCGGGGGCGCCCGGTGATCGTCACACACGTGAACCAGCTGCCGGTGCCGACGGTCGTCCATCTGCACGGTGGCCACACCCCCGCCTCGAGCGACGGCTATCCCGTCGACTTCATCAACCCTCTCGGCATGGTGTCCCATGAAGGTCACCACGGGAGCGGTTCGATGATCGGGGATGTCACCCAAGGCTCCCGCGAGTACGTCTTCCCGCTTGATCAGCGAGCCGCCGCCCTCTGGTACCACGACCACCGGATGGACTTCACCGGGCCGAGCGTGTGGCGCGGTCTTGCCGGGTTCCACCTCCATCGCGATGATGAAGAGGACGCGCTGCGATTGCCATCCGGAGCACGCGAGCTGCCGCTGATGATCACTGATCGAAGTTTTGCCGCGGACGGCTCGTTCCTCTATCCGAGCATCGATCCGAGCCTGTTGAGCATCCCCGGCGTGACGGGCGACTACGTCGCCGGTGTTCTCGGCGACACGATGCTGGTCAATGGATCGCCGTGGCCTATAGCGGAAGTCGAGGCCGTTCAGTACCGGCTGCGGTTCCTGAACGCCTGCAACGCACGTCGGCTGTCGCTGCGGCTGGATCCCGCGCCAGCAGCCGGCTTCGCGCAGATCGGCACCGATGGAGGACTGCTGGAGTCACCGATCCACCATGATCACCTGGAACTGGCTCCAGCGCAACGAATGGACGTGATCGTCGACTTCTCCGCGTACTCGCCGGGTACCAAGGTGACCATCTTGAACGACTTCGACAGCGGGCCGATGTCACAGGTGATGCAGTTCGTCGTCGGACAGTCCACACGGGACGACTTCACCCTGCCTGCCAGGCTTTCGAGCATCGAGCGACTCACAGCGGCACAGGCCGTCACCACCAGGTCGTTCGCGTTCAGGGCCGGTGACGTGCACGGCGGGAACGGGTGGCTGATCGGCGAACGCGCCTTCTCGTCCGACCACATCGCCGCCGATCCCCTGCTCGGAACGGTCGAGGTGTGGCGGCTGCGCGCCGACTTCCACCACCCCGTGCACCTGCACCTGAATCCGTTCCAGGTGCTGTCGCGAGGTTCAGAAGCGCCAGGCCCGTTCGACGCGGGCTGGAAGGACACCGTCGACATCCGGCCGGCTGAGGAGGTGGCCATCGCCATCCGGTTCGACGGGTATCGCGGCAAGTACGTCTTCCACTGCCACAACCTCGAACACGAGGACATGGCGATGATGGCCAACTTCGAGGTCCGGTGACGCGCGGGATCAGTCGCTCGTCGCCGTCATCACGTCGACGAACCCGTGGACCAGCGGGTTGCGGTCACGCCGACGCCACGCGACGACGAGAGAGCTGGGCGGGACACCGTCGACGGGAACGACCGCGATGCCGGGCGCGCGGCTGATCGTCAACGGCGCGAGGCCGATCGCGTTAGTCCACAGCACAGCTTGGACGCACTCGCGGACGGTCCTCACGACGGTGCCGTCCACGGGCTCGTGGCCGCCGGTCCAGAAGCTCCTCCAGAGCTGGTCCGCGGTGTCCGGGAGGCAGAACCAGCGGCGGTCCACCAGGTCGTCCATCCGCACTCGCTCACGAACCGCGAGTGGATCGGTGTCCCGGACGACGACTCCGACGGGGTCCTTGCGGATCTCGGCGACGACGACGCCCGAAGCCGTGAACGGGCCGCGCGTGATCGCGACATCGGCTTCGCCGCGGTCGACACCCACGGCGGGGTCGGTGAGGTCGCCCTCGATGATGCGGATCTCGACTCCGGGGTACCGGGAGCGGAACGTGTCGATCAGAGTGCGTCCTGCCCGGTCCACGCTGTCGGCCAGGGTTCCGATGGTGATCGTGCGCGCATCGGCTGCCTGTGACAGGAGCGAAGGCAGAGATCCGACTCGGGCGAGCACCTCACGTGCTTCCGGCAGCAGCACGTGGCCGGCGGCCGTCAGCGTCATCCCACGAACGGAGCGCGTGAACAGCTCGGCGCCGAGTTCGGTCTCCAGCTGCTGGATCGCTCTGCTGAGCGGTGGCTGCGACATGTGCAATCGGGCCGCTGCCCGGCCCACGTTGAGTTCTTCGGCTACCGCGACGAAGTAGCCCAGAGAACGCAGATCCACCACCGCGCAACCATACCTTGTCGGTATTGCTCTGCCGGATCAGGTGTTGGCGCCCGGCCCGGCCGCCGGGGTGGAATCGAAGGGTGAGCAATGAGGATGAAGTGCTGAACGAGCGAAGAGAGCGCGGAATCGCGGTCTACGCCGAGACTTTCGGCGTTGGCGCGTCCGAGGTGCAAGGTCTATTCGCGGACCGGGTCGGGAGTCTGTTCGCCGAGGAGGCCGTTCTGGCCGCGGGAGGTCCGGCCTGGAACGACCCTTCGCTCGACGAGCGCAGTCGCAGCATCGTCATCCTCACCGCGCTGATCTGTGAGGGGGTCCGCGGGAACCGGCTCACCACACACCTGGAACGCGCCGTCCGCGCCGGGGTCGACCAGCCCGCGCTCGAAGTCCTCACCGTTCTGCTCGCGCTGTACGTGGGCCAGGCACGCACTGCCCTGGCAGCAGAGGAAATGCGCCTCTTCTTCACTGGAAGGCACGAAAACTCATGATCTTCGTCTCGGCCGCCGCGGTGATCGCGGTCATCATCGCCTCGCTCCTCGCGGTCAGGTCGTTCCGGCCCGCACCGCTGCCGGCTCCGGCGCCGTGGACCGGCCCGCTGCCAGAAGCATCCCCGCCTGCGGGGATGGCCATCTTCCAACTCCCGACCGGCACCTACGAGAACCGGGCCGCTCTGGCCTATCGCGGCGGATCGTTCGGCGACGTGCGCAAGTTCGCGGCGACCGCCGTCCTCGTTCATCATCCGTCCGGCGACCTGTTGATCGACGCCGGATTCGGCGCGAACGTGGAGGCCCACATCGCGACCATGCCGGCGTATCGCCGTTCACCGCACGAGCTCACCTCCACGGTGCACGACCAGTTGCGGATGAAGAACTACGACATGGCGAACCTGCGTGGTGTCGTGATCACCCACGCCCACTGGGACCACGTCAGCGGTCTGGCGGAGCTCGACACCCCGATCTGGATGAACGCGGCGGAGAGCCGCTACGTCGATCGCGCCAAGGACGCGGTGGTGTTCCGAGACGTGGCCCGTGACCATGAGATCCACCACTACACGTTCGACGGGCCGCCCTATCTCGGATTCCCGAGCAGCCACGACGTCCACGGAGACGGCTCGGTGGTCATCGTGGAGGCGGGCGGGCACACCGACGGTTCCGTCGTCGTCTTCGTCACCCTGCCCGACGAACATCGCTTCGCCTTCATCGGTGACCTGACCTGGCAGAAGGAAGGCGTGACCCTGCGAGCCGAGCGGCCGAAGATGCTGCAGTTGCTGGCGGACGTCCAGCCCGCCCAGGTGCGGGCGGGCCTTCTCAACGTCATCGCCGTGGCCGACCGGATCCACGTCGTACCCGCGCACGACGTCCGGGCCTACGACCCGATTCCGGAGTGGACGGCGGGCAGTCGCACCCTCAGCTGACGTCCGCTGGTCGCGGCGCGCGGCGGAACGGCGCGGCCAGGGTCGGCAGGACGTGCTCCCGGTTGCGGACCAGCGCCAGGATCGCCAGGACCAGGTAGATGCCGCACAGGACGTAACGGGCGGTCTGGCCGGGGAAGACGAACTGCACGGCGAACAGGCCGAGCAACGTCCAGGCCGCCCAGCGCGGGAAACGCAGCGCGAGCAACGCGGCGACACCGAGCAACGTCTGCGTGGCGGTGAGCAGGAACTCCTCGACCTGTCGCGCGTCGAGCACCAGCCCGCCCGCGCCACCACCTCCGGCGAGGTAGGCGATCGGAAGACTGCCCACCAGCAGCGTCCACTGGTTCACCTTGCTGGAGATGAGCGTGCCGATGGCATCGCCGGCGTTGCCGCGCACGGCGAAAAGGATCGCCACGATGAACTCCGGTGACTCCGACGCGAGCGGTGCGAGCCACTGCACCAGCAGGAACTCGTCAACACCCAGCTCCCGGCCCGTCGTGATGAGCGCCTGGGCGAATGGTTCGGCGCTGACCACGATCACCAAAGCCGCGAAGAGGAACAGCGCCACAACGAGTGTCCGCCTTGCCCTGCGGGGAAGCGCGCCGATGGTCGCGGCGGGCCCGACCAGGTGCGGTTCACCGACCTCGGCGCGTGACATCTTCCACAGGTAGAACACGAAGAAGCCGAGGAGGGCGAACCCGAGCAGCAGGGAGATCTGACCGGTGGCGGGAACGACGAACGCGACCAGCGAGGCTATCGCCAGGAACCCCAGCTCGACCCTGTATCCGGATTCGAGCACCAGCTCCCGCACCGTACGGCCGGTCCGTCGCCGGGCCAGCGCCAGCCCTACGAGCACGACCAACGACCAGCCCAGGCCCAGCAACAGGCGGTTCGAACCGGTCATGTTCGCCGCGGCGTAGGCGACATAGGTGGGATCAGACCCCGCCGTGTAGGCGAAGTAGAGATCAACCGCGTACTCCGGCAGCACGGCGATCACCGCGAGCACGGCGATCGCGAGTCCTCCCGAGATGTCGACCTGCGCGGCCTCCGCAGCCCAGGCGAGAACGAACGACGCGGCTACCACAGCGGCACCGAACATCAGCAACGCGACCAGGGCCTCCGGGTGCAGGCCCGCGGATCGTGCGATGAGTGCGGGCAAAGTGAGTGCCGCGCACAACGACAGTGGGCGGAGCAGTTTGGTGTACACGAGATCGGGTTCCTTCCGGACAAGCCCGGCCGGACCCCAGGGGAAGGCTCGGCCAGGCATGACTGCATGGCCGAAGGTCTCGTCCACCGATCGCGTGACCGGCCCCAGCGCCGGAGAACACGAGGTTCTCAGTGTGTCGACGTCTGGTGTTGTGGACTACTCCCCTTCGGAGTGCTCGAACCCTAACTAACATTTCGTTAGTTTCGCAAGTATGCAAGTGTGCTGATAGTGGGAGTCACGAGGATCGAATGGGAGGATGACGGCGCCATGACTTCCACGTCCGCGGTGAACCCGCCTCTGCCGCCAGAGCCGACCGCAGCACAGCTCCGGTCGGCCGCGGGCACGTTCTCGTTGCTGGCGAGCCCCGTCCGGTTGCACCTCGTGTGGCTGATCACCCACGGGTCCTACGACGTCGGCACGCTCGCCGAGCACGTCGGGATCGGCATCGCCACGGTTTCGCAGCACTTGGCGAAGCTCCGCCTCGCCGGAGTGATCACCGCTCAGCGCGATGGCCGGCGACAGCTGTACACAGTGGACGACCCACACGTGCTGGCGCTGGTGGACCAGATCTTCGAGCACATCGCCCCGGACGGCACACTCGCACCCGATCCGCCACGGACCTGAGTCAGCGCGCCTCCGACCGGATGAGCCGCGCCCGTCGCACACCAGCGACCACCCACGGCTCCATGAACACGCCGCACGCGCCGACCAACGCTCCCAACAGCAACCCTGCCAGCACGTCGTGCGGATAGTGCGCACCTACAAGAACCCTCGCCGCGGCCATCACGAAGGCGAACACGACCGCCACCGCGCCCCAGCGACGGTTCAGCAGGAACAGCGATACCGCGAAGGCCGCCGCGATTGTGGTGTGATTGCTGGGAAACGAGAAGTCGGTCGGCCCCTCGCAGGAAAGCAGTATCGGGGCATTGGCGATCGTGCGGCACGGCCTGGGCTCGGCGATGATGTTCTTCACCACGAGGCCGATCGTGGGCGCGACCGCCATGGACATCGGCACCCACAGAGCGCGTCCCACAAGCTCTGGCCGTCCGGTCCACGCCGACCAACCGAGCACCGCCAGCACAACGGCGCCCAAGAGAACCAGGCCGTACTCGTTGAAGAGGACCAGCGGACGTTGCAGCCACACCGCCTGCTGCACCCAGTCCCCCACCGCCACGAACCACTGCGCTTCTGTCACCTCACCGAAGCTATGCGGGACATGAACAACAACTCCCACTCGTTCGGTTAACGCGCAGTTTGCCTTCGTTTCCTGATGTTGTTGACGGGATAAGGTCGCGGACATGCAGAGGGTGCTGCTGGTCGAGGACGACAGGACCATCGGACAGGCACTGGAGTCGAGCCTCCGGTTGCACGGTTATGAGGTCGACTGGTCGTCCACGGGCGCGGCCGCACGTGCAGCGGAGCCCGTGGACCTCGTGCTGCTCGATCTCGGACTGCCCGATGTGGACGGTGTCGTCCTGTGCAGGGAGTTGCGCGCCCGGATGCCGCAAGCCGTGGTGGTGATCCTGACCGCGCGGGTTGACGAGATGGACATCGTGATGGGCCTCGAGGCGGGTGCCGACGACTACCTGACAAAGCCCGTGCGACTCGGAGAGCTGCACGCGCGCATCAAGGCGCACCTCAGGCGCGGCCCGGCGGCGCCCCCAGGTGAGCACGTGATCATCGTCGGCGGTTTGCGCATCGACACCTCCGCACGCCGTGTCACCGTGGACGGAACCGAGGTCTCGCTGCGCGCCAGGGAGTTCGATCTGCTCGCGCGCCTCGCCCAGGAACCAGGCACCGCGGTGAGCCGCGACGCGTTGATGACCGACGTGTGGGATGCGCACTGGTACGGCTCGACGAAGACGCTGGACGTGCACATCGCCGCGTTGCGCCGCAAGCTCGCCGAGCCGTCCGGCCGCGCCCCGGAGATCACCACGTTGCGCGGCCACGGCTACCGCCTGGAGATCACGCCCGCCGGGCTTTGAGCAGTTCCCGCAGCACCGGAATCGCCGACAGCACCACGATCACGCCGATGATCGGCAGCAGGTACGTGTCGATGTTCGGTATCCGGCTACCCAGCAGGTGACCCGCGACCGGCAGGCTCACCGCCCACAACAGGCCGCCCACGACCTGCCAAAGCGTGAAGACACCGACCGGCACCCGCAGCGCGCCCGCGAGGGGGTTGAGGACCGTGCGCACCAGCGGGATGAACCGCGCAAGCACCACCGCTTTGCCCACGCCGTACCGGGTCAGCGTCTCCTCCGCGCGTTGAGTCGCCCGTACGAGGCGCGGTCGATCAGGGCGGTTCAACAGACGTGGCCCGGCGGCGCGACCGAGGTAGTACCCGGTCTGCGCGCCAAGGATCGCTCCTGCGGCCGCCGCGATCACGACCAGGCCCAGTGACAGGTTCAGCGCCGTGGCGGAGAGCAGGCCCGCGGTGAAGAGCAAGGAGTCGCCGGGCAGGAAGAACCCGACCAGAAGACCTGTTTCGACGAACATCACCACGAACACGCCCACCGGGCCGAACGTGGCGAGAAGGCTGTGCGGATCGAGGATGTTCAGTGCGATGGCGTTCACGAACCCAGTGTGACGAGCCGAAGGTTAACGGACGGCAATCTACTTCTACAAGGCAGTAGATTGAACGATGTGCATGTTCTGATCGTCGACGACGAGGCTGCGGTGCGGGAAGCGCTGTCGCGCACCCTCAGATTCGAAGGCTACGAGGTCAGTGTCGCTGCCAACGGAGCGGAAGGGCTCGAAGCCATCCGCACCCGCAAGCCCGACGGCGTGATTCTGGACGTGATGATGCCCGTGCTCGGCGGCCTGGACGCATGCCGGGCGCTGCGAGCGAGCGGCGACACAACCCCAGTGCTCATGCTCACAGCGCGTGACAATGTCACAGACCGTGTCAACGGTCTGGACGCAGGGGCGGACGACTACCTCGCCAAGCCGTTCTCGCTGCTGGAGCTGCTCGCTCGAGTGCGGGCGCTGCTGCGGCGCGGCAGCGTTCAGAACGGCGTCGCCGGGGAAGAACTCCGGTTCGGTGACCTGGCGATGCGCCCCGACACGCGTGAAGTGCTTCGGGCAGGCCGTCCGCTCACGCTGACGAGGACGGAGTTCTGCATCCTGGAGACCTTTCTGCGCAACCCCAGGGTCGTGCTGACGCGGGCGGTGATGGCGGGCCACGTGTGGGGCTACGACTACGGCACCCCGTCCAACGGCGTGGACGTCTACGTCGGCTATCTGCGTCGCAAGCTCGAGGCCGAGGGGGAACCTCGCCTGCTCCACACCGTGCGCGGAGTCGGCTACGTGCTGCGGGAAGAGCCGCTGTGAACCGCCTGATGTCGTTGCGGGCCAGGTTCGGCATGCTCGCCGCCGGGGCCGCGGCCGTCGCCGTGATCATGGTCGCCGTCGCCTCCTGGCTCGTGGTGCGTGCCAAGCTCGATCGGCAGTTCGACGACCAGCTCCGCTCCTACACCCAGCTCGCCGCCACGGCTGGCAATCCCGCCGAGGCACTCGGCCTCATCCAACCCGCCGACCACGACGACGGTCCAGGCCACGGCGAGCTGATCGTGCAGTTCACCTCGGCCGGCGGCACGGTCGCCACGGCCGGCGCCAAGCACGGAGAGCACATCCCGGCCACACCCGCGGGCCAGGTGCGCAATGTCCACATCGGAGATGAGCAGTACCGGGTCTGGGCGGTCCCAGGTCGCGACGGCGTCGTCCAGGTCGCCCGGGACGCCGAAGGCATCGAGTCCACTTTGGCCGAACTCGGCCTGCTGCACGCGGCCGTCGGCTTCGTCGGAGTGCTTGCTGCCGCTGTGCTCGGCAGCAGCGTGGCGCGCACAGCACTCCGGCCGGTGGACGATCTCACCGCCGGCGCGGAGCGGGTCGCTCGCACCCAGGACCTGACGGCCAAGATCCCGCTCCGGGGACGCGGCGAGATCGCCCGTCTCGCGGAGGCGTTCAACGCGATGCTCACCGCGCTCGACGACTCCCGGACTTCTCAGCGCAGACTCGTCGAGGACGTCAGCCACGAGCTGCGCACACCGTTGACGAGCCTGCGCAACAACATCGAGTTGCTGGTGCACGCCGAAGCCCTCAACAGCGACCTCTCCCCCGCTGACCGCGCATCCCTGTTGCGTGATCTCGAAACCCAGATCGTCGAGCTGAGCACGCTCATCGGCGAACTGGTCGAACTGGGCAAAGGAGAAACCAGCCAGGAGCCCGCCACCAGGCTCGATCTCGCGGACGTCGCCGGCGCGGCGGTCGAACGCACCCGAGCACGCACACCGCACGTCAAGATCACGACCAAGCTCGCCTCCGTGTCGCTCATCGGCCGTCCTGCCGCTTTGGAACGCGCTGTCCTCAACCTGCTCGACAACGCGGCGAAATGGAGTCCACCGGAGAAGCCCGTTCACGTGACGCTGCGCGCCACGGGAGGCGTGGCACGGCTGTCGGTGACCGACCACGGGCCCGGCATTCCACCCGACGACCTGCCCCACGTGTTCGACCGCTTCTACCGAGCGGAAGCCGCGCGAGCGCTCCCCGGATCCGGACTGGGACTGGCGATAGTGGAACAGATCGTGTCCAGCCACGACGGCATCGTGCGCGCGGTCAACCGCGACGGCGGTGGCACACGACTCGAAGTGCTCTTGCCGATGCGCGCACAGACCCGGACAACGCTTCAGCACCAGGGAGAACGCTAGTGATCGACAACGCTCCGACCGGACAGCACAACGAGCCCGATCAGGGTGTTTCCCGGCGCAGGCTGCTCGGGTTCGCGGGCGCCGGTGTGGCGCTCGCGGGCGCGGGTGCCGCCGCCGGGGTGCTCGCGTCCCGCGAGTCGGCGGCCGTGGAGAACGTCGCGGCAGCCAAGGTGCCGTTCCGCGGCGAGATCCAGGCCGGCATCACCACTCCCGCGCAGGACCACATGCACTTCGTCGCGCTGGACGTGAAGACCAAGAGCCGTGACGAGCTGGTCGCGTTGCTCAAGGAGTGGACCGTTGCCGCGGAACGGATGACGGCCGGCCAGGAGGCGGCGGAGAACGGCGCGGTCGGCGGCAACGTCGAGGCGCCGCCCAAGGACACCGGTGAGGCGCTCGACCTGCCCGCGTCCGCGCTGACGATCACGATCGGCTTCGGGCCGTCGCTGTTCGACGACCGGTTCGGGCTCGCGTCGAAGCGCCCGGAACGGCTGATCGACCTGCCCCGGTTCCCGAAGGACGACCTCGACCCGGCGCGCAGCAACGGCGACATCTGCATCCAAGCCTGCGCGAACGACCCGCAGGTCGCCGTGCACGCCGTCCGCAACCTGGTGCGCATCGGGTTCGGCAAGGTCGCGGTCCGCTGGTCGCAGCTCGGCTTCGGCCGCACCTCCTCGACCACGCGCGACCAGGCGACGCCGCGCAACATGTTCGGGTTCAAGGACGGCACCCGCAACATCAAGGCCGAGGACACCGACCACCTGCGCGACCACGTGTGGGTCTCGGAGGAGGACGGCCCTGACTGGCTGGTCGGCGGCACGTACCTGGTCAGCCGCCGGATCCGCATGCACATCGAGATCTGGGACCGCACGTCGCTGGTCGAGCAGGAGCAGATCGTCGGCAGGAACAAGGGCGAGGGCGCGCCGCTCGGGCAGGCCAAGGAGTTCGACGAACCCGACCTGCACGTCAAGGGCGCGGGCGGGATCCCGTTGATCGGCGACATCGCGCACATCCGGCTCGCGTCACCGGAGTCGTTGAACGGCGCCAGGATCCTGCGCCGCGGCTACAACTTCACCGACGGCTCGGACGGTCTCGGCCACCTCGACGCGGGCCTGTTCTTCGTGGCGTTCAACCGGGACTCGCGCAGCCAGTTCGTGCCGATGCAGCAGGCGTTGTCCACAAAGGACGACATGATGGAGTACGTGGAGCACACCGGGTCCGGCCACTTCGCCGTACCGCCGGGCGTGCGCGAGGGCGGGTTCTGGGGAGACGGGCTCTTCCGCTAGTTCCCCAGGGCCAGCCCGGCCTATCTGTCCGAGCCAACGCTCCTGTGTCTTACTGCCGAGCTCAAGCGAGGGTGCGGTGGGACGGTTCAAGCTGCATGGCGGGCTCCCATAGTTCGACGAGCTCACGAGCCGAACGGTCGCATCCTCGAGTAGCAACTATTGATCGTGGCCCCGGCGTTGAGTCCGTGCACGGCACGCCCCGGAATCGCGGGCGTTTCACTCGTCTGGCAGAGTTCCGCCGATACACGACACGCGACAGCGCTGCACGAGACGACCGCACCCCACTCTACGGCGCCGCCGAACCAAGGTTCGCTGCCCGGCGAACTGCGGTCGATCTCAGACCCGGAAGGTTGCCCCAATGGCCGCACCCCTGGTTGCGCCGCGCAGCACAGCGCCATCGCACCAGCACAAGCACCTGATTGACGAAGGCCTCTGGAAGCGCCTTGTTGACCGAATGGTGCTGGAGAAGGTCCTGGAGCCGACGTACGCCGAACGGCTGCTCGACCAGGCACTTGGTTTTCTCCTCCTGTGCGCCCGGCAACCAGGCGACAGCTTCGCTCCGTCGGACGCCGTCGACATCGCCTGGCACACCTTCATAATCCACACTCGCGACTACGCGGCGTTCTGCGATCGCATCGCGGGCCGGTTCATTCATCATGACCCCGTCGACGAGAGCATGGGCTCTCACCACGGTCCCGAGGTCAACACCGCAGAAGCGATGCGCAGCCTCGGTATCCACGTCGATGATGAACTCTGGGCGAGTCAGGCCGACTGCGGCGGGAAGTCCTGCTACTCCTGCACTTCGAAATGACCCTCCTGCGTGAGCTGAGCTTTTTCGGCTGGCCAGCGCGGCTCGCGCAGGACTCATTCCAGAGGCTGCGCCTCCTGGTCGATCTCCTTGAAGAACGTCCAGCGAGGAATGCGGTAGGAGACCGAGTCCCCCACAGGCGTGGTCAGCGACAACTCAACCCAGTTCAGATCCACTACACGAGCCTCGTCAAACCACTGATCATGACGATCTGACGCGGCCAAGGATGCGCCATCACTGGCTGTCATCGGTCTTTCCCTCCATCATGAGGCTGACCAGACGCGCTACCAGTCGATTGCGCACGGCTAGCTTCCTCGATTACACGGAATTGGTGCAGGGCAAGGTGGAGCGCCTGCGAGAACGCTCCACCAAGCGCTACGTCGTACGTCGGGTGAAACGCACCCGTGTTCAGGGTGTCCACGCAGAGAAATCCGATGATCTCCCGCGACGATGAGCCCTCGAGGGCAGCAACCTCCGTACGCTCGATGGCCCACACTATGGTGGCCTTGTAGTCGAAGCTCTCGTCCTCAAAGGTTTTCGCATCCCAGTGCGAGTTGTGATACCCCTTGCTCAACTGCTTCGGAAGATCGTTGCAAAGAAAGTATGCTTTGGCCTCGGTGAATATTTGCTTGAAATCTGTGTTGTCGCCGATCCTGTCGACCTCATGCGGCGGGCGACTTGTGTCATCTCCGTCACGACACAGAGTTCGCACCCGGATGTCCAACTCGGAGTGCGCTGGCGTCAACGGAGCCTGGATGAGTTTGATCGATGCGCGACACTTGGCTCCCGTGATCAGCGTGAATGCCTCTGCGAAGTACCGAAGAGACTCCTGCAACCGAAGTCGAAACGCCTCTTGAGACGGATCGCCCTGGAAGAGATTCCACGACGCGCTGGCGACCGCCGTGAACGCCTTTCGCATCGGCATCGTCGCAGGCCCGTATCTCAGCTCCCGATGGTTGTTGTTCTCCATCCTGATCAACAGAACAACCAGAAAAGTCGTTAACGCACACACATATAGAGCCAGGATGACCGCAGGCGCCGAAATACTTCCCGTCACTATCGTCATGATGATAGTGAAGATCGGCGTCACGATGCCGAAGATGGCGCTCAATCGAACCAAGGCGAACCACATCTTCGAGTCCTGGCCTACCAGCCAGTTGGGCATCTTCGCCACGGCTCGCCCCTCTCCGGAACCCGGCCGCCATCCTACGGACAGACTGCCTGCAGTCGAGCACTAGATCGGCGCGGCGCGCAGATCAGTTACCGCCAACGCAACTTCACAAGGAAGTACATCGGAAGCGGCAGTGATTCCAATCGATCTTGGAATGTGCTCATTTGACACGACTGCCACGCGACCTCGATGATCATGCCACGCGAAACTGATCTTCCAACGCGGGCGATCTATCGGCACACAACAGCAACGGTGCCAACAACACTACGCCGATATGCGCCGAAATTCGCAATCAAGATCAGGACTTCGGCAGGCCCGGGTCCTGATTCACGGCTTCAACCTCCCCGCTGCGACGAGTTCGACAACGACGAGAGCCGCAACAGCCTCGACCGCCAGGAGGGCAATCAGAACGAGTACCTGGGTGGCTCCAGCTTGAAGGGGCGTAGCGCCGCCCAGCAACACTCCGACAAACGCACCAGGCAAGGTCACCAGCCCCACAGTTCGAGTCTGATCCAGCGCTGGGAGCAACGCGTCGCCGGCGCTCGGGCGGCAGATCAGCAAGACCGCGTCTCGCTGGCCGAAACCCAAAGCCCGCGCCGCCTCGTACTCTCCATGTCGCGTCTTCAGCACTTCAAGCGCACGTCGTCCTGTCAACGACGTGGCAGTCATCGCCCCGCCGATCAAGATGCCCGCGATCGGAACCAGCGCGATCGGGGCAACGGGAATCAACCTGGAGCCCACCAGCATCGCCAACACGGGCACCACCCCCGCCCCGAGGGCGGCCGACGTCCACGCGCAGTCACGCAGTTCGCCCACACGCCGGGCCGACGTCGCGGCGGCCACGCCGAACATCACGACGATGAACAACGCCGTCAACCACATGGACTGCAGCACCGCCGCGATCAGCAACGACACAACCCCGAGTTGAGCGATCGCGCGCGCAGAGGCAGTGACGGCCGCATGCCACTGGCCGATGCGGCCCAGCCACATCACCACCGCAGCGACCACCACGAGGGCCAGCAGCACTGCGGCCAGAACCGGACCTGGCGCGATGATCCCGTTGTTCACCCCTCGCTCCTGTCCCATGCCGCCGGTGACACGGAGTTCTCACTGTGGTTCGCTGCGCTTTCCGGTAACGGAGGTAGCCCAGGCGGTGAGGCGCTGGACCCGGTCACGGGTTGAAGTACGTGACGAAGCCGGCACGCTCAAAACGCTGTGAGGCCAGGTCCTCACGGCGGATCGCCCAGAACATGTCCGCGCCGCCGCTGGCCGGATGGTCGACGGTGATCTCTGCGAGAAGCACCCAGTCGTCGGCATCTGCGGCTCTGCCTTGCTGGGTCTCGTTGTCGTCCAACGCAGCGTTGGCTGCGTAATCAGTGGGGAGTTCGCCGTTGCAGTCGGTGCCGTAGCCGCCGAGAAGGAATGTCCTGCCGCTGTCATCCCAGTCTGCGGCACAGATCTCGGCCAGAGCTTCGGTCTCGCCGAAGAACGGCAGTGACAGGCGGGGGACGATCTTGAGGTCACCTCGCTGGTAGTCCTCATGGACTTCGTCGAAATACGGCTCCGACAGGATGCTTTCGTCGAGTTGCCGCTCCTCGACCGCGACACCTTCCGGCACGTACAGCACCTCGCCCAACCCGTCTTCCTCGGGATAGCCGAAGAACAGGAGTTGTCCGTCCGATGGCAACGCGATGTCGAGCGACTCCGAGGGCACTGCCGCACAGTTGATTGTCGCGACCAGCGGAAACAGTCGTTCCCCGGCGTCGGCGGGCACCATGATCGGCCCGCCGAAACGGCCAACGACAACTCCGTCCTCCCGGTGCACGCCACACGGCCTGACGAGCGCCATCCCTCGCTCGACTTCAGCATCCGACAAGCCACGGCTACGTGCCTCGGCACGTAGCCGCTCGAGAAGAAACACCGTGCTCCAACCTCCTCGACAGCCTTGAAGCCGTTCAGGTCAAATCTGCGCCCGCAGATCGCCGCACGGGCAAGCCGGACCAGAAGCGGCGTACAAGCCATAAGCCGATCGTCAGGATCCACTGGACCATACCGATCACGAACTGGTCAGCGGCACGTCGCAATCAAGCCCGCGAGACCAGGGGCCCGCCCATGTTCTTGAAGCACTCCTGCGCCTTCAGCTCTGCCTGTCGGCGGTACGAACCTGCTTGACCAGCAACGCCTTGCTCTCGCCTAGGTGCCGACGACGATCGTCACGCGGAATCGCTCCAGATCTTCTCGTACGCGCCCTCCCCTCGGGTGCGTCATCATCAGGACGACCTCGTGCTCAGATGCCCAAAGTGTCTGCAGGATGCGATGTCCTTGGGTCTGGAACCCGAACATGACCCTCATGGGGTGTCCTCCTTCTGTGCGATGGGATACGACTGAGGACTCCGCAGTGGGCGGCACTCGCAATCGACGTGTAGGACAGTGGATCAACAATCATGTGAGTCGCCGCGCTGCCGGTGGAGGTGCGGCGGGTCTCGTCGGTCAGTTCACGATTCGGCGGGGATCGTCCAGCCTCGCCAGGGGCACGATCAGCGGCGTGCCCACCTCCGGGTCCGGGATGATCCGGCACGGCAGGCCGAACACGTCGTTGACGAGTTCCTCGGTGACGATCTCGGTCGGCACCCCCTGCGCCACCACCTCGCCGCGGCACATCACGACTAGGTTCGTCGCGTAACGGCAAGCCTGGTTGATGTCGTGCAGCACAAGGACGAGGGTCTGGTCACCCTTCCGGTGCAGGTCCGCGCAGAGGTCGAGCACCTCGATCTGGTGCGCGATGTCCAGGAACGTCGTCGGCTCGTCCAGGAGCACGATCGGGGTCTGCTGGGCGAGGACCATGGCCAGCCACACGCGTTGTCGCTGGCCGCCGGACAGTTCGTCGACGAAGCGGTCCGACAGTTCCTCGACGCCGGTTCGCTTCATGGCCGAGAGCACGGCCTGTTCGTCCTCTGTGGACCATTGGCGCAGCATGCGCTGGTGTGGGTAGCGGCCGCGGGCGATCAGGTCGGCGACGATGATGCTGCCGGGGGCGATGGAGGTCTGCGGGAGAAGGCCGACCTCGCGAGCCAGGTGCTTGGTCGAATAGGCCGAGACGGCCTTACCGTCCAGGTGAACGGCGCCTCGCGTGGGGTTGATGATCCTGGCCAGCGCCTTGAGCAGGGTCGACTTACCGCAGGCGTTGGGTCCGATGATGACGGTGAACGAGCCGTCGGGGATCGTGATGCCCAGGTCCCTGGCCACTACTCGCTCGTCGTAGGCCAATGTGAGGTTCTCGGCTCGGAGCCTGCCCGGTGTCACCATTCCCTGCGCCATTCCCTTCCCAGCAGCCACACGAGGTACAGACCGCCGATCGCTCCGGTGCTCAGTCCCACCGGCAGTTGCAGCGGAAACAGCAGGCGCTGGCCGGCGAGGTCGGCTCCGACCAGCAGAGCGGCGCCGGTGAGCGCCGACAGCAGTGGACCTGCCGCCCCGACGCGCACCAGACGGTGTGCGACCTGGGGTGCGGCGAGGGCGACGAAGGCGATCGGGCCCGCGGCGGCCGTGGCCACGGCCGTCAGGGCCACTCCCGCGATCACGAGGGTCAGCCTCGTGCTCTCCACGGGCACGCCGCGGGCGGTCGCGGCCTCGTCACCCATCTCCAGCAACGACATGGGTCTCCCGAGCATCACGACCAGCGGAAGCAACACGGTCAAAGAGGCCCAGACCGTGCCGACGTCCGTCCACTCGCGACCGTTGAGGCTGCCCACGAGCCAGTGCTGTGCGTTCTGCGCGTCCTTGAGCGATGCCCGGCTGAGCAGGTAGGCGTTGACCGCGGCGAGCATCGCGCTCACGCCGATGCCGACGAGGATCAGCCGGAACCCCTGCACCCCGCGCCGATACGCCAGCGCGTACACGACCAGCGCCGACACCACACCGCCGAGCACGGCGCCCAGAGGAACCCCGAGGGCACTGTCCTGGAACAGGAGCAACACCAGCAGCGCTCCGGTCGCCGAACCTGTCGTGAAGCCGATGACATCCGGACTGCCCAACGGGTTCTTGGACACGCTCTGGAAGATCGCCCCTGCGGCACCGAGGGCGGCGCCCACACCGATACCGGTCAGCAGGCGGGGCAGGCGGAAGGTGTTGACGACGAGCTGCAGTCCGCGCGGGCCTTCTCCACCGATTGCGCGCAGGACATCCGGTACGGATGCCTTCAGGTCGCCTGTGGTCAGCATGAACAGGCTTAGCACGACGACGACTGCGGTGAGCAGCAAGCCGACGACGACGGCACGCGGGCGGACACGCAACGAGATGGCACCCGAGCGGGAGCGCAGGATCGTGCTCACAGCTGCGTGATCCGGCGGCGCCTGGCCAGTGCGATGAATACCGGCGCCCCGACGAAGGCCATCACGATTCCGACCTCCAGCTCTCCCGGCGCGGCCGCCACGCGCCCGACGACGTCCGCACCCAGCACCAGGACAGGTCCGAGCAGCGCCGAGTAAGGCAGCACCCACCTGTTGTCCGGGCCGGTGATCAGTCGCGCGACATGCGGAACTGCCAGCCCGACGAACCCGATCGGCCCCGCGGCCGCGGTCGCCGCGCCGCACAGCAACGTCACGGCCACGGCACCGCCCAGCCTGATGCGCTCGATCCTCACGCCGAGAGCACGGCCCGTCTCGTCGCCCAGCGCCAATGCGTTGAGGCTGCGACCGAGCAGGAGCGCGACGACCGCGCCCAGGACCATCAGCGGGCCGGTCTGCCACAGCACGTCGAAACCGCGGCCCGCCAGCGAGCCGATGATCCAGAACCGGTAGCGGTCGAACGTCTGGCCGTCGATCAGCAGGACGATGCCGACGAACGCGCCCAGCACCGCGGTGACGGCGGCGCCCGCGAGCACCATGCGTTCAGGGGTCGAGCCACGACCTCTGGAGCCGAGCAGGTAGACGACGATCGCGACCGTCGCGGCGCCGGCCAGGGCGAACCACACGTAGCCGCCGGGGGCGGTGACACCGAGCAGCGAGATGGCGACGACAACGGCCGTGGCGGCCCCGATCTCCACGCCGAGCAGGCCCGGATCGGCAAGCGGATTGCGGGTGAGCGACTGCATCAACGCACCCGCGAGACCGAGCGCGGCCCCGATGACGAGGGCGAGGAGCGTCCGGGGCAGGCGGAGCTCGCGGACGATGTACGCCAGGTCGGTGCCGTCATCGTGGTGTACCAGCGCCAACGCTTCGAGGACGCCCACGTCCTTGGACCCGACGATCAACGAACACACGGCCAGCCCTACCAGCACCGCGAACCCGGCCACGATTCCCCACACCAGGCCAGCCGGAGCCTTGCGAAGCCGCGGCTCGGCGCGCGGCGGGGTGTCAACCGCCATCGATGAAACCTCCAGCGGCTTCGTGATCGCCTGACCGGCGAGTGAGGTTAGGGTAGGCATACTTCTACACGAGTGTCTATCTAAGCGAGGGAGGCAGGGTGGGTCGCCCTGACGACGGCGGCGTGCTGCGCAAGTCCGTGCTCGCCCATCGGGGCAGGATCGCCGCCACCGCCGCGTTGTTCATCGCGCATCAGTCCGGCGAGGCGTTGGTGCCGTTGCTGATCGGTGTGGTTCTAGACCGGGCGGTGACCACCGGTGATCCCGGTGCGTTGGCGATTTGGTTAGCGGTGCTGGCGGCAGATTTCACGATGCTGTCGGCGGCCTACAGATTCGGCACGCGCGTGGGGCTGCTAGCCGGGGTAAGGGCCGATCGCGCTTTGCGGTTGCAGCTCGCGGCAAGGGTGCTGGACAACAGGGGTGGAGCGGACAACGGGCTGCCGCCAGGCGCACTGGTGAGTATCGCGACTGCGGATGCGCGCCGGACTGCGATGGTGAACTTCATGCTGCCGCACGGAATCGCGGCGGTCGTCGGAGTCGCAGTGGCCAGTTCAGCGTTGTTGCTCATGTCCGTCCCGTTAGGACTCTTGATCCTGCTCGGCACTCCCCCGGTGATGCTTCTGATGAAAGCGTTGACCGGTCCGCTGGAACGCCGCGCGTCGGATCAGCAGGAACAGGTCGCGCGCGCCGCCGCCGTGGGCACGGACCTCGTGCGCGGAGTGCGAGTGGTCAAAGGCCTGGGCGTCGAGGGGGCCGGTGTGGCGCGGTACCGGTCGGTGAGCAGGGCTTCATTGGCAGCAACGCTTCACACGAGCCGAGCCGAGGCTGGTTACTCAGGCGCGGTGCTCGCTGTGAACGGCGTGTTCCTGGCGATTGTGGCGCTGGTCGGCGGTGGGCTCGCGGCAGCGGGTGACATCAGCGTCGGTGAGCTGGTGTCCGCAGTGGGCTTGGCTCACTTCATGGCGGGTCCGATGGGGACCTTCGGAGAAATCATCGGCGCCGTCGCGGGAGGCAGGGCGTCGTCGGCGCGGATCGCGCGAGTGCTGAAGACTCCCCCCGCCGTGGCTGAAGGAGAACGTTGTCTCAGCGAGGTCGTCGGCGAAATCGAGTTCAGCGCGGTCGGCGGCGGGAAGCTGACAAAGCTGAACCTTTCGGTCAGGGCGGGCGAACTGGTGGGCGTCGTGACCGGAGATCCTGCGGAGGCTGCGGACATGAGGCGATTCCTCGGCAGGGAGGCTGATCCGGACAGCGGGAAGGTCACGCTGGACGGAACCCCGTTGCGGGACCTGGATCTTGACGCACTGCGCACATCCGTCCTGGTGCCACCCCACGACGCTGACCTCTTCGAGGGCACCGTCGTGGAGAACATCCTCGCCGGCACCATCGGGGAAATCGATCGCGCTGGCCGTGCGGCACAGGTCGAGCAGATGGCGGCTGTGCTTCCGGAAGGACTGGACACAGCGGTGACAGAGCGTGGGCGTTCTCTGTCAGGCGGTCAACGGCAACGGGTCGCGCTCGCCCGAGCTCTGCACGCTGATCCTCCAGTGTTGGTCCTACATGATCCGACCACAGCGGTGGATCCCGCCACCGAGGCCGCCATTGCTGTCGGCATCCGAGACATGCGCGCCGGACGCACGACGATCGTTTTGTGCAGCAGTCCTGCCTTGCTCGCAGTCGCCGACCGCGTCTTACTCGTGGAGGACGGCGCTGTCGCGGCAACCGGAACCCATGCTGATCTACTGGGCGCTCACGAGCGCTACCGGGAGCTGATCCTGTCGTGACCGGTCTCCTGCCGATCGCTGCCGCGAGCCGCACTCGTGCCGCGTTGTTCCGGCTGATCTCAGCTCATCGGCGGCTGGCTCTCATTGCGGCCACGTGCCTGCTCGCCGCGGCCGCCGTGTCGATGCTGACGGCCAGGCTGCTCGGCAGGGTCGTCGATCTCGTTGTCGTCGGCCAAGCCATCACGACACCGGTCGTCCAACTGGTCGTCGTGGCGTTAGCACAAGGCGGCCTCGCGTACATCGGTCTGAGGCTGACCTCGCGACTCGGCGAGCAGATCTTGGCGTCGCTCCGTGAGGACTTCGTCGAGCACGCGCTGGCATTGCCGTTGGCTCGCATCGAACAAGGCGGATCCGGTGACCTCACGTCGCGGATCACCGACGACGTCGCGATGATCAGCACGGCGGTCCGCGAGGCGTTCCCCGAGTTCATCCAGTCGGCGCTGATCATCGCGTTGACGGTCGTCGGGCTCACCGCGCTGGACTGGCGGTTCGGCGCCGCCGCCCTGTTGGCCGTGCCGATCCAGGCTTGGACATCGCGCTGGTACCTGGGCCGGTCAGCCCCGCTCTACGCCGCGCGCCGCCGCGCGGCGGGCACGGAACAACAGCAGCTGCTGGACTCGCTGGGCGGGGCGGCCACCGTTCGTGCGTTCCAGCTCGCCGACGATCACGTCGAACGGGTCGGCGCGCGAGTCGATCGCAGCATCGGCATGACAGTCGCCGTCACCCGGTTGCAGACCAGGTTCTTCGGCAGACTGAACGTCGCGGAGTTCGTCGGGCTCTGCGCCGTGCTCGTCACAGGTTTTCTGCTGGTGCGCGGCGAGATCGCCTCGATCGGCGCGGCCAGCGCGGCGGCCCTGTACTTCGCAAACCTGTTCACGCCGATCAACGGGGTGCTGTTCCTGCTCGACACTCTGCAGTCGGCTACCGCAAGCCTCGCCCGACTCGTCGGCGTCGCGGACCTGCCGCTCGACACTCGCACCGATCGGCGAGAACGCCCTGCCGACGGTTCAGTGAAGGCGGTCGACCTGCGGTACGCCTACCTGCCCGGACACGACGTACTGCACGGGATCGACCTGGAAATTCCGGCGGGAGCGACGGTGGCGCTCGTGGGCGCCAGCGGCGGCGGCAAGACAACGCTCGCCAAGCTCCTGGCAGGGGTGCACACACCATCTTCTGGGACCGTGCACATCGGTGGTGTGCCGCTGGAGAACGTCGAAGCCGTCGCCTTGGTGACGCAGGAGGTTCATGTGTTCGCCGGCACGCTTGCCGAGGACATGCGGCTCGCCAGGCCAGAAGCGACTGACGACGAACTCATCGAGGCGCTCGATGCCGTGGGAGCAGCGGAGTGGGCGGAAGCGTTACCGCAAGGCATCGACACGGTCGTCGGCGACGGCGGACACGATCTGACCGTCGTACAGGTACAACAACTTGCGCTGGCGCGATTGTTGTTGCTCAACCCGCCGGTGGCCATCCTGGACGAGGCGACGGCAGAGGCGGGGAGCAGTGGCTCACGGGTACTCGAGAAGGCTGCTCAACGGGTGCTGCGAGGCCGGACCGCAATCGTCGTGGCCCATCGGCTCACTCAAGCCGCCACGGCTGACCTCATCGTGGTCATCGACCGTGGGCGAATCGTGGAGCAGGGTGCGCACGATGAGCTCGTCGAGACTGGAGGGCAGTACGCGAAGCTGTGGTCCGCATGGACCGCAGGCCGGGTATGACCCCAACTCACCTGCTTCACGGGACGAGGGGCACCCACCAGCCGACCTACACGCTCGGCAGCCGAGAAGCCGTTCCTTGCGAAGCCAGTGCGCGACATCTGGTCGGCCAGTTCGCGAATCTCGCGATTGAGCACAACACACACCGGCTCCGGCCCGCAGACGTCGTCAGAATCTCCGCCGTCGATCTCAGCCACTCGACACGGGCCTGAACGTAATGGCTCTCGGCTCACCATGCTGCAGATCACCACCAGTGATCACGGTCTCGATTACTCCCGCAGGTTGACGTCGTCAACCTGCGGGAGTAAGGTTGACAACGTCAACCCACGGAAGGCATGTCGATGACAACCATCCTGATCACTGGCGGCCACTCAGGCATTGGCTTGGCCGCGTCCCGGAAACTCGCCGCACAGAAGGTGGACCTCGTCCTGGCCGGACGCAGTCCTGACCGCATGCGCGAGGTTGCCGACGAGCTTCGCTCTTCCTATGGCACATCCGTCAGGACAGTGGCACTGGAGCTGTCATCGCTCGAGTCGGTTCGCGCAGCGGCGGCCACCATCGAGTCGATGCTGGCCTCAGGCGAACTCACCTCGCTCGACGCGATCGTCTGCAACGCAGGAGGCCGCTTCGACGGCGCGATCTCGTTCAGCCCGGAGGGCTACGAGACCACGTTCGCGACGAACTACCTGGGTCACTTCCTGCTCGTCGAGCAGCTGCTCCCGAAGCTGAGCAGGAACGGACGCGTCGTGTACACGGCGAGCGGCACCCACGATCCGGACTCGATGGACGGGAAGATGGTCGGAGCGGCGGTCGAACCCGATGCGTTCGCACTCGCCGAGGTCGGCAAGAACGGCGACGCCGCACTGTCTGCGGGGAAACGCTACTCAAGCTCGAAACTCTGCGCCGTCATGTACGTCTACGAGTTGGACCGCCGCCTTCGCAAGGCGGGAAGCGCGGTCTCCGCGATCGCGTTCGACCCGGGGTCCATCCCGGAAACAGGATTCCTGCGCGGGATGCCCGCTCCGATGCGGCGCCTGTCCACCACTTCGGCCATGAAGTGGGTCTCCCAGCGTCTCGGGGTCACAACCTCGGATGTGGCCTTCTCCGGCGCTTCCCTGGCGGCTCTGGCCACTGAGAACGGCTACGTCGACGCGTCCGGCACGTACTTCCAAGCACACGAGGGAACCTTGACGGCAGTGCGGTCCGCCAAGGTCTCCTACGACCTGCGACGCGCAGCCAAGCTGTGGGAGGACACCGAGGAACTCGTCGGCCTTCGGATTCGCGGCGAAGCGACCCAGCCGCGATGAACACCGCTGACCGGCTTGTCGCGGCTGCCGCAGAACTGCTCGACTCGGGCGGCGAGGTGGCTGTCACCCTCCGGGCGGTCGCGGCTGCCACTGGGGTGTCGCACAACGCTCCTTACAAGCACTTCCCCAGTCGCGACGACCTGCTCGCCGCAGTCGCGGCTGCGGACTTCGACGCCATGGCGGCGGAGTGGGTACGGATCAGGACCTCGCCGTCCACGCCGGCGGAACGCCTGGCAAACGCGCTCGATGTGCTGGTCAAGTTCGGTCGCGAACATCCAGCACGCTACGGCCTGCTCTTCAACAGCCCCGAGTTGGCTGGTCGTGAGGGGCCATTGCGGTTCGCCGCCGAGGAGGCGCTCGACCAGTTCGCCGCCATCATCGAGGACCAGCAGAACACGGGAGATCTCCCAGCCGCGCCGGCTGATCATCTGGCCGTTCTTCTCGCCGCCACGGCGCACGGACTCATCAACGCCGATGCCGGCGGCAGACTGCGCCGCCGCACCAATTGGGCAGGCGTCGGCGACGGTTTGCAAACCTTGATCAAACTGCTGTCGAACCACTGACGCTGCACGTTCTGCTGGCTGGGCCGTGTGTGACAACGCGTTCAGGAAGGACGAGAAGTGCTCGAAACCCATGTGCCGACGTTGTCGATGGCAGAGCGCAACCGTCGTTGGGACCTGGCTCGAAGCTTCATGGCCCGCGAAGGGGTCGAAGCGCTGCTCGTCTTCGGCGAACACGAAGACGCCGGTCCAGCTGCTGTTGCCTACGACACCTGGTTCACCAACGACCGACCTGGCGCGACGGTGATCTTCCCTCGCGGCGGCGAACCGATCGCACTGCTGCCAGGCCCCATGTTCATCATGGATCACGTGGAGTCGACCCGCCGTGGCGAAGCCATGTGGATCTCTCCCCAAAACCTCCGCGGCGCGCGAACTTCCAGGACGATCATCGAAACGATCAACGCGCTCGGGCTCGCTGAAGCGGCCATCGGTGTCGTCGGACTGGGACCGCACATGCCCTGGAGTCCCGAAGGGATCATCCCCTACGGGATCTGGAGCAGCGTGTTGTCCAGTTTCCCCTCAGCCGGCTTTCGGCCTGTCGACCTGTCGTTCGGCCAGCTCGTCATGCGGTTGAGTCCTGAGGAGATCGCGCTGGTCCGGCACGCGGCCACGATCGGCGACAACATGGTGAGGGCGATGGTGGAGACCGCGGCGCCCGGAGTCGCAGAGAATCACGTGTACGCGGCGGGCATGGCGGCAGGGTACGGCCATGGATCGCTGCCCCCGGCCATGCACATGTGGTCGGGGCACGACATGGTCGCGGCCGGAATTCCCTCTTGGGCGTACCGCGCACAGGCACCGCGCGTTCTCTGCGACGGTGATGTCATCTACGCGGAGGTGTTCGCCACTCACGGTGGGCGCCAAGCACAGAACCAGGTCACGATCACCGTCGGAGACGTCCATCCGGACGTCTACCGCGCCGCACAGGTGGCTCGCGCCTCGTACGAGGCGGGCCTCGAAGTACTGCGCCCAGGCCGAACCTTCGGCGAGCTCGTAGACGCAATGCACCAGCCCATCGACGCTGCGAACGGGTGGCCGTTCCTGATCGCGGTGCACTCGCTGAACCCCGGCCTGTCCGTCGGCAAGGGCCGCGGGCTCTTCAGCCACGGTCCCGCCACCGAGGGATACCCACTGGTGTCCGACCACCCCACCTTCATGGCCGATATGGAACTGGTGCCGGGAATGAGCTTCGCTTTCGAACCCAACTACGCGTTCGGACGCCACTTGGTCCACCTAGGTGGAACCGTCATCGTCGGTGAGGACCAGCCGATCGAACTCAATCCCTACACCGCTCAACTGCTTCCTGCAGCAGGTGACCGCGTGGCGATCAGCCGGTCAGGCTCGTAGATCAGCCTGCGATCAGGTCACAGAGCCTCGCGCCACAATTCAACCGACCAGCAGCGCTGGGCCGGGGCACACGTGCCCCGGCCCAGCTGTCATCAGATCTCGTTCGACGCCTCGCCCATCGCCACCGCGATCTTGCGTGGGCCGGTGAACGGCTCGCGGCCGTGCGCGACCGACATGTTGTCGACCAGCAGCAGGTCGTCGCGCTTGTAGTCGAACCGGGTCGACGCGGCACGGAAGCACGCCCGCAGGTGACCCACCACGTCATCGGGGATGACGCTGCCGTCGCCGTAGTACGTGTTGTTCGGCAGGCTCTCCCGGCCGTAGACATCGAGGAGGCTCTCGCGGACGTCCTCGGCGAGGCTGCTCTCGTGGAACAGCACGATGTGGTTGAACCACACCGGCAGCCCCGTGAACGGGTGCTTGTGCACCGCGTCGCGGACCGCCCTGGTGCGCAGGCCGTTGTCGGGAAGCCACTCCGCGGTCAGGCCGCCGTCGCGGCACTGGCGTTCGACCTCCTCGCGGCTCTCCGTGCCGAAGACGGTCCACCAGCGCAGGCCGATGTCCTCGCCGTAGTTGCGCACGACGGACCACTGGCGGCGCTCGAACTCCTCGCGCACCGACGAGTCAATCGCCTCGTAGACCTCGCGGACGGACGCGAGCGGCGTGGCGCCCTGCGTAAGGGGCGGCTCCACGCAGTGGAAGTAGAGCGTCAGCGGCCACACGGCTTGGTAGGACATCTCGTTGTGCAGCGGGATCTCCTCCTGCTGCGGGTACGAGGTCGAGGTGTAGACCTTGTCCTTGATGACCTCGCGGGGCGACGACTGCTCGGTGTAGGTGAGCGGCTCGCCGGAGATCGCGCGCACCGCGTTGGCCAGGCCCTCCGCACCGCCGACCTCGAAGCCGCGCATCACCACGGCGCCCTGGTTGTGCAGCAGGTCGCGGATCGTGTCACGGTCGGCGCGCAGGCGTTCGACGACGAGGCCCTCGCCTTCAATGATCTTGGCCAGGGTCATCGGTGGTCCTTCCAGGTTGTCATGGGGTGGGTCACGCCTTGCCCGCTGCCTGCACGAGCTGCGGGATGATCTTGTCCAGGGCGTAGGGGATGCTCAGGGTCGACGGGAACGCGATCGACAGCGCGGTCTCGACATCGATCGGGATGTACGCGCCCTTCTTCACCGCCGGCAGGTTCTGGAACAGCCGGTCGCCCTCGACCTTCGCCTTCTCCTCCGCCGAACGGAACGAGAACAGCACGAGGTCGGCATCGAGCAGGTCGGTGTTCTCCTGCGCGACGGTCGCGCGCCCGGCCGGTCCGGCCTGCGGCAGGCTGGTGACCTTCTGCGACAGCGTGAGACCGAGCTGGGACAGGAATGCAGCCGATGCGTCGGTCGGCAGGATGATCGTTGCGATCGCGCCGTCGGAGTTGATCAGGCTGAACGTGAAGGTCTTGCCGCTGAGCAACTTCTCGTGCTGCTTCTTGGCGGCCTCGACCTTCGAGGTCACGTCCGCGACGATCTTCTTCGCCTCGTCGGCCCGGCCGAGCGCGCTGCCGATCCGGGTTGCGCGGGTCTGCCAGGTGTCTTCGGCGACGTCCTTCTCGTACGAGAGAGTGGGCGCGATGGCGCTCAGGTTCTTGTAGTCGTCGGCCAGGCTGTAGCTGTCCGTGGCGAGGATGAGGTCGGGGCCGAGCGAGGCGATCTTCTCGAACGGCAGGTTGTCCTCGTAGCTGAGCTGCTCGATCTTGGCGCCGCCGAGCTTCGCTTCGACCCACGGAGGGAGGCCGGAGTCGAAGTTCGTCGACGGCGTCGTGGCCACGGGGTTGACGCCGAGCGAGACCGCCTCGTCCAAGTCCCGCATGAAGCCGACCGAGATGACCTTGCCGGGCTTGGCGGGGATGACGGCCTCACCCTCGGCTCCGGGCACGGTGAGCGGGAAGCCATTGCCCGCCGGGGCCGATGCGGGCGACGTCCCGGACGAGCCGCTGCCGCAGGCGGACAGGGCAACGCCGAGCGCGCCCACGCCCGTCGCGGTCAGGAAGAGCCGCCGGGACAACCCTGTGGCGTTCCCGTTCTTCTGCACCATGTCGTGAAGTACCTCTCTTGCGATCTTGCTTGGCGGGTCAGGTGAGCGCGGCGGCCGTGATGGGGCCGACGTCGCGCAGTGCGGTGTCCGTCATGAGTTCCTCGTGTCGCCAGCCGACCTGCCGGATGACGACGCGGCCGTCGACGTACGGCGTCCAGTCGGGCGGCTCGTCTTCGGCAGCAGCGCGGACGTAGGTGACGTCACCGCGAAAGCGGCCGAGGGGTCCCGCGCGGTCCACCGCTGCAACGGCGCTCAGGCTCGCGGTGACATCGGCCGGAAGGTCGAACGGCAAGTCGTCGTCCTCCTCGCCGGGCGAAGTCCTGGGATAGCTGTCGAGCAGCACGAGCGCCTGGACCTCGCGCCCCGACTGCTCCAGCACGCCCGCGACGGCGTGGGCGATCACCCCGCCCATCGACCAACCGAGCAGGCACACCGGGCCGTCCGGAGCGATCGAGATGATCTCCTCGACGTAGCGACCGGCGACGGCCTCCAGATCCGGGCGCCCGGTGAAGCCTGTCGCCTGCAACGCGTACACCGGCCGGTCGGGCAGGTGCGGGAGAAGGCCTGCGTACGACCAGCCGAGCCCGGATGCCGGGTGCACGCAGAACAGCGGTGTCGCGTTCCCGTTGCGCCGCAGCGGGAGAAGTCGATCCAATGAGCGGTCAGGAGAAGCGAGCCGCTGCGCGATGGCCGTCGGTGTCTGTGCTTCGAGCACAGCCCGCACGCCGACGGACGCGCCGAGTTCGGATCTGATGCGGGAGGCCAGCCGTGCGGCCAGCAGTGAGTGTCCGCCCAGTGCGAGGAACGAGTCGTCCGGTCCGACCTCTGGCACTCCGAGTACATCCGCCATGAGCTCGCAGATGGCCTTCTCAGTGGCTGTCGCGGGTGAACGCGACGACGTTGCCGCGAAGTCCGGAGCAGGTAGGGACCGGCGGTCCAGCTTGCCGTTGGGCAAGATCGGAAACTCGTCCAGCACCACGACGGCGGCCGGCACCATGTGGTCGGGCAGCAGTTCGGTCAGCACGCTTCGCAGATCGCCGAGCGGTTCGTGCGCCACCACGTATGCGACCAGGCGTCCTGCCCGCGTGACCACTGCGGCGCGCTCGACGCCGGGAAGTCCACGGAGAACGGTCTCGACCTCTCCCGGTTCCACCCGGTGGCCGCGGATCTTCACCTGGTCGTCCGCACGCCCGAGGAAGTCGATCGTGCCGAGCGCGTTGAGCCGTACGAGGTCTCCGGTCCGGTACAACCTCCCGCCGGAGCCGAACGGGTCGGCGACGAACCGCGCCGCGGTCTCGCCGGGGCGCCCGAGATACCCGCGGGCCACCCCCTTTCCACCCAGGTACAGCTCCCCCGGGACACCCAGCGGCACCGGATTGAGGCTCGCATCGAGCACGTACGAGGTCGTGTTGCTCACCGGTAGGCCGATGTGCGGCGAGGTGCCCGGTTCGATGCGGGTCCACAACGCGTCCACCGTGCACTCGGTGGGGCCGTAGAAGTTCAGACCTACGCCCGCGAGGTTCTGCCACAGACCGGGTGAGACCGCTTCCGCTCCGGCGGCCACCACCGACGGGGCGTGCTCTCCTCGCAGCAGGCCTTCGTCCACGAGCAGTTCCAGCAGCGACGGCGGGCACTCCAGCACATCGATCCGATGGCTCCGGACGTAGTCGACGATCTCCGCCGGCTCGCCCATCAGCTCGTCTCGCAGGACGTGCATCTCATTGCCGGCGAACATCCAGGTCAGCGGGTCGAGTGACGCGTCGAAGGCGAACGACGTCGAGTTGAGCACCCTCACGGTCCGGCCGACGGGCTCGATGACGGAACGCCGGTGCGCCATGGCGAGGTTCGCCAGTCCTCCGTATGTGGCCACAACGCCCTTCGGGCGGCCGGAGGAGCCCGAGGTGAACAGCACGTAGGCCGCGGACTCCGGCCCCGCCGGACCGCACGGGGTTCCGGTGCCGGTCCACGAGGATGGATCGGGCGTCACTGTCGGCAGGTCGAGATCTGTCTGAAGGCCGATGACGGCGGCCGGTGCGGCGTCGGCGAGCACCGAGGCGATCCGGTGAGCCGGGTAGGCGGGATCGATCGGTACGACCACTCCCCCTGCCTTCCACACCGCCAGCATCGCGACCACGACATCCACGGAGCGAGGGAGCGCTACGGCGACCGGTACCTCAGGCCCGGCTCCCAGTGAGACCAGGTGCGCGGCGAGCTGGTCCGACCGGATGCCGAGCTCCCCGAACGTGAGCCGGACGTCACCGCACACCACGGCAGTCGCCTCGGCCGGACACGCCGCGACCAGCTCCGTCGCGAGCACGTCGGGGAACACGACCTCGTGGTCGTTCCACGCGATCTGCGCAGCCGGTGAGGTCGGGCCGATGCGCCCGACAGGCGTTCTGGGATCGGCCCGAAGCACCTCCGCCAGCAGATCGGCGATCTCCGTCGCGCGCTGCCGCGTCAGGAGGTCGGCCCGATAGGTCAGGGAAAGACCTTCCCCCGGTACCGCGGTCAAGGTCACGGCGTAGTGCGTGGCATCCACCGTGTCCACACCGGACACCTTCAGCGCCAAGGCATCGCGGACTCGGTCGATCTCGTCGTCGTTCACGGGATACGACTCGACGACCACGAGGGTGTCGAACAGTGCACCGACACCGGCGAGCGCCTGGACGTCGGCCAGCCCGAGGTGATGATGGTCGAGGGTCGTGGCCCATGCTTCGTGCTGGCGGTGCAGCAACGACTCGAACGTCTCAGAGGGCAGCAGGCGCACGCGCACCGGGATGGTGTTGATGAGGAGGCCCAGCATCTCCTCCGCCCCCGGCAGTTCGGCCGGCCGTCCTGACACGGTGGCACCGAGCACGACGTCGTTGCCGCCGGTGAGCCGCGCCAGCGTGATACCCCATGCCGCGTGCACCAGCGTGCTGAACGTGACGCCGAGCCGCCGGACCAGATCCGGCAGACCAGTGGCGTCACAAGGCACTGGGATCTGCTCGGCCCGTGGCGTCGTCGTCCCGGTGTGCGGTGCCAGCAGCGTCGGCTCGCTGACCCCGTCGAGCACGCCTCGCCACACGTCGAGAGAGGCGGCACGGTCTCGACGGCCCAGCCACGCGAGGAAATCCCGGAACGGACGCACCGCTGGCAGGGGCTGACCCGCGTAGAGGGCGAACAGGTCGCGCAGAAGCAGCGGTGAGGACCAACCATCGAGCAGGATGTGGTGCTTCGAGATCACCAGCCGGTGCTGCTCCGGGCCGGTTTTGATCAGCAGGAACCTGATGAGCGGTGGCTCGTCCATCGCGAACGGCTCCGCGCGGTCGGCGATCAGTGCGGCTTCGACCTCGGCCTCGGTCAACTCCGCTTCGGTCCACGGCACCCGTACCCGCCGCAGCACGACCTGCACGGCTTGGTCCTCGTCCAGGACGAACGCGGCACGGAGGTTGGCGTGCCGCCCAACCAGCGCTTCAGCGGCAGCACGCAGACGAGCGGAGTCGAGAGGTCCGGTGAGGTCGAGGACCGTCTGGACGGTGTAGACGTCCGCGCCGTCGAGCGTCGCGTGGAAGAGAAGGCCTTCCTGCAACGGTGCCAGAGGCAGCACCTCCTCGATGTTGCTCACAGCGCACCCCACTTGGACTCGAACGCGTCGATCTTGGACTGGTCGATCGACACCAGCGGCATGTCGGACGGCGTGTGCCCACCACCGGAGTCGTTCGCCAGCGCGGCCAACGCCTCCAGCCAGAGCGACGCAAGCTCGTCGATGTCGTCGAACACCCCTTCCGGGTAGGACCACGTGGCACGCAGGACCGGACCGTCCGCCGTGTCCTCGGTCAGGGCCGTGATCTCCAGCGCCGCCGCGACCGGCGCGTCCGGGTCGGAAACGCCTGCGAGATCAGCGAACTCCGCCGACTGCGTCCACGGCCCGGACTCGCCAGCGGAGCCGTATCGACCCAGGTAGTTGAAGAGGATCTCCGGTGCCGGACCGTCGAGCCGCACGTCCGGGTTCAGGTGGCGAAGCAGCCCGTAGCCGATGCCACGATCCGGAAGTGCACGCAACGACTCCTTGACCAGCTTCACCGCGTCGCCCGCCACATCCACAGTGGACAGATCGAGCAGCACCGGGTAGCGCGTGGTGAACCAGCCGACCGTCCGGGACAGGTCCGCGCCGGGCACGACGTGTTCCTCGCGACCGTGTCCCTCCAGGTCCACCGCCACGACGGACTTGCTGCGCCACGCCTTCACCGCGAGACCGAGCGCAGTCAGCAGAACGTCTTCCACTCCGGCGAAGTACGCCTCCGGCACTGACGTCAGAATGGCGTCGGACACGTCGGTCGGAGCCGCGACTCGAACCGAACGCACCGTGCGGGTGGTGTCCCGAGCCGGATCAACCGGCCGTGAAGCCAGCGGATCGACTTCGAACTGCCACAACGGAAGCTCATCACCTCGTCGTCGAGCAGCGGTCACCAAGCCGTGCGCCCAGTGACGGAACGGCGTCGAAGACTGTTCCAGCCGTCCGGTCCGGTACGCCTGGGCGAGATCGGGGACGAGGATCCGCCAGGAGACCCCGTCCACCACGAAGTGATGAACGACGATCAGGACCTGGTGGTCGAAGCAGACGACCTGGAGCACGACGCCGTTCTCCGGGTCGAGCCGTTCCGCCGCGGCGTCGAGTTCGGTGCGGACGTCACCGGTCGCGCGACGCACCAGGCCGGCGACCTCGGACGCCAGCGGAATCGTCATCCCGGAGGCCGTCACCTTGGCGCGCAACACGTCGTGCGTGCGCACCAGCACCTCGACCGCCTGCGTGAGCCGTTCGAAGTCGACGTCAGGCACGTCGAGCACGGCCGTCTGGGCGAATCGAGGCCGCAGCCCGTCGCGTTCAAGGACAGCACGCATCACCGGGGTGAAAGGCATATCTCCGTGTGCGGGCAGCTGCGTCGGTGCTTCCTCGACCACACGCGAGGACGTCAGGAGCGCCAACGCGGCAGGCGTTCGGTGCTCGAAGACGTCACGCGGCGACACCTGGAGCCCTGCCGCGCGGGCCTTGGACACGAGCTGGATGGACACGATGCTGTCCCCACCCAGTGCGAAGAACGAGTCGTCCGGCTCCGCGTCCCGGCCGAGCACCTCGGCGAACACCGCACAGAACGCCGCTTCGGCCGCGCTCGCCGGAGCCCGGGAAGGCGCCCCGGAAGCGAGGTCGGGCGCCGGCAACGAGCGACGTTCGACCTTGCCCGAGGGCATCAGGGGGAACGCGTCGAGGTAGGTGAACGTCGCCGGCACCATGTGGTCCGGCAACCGGGTCCCGAGCCATCCGGCGAGGTCTCCCGCCGGTTGGCCGACGTGGGTGACCACGTACCCAGCGAGGAGAGTCGCGCCGCCGGGAGCCCTCACGGTGGTGACCACCGCTTGGCGCACTGCGTCGTGCTCACCGAGAGCCGCCTCGATCTCCTGCAGCTCGACGCGCATGCCGCGGATCTTGACCTGGTGGTCGACGCGTCCGAGGAACTCGAGCGTGCCGTCCGGAGCCCACCGGGCGAGGTCGCCGGTGCGGTAGAGACGCTGGCCGGGAGTCCACGGGTCGGCGACGAACCGGGCCGCGGTCTGGCCGGGGTCACCGACGTAGCCGCGGCCGAGCGGCAGCCCACCGGTGTACAGCTCGCCCTGCACGCCGACGGGTACCGGGTTCAGGGCGGCGTCGAGCACGTGGATGCGGGTGTTCGGGTTGGGCCGGCCGATGCTGATGCCGTGCCGGTCTTCGCCGTCGCGGTAGAACTGGTGGCTGACGCCGATCGTCGCCTCGGCTGGGCCGTAGCCGTGGTACATGACCGCGTCGAGCTTGTCGCGGAAGCGGTCGAACAGCTCCGGGGTCAGCGCCTCACCGCCGCACCAGACGTGCTTGAGCGACTTGCGGACCTCGTCGATGCCCGGCAGTTGCAGCAGCATGTCGAGCATCGACGCCACGAGGTAGGTGAAGCTCACCCGGTGCCGCGTGATCAGGCCGAGCAGGTACTCGACGTCGCGCTCACCACCCGGTTCGGCGATGACCAGCGTGGCACCGGTGACGAGCGGCAGGAAGATCTCGTTGATCGAGATGTCGAATCCGAGCGGCGCCTTGAACAAGGCGGCGTCGCCCGGTCCGTACACGAGCATCTCCTGCTGCCACAACAACCTCGCGGCGATCGCCTGGTGGCAGATCATCGCGCCCTTGGGCGTGCCGGTGGAACCGGAGGTGTAGATGACGTACGCGAGCCCGTCGGAGTGCAACGCCGGTGTCGCTGCGGGCACACCCGGATCGGGCTGCTCACCGACCAGCACGGGAACGCCCAGTTCGGGCAGCCCTTCGCCGGTCGCGCTGAGCACGAGCCGCAGCTGTGCCGTGTCGTGGATGTCGGCGATGCGCTTGGCGGGCCACGCGGGTTCGAGCGGGACGAACGACGCACCGACTTGCTGGATACCGATCAACGCGGCGACCAGGTCCGCCGAGCGGTCGAGGTGCACGCCGACGACGTCCTCAGCACCGATGCCGCGAGCGGTGAGCACGCGGGCGATGTGGCCTGCCTTCTGCTCCAGCTCGGCGTAGGTCAGGCGGAGGTCGCCGTCCACCAACGCCAGCGCGTCCGGCGTGCGGGCGGCTTGTTCTGCGAACAGGCCGGGCACGGTGGCCTCGCGCACCGGGGTCGCGGTGTCGTTCCAGCCTTCGATCAGCTGGTACCGCTCGGCCGCGCTGAGCACGTCGATGGCGGACAGCCTGGTGTCGGGCGCGGACGCGAACGTCCGCAGAATCGTCACCAACCGTCGAGCCAGCACCTGCACGGACTTCTGGTCGAACAGGTCCGCGTCGTACTCCACCGAGCCGTCGAACGCACCGTCCGGCAGCGGGGTGAAGTTGACCGCGAGGTCGAACTTCGCCCCGGTCTCCTGGCTGCCGCTGACCGGAGTGGCGACAACGCCGGGCAGTCCAGCGTTACCGGTGTCGGCGGGCCGGAAGTCCACCATCGTCTGGAACAGCGGGTGCCTTCCAGCCACGCGCTCCGGGTTGACGGCCTCGACAACGCGGTCGAACGGTGCCTCCGCGTGTGCGTATGCCCCCAATGCTGTCTCCCTCACGCGTGTCAGCAACTCGCGCACGGTCGGGTTGCCGTCGAGGTTGTTGCGCAGCACCACGGTGTTCACGAAGAACCCGACCAGGTCGTGCAACGCCTCGTCGTCACGACCGGCGACCAGAGCGCCGAGCGGGATGTCCGTGCCCGCGCCGAGCTTGTGCAGCAACGTCGCGACCGCGGCTTGGACGAGCATGAAGTCCGTGACGCCGTGGAACATGCCCACGGCCCGCAAGCCCGTGACGACCTCGGCGGGCACGGAGAACCTGATCGCTCCTCCGCGTTCACCGGTGCTGGCCGAACGCGGCCGGTCGGTCGGAACTGAGAGCGCTTCGGGCATGCCGGCGAGCTCGCTCGCCCACCACCGCAGCCGCTGCGCCAGCAGGCTGTCCGCATCGGCGGCATCGCCGAGCTGATCGCGCTGCCAGAGCGTGAAGTCCGCGTACTGCACGGACAACGGCTTCCAGCTCGGCGCCTGCCCCTCCAGTCTCGCCGCGTACGCCTCGGCCAGGTCGCCCAGCAGCGGGCCGGTCGACCACTCGTCACCCGCGATGTGATGCACGACCAGTGCGAACACGTGGTCGTCAGGTCCCTCGGAGTACAGCGCCGCACGAATCGGCAGCTCTGTGTCGAGCGCGAACGGCCGGCCGGCGAACTCGGCGGGATCGCCTACCCCCACCTCCAACGGCACGGCCACGTCTTCCAGTACCTGCTGGTACGGCGTACCCGCGATGTCCGGGTAGATCGTGCGCAGAGCTTCGTGGCGTGTCACGACGTCCTGCAGTGCCGCTTGCAACGCCTCCACCGACAGCGGGCCGCGCAGCCGTGCGACGTAGGGGACGTTGTAGGTACCGGTGGGCCCGTCGAGCCTGTGCAAGAACCACAACCGCAGCTGCGCGGGCGAGAGCGGAATCCGCTCAGGCCGTTCCTGCCGGGTCAGGGCCGTCCGGACGACGACGTCGTCGTCCGCGTCGAGCTGTGCTGCCAGACCCTCGACCGTAGGGGCGTCGAACACCGACCGGATCGATATGTCTCCACCGGTTTCGGCGCGCAGCCGGGAGAGCAGCCGGGCCGCGAGCAGCGAGTGCCCGCCCAGTGCGAAGAACGAGTCCTCCACACCGACCCTGCCGACCCCGAGGACCTCGCTGAACAGGTCCGCCACGAGCCGTTCGGTCGCGGTGCGGGGTGCGGTGCCCGCGCCGGTGAACTCCGGCGCGGGCAGCGCTCGCCGGTCGAGCTTGCCGTTGGGAGTCCGGGGAAAGACGTCGAGCGGGAGGATCACAGCCGGCACGAGGTAGTCCGGTAGCGACTTCGCGAGTTGGTCGCGCAGGTGTGCCGGGTCCACGTCTCCTGTCACGTAGCCGACGAGGCGGGTGAGGCCGTTGTCCGTGCGCGCCGCGACCACGGCCTGGGTGACACCGGGGAACGCGGCCAGTGCCGCTTCAACCTCGCCGGGCTCGACTCGATAGCCCCGGATCTTGACCTGGTCGTCGACACGCCCGAGGAACTCCACCGTGCCGTCGGCGCGCCTGCGCACGAGGTCACCGGTCCGGTAGAGCCTGCCGCCGGTGTCGAACGGATCGGCGACGAACCGTGCCGCAGTCTCCCCGGGACGGTCCGCATATCCGCGCGCGAGTCCGGCACCGGACACGTACAGCTCCCCTGGCACGCCCACGGGAACCGGGGCCAACGCCTCGTCCAGCACGTACGCCCTGGTGTTGGCGACGGGACGACCGATGTGCGGCGTACCCGGTTCGATGCGGGTCCACAGCGCGTCGACGGTCGCCTCGGTCGGGCCGTAGAAGTTGAACGCGGTGACCTCGGCCAGCCGAGACCACAACGTGCCGCCCACGGCCTCGGCGCCTGTGGCGATCACCGCCGGCGGGCTGTCCATCAGTCCTTCGGCGACCATGAGCTCCAGCAACGACGGCGGCACGTCCACGAAGCCGATCTCGTGCTCGCGGATGTGGCCGACGATGGCCGCGGGGTCGCCCATGAGGTCGTCCGGGAGCACGTACATGGTGTTCCCGGCGAGCATCCACACGAGCGGGTCGATCGTGCCGTCGAACGCGAACGACAGCAGGTTGAGCACTCGAACCGGGCCCGCCGGGTCGATGACGGCACGGCGGTGCGCGAGCGCGAGGTTCACGACGCCCTCGTGCGTCGCGATGACGCCCTTCGGCCGTCCTGTCGAACCGGACGTGAAAACGATGTAGGCGGCTGACCCCGGCAACGACCCGGTCGGCTCCGTCCCCGCGACCTCGTGCTCCACGGTGGACAGCACCAGCGCGGGCGCAGCCTCGGCCAGCACCGTCGCGACCCGTTCCTCTGGATGGCGCGGGTCAACGAGCACCGCGACACCCCCTGCCTTCCAGACGGCCAGCAACGCCACTACGACGTCGACCGACCGGGGAAGCACGATCCCGACCCGGACCTCCGGCCCGACGCCCTGCGCGGCGAGGTGCCTGGCCAACGCGTCCGTACGGGCGTCGAGTTCGGCGAACGTCAACGACTCGTCGCCGCAGACCACCGCGACCGTGTCCGGCACGCGGGCCACCTGCTCGGCGAACAGGTCCACCAAGGTCAAACCGGACAGCGGCTCGGCCGGCTGGTTCCACCGCTCCAGCAGCTGCTGGCGTTCGCCGGGCTCCAGAACGTCCACTGCGGACAGCGGAAGGTCACGGGCCAGCGCCGCGAAGACCCGGCCGAGCCGGGCGAGCAACAACTCGGCCGTGACCTGGTCGAAGAGATCGGCGTCGTACTCCAACGAGGCCAGCAGGCCCCCGTCGGAGTCCGCGGTGAACGTGAAGCCGAGGTCGAACTTCGCGGCAGCGGCCGGATCGGCCTCGACGACCTCGGCGGTGACCCCGGCCAGCCCGGTGACGTCCGAGGCAGGGTTCCAGAAGTCGACGAGCGTCTGGAACAACGGGTGCCCCGCCGAACGGTCCGGGTTCACCGTCTCGACGACGCTGTCGAACGGCACGTCGGCATGGGCGTACGCGTCCAGCGCGACGGCCCGGACGCGACGCAGCAGCTCGCGCGGCGCCGGGTTGCCCGTCAGGTCGAGCCGCAGCACGACGGTGTTGACGAAGAACCCGACCAGTCGCTCCAACGCCGGATCCGAACGGCCTGAGACGAGCGCGCCGAGCGGGATGTCCGTGCCCGCGCCGAGCTTGTGCAGCAACGTGGCGACGGCGGCGTGAGCGAGCATGAGCTCACTCGCCCCGGTGTCGGCCAGCAACGCGCGCAGCGCCGTCACGGTCTCGGCCGGGATCTTCGCCCGAACCCGGCCGCCGGTACCCGAGGACTTAGCGGGGCGGGACCGGTCGGTGGGCAGGGCGATCGCGACCGGAACGTCGGCCAGCACCTCCGACCAGCGGGCGAGCTGGCGGGCCAGCAGATTGGAGCCGAGCAGGTCCTGGTGCCACAGCGTGTAGTCGGCGTACTGAACGGGCAACGGTTCCCAGCTCGGAGCCTTGCCGTCGCGCCGGGCAGCGTAGGCCTCGGAGAGGTCGCCCAGCAGCGGCCCGGTCGACCAGTCGTCACCCGCGATGTGGTGCAGCACAAGGGAAAGAATGTGCTCGTCCTCGGCCACTCGGAGCAGCGTGACCCGGATCGGGATCTCGGTCTCCAGGTCGAACGGCTGGGCCGCCGCGCGGTCCAGGTCGGACCGCGCGGTCGTCTCGGTGAACGGCGTGCCCACCCGAGCGAGCACCCGCTGCTCGGGCGTTCCGTCGACCTCCAGGAAGACCGTGCGGAGACTCTCGTGCCTGGCCACCAGGTCGCCGACCGCGGCCCGCAACGCGGAGACGTCCAACGGTCCGGACAGGCGAGCGGCGAACGGCAGGTGGTAGGTCGCGGACGGGCCGGCGAACCGGTGCAGGAACCACAACCGGCGCTGTGCCGCCGACAACGGCACGCGCACAGGTCGCGGTCCTGCGGCCAGCACCGGTGCCACGTCCTGCGTCCGCGCGTCGAAGTACGCGGCGAGTGAGGCGACGTCCGGGTGGTCGAACACGACCCGGATCGACGGCGTCCCACCGAACTCGGCTCGGATGCGCGAGATCAGCCTGGTGGCGAGCAGCGAGTGGCCACCCAGGGCGAAGAACGAGTCCTCGGCCCCGACCGACGGCAGGTCCAGCACCTCGGCGAACAAGGCGCACAAACGATGTTCGGTCGGCGTGGCCGCAGGGCGCGACACTCCCGTGAAGTCGGGTGCTGGCAGTGCCCGCCGGTCGAGCTTGCCGTTGGGCAGGCTCGGGAACGCCTCCAGCACGACGAACGCGGCGGGCACGAGGTGGTCGGGCAGCAGCCGACTGACATCCGCGCGGAGTCGCTCGGCGGAAGCCGACCCTGTCACGTAGGCCACGAGCTGACCGCTGCGGACCACGACCGCGACCTGGGCCACCCCGTCCAGTCCGCTGAGGACCGACTCCACCTCACCCGGCTCGACCCGGTGACCGCGGACCTTGACCTGGTCGTCCGCGCGGCCGAGGAAGTCGATGGTGCCGGAAGCGTTGAGCCGCACGAGGTCTCCGGTGCGGTAGAGCCTGCCGCCGGAGCCGAACGGGTCGGCGACGAACCGCGCCGCGGTCTCGCCGGGCATGCCGACGTAACCGCGCGCCACTCCCCTGCCGCCGAGGTACAGCTCGCCCGGCACACCCGGCGGCACCTGATTCAGCGCGCAGTCCAGCACGTGGGCGGTGGTGTTCTCGACCGGGCGGCCGATGTGCGGTGTCCCGGGCTCGATCCGCGTCCACAGCGCGTCGACCGTCGCTTCGGTCGGGCCGTAGAAGTTGAGAGCGTTCACCTCGGCCAGCGAGGTCCACAGCGCCGGTCCCACAGCTTCGGCACCCGTGGCGATCACTGCGGGCGGGTCGTCCAGCAGTCCGTCCGCGACCAGCAGTTCGAGCAGCGACGGCGGCACGTCGACGAAGTCGATGCGGTGCTCGCGGACGTAGGCGACGATGGCCTCCGAGTCGCCCATCAGCCGGTCCGGGAGCACGTGCATCTCGTGCCCTGCCAGCATCCACACCAACGGGTCCACCGACCCGTCGAAGGCGAACGACAGCGAGTTCAGCACGCGCAGCGTCCGGCCCAGCGGGTCCATCACGGCCTTGCGGTGCGCGGTCGCGAGGTTGACGACGCCGCTGTGCGTCGCCACGACACCCTTCGGCCGACCGGACGATCCGGAGGTGAAAACGATGTACGCAGCTGATTCCGGACCTGCCGGGCCGCGAGGATCACCAGTCCCGTGCCACGAGGCCGGAGCCGGCAGCACTGTCGGAACGCCGAGGTCCTCGCGAGTCGTGATCGCCACGGCCGGCGTGGCTTCAGTGAAGACGGCCGCGATGCGTTCGGCCGGGTACTTGGGGTCGACGGGAACCGTGACACCGCCCGCCTTCCACACCGCCACCATCGCGACGACCACGTCGACCGAGCGCGGCAAGACCACCGCGACCGGCACCTCGGGACCGACCCCCAGCGATACCAGGTGGCCAGCGAGCTTGTCCGACAACGAGTCCAGCTCGCCGAAACTCACCGCAATGCCTTCGCTGACCAGCGCGATCAGCTCGCGGTCGTGCTCGCGCAGCAGGTCCGTGATCAGCAGGCTCGACGGCCAGGCGACGGGCGCGTTCCAGCCGGACACCAGCTCACGTTCTGCCTGAGCCAGCAGGTCAAGCGATGCGACTGCGGCATCAGGCCGTTCCGCCAACGCGCTCAGGACGGTGAAGACCTTGTCGAGCGCGGTCCGCACGGTGGCCCGGTCGAACAGGTCGGTGCGGTATTCGAGCTTGATGCGCAGAACGTCCTCGTCGGGCATCAGCATGAGCGTCATCGGGTAGTGCGTGTAGCCGCGCGACCAGCCGACCTCTGCGGTGAGCCCACCGCTGCCAGCCGGGTCGAGCAGGTTTGCCTGATCCAGCGGGAACGTCTCGAACACCATCAGGGTGTCGAAGAGCCGTCCCGCGTCGACCTCGGTCAGCCGCTGCAGTTCGGTCAAGCCGAGGTGCTGGTGCTCCAGCACCTCGGTCCGGGCCGTCTGAAGCCGGGTGACGACGGTGCGGGCGGACTCGCCCGGCGACCAGTGCACGCGCACCGGCACGGTGTTGATGAACAGGCCGACCATGGACTCCACGCCGGTCAGCTCCGGCGGGCGCCCGGACACCGTGATGCCGAAGACGACGTCGGTGCGGCCCGTCAGGTGACCGAGCACCAGGCCCCAGGCCGTGCTGAGCAACGTGTTGAGGGTGACCCCGCAGTCGCGGGCCGTGGCGTGCAGCTTCGCGGCCAGCTCGGCCGAGACGACGTCCACGACCTCCTCCGGCAGAACCGCGCTTTCCGCGTTGCCGGAGCCCGCCAGCAGGGTCGCCTCGTCCACGCCGTCGAGCACGTTCGCCCACGCGGCCAACGACTCGTTCCGGTCGCGCCGGGCCAGCCAGGCGACGAAGTCGCGGTAGGGCCGGGGACGCTCGGGGGTCGTCGTGGCCTGGTAGAGGGTGAACAGGTCGCGGACGACGAGCGGCGTCGACCACCCGTCCAGGATCAGGTGGTGGTTCGTCACGACCAGCCGGTGATCGTCCGCCCCTAGCCGCGCCAACGTGAGCCGCAGCAGCGGAGGCGCGGCGAGGTCGAACCCGGCGCGGCGGTCGGCCTCGAGGAACTCCTCCAGCGCGGCACGATCCGCGACGGCGAGCGTCGTGATCACCGGCTGGGCCTCGGTCAGCACGATCTGGACGGGCTCGCCGCCGTCGTCGGTGAACGCGGTGCGCAACACCGGGTGCAGCGCCACCAGGTCCGCAGCCGCGCGGCGGAGCCGTTCGACGTCCAGCGGTCCCCGCAGGTCAACGACGAGCTGGACCGAGTAGAAGTCGACGGCGCCCTCGTCGTAGCGGGCGTGGAACAGCAGGCCGTCCTGCAGCGGCGACAGCGGCAGCACGTCGTGCAGTTCGGGGTAGCGGTGTTCCCAGCGTTCGATCTCGTCCTGGGTGACGTGGACCAGTGGCAGGTCCGTCGGGGTCCGGCCACCCTGCTCGACCGCACCGGCGATGTCGGTCAGTGCTTCGACCCACTGCCGTCCCAGTTCCGCCACGTCGTCGTCGGTGAACAACGCTTCGGGGAACCGCAGACCGATTGCCAGCTCGGCTTCCGGCGTGATGCCGACGTTGGCCATCAACGCGGCCGCGGCGGGCAGGTCGGGATCCGATGCCGGTGCGACGCCGCCGAACGAGATCTCGCCGAAGGCGTCCTGGGTGCGCGGCCCGATGTGACCGAGGTAGTTGACGAGGATCTGAGGCTCGGGAACGTCGGAGAGTTCGCCGTCGCGGAAGCGGAGCAGGCCGTAGCCGATGCCGCGATCGGGGATGCGGCGCAGGTGTTCCTTGACCCGCTTCACCACGGTGGCGGCCGGGCCAGAGGCATCCAGGCGCACGGGGTACTGGGTGTTGAACCAGCCGACCGTACGCGAGAGGTCGGCGCTGGGGACGAGGTGTTCCTCCCTGCCGTGCGCCTCGATCGCGACCACGGTCGAGGTGATCCCCCGCCACCGTGAGACCGCGAGACCGAGTGCTGCCAGGAGGATCTCATCCGGGCCTGCGTGGAACGCGGTGGTGATGGTGGCAAGGTCCGGAAGCGGGGCGGTGAGTGCGACTTCGCGGACCGTCGCCCTGGTGTCCTGTGCGTGGTCGATCCGGCGGATTCCCAGCACGGGGTCCTCGCCGGTGAGGATCTCCTGCCACAGGGAGAGCTCCGCTGTTCGGTCGATCTCGGCCAGGCTCTGGGTCCACGAGCGGAACGAGGTCCGCACCGCCGGTAGCGGCTCGCCGGCCAGGGCGGCCGCGAGATCTTCGGCCAGGACACGGCAGGACAGCCCGTCGGTCGCGAAGTGCTGGCAGGTGAGTAGAACGCCGTCGTCGAACAGCGTGGCTTGGACGAACACCCCAGCCGCACGGTCGAGCCGTGCGACCGCGGCCGCGTGCTCGTCCTTGAGCGGCAGGGTCGCGAGGGTCAGCACGTCCTCGGCGCGGACGGTCCCGATAGGACGGATCTCCAGCTCGGTGCCGGGCATCCGCAGGCGCAGGGTGTCGTGGTGATCGAGCAGTGTCTGGAGCGCTTCGGTCACGGCGGGCAGCTCGGCGTTCGTCGGGACGAAGACCGCTTGGGAGAAGCGTTCGAACGAGCCGCCACGCTCCAGGAACGCCTTCATGATCGGAGTCAGGCCGACGTCGCCGACAGAGTCAGCGGTGTCAGCTGCCAGCTCCTCGGCGGGCCTCGCCAGCGCCGCGAGTTCGGCCACGGTGCGCAGGTCGAAGACCTGGCGTGGTGAAAGATCGAGGCCGGCCGCGCGGGCACGGCCGACGAGCTGAATCGCGACGATGCTGTCGCCGCCGAGTTCGAAGAAGGATTCGTCGACACCGACGTCGTCACGCCGCAGCACCTGTCCGAACAGGTCGGCCAGCAGTCGTTCGGTCTCGTCTTGTGGAGCACGTCCTGCAGCGCGGGTGACGACGGGTGCGGGCAGCGCTCGCCGGTCGAGCTTTCCGTTGGCGGTCAACGGAAGTGCGTCCAGTGCGGTGATCACGGCCGGGATCATGTGTGCAGGCAGGTGAGAGGCTGCGTGGGCACGAGCGTCGTCCGGGTCGGCACCGACGACGTAGGCCGCGAGATACGGAGCCGGACCGTCGGTGCGCACGGTGACAGCCGCACCGGTGACCCCGGGAGCGCCGGCCAGTACAGACTCGATCTCACCGAGTTCGATCCTGAAGCCGCGGATCTTCACCTGGTCGTCGGCACGCCCCAGGTACTCCAGTTCACCGCTCGACGTGCGCCGGGCCAGGTCGCCGGAACGGTAGAGCCGCTCCCCAGGCGCGCCGAACGGGTCGGCGACGAAGCGGGTCGCGGTCAGACTCGGACGGCCGTGGTAGCCCCGCGCGAGCTGTGAGCCACCTACGTAAAGCTCACCGGGAACGCCTTCCGGCACCGGCCGCAGCGCGGTGTCCAGCAGATGCACCGAGAAGCCGGGCAGCCCATCGCCGATGACGCTGGCCGAGCCGCTGAACGCGGCATCGTCCAGAAGCCGGTGCGTGACGTGCACCGTGGTCTCGGTGATGCCGTACATGTTGACCAGCTCGGGTCCGCCCGGACGGCGCCAGGACGCCAGTCGCGCGGGGTCCAGGGCCTCGCCGCCGAACACGACCGTGCGCAGGGCGAGCTGGCGACCGGTGTCGGCGGCGATCAGTTGGTAGAACGCCGAGGGCGTCTGGTTGAGGACCGTGACCTTGTGGGTTTCCAGCAGGTTCAGGAAGTCCTCAGGCGAACGGGTGACGTCATGCGGGACGACGACGAGCGTGCCGCCATGCAGCAGCGGACCCCACATCTCCCACACGGAGAAGTCGAACGCGAACGAGTGGAACATCGTCCACACGTCGTCGGCTCCGAAGTCGAACCGTTCCTGGGCCGCGGCGAACAAGGCGACCACGGCGCGGTGCGGAACCACCGCCCCCTTCGGGGTTCCGGTCGAGCCGGAGGTGTAGATGACGTAGGCCGTGTCATCAAGACGTGCGCGACGACGTGGTCCGGAGCCGGTGTGCCCGTGCGGGCTCACGCGTAGCACGTCGGACACGAAGGCGTCGTTCGCGACCACCGCGACGGGCTTGGCGTCGTCGAGCACGAACCGCAGACGCTCGGCCGGGTAGTCCGGGTCGAGCGGAAGGTAGCCGGCGCCGGTCTTGAGCACCGCCAGCGTGGCGACGGCAAGCTCGGCCGACCTCGGCAACACGATCGCCACTAGGTCGCCGGGGCCCGCGTCGATCGCGCCGGCCAAGGCGGAGGCCCGCGCGTCCAGCTCGGCATAGGTCAGCGACTCGTCGCCCGACACCACCGCGACGGCTTCAGGCGTCCGCGCGGCCTGTTCCTCCAACAGGTCGAGCAGCGTCGAGGTCGGAAGCTCAAGCGGTGCGGCGCGGCCCATCAGCGCGCCACGTTCATCGGCGGACAGCGGGTCGATTGAGGCGAGCACGGCGTGCGGGTCCGCGACTACGGCGGACATCACCCGCTGCAGCCGAGCCAGCAGCTGCCGGGCCGAGGTCTCGTCGAGCACGTCCGGCCGGTACTTGAGCGTCACTTCCAGGCCACCTGCGGACGGCATCACCATCAGCGTCAGCGGGTAGTGCGTGGAGATGGGGCGAGCCGGTCGCGGCGCCCGCAGTCCGCACGCGGCGAGCGCAGCGTCGATCGCTCCCGAGTCGAACGGGAACGACTCGAACACCACCAGGCTGTCGAACAGCTCACCGCTGCCGGACCACGCGCTCGCGGCCTTCTGCGTGTCGACCAGGCCGACGTGCTGGTGGTCCAGCAGGTCCGCCTGCTCGTCCTGCAACCGGCGCGCCAGGTCGGCGATCGTGGCACCGGGGTTCAGCCGCACCCGCACCGGAATGGTGTTGATGAACAGGCCCACCATGTTCTCGACGCCGGACAGGTCGGCGGGCCGTCCGGACACGGTCGCGCCGAACACCACGTCGTCGCGCCCGGTGAGACGCGCGGCGAGCACCGCCCAGGCCAGCTGCACGACGGTGTTCACCGTGACGCCGAGCGCGCGGGCCGTGGCGGTGAGGGTGTCCGCGGACACCTCCTCAACGATCTCCGCGGGCAACAGCGCCGGCTTTCCGTGCGCTTCGGGCACCAGCAACGTCGATTCCTCGACTCCGTCGAGCGCCTTGCCCCACGCGTCCAGCGAGGCTTGTCGATCGCGACCGGCGAGCCACGACAGGTGGTCGCGGAACGGGCGGGCGACCGGCAACCCAGCGCTCGCGCCATCGGCGGCGTACAGCGCGAACAGGTCGCGCATCAGCAGCGGTGTCGACCAGCCGTCCATCACGAGGTGGTGGTTGGTCAGGACCAGCAGGTGGTGTTCCGGGCCGAGTCGCAACGCCATGGCCCGCAACAGCGGCGGCGTTCCCAGGTCGAAGCGCGTCTGCCGGTCCGTCTCGATCAGCGCGCGGGCGCGCTCGTCGTCCACGTCGTACTCGGTCCACGGCACGTCGACTTCGCGCAGCACGACCTGCACCGGGTCACCGACATCGCGGACGAACGCGCTGCGCAACGCCGTGTGCCGCTGGACGAGCGCGCCGACGGCACGGCGCATCCGGGCGGCGTCGAAAGGTCCATCGAGGTCCACCACAAGCTGGGCGAGGTAGACGTCGGTGCCGTCCTCGTCGAGGGTGGAGTGGAACAGGAGGCCCTGCTGCAACGGCGACAGCGGCAGGATGTCCTCGATCGCGCTCATGCACGCTTCCATTTCGCTTCGAGGGCGTCGAGCTGGTTCTGGTTCAGGGAGACCAGCGACACGTCGGACGGAGTGCGGCCACCGGCGTCCCCGCCGGAGGCGTGCCGAGCCAGGCCCTGCAACGCCTTGTGCCACAACGAGGACAGCGCGACGACCTCGGCCTCGTCGAACGCGCCGTCGGCGTACATCCAGTGCGAGACCAGCGCTGGACCTTCGGCCGTGTGCTCGGTGACGGCGTTGATCACGAGACCGGCGATCAGCGGCATGTCCGAGTCGTAGGCCGCGGACAGTCCACCGGCGGGCACGGTCCAGCCCGCCTCCCCCGCCGCGTCGAACCGACCGAGGTAGTTGAACCCGATGCGCGGCGCCGGGGCGCCCGCGAGGTCCACGTCGCCCTGCAGGTGTCGCAGCATTCCGAACCCGATGCCGTGGTCCGGCCACGACCGAAGATGCTCCTTGACCCGTTTGACGAGCGCCCCTGCCGCAGCACCGCCGTCGAGAGCCTCGGCGAGGTCGACGCCGGTGGTGTCGAGCCGGACGGGGTGCTGGCTGGTGAACCAGCCGATGGTCCTGGACAGGTCGGCGCCGGGGACGGCGGCTTCCTGGCGTCCGTGACCTTCCAGGAGGACGCTGAAGGACCGGGCATCGGCGTTCCACGTGCCTCCGGCGACAGCGAGCGCCGCGAGCAGCACGTCGTCGACTCCGGCGAAGAACAGCGCAGGCACCGTGGTCAACACGGCGTTGGTGGTCTCCGCGTCCAGTCGAACCGTCACGGTGCGGAGGTCGGACCAGGTCTGGTCCTTCAACGCTTTGTCCTGCAACGGGTCCGGACCGTCCAGCACCGCGCGCCAGGCTGGCAGTTCACTCGTCCTGTCCGCCACGCGAAGGCCCGTCGCCCAAGTCCGGAACGGCGTCGCCACCGGAGGAAGCGCGTTGCCGTTGTAGGCAGCGGCCAGGTCCTCCACGAACACGCGCCACGACACACCGTCCATGACGAGGTGGTGCACGACGACGAGCAATCGGGGCGTGCCGGGGAACCACACAGCCTGCACGACAACGCCTTCGGCCGGGGCCAGCCGTCCGGCCGCCGCGTCCAGCTCGGCGTCTACATCGGACTCCGCACGACGCAGCACCGCAGCCGCGCGAACCGAGCCGACCTGCTGGAACTCCAGCGACGGAAGTCCCTCACCTCGGGTCAGCCGAGCACGGAGAGCATCGTGACGGTCCAACACGGCCTGCAGTGCCGCGGTCAGCTTGGTTTCGTCAAGCTGACCGGGTCCTTCGAACACCAGGGACATTCGGTGTCCGTCGCCGAGCGGCCCCCGTTCGGCGAACGACCGCATGATCGGTGTGAGTTCGACCGGTCCGGTGCCGTCCGCCGCAACGGTCGTCGCCTCCTTGAGCACTGCGACCTTCGCGAGCGCTGCCGGGGTCCGGTGGGCGAACACGTCGCGGGGCTTGATCTTCAGCCCGGCTTTGCCCGCTCGGCCCACCAGCCGGATGGCCACGATGCTGTCGCCGCCGAGTTCGAAGAACGACTCGTCCACGCCGACCGACTCACGGCCGAGTGCCTGCGCGAACAACTCGGCCAGCCGTGGCGCCAGGTCGTCCTCGGCCGGCTTGCTCAGGCCGGGCAACGCGGCGAGGGCGGCAGGTGTGCGGTGCGCGAACACGTCGCGAGGTTTGATCTTCAGCCCGGCCTTGCCCGCACGGCCCACCAGCCGGATGGCCACGATGCTGTCGCCGCCGAGTTCGAAGAACGACTCGTCCACGCCGACCGACTCACGGCCGAGGACGTCGGCGAACAACGCGGCGATCCGCGTCTCGAGTTCATCGGCGGGACGGGTGCCGACAGCCGCGCCGAACGACGGCGCCGGGAGCGCGCGACGGTCGAGCTTGCCGGACGGTGACAACGGGATCTCCGCGATCTGCATGAACGCGGCGGGCACCATGTGGTCAGGAAGCGTCGCGGCGACGTGGGTGCGCAGCGCGTCGGCGTCGAACCAGTCGGCGACGACGTAGGCGGCCAGGTAGGTGCCGCCGGGGCCGTCGATTCGGGCGATCACGACCGCTCGGGAGACGGCCGGGTGCGTGCGCAGCACGGCCTCGATCTCACCGGGCTCGACCCGGAAGCCGCGGATCTTCACCTGGTCGTCGACCCGGCCGCGGAACTCCAACGCCGCGCCGGGCAACCAGCGCATCCGGTCGCCGGTGCGGTAGAGGCGGCCTTCACCGAATGGGTTGGCGACGAACCGTGACGCCGTCAGCCCAGGCCGATTCAGGTAGCCGCGCGCGGCCTGCTCGCCACCGATGTACAGCTCACCTTCGACACCGACCGGAACGAGCCTGAGCCGCTCGTCGAGCACGTGGCAGGTGAGGTTGGCGACCGGGGACCCTACCGGCACGGGACCGGCGGCCACCGCGCCGTCCACTGTGGACACCGGGTGCAACAGCGAACCGACAGTGGTCTCGGTCGGGCCGTACTCGTTGATCACGTCGATGCCGTCAGGCACCCGCCAGTCGTCGAGCATCTCGCCGCGCAGTGCCTCGCCGGCGATGAGCAGCGTGCGCGGCCCGTCGTTCGCGAAGCGCACTGACGGCAGCAACGGCAGGTGACTCGGCGTGATCTTGAGGAACGTCGCTTCGCCCACCGCGTCGGCGATCGCGTCCGGGGAGTCCTCGCACAGCTCGATCGAGCCGCCGCAGATGAGCGGGCCGAACAGCGGAGTGACGGTGAAGTCGAAGGAGATGGACGAGTGCACGAGCGCATGACCGGCCAGGCCCGGGAACCGGTCCAGCGACCAAGCGAGGTGGTTGCGGAGTGCGTCGTGCGAGATCATCACCCCCTTGGGCACACCGGTCGAGCCCGAGGTGTAGATGACGTAGGCGGGGTGTCCGGGCACCAGGTCGACCTCGGGATCACCCGGTTCCACCTCGGCGAGCCTGGCGGCGGTGTCCGGGGCGTCCAGCAGGATCGTCGGCAGGCCAGGCGTAATCGGCAGGCACGTGTTCGACGTGGTCAGCAGCACGCCGGGCCGTGAGTCGGTCAGCATGAACCGCACCCGGTCGGCCGGGTACTCGGGGTCGACCGGCACGTACGCGGCACCGGCCTTCACGACCGCGAGGACGGCGACCAGCATCTCGACCGACCGCGGAATCGCGATGGCGACGAGGGTTTCCGGCGTGACTCCGTCGGCGACGAGCAGCCGGGCGAGTGCGGTGGCACGACGGTCGAGTTCGCAGTAGCTCAGCTCCTGACCGGTGGCGAGGACCGCACGGGCGTCAGGCGTCGCCGCAACCTGCTTGGCGAACAGCTCCGGCAGCAGTGGCGCGGCGACCTCGGCGTCGGTGGAGTTCCAGGAGGTGAGCTCGGCGCGTTCGCCCTCGGTCAGGATGGGCAGGTCGGCCACGAGGGTGTCCGGAACTGCCAGCGCCACGTCGAGGATCAGGTCGAGGTGGCCGAGCAACCGTGAGATGAGCTCGACCGCGTGCGGTCCGTTGGGGTGGTTGGCCTCGACGGTCAGGTCCTCGCCATCGGTCTCGACGGCGAGGGTGAGGGAGAACCGGGCATCGGATCCGGGCACGTGCCGGCGGACCGCCGTGAACCCGGCGTTGCGGAACGGGCCCAGCACGGGAGTGCGCAGCGACAAGACGACGTCGAAGAGGCCGGCGTCGCCACGGGTGCGGCCGGGTTCGACCGCACGCGCGATGTCGTCGAGGTCGACGTCCTGATGTGCGTACGCCGCGAGGCACACGCTCTTGGCACGGGCCAGCAGGGTGGCGAACGTGTCTTCGTGCTCGACCCGCACGCGCAGCGGGATGGTGTTGCCGAGATAGCCGACGACCTCGTCGCCACCGGGCAGGTCGCGGTTGACCACCGGAGCGCCGATGACCAGGTCCCGGCTGCCGGTGTAGCGGTGCAGCAGTGCGGTGACGGCGGCCAGCAGCACCATGAACGTCGAGGCGCCGTCGGACTTGGCGAGGTCGCGGACGCGGCCCGCGATGCCGGGCCGGAAGTGGCGATGCTGGTCCACTCCGGACGTCGTGTCGCGGGACACGGGCAGTTGCAGCGGTTCCGGTGGAGCACCGAGTGCCTCACGCCAGAATTCCGCGCCGCCTTCGCGGCTCTCCAGCGACAGTTGGGCGAACTGAGGTGCGGGCGGGAGCACTGCGCCGGTGTAGGCGGACATGAGCTCGCCGTAGAAGATCGCCGAGGTGGCATCGTCCCAAGCGATGTGGTGTGCGACGACGAGAAGGGTCGCCGTGGTCTTGCCGGTGACGATCAGGCCGACGCGGACAGGCGAGTCGGCTGCGAGGTCGAAAGGCCGACTGCCCAGCTCCCGGCAGATGCGGTCGGTCTCGGTTTCGCGTTCGCCGACCGGCAGCACCCTCAGGTCGCGCACGTCGACCACCGGTGGCAAGTCCGGATGCGCGACCGGGCGGACCTCGCCGTCGTCAGCCATCGCATAGGTCGTGCGCAGGACGTCGTGTCGCTTGACCACGGCCCTGACCGCCGACCCCATCGCGACGACGTCGAGCTGGCCGCCGAGGTCGACGGCAATGCGCACGTTGTAGCCTGCCGAGGCCGGGTCGAGCTGTTGCAGCGACCACATCCGCCGTTGTGCCGGAGTCAGCGCGGCACCGCGCGTCGCCGACGCGGGCGCTTCACCGAGCTCCCGCTCGGCCAGCTTGCGCCGCACCAGATCCCGTCGCAGTGTGTCGAGGTCCGCTCGCCCGTCCTGGGTGGCCACGCTCGTGCCTTTCCTTTGCAGCGACCGGTTTCCGCGCACGGCGGAGCCAGCCTGTGGTCGTGAGGGGGTGTGGCTGAGTCAGCCGGACAAGCGCTCGACCAGCGTGCGTTTGCTGATCTTCCCGACTGCGGTCAGCGGGAACTCGTCGAGCACCACGAGGCGGTCAGGAAGCTTGTAGCGGGCGACGCCGAGCGCCGTCAGGTGTGCCTTGAGCGCCTTGAGCTTCGGCTGCGTCTCCTCGGCGGCGACGATCACGGCGCACACCTGTTCGCCGAGCAACTCGTCGGGCAACCCGATCACCGCAGCCTGCGCGACGGCCGGGTGGGCGAGCAGCAGGTCTTCGAGCTCGGTCGCCGGCACCTTCTCACCGCCGCGGTTGACCACGTCTTTGATACGGCCCTCCACGACGAGGTGCCCGGTGGGGAGCGCGCGGACCAGGTCACCGGTGCGGAAGAAGCCGTCCGGGGTGAAGACGGTGGCGTTGTACTGCTCAGCACGGAAGTAGCCGCGTGGCGTGTACGGGCCGCGGGTGAGCAACTCGCCGATCTCGCCCGGCGCGACGTCGTGGCCGTCCTCGTTGACGACGCGGACTTCGTCGTCAGGGCTCAGCGGGCGTCCCTGCGAGATCTCCAGGATCTCCGCCGAGTCGTCGTCGCGGGTGTAGTTCAGCAGCCCTTCGGCCATGCCGAACACCTGCTGCGCCTGGCAGCCGAGCACCTTTGGGATCTCCCTGGCCAGATCGGCGTCCATTTTGGACCCGCCGACCTGCACCATCCGCAGACTCGACCAGTCGGACTTCGCCCAGGCCGCGGCATCGACCCACATGCGTGCCATCGGCGGCACCAGCGCGGTCACCGTGATCCGCTCGCGTTCGACCAGCGGCAGAGCGACGTCCGGGCTCGGCGCGGGGGCCATCACCGCCGTACCGCCGACGCCCAGGATCCCCAGGAGGCCGGGGCAGGCCAACGGGAAGTTGTGCGCGACCGGCAGGCTGACGAGGTACCGGTCGGCCGACGACAGGCCGCAGACCTCCGCGCTGGCCCTGGCGTTGTAGGCGTAGTCGTCGTGGGTGCGGGTGATCAGCTTCGGCCTGCCCGTGGTGCCACCGGAGATCAGCAGCACCGCCACGTCGGACGCGTCCGGTGCGGGCAGGTCGATCGGTTCGGCCACGATCGAGTCGAAGGCGACGAACGGTCCGGGATCGCCTACTACCAGGACGTGCTGTGCGACTGAGGGAATCTCCGCCGCCAGGTCCCGGTGGTCGAATCCCTGGTGCGTGTCCGGGATGACGTAGCCGATCGCGCCCGCCAGCTCGGCGAGGTGTGCGATCTCCGTGCGCCGATGCGCGGGCAGCGCCATCACGGGCACCGCGCCGATCCTCGCCAGCGCGAACACCAGCACGACGAACTCGGCGACGTTCGGGAGCTGCACGATCAGCCGGTCACCCCGACTGATCCCGCGTGCGACCAGCCCTGCCGCAAGGACGTGGGCCTGGTGGTCCAGCTCGCGGTACGTGATCCGCTTGTCCCCGTCGACCACGGCGATCGCGTCGCCGGAGCGGGCGGCCCACTCGGTGAGCAGGCCGCCGAACGTGACGCCGCGCCAGTACCCCGCGGCCCGGTAGCGGTCGGCGGCCTCGTCAGGCCAGCCGACCGCACCTTCGAGCTGGCTCATGCGCTCTCCCCCGCCTGAGCCAGCACGTCCGCATCGCTCATGGACTCGATCTCCCACACCAGTTCGGCGACCGCCTCCAGGCGCCCCGGTGTCTGCTGGGTGCGAATCAGCTCAGCCGCGAACCCCGCGACGGTCGGAGCCGCGAACAGCGACCGCACCGACACCGCTCGCGTGTCGAGCAGTTCCCGCAGCCTCGACACGATCGACGTGGCCACCACGGAGTCGCCGCCGACGGCGAACAACTCCTCGTCCCGGCCGATCCGCTCCAGCCGGAGAACCTCCCGCCAGGCAAGGTCGACGACCTTCTCCAGCGGGGTCTCCGGCCCGGAGAGGTCGTCTCGGGACACCTCTCCGACCAGCGTGCGGACGGTCTTGCGGTCGACCTTCCCGTTAGCACTCAACGGAATCGCGTCGAGCACGCCGATCCTGTCCGGCACCATGTGCGCCGGCAGGACCGTCCGCAGCCGTTCGGCGACAGCCGTCGTGTCGGCCTCGTCGACCGGCACAACGCCCGCGACCAGGGTGGGACGAGTTCCGCCCGCCACCACGGCGACCGCCTCGCGCACAGCAGGATCGGTCAGTAGCGCGGCTTCCACTTCACCGAGTTCGACTCGGTAGCCCCGGATCTTCACCTGGTCGTCGCGACGTCCGAGGAACTCGATCGTGCCGTCGTCGTGGTAGCGCGCGACGTCACCCGTGCGGTACCAGCGCACTCCGTCGTGACCGACGAACCTGTCGGCGGTGCGTTCCGGGTCTCCCCGGTAGCCGTGCGCCACACCGTCGCCACCGATCCACAGCTCGCCAGGTACCCAGTCCGGACAGTCCCGGCCGACCGCGTCGACGACCCGGCAACGAACGCCCCGCAGGGGCGTGCCGTAGGGAACCGCGTGCCAGTGCTCGGGAACGGGGCCTGTCACCTCGCACACGGTCGAGTGGATCGCGGTCTCAGTGGTGCCGCCGAGGGCCACGAACCGGCATCCCGGCACGGCTTCCTCGAGCCGTTCAGGCAGATCCACACCGACCCAGTCACCGCCGAGCAGCACCAGCCGCAACGACTGCCCGAGCGGCTCGCCGGAGCTGAGCAGCATGTCCAGCAGCGCCGGTACGCAGTTGAGGACGGTGACACCGTGCTCGGCGACCAGCCCGGCCCAGGCGGCGGCGTCGCGCCGGTCCTGGGTCACGGTGACCACCGCACCGCCCACGGACAGCGGCGCGAACATGTCGAACACCGAGAGGTCGAAGTCCAACGCGGACAACGCGAGCGTGCGGTCGGCCGCGCCGAGTCCGAACCTGTCGATCAGGTCGTCGATCGTCGCCATCGCCGCTCGATGCGGCACCTCGACGCCCTTGGGCTCCCCGGTCGAACCCGATGTGAAGAGCACGTACGCCAGCTGCTCTTCATCGGACGAGACCGGTGTCACCAGCGGCTCGGTTCCACACGTCTCGGCGAGCTGCAGACCCCGTCCGCCGATCAGCACCCGGAAGCCCGCCAGCGTCGCAATGCGCTGAGCCCGTGCCTCCGGCTGCTCCACGCCGACCGGCACGTAGACGCCACCAGCAGCCAGCACACCAAGCACGGCGACGACCTGTTCCGGCCCCTTCGGCAACGTCACACCGACGGTGTCGCCAGGCCGAACGCCTCGGTCCACAAGCGTGGCGGCGACGCGCAGCGCACGATCGGCGAGTTCGCCGTAGGTGATCGTTTCGGCGCCGAGCAGCGCGGGCACGTCAGGGGTGCGAGCGGCCGTGGCGAAGAAAACTTCGTGCAGCAACCGTCCGCTGCGCGGACCGTCGGTCGCGTTGACCAGGGCGCGCCGTTCCCGTTGCGCGGCAGGCAAAAGGTCTGGGACCGGATTGGTCCAGGCGTCTGGGTCCGTGGCCAGTTCGTGCACGAGTCGTGCGAACGCGGCGAACATCGCGTCGACCACACCGTCGGCGAACTCCTCGTCACGGGAGTCCCAGTTGACCAGCAGGCCGCCGTCGAGCTCGGTCACCTGCGCGTCCAGCAGCACCTGCGGGCCTTGGGAGATGATCCACACCGCGTCGCCGAAGCTCCGCCGCACCCCCTGGTCGAACAGCTCACCCAGGCTCAGCGCGCTCGTGAACACGACCGGCGCCAGCACTTGCTCCCCGCGAAGACGTGTGAGGTCCCGCAGCACCTCGACACCCGTGTGGTCGGCGTGCGCGGCATCGGCGTGCATCCGCGACTGGGCTTGCCTCGCGCTCTCGGCGAACGTCGCCGGCCGCGCCAGGTCGACCTCCAGCAGCACGGAACTCGTGAAGTCGCCGACGATGTCGGCCACGTCCGGGTGCACCGGCTCGCGGTCGAACAGCGGCACGTTGATCAGGAAGCGCGGCTCGGCGCTCCACTGACCGATGGTCTCGGCGAAAGCGGTGGCGACTGCCATCGCGGGCGTGATGCCGTGCGCACGAGCACGTTCCGCCAGCGCACTGCGCTGTTCGGGAGTCAAAGTCGTCGCACGACGCGCGACCCGCGGGCTCGTTGACGCCGGAAGACGCAGCGCCGCGGGCAGATCGGGTGCACCCGGCAGATCTGGCAGCCGCTCGCGCCACCACTCAGCGGCCTCGCGGCCCGCTTCCTGCCGTGCGGCGGGACGGGCCGCGCGGTACTGGCGGTAGCTGTAGCCGGGCTCCGGCAGGGCGCCGGTCTGGCGGGCGTAGAGGTCGGCCAGGTCGGCGAGCATGATCCGGTAGCTGACGGCGTCGGCGGCGACCATGTCGACGTCGAGGTGCAGCCTCGTGCGGCCGTCGGGAAGCAGCGTCAGCTCGGTCGCGAAGACCTCGCCCTGCTCGATGTCGAGCATCCGGTGCGAGTTCGTGTCCCGGATCTGCTCGAGGCGCTCGGTTCGTTCGGCCTCGGACATCTCGCGCAGGTCGTGGACGACGAGACCGCGCCACCCTGACGTGGTGGCGATGCGTTGCCGGCCGTTGTCGGTGATGACGACGCGCAGCATCTCGTGCCGCACGATCAGCCTGCGGATCGCCGAGCGCAGGCGTTCGGGGTCGACGTCGACGCCGTCGAACTCGGAGTAGAGGTGGGCGGCGACGCCGCCGAGGCGATGGCCTGTGGTCCGGCCGACCCAATAGGCGTGCTGCAGGACCGCAAGGCTGAAGGTGTCGTCCGCGGGATCCTCGTCGGCGGGCGGCATCGCGAACGGCGACTCGGCCGAACGGCGTTCCGCGAGCAGCTTGGACCAGCCGTCGAGCGTCGGGTTGCCGGCGAGTTCGGCGAAGTTGACGTCGATGCCCGCCTGGCGCCAGGTGTTGACCAGTTTCATCAACGCGATGGACTCGAGGCCGAGCTCGAAGAGGTTGGTGTGGTTGTCGATCGCCGAGGGTTCTTCCTCGGTCAGGTCGGCGGCGACGTGACGCAGGCCCGTCAGGGTCAGGTCAGGTCCGTCCAGTGTGGACAATTCTGCCTCCGGTGCGGCGGCGGGGACGAGGAACCGCGAAGCACTGCGCAACTTCTCGCGTGTCTCCTCCAGTTCGCGGTCGGGTGTGGACATGCCGACGATTCCGGCCCCGGCGCGCAGCCACGTCTTGCCGTCCTGACTGAAGATCGTGCGGAGCACGAGCGCGGCGTCCAGGCCACCGTCGGCGTCGATGGCCAGCACAGCGCCGCTGTACAGGCCCCGCGGCTCTTCGTGGCGGGCGATCAGTTCGAACGCTTCAGGCTTGGGAATTCCGGACGCCGTGATGGCCGGGAACAGCGCGGCGAACGCGTCCCACGCTCCCTTGCCCTCGCTGAGCCGGCCGCTGACGCGCGAGGCCAGGTGCTGAACGCTGCCGCGTTCCTTGATCGTCATGAACTCGTCGACGGCGATCGACCCCTCGGCGCACAGCGGCAGCAGCTCGTCCTGCGCCAGACGCACCGAGATCGCGTGCTCGAAGACTTCCTTGGGATCGCTGAGCAGCTCCAGCCGTCCGGCCAGGTCGCGGGCGGCGTCGCCGTGCAGCCCACGCGTGCCTGCCAGAGGCTGGGTCGACACACGGCCGCCCGCGTCGACCTCGACCACCGTTTCGGGGCTGAACCCGGTGGCGCGCAGGCCACCCAGGTCGAGCAGGAACGACCGGGCCGGGGTGTTGCCACGCCGCCCGGCGACGTAGCTGGCCACCAGGTCGATGTCGGGCACCTGCACAACCCTGGAGAGGATCACCTTCTGCAGCTTCTCGGCGCGGATGTCCGCCACGGCCGCCGCGACGATCTCACGGTAGTGCGGGTCGTCGGCCTCGATCGGGTCGACGCCGGTGCGGGGTGCACCCCAGGTCCGGGCGGGAGCGTCCAGCGTTGCCCGCAGGCATTCCAGACTGCGTTCATCGGGGGCGACGAGCTCGGTTCCGTTCGCGGCGAACAGGACCTCTTCTGCCGGAACGAGGACGTGCAGCAATGTCCCGTCGCCGGCCTCGCCGGCGACGCCGTGCAGGAGGTGTGCCAGCTCGAAGCCCGCCCAGCCGTAGGCGCGCTGCCACGACACCGGCAGTTCCGCCAGCAGCGTGGACATCTGGTTCAACGGGTCACCGGTCAGCGCCACCGTCCGCACCAGGCCGCCGTGGGTCACGGTGATCTCGTGCCGCGTCATCCGCAGTTCGGCGACCGCGCCGGAGGCGAACGTCCAGGCTCCGTTGCGTTCGTAGACCACGAACGGTCCGTCCGCCTTCGCCGCGAGGGTCGCCGCGGCTGTGAGCGGATCCGCCACCTGGCCCTGATAGGCGCGACGCAGGGACGTCCGTGTCATGCCTGAACGCCGGAAGTCGCGTTCATCGCGGCCACGAGGCTGGCCGGACGCATGTCGGTCCAGTTGGTCTCGACGTAGTCCACGCAGGCTTTGCGGCTCTCGTTGGCGAGCACGACCGTCCACCCTTGCGGCACCTCGGCGAACACGGGCCACAGCGAGTGCTGCCCCTCGTCGTTGACCAGGACGTGGAACTCGCCGTGCGACTCGTCGAACGGGTTGCCGGACATCTGCGAGAACCTCCATTGGCACGCCTGTGGGCATGCGGGATCGACCGGCCACCAAGGGGTGACCGGCTCAGGACGTGGGAACGCAGCGGCCAACACAGCCGCCAGTTAGGTAAGGCTCAACTTGCTTCTACTAGACTGTAGAAGGTGAGCCTAACCTGTCAAGAGGGAGAGTTTGTGGCGCACGCCTCGATCATGCGAAGTGCCGCAGGCGCAAGGAGAACCACTACCTGACGGTGGCGAGGACCAGCAGTTCGTAGAGGTCGTAGACGCATTCACCGGTCCAGAAGACGGTGCCGGCCGCGATCAGCATCGGCACCAAACCAGGCCAGCGGCGACGTGCACCGGGCGCCATGAGTGCGGTGACCCTCAGGGGAACGACTCCAGGAGCGTCGCCCAGCGCGGCGAGGGCGTACTGGGCCCGCCGACCACTGCCCAGGTGCGATGCCGCCAAGGCCGCGACGGCGATGGCCTTCGCGACGTCCCTCCGATCGCCACCGAGTTCGTCCGCCGCCGCTTCGTCCGCCGCACGCTCGGCCACGTAGGCCATCTTCCGGGCTACCGGCCACAGAACGGGGTGCGCGATCGCGGCAAGCCGGGACACCCACAGCAGCCAGGCATGATCGCCATCCAGATGTGCGCGTTCATGAGCGATGACGGCCGCGGTCTGCCGTTCGTCGAGCACGTCGAGAATTCCGGTCGTGACGACGATCCTGCCGGAACGCCCCGATTCGCCGGGCAGCGCGAAGGCGTCCACCCGTTCGTCATCGACGGTCACCACGTCACCGTGCGGCTCGAGCCAGTCCACTTCGGATCGGATGGCGCGCAACGCCGAGCGCCGCCGCACCCAGGCGGCCGCCACACCGGCGACGATCACGAAAGACCAGGCGAACGACAACCAAGACACCCACGGGACGTGAGCCGTGTCGGCCACCACGATCTCGTGCGACCACCCGCCGACGCGGGCGATCGCGGGTACCTCCGCCAGCGCCTTCACTCCGAACGCGACGACGTTGACGGTGCCCGCCGCCGCGGCCACACCCGCGGCGCCGACGAACACCCGCAGCGCGACGTCGGGACGCAGCCGATCCGCCAGCAGCCACGTGCCAACCAGCACGAGAGCTGGCGTGACCAGCACAGACCACGCGAAATGGTCGAACATGCGCATCCCTCCCCGCTCGGCGCACAGTGTCACACGGGCCACCTCGCCTGCCAGAGCCTCGCCCGTCTGTACCATTCGTCGCGTGACCGACGACAGGCCGGAACCAGCAGGCCAGCAGCCCGCTCGCCGCCTGCCCGGCACACTCGCGGCCCAGGTCCTGCAAGCACTCGTGGACGCTGGATCGCCTCTGACACCAGGCGAGGTCCGCGACCTCCTCGATACCACCGGCGCGCTCTCGTACAGCACCGTCGTGACGACGCTCACGCGGCTGCACGAGAAGGAAGTCGTCACCCGCGAACGCGACGGCCGCGCGTTCCGGTACTCGGCCGTCGCAGACCCGCCCGCACTCACCGCGTGGCGGATGGGCCGCTTGCTGGAAAGCGAAGAGGACCACGGGCCGGTACTGGCTCGTTTCGTCGACTCACTGAGCGCCAAGGACGAACAACTCCTGCGGCAGCTGCTGGGCGAGCTCGACAAGTAGGCACGCGCACCTCCTTGACATCACGGCACCAGTTACTTCTACAGTCTTGTAGTAGTTACTGGCCGCACGAGTCGGCCGTCCTCGACCTGAAGGACCGGGCCGCATGTCACCAAAGCGGTCTCGCTGCGACGACGCCGTCGAGTGGATGAGACACCAGATAGAGAACGATCAATGGCCGCTGAACTCCCAGATTCCCACCCAGGCACAACTCGTGCGGGAGAGCGGCTTCACCCTCCCAGTGGTCCGACAGGCCATCAGCGTGCTGATCAACAACGGACTGCTCGAGTCCGCACGAGGCCGCGGCACCTACGTTCGCGAACTCTCCGCACTGAGCACAGTCCTTCTCGACCACCTGTCGACACAACCTCCACAGTGGACGCTCTCACTCCGACGCGCGATAGAAGTCGAAGCAGCGGGCCTGGCCGCGTCCAATCGCACCGACGAGCAACTCGAAGCGCTACGCGCGTCTCTCACGACGCCCGCGCAAAGCTGCTGGACATCAACGTTCGACGCCGCCACGGGCCGGACCTTGGTGAACCCCGACTCGTTCCACGCGGCGGTGTTCGCGGCGTCCGGCAATCCCTTGATCGCCGACATCCACCGGTCGGCGATCACCTCATTGCGCCGCGCCGGCATGACCCCCGCCCCTGGCCAGAGGCGTGACATCGTGCACCTGGAGATCTTCAAGGCCATCGAGCGCGGTGATGCGACAGCCGCCCAACAGGCCGCCGGCCGCCACGCAGGCAGGGATCTCCCTCGCACCTGATCCGGCGAAACGGACAGAAAGTGTGACCAGAACGAGTCTGGACATTAGCTAAGGCTAAGCTACCTTCTACAGCGACGTAGATGACCGTTTTGTCTGTTCGTGTCGTGAGGAGCTCGTCATGCGACGTGTCTTGCGTGGTCCGTACACCGCCCTGATGACAGCCCTTCTGGCTGCTTCCGTGGCGGCCTGCGGTGATTCTGGTGATGTGCCCGCAGGCGCCTCGGGTACCGCGGCGCCGTCCGACAAGAAGATCACCGTCTACAGCGGACGCAGCGAGAACCTGGTGAAGCCGCTGCTCGAGACGTTCTCCCAGCAGACCGGGATCACCGTCGAGACCAGATACGCGGGCACCTCGGCCATGGCGACCCAACTCCTCGAAGAGGGAGACAAGTCCCCTGCCGACGTGTTCTTCGCCCAGGACGCCGGCGCGCTCGGCGCCGTCGCCAAGGCGGGGTTGTTCGCCCCGCAGCCCTCCGAGGTGACCGGCAAGGTCCCGGACGCCTATCGAGCCAAGAGCGGCGAGTGGGTCGGCGTGACCGCGCGAGCCCGCGTGCTCGTCCACAACCCCGAGACCACACCGCAAGCGGACCTGCCGAAGTCGGTCTTCGAGCTCACCGACGCGAAGTGGAAGGGCAAGGTCGGAGTCGCTCCGACCAACGCCTCCTTCCAGGCGTTCGTCACGGCGGTGACCGTGCAACACGGAGCAGCCAGAGCGCAGGAGTTCCTGAAGGGCCTGGCCGCGAACGACCCCCAGATCCGCGATGGCAACGCGAAGATCATGGAAGAGGTCGAGTCCGGCAAGATCGCCGTCGGCCTCATCAACCACTACTACCTCGGCGAACTGGCCAAGGAGCAGGGCAAGTCCCCCGAGGCGCTCAAGTCGCGCCTGCACTTCTTCCCCGGCGGTGACAGCGGCGCGTTGGTCAACATCGCGGGCGTGGGCGTGCTCAAGCGCGCAGCCCAGGACGCCGACGTGCGGACGTTCGTCGACTACCTCCTCGGCGCGGAAGGCCAGAAGTACTTCGTCGAGAAGACCTTCGAGTATCCCGTCGTCGCCGGCGTTCCCGCACCATCGTTCGTTCCCGCGCTCGACAGCCTGAACGTGCCGAAGGTCGACCTCAACGACATCGACGACCTGGCCGCGACGGTCAAGCTGATCAAGGACTCGGGCCTCGTTCCTTGATCCCAGCGCACCGCTCGCCGTTGGCGTGGAGCGCGATCGCCGCAGTCGCGGTCGCGCTCATCCCGCTCGCCTATCTCGTAATCCGCACCGCCGAGGCAGGATGGGACCGCATCGCCTCGGAACTGTTCACCCCCAGAGTCGCTGAACTCGCACTGCGCAGCCTCGCACTCGCCGGCGTTGTGACGGCGGCTTGTCTGATCCTGGGCACCGCGACCGCCGTTGCGGTGGTGCGCACCGATCTCCCGTTCCGGCGGATGTTCGCCGTACTGGCCGCATTGCCCTTGGCGGTCCCGTCCTACGTCGCCGCGTTCGCCTGGACGTCGACCGTGGACGGCTTCGAGGGCTTTGGCGCCGCGGCCCTGGTGCTGACGCTCGGCTCCTACCCGTACGTCTTCCTGCCAGTCGCCGCCGCGCTCCGCACAGCGGACACCGCGCAGGAGGAAGTCGCCCGCTCCCTGGGACTTTCTCCGTGGCGGACGTTCTTCACGGTCACGGTGAGGCAGATCAGGCCGTCGATCGCGGGCGGCGCCCTGCTCGTGGCCCTCTACGTCCTGTCCGACTTCGGCGCGGTGGCCGTGCTGCGCGCCGACACGTTCACCCGCGCCATCTTCGTGGCGTTCGACCTCGGCTTCGATCGCACCGGCGCTTTGGTCCTCTCGTGCGTCCTGCTGGTGCTGACGTTGCTCATCCTCACCGCAGAAACGACCACCCGACGTCGAGGCGCTCGTTATTCCGCGCTCGGTGGAGCGCGCCGCCTGCCGGACAAGCTGTCCTTGGGCGCTTGGAACCTGCCGACGGCACTGGCCTTGCTCGCGGTCGCCGCGTTGGCGTTGGGCGTAGTGGCGGCGAGCCTCGGCATGCGCATGGCGTCGGGTGTGTCCAAGCCCGGCGCGTGGACTGAGATCGCGGCCGCCGCAACTTCTTCCTTGATGCTTTCGTCGGCCGGCGTGGCACTCACGGTGCTTCTGGCTCTGCCACTGGGACTTTTCGCGGCACGGTCGACGAGCTTCGCAGCGATCGCGCTCGAACGCCTGGGCTACCTCACGCACGCGTTGCCAGGCCTGGTCGTCGGGCTATCCGTCGTGTTCCTGGGCATCAACGTCGTACAGCCGCTATACCAGACGTCCTGGCTGTTGGCGCTCGCCTATGCCGCCCTGTACCTGCCTTTGGCGATGGCTTCGGTCGCAGGGGCCGCAGCGCACGCGCCGCCCGTGCTGGAGGAAGTCGCTCGCTCGCTGGGGCGAAGCCCGGTTCGTGTTCTCCTGACCGTCACCCTCCCGCTGATCCTGCCCGGCATCGGAGCGGGAACCGCTTTGGTGTTCCTCAACGCGATGAAAGAACTACCGGCCACACTGCTACTGCGACCGACCGGCGTGGACACACTCGCCACCGAACTGTGGACCCATACCGCCGTCGCCGCCTACGCCGCCGCCACGCCCTACGCGGCGCTTCTAGTCGTGCTGTCCGCCGTCCCGGCCTACGCGCTCGTCGCCCGTACCGGAATCCTGGCAAGGGAACCTCGCTCATGACCGCGCTGCGCCTGGTCGGCCTCACCAAGTCCTACGGCCACATAGCCGCGTTGCGGAACGTCGATCTCGACATTCCAGCCGGAACGCTGACGGCGATCCTCGGCCCGTCCGGTTGCGGGAAAACCACGCTCCTGCGGTGCGTCGCCGGTCTCGAACGACCGGACCGCGGCGAGGTCCACGTGGCTGGCGACGCGGTGACCCGCGTTCCCGCGCACCGCCGGCGAATCGCGATCGTCCCGCAGGAAGGCGGCCTGTTCCCGCACCTGACCGTCGCTGCCAACGTCGCGTTCGGGCTGGATCGCGCAACCCGTTCCGGCGATCGAGTCGACGAGGTCCTCGCGTTGGTGGGCCTCGCGGACCACGGGGCCCGCTGGCCACATCAACTCTCCGGCGGGCAACAACAGCGGGTCGCGGTCGCCAGGGCGCTCGCCCCGCGCCCACCGCTGATCTTGCTCGACGAGCCCTTCAGCGCGCTCGACGCAACCCTTCGCGCGGACCTGCGCCGTGACGTCCGGGAGGCACTGCTCGCTGACGGGGCGACCGCACTCCTCGTCACCCACGACCAGGACGAGGCGTTGTCCATGGCTGATCTGGTGGCGGTGATGCGCGACGGCTCCGTGGTGCAAGCCGGCCCACCAGCGGACATCTACCAGTCCCCGCTGACACCATGGGTAGCGCGTTTCGTCGGAGACGCCGTCTCGCTGTCCGCAGAGCGCACGCCCGAGGGCTTCACCACGCCGCTCGGGAAGGTCGCGGTCGCCGACCCGCCGGCCGGCGACCGCTTCACCGTCCTGGTCCGCCCGGAACAAATCCGCTTCTCCCCCAACGGTCACGGAATCACGGCGACGATCCTCAATATCGAATACCACGGCCACGACTTGCTGGTCTCGCTCCAGCTTCCTGACACGTCGACTGTTGTCGCCAGGGTCCCGGGCACTACCGCAGCAGAGCGCGGCGGGACGGTTCGACTGGTGGTCGATGGTGCCGCGCTCCTCCACACGACCTAACAGCTACCTGGCAACCGAGAGCGCGACGGGTTCCTCTTCGACCGCAGGTTCGGCTCGTTCCGGCGTCGCGGAACGCTCTGCGGAGGCCGGATCGGCGAGGACGGCCCTGGCACGGTCGAGATCGAGGTTGTGGTCCCACTTGGCGATCACCAGCGTCGCGACCGCGTTGCCGTAGAAGTTCACCAGGGCACGGCATTCCGACATGAACTTGTCGATGCCGAAGATCAGCATGATGCCGGCGGCGGGCACGGTTCCGATCGTGGACAGGGTGGCGGTGAGGGCGATGAAGCCGCCGCCCGCCACACCCGCGGCGCCCTTGGAGGTCAGCAGCATGACGGCGAGCAGGCCCAGCTGCTGCGGAATGGTCAGCTCGGTGTTGGTGGCCTGGGCGATGTAGAGCGCGGCCAGCGAGAGGTAGATCGCCGCGCCGTCGAGGTTGAAGCTGTAGCCGGTGGGCACGACCAGGCCGACGGTGGTGCGGTCGGCGCCCATGTACGTCATCTTGCGCATGAGGCCCGGCAGCGCCGGTTCCGCGGTGGAGGTGCCTAGGACGAGGAAGAACTCCTCCTTGAGGTAGCGGAAGAGCTGGAAGATGTTGAGGCGGACGTACAGGGCGAGCAGACCGCCGAGTGCCACGACCACGAACAGGATCGAGGTCGCGTAGAACAACGCGATGAGCGAGCCGAGACTGGTCAAAGTGGACAGTCCGAACGCGCCCACCGCGTAGGCCATCGCCCCGAACGCGCCGAGCGGGGCGGCTTTCATCACGAAGCTCAGCACCTTGAACACGACGTCGGTCAGGCGTTTGACGCTGGCGGCGATGGGGTCGCCGATGGGGCCTACGGCCTTGATCGCGATGCCGAAGATCACGGCCAGGAAGATGATCTGCAGGATGTCGCCCTCGACGAACGCGCTGAAGAAGCTCTTCGGGATCAGGTGGGTGAAGAACTCCCACCAGTGCTGCGTCTCCCCCGTCTTGATGTACTGCTCGGCGTTGCCGGTGGGGTGGATCTTCGCGGGGTCCGCGTCGACCCCGTCGCCCAGGCGGAAGACGTTGATCGCGACCAGGCCGGCGTACGAGAGCGGATGTGATGACCGGAGTGGCTAGGGTTGGCGCATGTCTGAAGTGCCTCCACCTGCGCGCGTCCGGTGGGCGTTGATCGCGGCATGCTTCGCATCGGGCGGAGTGCTCGTCAGCATGGCGTGGTGGGTAGAAGCGATGTGGGCTTGGGGTGGAGTTACACCATCGGTGCTCGTCAACGTCGGCACAGCACTCGGACTCACCGGTGTGCTGTTCCTCATCGAGCGGGCGTTCACGACGACGGTGGCTAAGGCCAACACGAGCGCCATCACCAAGGCCACGACGAAGATCGAAGATGCGTTGCGCGAGCGCACTGACAGCCTGGCATCACGGGTGGACGAACTGGCGACACTGTTGAGACAGCAACAGCAACACCGAGACATCAAGCTGGGCGCGGTGCTGGCCCGGCTCGACAGCGAACCCAGCTTTGCCGCTGTCAGCGAGGCGCTGACCGAGGCCAACAAGCTCGGCGTCATCCACATGGCCGGAATCGGCATCACCCCTGAGCTCGACGAACTGAACTCCTTGCTGGTGTTTCGCTGGGGCCTCTCGTCCGGCGCACACTCAACCCCCCGCCTGGTCGTCGAGTGCCAGGTCGGGGATGACCGCATCTCAGTCGAGTGGAGTCAGGACGAGTCGGCCGCAGAGATGTTCGAACGCCTGCTGACCAAAGTCTTGCGGTCGAATGGGACGCTCCAGATCGACCAGCAGCACGTCTTCCGTCACTTGGCCGCAGCAGTCCGGCTGGCGATCGACACCCGCGGCGGCGCCGGATCGCCGAAGTTGCGCGGCGCTCTGATGGCCTACCTCGGTGATGACTGGGTGCTAACCACGGGCGGTCTGGTCAACACCTCGCACGAGTACGTGTTGCCCCACAACAACTTCCCCGACGACTCCACGAGAGACACGAAGAGAGTTCAAGGTTTGGCGTGGCCACCCCCTCCACCTCAGTGGGTCACCCTCAAAAGATGGATTGCGTTGGTCAAGCATGGCGAACGAGTGTTTCCTCGCGGACTGTCGAATCGCGTTGCCGAAACGGGCTCTGGCTGGGAGCCGTGGATTGGCGGGTAAAGCGAGATCACAGCGCTACGTAGAGCGGAGTTGCCAGCGTGACGGTGTGTCCGTCGTCCGAATCAAATCCGGTCGGCACTCCGCCGCGGGAGTAAAGGACGTGTGCGAGGAACCGCACGCGCTGCTCTGGACACCTTGCAAGAGCGGTGATGTAGGCGACATCCCGCAACGCCGCTCCAACGGGATCTCGCCAGTCTTCGACGTTCCCCATCGAAAGTTCGTCGCGCCCCCATGATGGCACAACAATCTCACGATGCTCGTGCAGCGCTTTCACGATCGCGGGCAGACTCGAATACGACCAATAGCCGGTTCCACGCTGAAACCCCACAATGTGGTCACTGGAGCCGGCCAAGCCGACCACGCTGTCACCTCTTTTGCCCAGGAACCACACCATCATCCCACTGTTGCTCATGGTGTCCAGGGGACCCCATTGCATGGACAGCTCACCCTCGAACCAATCCGTGCCAGGGTGCTCGACGGTCCCGAGCGGCGCAGAGCGCAGAACGTGCTCCACAACCGCAAGTTTCGCGTAATCACCTTGTGTAGCCGAAACACCGGTCGCAACACGTGCAGAGGCGACGGTGTCCGGATCCAACTGCTCGAAGTGCATGTTGACCTTGGACCAGGAAATGTAGACGTAGTGACGGCTGTTTCGTGACACGTGATCCCCTCCCGCTCACCGCTTACATCGGATCGGGGACGCTACTTGTGACAACCGGTCGCCTCGAGATCTTCTCCTGGGTGATCTGGTCAAGCAGCGACTTCGGCATCCCCATGTCCTCTCGTTCCCAGGTACATGGTTGACATCGGCTGCTGACCCGACCGCTACTTGCTGTGCCGGGCGAGCCTCTCATTTCCGGCAACCACCATGGAGTCGACCAGCGTCTGCCACTCAGCCAGTCGACCAAGCTCCTCCGCCGGGCGGCGTATCTCCTCAAGCCACTCGTTCGACAGGATCGACTGCTTGACCGCGACGACGCCGCCCTGGATACACAGGTCCGACACCCAGGGCACGCCGCGGCGGACCTGCACGGTCGCCGGGAGCCTGCGCAGAGTGCCGATAAGCGCGTCGACCCCCTTGCGTTTGCCGCGAGCGGCGGGCAGCCATCCATCGATCAACTCGACGAGGTCTTCAGCCACAACCCAGTCGATCGGCAGGCCGACGATTTCGTTGTACAAGCCTCGCGCCCACGTCAACGGTTCCGGCAAAAGCGCAGCGGCAGCCCAATCACCCCAGTGACGATCCTCGTAGGGACTTGATACATCACCGAGATAGCCGATGGCGTGCCGCAGTAGCGAAGGCCAGATGCCCCGAGCAGCTCCAGCAAGCCGCTCGTTCTCGGCGCCCGCTGCAGCAAGGCCGTGCAGGAAGTTCGCCATCAAGCCTGCGTCCGCTCGCAGGACGTCGAGGTGTTGGAGGAGTGGGGAGGTGTCACCGCTCTTCGCGAAGCCCGTCAGCAGGGCTCGTGCGGCGACCAGCGTGTGTGTCCCCCGGTCGTCTGCTGACCACTCCAATGCCTCTTGATCGACCATGGCGCGACGTTGAACATCGAGAAACACGGCCAGCAGTGTGCCGGTATCGCTGCTGCAGCAGTGATCGGCGGCCGCGGCGGCCCCGAGCCCGCGGATAGCGGGATCGAGTGCGTCGATGTCGACCAGTTCCGTGTCCAGCTCCTGCAGCCGTCGAGCAAGGTCACCTTCGATCGTCACCTCTGGACGTACTTGGTCGTACTCACCCCACGGCGCGAGCTCCGCAGCACGGGCAGTCTCGATCAACCAGTTCAAGGCAATGCGGTGATTGCAAGGCTCCCTGTGGCACGGCGATGCCCAGACGACATCGCATCCGCGTGCCAGGTACAGCCGCGTTTCCGGCGATCCCCTGCCTGCCATCGCAAGGCCCGCCATGTCGACGTCCTCGTTTGTGGCGCCCACATTCTCCACGAGGGGGGTCATCGTTGGTGTGATGAACGCGGGTAGGGCTTCGGCCACTGCCCGGTCTGCACCATGGTCGAAGTACTGCGCGTCGTGGCGCTGGTCCTCGGCATCCCGGAACGACAAGGCTGTTTCGAGCACAAACTCTGTTGCAAACCGTCCCTCGTCTCCCAGCGCTTCCATGTCGCCAGCCGCGGCTCGTTGGACAGCCTCGCGGACAACTTGTGCCACCCCGTTCAACGGTCTGATCCAAGGCGATTCGCCATCACTCTCGATCAATGACCGGCCGACCTTCAGGTCCGCGGCGATCTCAGCGGGCGACGGTGGCACGTAGTCGACATCGAACTTGGCCGCACCCCAGTACCGGTTCTGGAGTCGCAGGACCGTTTGCACAACAGCCTGTTCAGCTCGCCGAGCATCGCGCAGGGCTTCGAGTTCGGGGGGTAGCACGACTTCGAGGTACTGCTGCTGGCCGTGGTTCACGAGTTGGTAGCGAGAGTGGTCCAAGCCAGTGGCCCAGCTCCTCGTGTCTTCTGGGCTGATCCCGAGCCGATCGCCGTTCTGTACGAGCTTGTCGGCGACCTCCTTCAACGCTTCGGCACGAGGTTGTCCGCCGCGAAGTGCGAGCTGTGCCGCAACATGGTGCGGTGTCCACGCCCTCCGATCCAGATTCGCAAGGCCCTCGGTGGATGCGCGAAGCCCGGAGTGTTCATGCGTTACACGGGCGAACTCCAGCTCCCACACGACCGGATCCGCGAAGAAGACGTCTAGCTCGTCGTCGACGTTCTCAAGGTGGCGCACTAGCAAACCGAACAGCATCCCAGGGGTCGCGAGGTTGTCGCAGCCCTCCAGAAGCACCTCGACAATGCGCCTGAGTGGAACACCGTGGGCCAGCAAGTCGTCGGCAAAGCGTTCCATTGCTTGAAGCGCACTCATCGCCGGGTACGGGCCCACGGTCGTTCCGCGATACCAACACCAAACGTGCGTGTCGCCTGCATACAGGCGCGCGGTGCCGTCGAGATTCATAACGGCACCTCTCGCATCCTCCGCGTTGCCCGCTCCACCATCCAGATCACCGAGGAAACCGAGCGAGTGGCGCCGCGACCCTCGCTGGACTCTGGCATGTGCCCCGCGATTCAGGATGTTGTTCAGCACGCGCGCCGAGGTTGTAAACAGCGCGGTCTGGAACAGCGCCCAGAACCCACCGAACCAGTGCTGGGCGAACGGCGGCCATGCACTGTGCCAACGACCTTGATGCCTGCGCACGCCCTCATCGCGGTATCCATGGCGTCCGTTGTCGATGTAGTAGGCCTCCATCAACTCCGCCAGGAGTTCTGGGCTCCTCTGCGTCAGAGCACGAGAGCTCCACGGCGAGTCCGCGGCCGGAGCCAAGGAGGCCGGGGCATCGTCGGCAACGGCTCTCAGACAGACCTCAACGGCGTCATCGATATCCGGTCCGAGCAGTGCCAAAGTCTCGACGAACTTCGCGTTGGTGAGGTGCTGGTCCAGCTTCCGCAAGTGTCGATGCTGCCCAGGTATTCCCTTGGAGCCAGCGCCGCCGCTCGTGTCGCGCGGCGGAAACGCCTCCCAGCAGGCGAGGAGTCGCTCCCTCAACCTGATCCGCAGCTCGTTCCCCGCCGGAGTGGCGGCCATCACCAAGGCGAGCATCCAGTCCGTGAGCAACTCGAACGACGCATTCGACACCTTCCATGGCTCAGCGTCGGCGAGAAGGATCCGCACAACCGGAGCAGACACCACGGGATCGATCAGTGCCTTGACCTTGTGCCTCTGCTGAACCACCCGAACGACGTCACCGAGGACCAGCCCTGCGGAGTGATCGTCAAGCGCAACCTCAAGACAGTCGTAGGCGAACGGCATCTCCAGTACCGCCTCGACGGGGACGTCAGCCCACCTCGAACCATGCGCCGCCGAGAATGGCACGAACTGCGAAAGCAACTGGACGAAACAGTCCGCAGGTCTCACGTCCGGTGCCTTCAGCAAGCCCTTGCACGCGAGCGTGCCGGCTGACAACGCCCACCTCGGCACACCGGCCGCCTCCAGCAGTTCCGTCGGCCTTCGGCTGCGGACCAAGAGAATAGCCGTCGCGTACCTCCGGACTTCATCGTGCGCAAACTCCGGAAATTCCTGGTAGGGGCTCGCAGGGGCGAGCAGGTGGTCCCGGCGCAGTGCGTCGACCGCGGCTGCGTCGATACCGCCGACGGGCCGCCAGTTCGCGGGCAGTCGCATCACAGAGGCAGCCACGGCGAGCAGCGTCTGCTGACGCGCCTCAGCTGAGCCGACGCCTGGGCGCCCGTCTCCGCACACCACCTTCGACCACACCAGCTGCAGGCAGTCCCACTCTCCCAGCGAGCTTTCCGGTACGGCCCCGGTTCGTGCCAAGAGGTCCAGCACGACGGGCCGCCGGAACAGCGAGTTCGCCGGTAGATCGCGCAAGACCGCTCTCAGCAGCGGGAGGCCGTCCGAGACGACGGAGATCTCCTCGTCAGTCAGCGGCTCCATCGTGAACGATCTCGCGGGCTTTCCGAGGATCGATTGAAGTTGTTCGCTCACGAAGCCGGACGCCGAGTCCGCCGTGACGGCGGCGACACCCACACCCGCGTTGGCCGCTGCCCGCACGAGGTCGTTGAAAAGAGCGGCGGAGTGCTCCAGTACCGCGTCGGCGGCGTCGATCACCAATACCCGGCGCAGTGCGGAAAGCTCGGCGAGCACCTCTTCCATCGGTTTGCCGAACGCGGTGCTGAGCTCCAGGCTCGTCTGCGGCAGGCGACGAAGGTTCACCACCAGCGCCTCGAACCCCGTCGGTTCGGCCTGCTCAAGCGCGGCGATGGCCGACAGCATCAATGCGCTCTTGCCAACGCCAGACTCGCCGACGATCACCAGCGCAGCCTCGGAGGTGCCCACTATTGAAAGTTCTAGGGCAAGCCGCCGGCGGCGCTCTGCGAACGGGATCGTCACCGCCTCACCGGACGACTCCTCGCCGATGGTCGTTCGGACGCTGGCCACGGCCAGCTTGCGGTGCTCGTCAACCACCGCCCACACGCGCCGGTTCCGCGTCGAGGTAGCGTCCAGCAACTGGTGAAGGTCTCGACGCAGGAGGCCGAGATCCACAACGGCGCCGGTCATGTCGTACCGGGTCGCCTCCACCTCGATCCTGTTCCGGATCGCGACCCCGTCGGTGTCCGCCGAGGCAACTCCGTCCAGCGAAGTCGCCACCCTCGTCCGGTCTGCCTGGTCCGGACTCTGCACGGCGAATCCGAGAAGATGCAAACGCCTGAGAAGGCCCCAAGCTAGCCCGAGCGTCTCCGAGGACTCGGTTCCCGTCCCAGCAGACTTCGCGATCATCTTCTTCAACTGGGTCAGCCGATCCCGTACCTTCGCCGACCAACGTTGATCGACGTTCATCGCCGCCTGGAACGCCCCAGAGTCAGCGTGAGCTCGCGCGACATCGCACAAAGTCGCCAGCTGCCCCCACTGGTTGTTCCAACCAGCAACCGCGACCACCACTTGCAAGGTGTCTTCAGCGAACTTCGCGACCTCGGCGAGCAGCGACCCGACCAGCTTCACCGTGTCCTTGTGGCTCTCCACGAAGTTCGGCGTTGCTCGACAAGCCACGGCGAGCCTGACCTCGGCCGACTCGTCCCCACATTCAACGAGCAGGTCGTCGACCGGATGGGCCGGGCCGGTCTGGAACGACACCTTGCGCACCGGAAGCTCGGACGCCTCCGGGCGCCGGGCTCCGACCAGCATGTCGGCCAGGTAGACCGTCGCGACCCGATGCGCGAACGAAACCCCTCCACCACCGGTCGCGTATGTGCTAGACCCACGATCGCCCTCGGCGGGAACGTCTGGTGCGGCAGGCTCGTTCATGTGCTCCTCTGACGCCATCGCGACGATCGGTGGCAGATCAACAGACTTTATGCGCTGTCCTGCGGATCTTCACCTGAGGTGCAGGACGATGCAGGCCAGGATGATCTCGGCTCGGCGGTAAGCGGCTCGTTTGGCGAACCTGCTGGCCAGGCCGCGGAATTGCACTTTCGACTTCGGACAGGGCAGCACGGCATCATCGTCAACAGCGACACCGGCGCGATCGCGTTCAGCCTCGTTGACGCACCGCCTCGGCCTACGCCTCCGGTGCCGCCAAGATCATCGCCATCAACGGCGTCGGTCTTCCGGCCACGCGCCGACGAACGCCAAGAAAGGCTGCTAGCGGACGATTCACCGACCATTCACGGACGGACGTTCTTCTCTCCGATCCTGAGTGCCTGAATCAGCCGGTTCAGGGTGAAACGGGCGATCCCGACCTGTACGGCCGCGGCAAGCTTGTGCTCCTGCGCGATTTCGTTCCCAGCGAATGCACAGCGGCCGTCGTCAGAACGGCTTCCAGCTCGTGGACGTTACCCGAAACGCCATTCTGACCAGAGCGCGGGCGGTACCTGCGAGCAGCTGCGGCGTGGCGCCTGCAGCCTGGGACGAAACGGTGATATGTACGGTCGAGCGTATCGGCCAGACAGGCCGAATCTAGTAGATCCCTAGGTTGGATGGTTGTCATGGGCGAGCGTGGAGCAATCAGCAGATACGCGTACTGGTCGGACCGACGCGTCCGCGACATAGCCTCAGCCAACGACGTCCTGCTCGAGCGGCGCGCGAGCTGGAAGGCAAAGACAGCCGCGATTCCGTTCATCGGCTCGTTCGAGTTCGCACAGGAAGCGCGAACGCTAACTCGAGCTGAGGTGGCCCGCAGAATCGAGGCGGCGATCGGAGACCTCGCGGTCGAAGACTTCGTGACGCCGCCCCCGGCTGCGTTCGCCAAAGGTCTAGGCACCGTCGAAGTTGCGCAACTAGCCGGCGTGGGTGGCGGTAGGCAGGGTGTCGTCATGCACACGACCACTTGTACCAGCGCTGGCGAGCGGGTCGACCTATGCCTGTTCGGCAGTCTGGAGAACACGGCTGACTACATCGGCGGCGCCGATCAGCCTCCATCCGGTTGGTCCTCGTCAGCGGCTCCAGCCATCGCGAGGTTCATCGAAAGCCGTGGCACCGTCAACAACTCTCAATGGGATGATCCGCAGTCTCTCGCCGTCGAAGCCCTGAAGATCGCCGTCGAGCAAGGAATCACTGGTAGGTGGGCCGAACACGCGGACAAGCCGTGGACGCGTGGGTTCACTCTCGGGCAGGCACGTGAGTCGGAGTGGTTCGCGGAGATCTACAGCGACGTAGTGCTTGATCAGGAACGATGGAGCTTCCGTGCGGATGATGGCATCAGCCCGGAGGTCTCACGCATTCTCGTAGGCGCTCCTCTGTGGCTCCGCACCCCCGGCGTTCAAGCTGCCACCCGTTACCGCGACGTCCGCCGGGCGTTGAACGGGAGATAAGTCACCCGGACGTTGCCGCCCGACGGACGCTCGCTGAAATGTCCTTTGCCAGCTCCTCCAACATCTCAGCGACGCGCTCGGACGGATGCTCGATGTCACACAATACGGCCGCGACGATATTTCTCACCCGAGTACCCGGATCACGAATGCTACACAGCAGTGCTTCATAGAGAATTTCATTGTCACGCGCGTCACTGAAAAGCTTAGCAACACACGATGCTGCACCCTCACGAACCACGACCTGAGCGTCGTGAACAAGTACTACCAGAACCCCAGTCGCCATCGCGGATGGAAGACCTAGGGTCAGCAATGGCACCCAAGCACGGTTTTCCGGCGCACTTGACAGTGCACGACTAAGCAGGGATGCCGACGTTCGCTCGTCGACCCCACCCCGCACGGCCAGCGCTGCGGCCATACCCAGGCGGTCCGGTCGTCGCTCGATCCGATCAACCTCAAGTATCGGGTGGTCGATCATCTCCTGTGCGATTACCGCAAGGCGAGCACGAACAACATCAGGAAGCGTATCTGCATGGCGCACAAGCCGACTACATGCCCCGTTTTTATCAGCAGGTGACACACCAGGTTCTTCCAGCAGCGTAAAAATCGAGTCCCAGCGAGCCAGGGTGGGAAACTTGATATTCAAGGTCGCCAGGATCCGGGCATAGTTGTAGAAATGCATTATCCGGCGACCTTGCTTTGCGTCAGCTGCGATTTTCTTGACCTGAGCGTCTACCTGGTCGATGGCCAACGCCGCAACATCGGCAGGAAGTCGTCCATAGGGGGCGAACGCCGCCAGCGCACGATCTGATCCTTGGCGGATCCCCTGGAGGAGCTCTTCCGTGGCAGCAGGATGCTGATGGTCGGCTGCGATACCGAGGGCTATAGATCGGATCCGCTCATGGTGATGCGCTGTCGCCGTAAACAGCATCTCGATCAACGGGGCGTCCCAGGAGCCCTCGGGCACTGCGGCCAACAAGCGTGCCCAAGGTCGAGCTTCGATGTCGTCAACCACGTAGGGCTGCTGCAGGAAGAAGTCGACTATGGCGCGACCTTCACTCACGGAAGCCGCACCTGCGACTCCTGCGAGCACATCGACGAGTTCGGACGTCACGCTCGACGACGCCTGGGCGCGCGTGACGAAGTCGGCGGGGTCCGACAACGTTGCGAGCAGCCAGGAGATAGCGGCGCTAGCGGTCTCAGTGTCAAGTACGTCTCCGCCTTGCCGCAGCAGTGCGAGGTTCGTTCTGCCGGTCGTGCGTGTCCAGTTCGAGAAGTCGATCTCTGCCATGCACCTGGACACCGCGATTGCTGGACCGTCGGTGACGATGCGTTCCACGGCAAGCCCTAGGGCCTTGGCGTCTCCACTGGTCCGGAGATCGTTCAGCAGCGCCTGGACGTCGTCTGGCGGGCTCGTCCGATCGATCAGGAGCAGCGCCTGTTTGGCGTTCAAGCTGGTGAGCGCTCGCCACTTGTCGTGGTCTCCGACAAGGCTTGCGAGCAAGGCAGCGGTGTAGAGCCTGTTGTTCGCCTCGTCCTCGACGGAGAACCTGATCACCCTGTCCTGAATCCAGGTCGTGAACTCGCGCTCGATCACCGCCGTCGCGCCGGCGGACTCGCGCTGGGAACGCCACCACGCCGCCATGTTGTCCAGGCTCGCGAGAACCTGGCCCAGTTCGCCGACGTCCCACTCTTCGCTGCTGAACATCACCGCGGCACCCGCGCCGGCGATCGCGGTGGCGGTGAGGTCGTGCGCATGGTGGCGTCCCGCGACCAGCGCACGCGCGGCGTCAGCGCTCGCGTCCTTGAGCCTGCCGACTTCCAGACACGCTCTAGCCCGCTGAACGCACAACCACGCGTAGTCAACCGGACCGCAGTCGTCGGCTGCGAGCACGGCGCCTATCAGCTCGATCGCTTCGTCGGCCCTTGAGAGCTCGATCAGACTCGCGGCGGCGACAGCCGTTGCCGTAGCACGCTCTTCTGGCGTCGAACCAGTGTCTGCGACGGCTAGAAGCTGTTCCACGCTTCCTGTGGTCAACCGCTCGTTGAACGCGCCTATGAATCGCCACATCCAGTCTCCGGATGCAGATGCCTCCTCACGCGTGAGGAACCCGGGAACGATCTTGGCGAGGCGATCGACATCGCGAAGGCGTGCCTCCACGAGCAACGCCAGGACCTGTTCGACCGAGACGGACTCGGCGAGCCCTGCATTGCGATGGGGAGCGACGAGGCGGGGTACGAGCACCGCATGCCGCAGCAGGTCACGCGGCGGTATTCGCGTCAGGTCGGACCAGACACTTCCTTCCCATTCAGCCGCGGGACGGACTGTCGCGGCCACGTTGGTCAGCTCGGCGCGGTGCTCGCGATCGAGGAGATTGCTCCGCGGCACAAGGATCTTCGCGCCTTTCCCAGTCGACTCAACCGAGCCGCGAGTGACGTGAGCCCAGTAGGAGCTGCCGGTCCTATCGTCGTGCAGGACCACCAAATGAGGAACCACGTGCTCAAGCCAGTCGTCGACGTGTGCGCGGGCCGAGTCGACGAACCACCAACCGTCAACTTCCCCCGCTTCGTCTCTGTGTTCTGTCTGGAAGTAGCTGGGGCCCGTCTTGACCTGTACAACCAGCATCAGGTTCAGGTCGAACCGCCTGTTGTCCCGCACCAGCGCGAACAGATCCCGTCCGAGATCGTGCTCCCTGGGGACCATGACGACTCCCCAGCCGAGATTCTCGAACTCCAGCTTGACCGCTGACTCCCCGCGCGTACCGAGCTGAACCGACTCTGGTTGGCGTCCCACACGGCCAGTGAAACACCGGAGATGGTTTGGCCGCGGAAGACACGCGGTGCCTACTAGGTGGACATCTGCAGCCCGCCGAACTGTCCCCAGCAGCGAGTGACGAGGGCAACTGTCGCCACCTGGACAGCGTCTACTTCATCAAGTCGCTGTTCGTTGTGTCGACGCCGGGCAGGCTCGCGCGCTTGCTGGCGCGGAAGTCCTTGTGAGCGGTCAGGTTCGCAACCTCGACCTCTGGAGCTGACTGGATCGCAGAAGACGACTGCCAGGCACTCCTGGACACCGGGTTCACCCCGGAGAACCCTTACAGCACCCGTCGTTTAAGTAGTCGATACCCGCCCAGACGGCCTGCGTCGTTGTCGTGGTCGCGGCAACGCCCACTCACCGTCTTTGACTGACGTCCAGTCACACCAAAGCACGGGCGCAGCTCCTCGCAACGATCACGCTTCTGGCATCGTGTCAGGTGGTTGCGGGCCGAACTCAGCCTTCAGTACGGGTGGATCGACTCGCATCCCCAAGGCGCTTTCAGCCCGGTCGATCGCATCGTCGAAGGGGTTGTCGGCGAGCAGGCGGTTGATGGTCTTCATGGTCTGGACCAGACACGCGGCCGTGGCGATAAGCCCGGCGAAGCTCTCCCGGACCGGCGCCGAGTTCAGTCGGAGCTCGTCGTCGAAGTACGCGGTCGCACCCGCGACAGACGGGTGGACAGTGCCCGAGAGCAGGCAGAACACCACGTAGGCGGATTGAGCGTCGTAAGCGGCGCACAGGGCGGCAAAGTTCTTCACCATCGGCAGCAGGCGATGAGAACCGCCGGCCGCCCGCGGTTCGGAGTCACCGTCGTCTCCCGGGAACGACCAGCCTGCGCGCTTTGCGTGTCCCAGCATCCTGTCGCGCTCGTTCTCGCCGTGCTCGGTAATCGCATCGAGCGCTTCGTCTCCGACATCAACCACCCACTGGAGCGTCAAGGCGTGCTGAACGATCGACCGGACGATCGGTTCCGCTTCACGGTCCAACCCGTTGTCGTGCAGCAGCACAACAGCTTTGCTGCTGCGCACGATGCCAACCCACCAGCCGTACATCGCTTTGAACACATGGCTTGTTTCCACCTGGACTGCGATCTCCTCCGCCTCGACCATTGCGTCGAACGCATCGGTGAGGTGCAGGATTGCGCTTCTGGCCTTCGCGCCACCCTCTTGGTCGTCGCTGGCCGTCGTCGGTGGTTGAGCAGGATGACTGCTGGTCACTATGCACTCCCTCGGCGACACCAACTGAATTTAGTCTACACTGAAGCCTTTGGATCTATAGGGCTGAGGTTCACAGGTCTTGATGCCCTACCTCGCGACCCGTTGCGCAGTTCGTGCCCAGCGGCGCCGCGACCACAAGGTGAAGCAGGCCCCTTGGCCGACGACGTCGGGCCATGACGCCGCCTAGCAGTCGATGGCTACACCGCCACCGCCGTGCTGTCGTCGCTCATCGGCACCTGTCGGCGTACCGCGTTGTTGCTCAGTTGTGTACAGGTGAAGGACATGCCCAGCATCGTCATTCCAACAATCACCCTTCGGGCGACGCCCTGTGAGCAAATGCCGCCAGTGTCTCCTCATGGCTCCCCTCTATGTCAAGAGGCGGGAACTTGACGGCTCGGCTGTCGAGGCAGCGCGGATCTTGGCGTCGGTGACGAGTCGCTTGTAGACAGTGTCGGAGAGGCGTCGTTTGAGGCAGCGGATGGCTTCGCGTGGCGACTTGCCGTCGGCGAGCTTGCGGCGGTAGTAGGCCCGGCCCGGAGTGTCGTTGCGGAGCTGGACTATCGCCATGATGTGCAGAACCCGGTTGATGCGCCGGTTGCCCGCACGGGACAGTCGATGGCGTTGGTGCTCACCGCTGGAGGCGTCGATGGGTGCGGTGCCGTTCCAGCTGGCGAACCGTCCGCGGTCCGGGAAGCGACCTATGTCGCCGACATCACCCAGGATCCTGGCCGCGCTGGACGGACCGATCCCGTAGAGAGTGCGCAGACCGGTCCCGGTCGCGTCCAGGAGCTCGGTCAGCTGTGTGTCGGCCGCGGTCATCTTGCGATCGATCGTCGCCAGTTCCGTGATCAACTCCGCGGCGAGCCGCCGGCGGGTCCGGCCCACGACATCGCGTGGGCGCACCGCGGCGAGTAGAGCACGTGCCTGGGTGGCGGACAGGAACTTCTTGGCACCGCCGGGAATCAGCTCGGTGAGCAGCTTGTGCAGCCGGTTGACGGTGTCGGTGCGGGCCCGGCCGAGTTCGTCGCGGCGGTCGACCAGCAGCCGTAGAGCCACGGTGTGATCGTCAGGACTCACGCGGTGCAGTCCGGTGGTGCGCAGCGCGACCACGGCTACCGAGCGAGCGTCGGCGGCGTCGGTCTTGCGACCATGACCGGTGTCGAACACCCTCGCCCTGGCCGCGAGCTTGGCCGGGACGTCGAGAACCGGTTCACCGTCGGCGACCAGGCGTTGCGCGAGGTGCTTGCCCACGCCGTTGCAACCTTCGACCGCCCACAGCCGGTCGGGTCGGCGCCGGCCCTGCTCGAGCATCCGCCGGTAGCCGTCGTTGTCGGTACCGAAACGTCCTTGGCCGAGGCTGCGTTCCCGACCGTCGACGATCTCGATCGTGACAGACCGCTTGTGCGGATCGACACCGATGATCACTGGGCTCATGTCGTCTCCTCGCCAGCCGGGAACGGAAGGCGAGGAGGGCAACGCTACTTCGAGCTGAGCAAACCCCTCTCCCCGCCGCGGTCCACGACGGGACGCACACCATGAGTGAGCCACACCCTGGATCACTGGTGGACAGCCGATGAGAGAGCGTCCCGTCGAACACCTCGACCGAGCCTGGCCGGGCATCGATCGTGCCACCAGTCAACAAGTAGCCGATGAGCGGACGTTGTGGTGCTGGCGGAGTTGCGGTGTGGACCGACTGTCACGGGTCGGCCATCTTCGCCACACAGGGGTTGGAATTCGAGGCAGCGCCCAAGGCGGGAAGCCGCGGCCGGTGTTCGTGTTGGACGACGAATCGGAACAACCGGAGCCGTAGTTCCAGGCTCCGCAGTTCAGGGACCGACAGGGGTGTTTCGGCGGCGGCTGCTACTCGACAGCAGCCTCACAGTGAAGATCGTGGAATCGGTGTGCCACACATCACCGTGGCCGCAGTTCGGAATCAGGTGAAGGGCGCCGAGGTTCCGGATGACATGACGACGATTGGCATCATCGGCAGTGGCAACATCGGAAGCACCGTCGCGCGGCTGGCGGTGGCCGCCGGACACGACGTGGTGTTGAGCAACTCGCGTGGCCCGCACACCCTTCAGGACCTCGTGTCCGAGCTGGGGCCGAAGGCGCACGCCGCGACTCCCGCAGAAGCCGCCGCGGCCGGCGACGTCGTGGTGGTGACGGTGCCGCTGCGGGCGTACCGGGACGTTCCGGTCGAGCCGCTGGCCGGCAAGGTGGTCATCGACACCAACAACTACTACCCGGACCGCGACGGCGTCTTCGACGAGCTGGAGAACGGCTCCAGCACCACCGGTGAGCTGCTGCAGAAGCACCTGCCACAAGCGCAGGTCGTGAAAGGCTTCAACAACATCTGGGCCGGACACCTGGGTGACCTGGCGCGTCCAGCGAGGAGCGCGAACCGGTCGGCGCTCCCCATCGCCGGTGACAACGAGGCCGCCAAACAGGCGGTCACCGAGCTCTTCGACAGCCTCGGCTACGACACCGTGGACGCCGGACCGCTCGCCGAGAACTGGCGCACCCAACGGGACACCCCGGTATACGTGACTCCCTACGGCGTTTACGGGGAACTCCCCGGCACCCAGGCGAGCACGCAGGTCGTCCGTGAGGCGCTCGCCGCGGCGAAGTAGGGGTCTGCGGGTCGCTGCGGGATATCGATCCGGCGACGACTCGCTTCTTCCCATCGGACACTCACCGCCTCCTCCAGGTGATCGAGGTGCGGGAATCTTGGTGATTCCCGCACCTCGAGAGGATGACGATCAGCCGAGCCTCAAATAAGGACATGGAAAACTTCGCTTCAAGCCCATGACCGTCTGAGAAGCGGCTCAAGTGCTCGTCCTACTCTGGCCGTTCGCCCCGATCACAACTTTGACAGTCGACCTCCGCAAGTTCGTTGCGCCCGGCGCACAACCGGCAAGACCAGTGGGTCGCCGCCGGCCCAACATCGGCTTCTTCCGAAGGCATCCGTGCTGCAACCCGAACGGACAAGTCGTTGTCCAGCCATAGTTCCGCGCGCAACGCGAGCGCTTCCTCGGTCGGATCGATCATGATCCCGATACAAGTGGCAACGCCAACGCGCACTGCAGGGTCGGCGCCAGCTATCGATTCGCGTGCTGCGGCTACAGGGGCGTCAGCGGCACAGGTGGCCAGAAGGGCGGCCTTGAACCTGCGTTGCGGCGAGAACCTCGGCAGCACCTCAAGCAGTCGCTCCTGTGTGGACTTGGGGTGAAACTGCCACAGCAGACCAAAAGCACTGCTCGAAATCAGGTCGGAAACACTGCCGACCGCCTGTGCGAGAGTAGCCGTGTCCTGATCGGACAAGCCGTCCACGACTACCGGCGCGGTATCAGGCGGTTGCGTAACGGACAGAAGGCGGATGACTCCCGACAGTCCGTCCTGTTCGCGGTTGTCAAGGGCGACCCTTGCCTGCGCCGCGATCCGATGGGGATCAAGACCGGCCGCTCGTGTCACCACCCGCGCCCACTCGTCGCGCAGCAGAAGGTCATCCTCGTTCACGTCGGCGAGTGCTTGCACGTTCGTCTTGCGCAGCTCGATCACGCCGCACAACCAACCGAGATCAGGCAGTCTCCACCGCTCCGCCACCGACATTCCGGCGTCGTTATCGGAAAGACGGGCGAAACTGGCCAAGAACGCGAGCCGATCTACGGCCTTGCTGGTGCCCTCGATGGTCGCCAGGGACGCGACCAGGTCCTGCACCAGCGTCGAGGGGAACCGGTGACCGCGCTCGGCCAGCACGCTGGAGGCGAGGAGGTGGCTGCCTGGCGTTCCAAAGCGTGCGGTGTCATGTATCCGGCGAGCTGTCTCGGCATCCAGCTCTGCCAGATGCCGAGCGGCAGACAGCGCGACCTCCACACGGCCTTCTCTGAGCCTCTCACCGGTCTCCAGCGCGTACTTGCGCCGGGACAGTTTTCGGATCGATACCTCGTGCTCAGGCAACGGGAGGGCAAGCACCGCCCTCACCGAGGTCTCGTCGCTCGGGTCGACGAACCGGCCATCGCCTTCGGCGTTCGCCAACACCTCACACGCGACAGCAATCATCCGCTCTTCAGGCCCGAGGTCCAGAGCAGCGATCAGGTCCGACCGCCGCTGACGGAGCGCTACGGGCAATCGAATAGCCGCCAATTCCAGCACGGCTGCCCAACCGCCCTTGTGCACAGCGGAGATGAGCATCTCGAACAGCACCGACGCCTCGTTGCCGCCCAGTTCGAGACCTTCGCCTAGACCATTCACCGCCACAGCGCGGCGTTCATCCGCAAAAGGCGCGTCAGCAGTCCGCAGCAGCTCGGCGATCACCCGCTCGTCGAGCTGAATCGCGAGCGACAAGGCGGAGTGCCCGTCGCGTTCGGACAAGCACCGCGTGACCCACTCCGCCAGGTCTGCCCCAGACAGATGCCGCGCTCGCATCGCCGCACCGATCTCGCTGAAGACCCGGCTGCGCGCGGTCAACGTCCCGTGATCATCACTAATGAACACACCTACATCACTGTCCCAGAAGGTGAGGATCCGCCGGGTGGCCTCCTCTGCGGGCCCCGGCTTCATCCCCCACCGCTCGCCCAGCATGCGTGCCACGTGTCGAGCCGCGTCGTCGACCGATGCCTCGGGCGACACGGAGAGCAGATGGCCCAGTACGGCGTACCCGTCGAGCAACTGGTCCGAGGTCGGAGCCGACGCTGTCCTGCGCTGCTCCCAGCGATCGACGCTGTGCCGGACAGCGTCCGCGAGCAAACGCGTGCGGTTCCGTGGCGACGACGTCTCGACCGAGTCGGCCACGATCAGTCCGAGCAAGGTGGCGAGCAGCGGCACTGCGGCGAGATCGCGGTGTTCTGCCCGCATCTCATCGTTCCGCCGACGCCGCGCCTCGATCCAGGAGGGCCGCCTATCCGCGTCGCCGACGCGCCAGGTCGCACAGTGCTCAAGAAGCTTGTGCATGACCGAGTCTAGGTTCTGCGGCGGCACCAGCCGGGCGACCGGGAGGGACAACCGTCGCGCAGCCGCGACGCCGCTCGACCTCGTCGACAGCACCACGCCGGTGTCCTCAGGAACAACCTCAGCGAGGAGTCGCCGCACTCCTTCAGCCACCAACGCCGAGCGCTCGAGGCATTCGTCGAGACCGTCCAGCAGCAGAACGGCCTCGCCACCCAGACAGGCTTCTCGCACCGCGGCCACCAGCACAGGCCGGTCGCCCACGGACGCGTTCTCAGCAGCGATCTCGCAAAGCAGGTCAAGCGTCACAGCGCTCGACGACTCACACCGCCTCGCAACCGAACGCAGGGCAACGAGTACAGGCAAAACCGCGCGTTCGTCCGCGGCCCACCGTGCCGCGAGCTGCCTCAGCGCGAGGCTCTTCCCCATCCCCGGCAGACCAACCAACAGCATCCGCGGCCATCGTCGCGCCAGAAGGAGAAACTCGTCGGACCCCGCCTCATCGTCCTCACTGACCGCGGCCCTCAACCCGTTCGCGAGGTCGGGCACCACGAGGGACGGGAGATCATCGGCGAGCAGGGACAGATCGACCACCCCCTCCTGCTCTCGTAGGCGGCCGCGGTACGCCCCGAGTGCCAGCTGCCGAGCCCGTGCCGCCGCACCAGCGACGCCGCTTCCATCCGAATAGACCTCGACGCCCGCGTCGACCAGAACTCCCACCCAGACGTCGAGGTCAGACGCCGACGCCTCCCCAGCGGTCGTGTGCAGAGACTGACTCAGTGCCTGCACGGCTCGCACACCCTCGCCTACGGGAACCAGCGCGGCGTCCAGCATCGCCGCCACGATGTCGAACTGGTTCGCACCAGGCTTCCTCGCGTCGACCTCGATCACACAAGCGGCGCCGAGAACCTGACGCCTGACAGAATCAGGCTCGCCTCCGATCAGGTCCACCAGCGCCTTCATGGCAGCCTGCTCGTCCGAGGAATAGCCGGCTGCGTGCGAGCGGTACTTCTCTAACGCGGTACCTAGATTCCTCACCGGTCCCCGAGGTTCCGCGACGGCCAACACCAGTCGGTCGCCACCCGCGAGAGCCGGTGCTTGAGCGACCCATTGCTCGACGGTGCTCCTCAGATGCACATCCATACCGCAGGTGCGTTTCGCGGACAGGTAGACGCGCGTGCCGTCTGACATCAGACAGTTGATGTCGTCGGTCGGCTGGTCGGTTTCGAACTCGAGCCTTGCCGGCCACGCCGAACTCGAGGTACCCGGCACCGCCCTGCTCAGCAGTCCGTGCACGACCAAGTACGCAGCCACACCCCTTCGATGCACGCTTCCGGCCTCGTTCGCCAGCCCCGCAGCACTCGCCCGTCTCACGCCGCTCCCCACCTCGCGCAGGACCACCAGAGTAGGCGTTTCCTGCCCATTGCCCCGTTGCCCGCTCTGCGGGTCCAGGCCTCTGTCACGCCTCGGCGGAGTGCATCGACCTCCTTGACGTCCCAGTCTTGCTGGAGCAATCGTGTCGTTGAGTTGAAATATGGTCAGCGTCTGGATGCGGCGGGGAAGAAGGATCCGATCAAGTAGAAAGGGCAAGTCTCCGCTGTTCTGGTGGCCGCCTGGCCGGAGTTCTGGCACCCCATAGGGGCCTCGTCCTCCCGCGCGCGGGTCTAACGACAGCACCGGCAGACGCACGAATCCACGACGGACCGGTCAAGGAACGCCATCAAGCCCTTCTGCGGGTTTCGGCTTGTCAGCCTGCAGCGAAGGTCCGGCTTCATCGATAGTTGACTCGGCGGGCGGATCGGCTGCGGTAGATGACGTAAGTTCCTGCCGCGATGCTCCGGTGAGGATCTCAAGCACGCGGCAAGCCCGATCCCCGGCTTCCTTGTCACTGGCACTCAGCGCCGCGCGAGTGGCATCGCGTTCGTTGTCTGCGCGACGGCGTTCAGGCGCCGACTGCACCCACTGCTGAAGCGATTGCAGGAGGCTGAGCCAGATGGACTTGCTCAGCCATAGGGCCGCGCACCCAAGGGCGGACTTGACGTATCCAGAACTGAAGACGATCGACCAGAAGTCCTGCAAGTCGGCTCCAACCGAAAAGGCGGGAGCCAGCCACCGCGACTCAGGCGGCGCAGTCGAGCAACTCTCCGCGAATGACTGGGAGGGGAGTCACTCGGGAGAGATCGGGACCACGAGGCGTGCAACCAGACGAAACAACAAGATCACCGGGCGATCGCAGCTCGGTCGAGGCATCTCTTGACCGGCCATTGCGCCTGGACAGCTGGTTCTTCGACTGCCTGGACGGATCGCATTTGCGACCCAAGGTGATCATCCTGAGCGGGACGCGCAACAACACTTCAAGGGGTGTGATCGCCGCAAACCGCAGTGGCTTCGTCGGCTCCTCGCGCCGAGCGACGCCCAACAGCACCCGCCTGCGTCCGCACACGCTCATAACGGTGGAGCTCTGCTCACTGAACAAGCGAAGCGGGGGTGAACTCATCGAGGACGCGGGTTGAACGCCACGGCGAACCGCCTTGGCGACACGAACCCACGCCTGGACCTCAAGCGGATCGGTGACATCACACGCCGCCAAGACCTCGACGAGGAGTTCGTGGGCAACGTTGGCAACCTCACGACGCCCCATACCGGACGCTGCCGCCGACTCGTTGATCAGCGCTGCATAGGACGCCATCGAACCGTGGTCACCGATAACCACGTCGGCGGTTGTGAAGGCGCTTAGCCAGTCTTGGTCACCGCGTGAGTCAACCACGCGAAGCGGCGTCGACCGGCTGAATGAGCCCGTGAGCAGGGACGCAGGCGAATCGGAGGCCGGTGTGTTAAACACCAGCCGCAGATCGTCGCTCATCGCCACATGACCAGTATGCCAGCTGTCGACCTCGACCACGGTCTGTGCAGTAGTAGCTGGCAAGTTCACCGATCAACCTGCACAGCTTCACCACCGTCTCGCAGCACCTCGCAAACTCCGCCTCGCCGCTCTCGCGCCAGCAGCCTCAGACGTCGAGCAGTCACCGATCCTGCTCTTCTTCCTCCCAAACCTGCAGGATGTCTCCTCGTAGAACACCGCGGCCGGTGATCCTGAACCTGTGTCCAGTCAACACAAACAGTCGACCCGGACGTCCGGTGGCCGAGATTGAACAGCTCACCGTGGATACGCCAGCAACCCCAGCCGGCGTTCTCCCGCGCCAAACGCTCGTTCAACGCCACTACGGCCACGTCGACCCGCGGGCGACCACGCCGATTCGGGTAGGTCCACTTCTTGGCGACCAAGCGCCGATGCCACCGCAACACCGAGCCCGGCGACACCAACCGGTGCTCCCGGAGCCAGCGAGGTAGTCGCCGCACCAACGCGGCCAGCACAGCGCGGTCAGCCCAATCCAACCGCGGACGACCACGAGTACGGCGCAACACCGCGACCCCATGCCGCAACACCAACAAACTCCACGTCCTTCGCCGCCGACGACCGGCCGAGCAGGATCAGCCAGCCACCCAATTGGGCAAAGACGAGGTACAGCAGTCGCAGCGCCACACCCACGATCATGCCGAACGAACAGGGCAGACCACCGCAGCTCAACGCATGTGTACAGAGTTCTGGCACCCCACAGGCGCTGCCATCGCGGCGAAGGTAGAGGCACAGGGCGTAGAAGGCCTCCCGAGTACGACTCCGTGCTGGGCTGATCGGCGTACCACGGACAGGTGTTACCGGGCCCGGCCAAACGCGGAAGACCTGCTGCACCAGTTCTACTGGACGAAGCCGCACCGACGGGCGGAGTCCGGCCTCCCGTTCAGCGCAACAACACACCTCCCCTCGAACCTCAGGATCGAAGGCCGGCGAGCAGCTCGTCCGCCATCAGGTCGTGCCGCTCATTCACCGACAGCCACCTGGTGCTGCTCGTCCTGGGCGACTTCTCCACCACAAGGATGTTCTCGAAGTTGACCGCCACGTCACGCATGTGGCTGATCACCGCCACCAACCGACCATCGCCCGCGTTGCGTTGGAGCTCGTCCAACGCACCCTCCAGCGCGTTCGAGTCGAGCGTGCCGAACCCCTCGTCGAGGAACAGGGCTTCGACGCGTCCCGCGCCCCGAGAGGTGATCTCGACCTACGCCAGCGCGAGGCTGGCGAGGAACCTCTCGCCTCCGGACAACGTCTTCACGTCCCGCGCCTGTGCGGTGCTCGTGTCGATGATCCGGAAGTCCTCGGCGAAGCCGAACTGGTCGTCCGTCATCCGCCCGAGGATCGTGTTCGCCACCAGGAGCACCCGGCGTTGACGCCTGCGCACCACGCTGTTGACGAACTTGCCGTCCGAGAGCTGCGCAGCCAGCTCGCGGAGCGCGTCGACCACCGGGCGCGCGGCGTCGAGCCGCTCATCCAGCTCGCGACACCGCGGCAACGCCCGCTCTGCGGGCCGGTCATCCCGCTTAGCCAGCGCGAGCGCGACGTCATTGGCGCGGATCGACGTCGGGAGTGCTTCGCCGTCGGCCACGGCCGCCTCGATGTAGGCGGCGGCGATGCCCTTCTCGGCTTCGACGATCTGGCCATCAAGCGCGTCCGCCTGATCAGCACATGCCCGCAGTGCCGACTGCGCTGCCGAAACGACGTCACCAGCCCAATGCACGTCATCGCTGAGGGCCGGGTTTCGCGGACGGGCCGGAACCTCACCCTGCAGCACCAATGCGATCGCCGCCGAGGCCCGTTCGGCAAGTACGTGCAGCTGCTGGACCAGGAACTGGCGTGGAGCCTCCACTTCGTCGCGATGCCTCTGTTCCAACGTGTTCAGCTCGCGCCGCTGCGCCTCGACGTGCGCGACCGCGTTCTTGATCGCGGCGACGGACAATTCTGCGCCTCGGTGGAAGCCCACGGGAAGATCACGGAAAGTCGCCTCGGCGACGCGTAGCCGGCCGGTCAGGGTATCGCTCTGGGCCGCTGTGGCCTTCTCCCTGCGTTCGAGCTCCTCTTCAGCGGTCTCGATGCGGTGGATCAGCTTGTCGTAAGCGCGTCGGGCCTGCTCAGCCTCCGCCTTCGCGGTGGCCGCGGCCTCGGTGAGCTCGGCGGCCGTCGTCTCCAGAGCCAGGAGCAGCACGTCGTCGGGGCAGCGAGGTCCACCTCTCCGAGCCGCTCCCGCAGCTCCCCAGAGCGATGTCCCGCTGACGAGCCAAGTCCTTGGTCTTCCCGGTCTCGGCGCTCGGTTCCCCGTCCGCCCGGCTCTTCGACTGGTCTGCCGCGCGCACGGCCTTCTCCGCCGCGGCAAGAGTCTTCTTCGCGTCGGCCACGGTCTTCTCCGCATCCGCAAGGACGGAAGTCTCGCAAGGTACGAACGACTCGGGCAACGTCCTCGTGCACACCGGGCACGGATCCCCCGGCGCGCTGGCCGCTGACGCATGCGCGGCCGAGTTGGCCCGCTGAACCGCCGCCAAGCCTTCCTGCGCCGCGTCCACGGACTCCTGAGCCGTCTCTGCATCTCCCCTGGCCTCGGCGAGGACGACGCCGAGTTCCTCCAGCTTGTCCTTCAGCGTCCCAAGGCGCCGCTCGGCGTCACCGACCGCGGCGGAACGATCACGGGCGACACGAAGCGCGGTCCGGCTGTGTTTGACCTTCTCCTGGGCTGCTTCGGCATCGGCCTTAGCGGCACACTCCTTCTTCCAGTGCTCTAGCCAGCCCGCCCTTCGCCTTTGCCTCGATCGCGGCGGTGTTGCGCGCTTCGCCGAGGGCGAAGCGTTCCGCGTCGAGTGCGGCCTGGTTCTGCTGCCAATCAGCCCGCCTGCTGGCGAGCCCGTCCAGGAGCGTGAGCGCGGACGATGTCACGGTGACGCCAACACCTTCACGATCCGCGTCCCTCAGCTTCTCCGCGAGCGCCTCCGCCTCGTATCCCATCGCCTCGGCTCGCACGGCGCCGGACCGACCAGTCAGCCACTCGTCGAGGGCGACCAGTTCGCTGAAATCTGCGACCAGACCCTCGCCGCTCTTCTCCCGCAGCCGCATCGCGGTGTGAGTGCCGAAAATTACGTCCGCACAGGTCAAGCGGCATGCCGATACTCGTGAAGGACTCCACCGAGACGGTCCCGTCGGAGTACCGCAAGGCGTTCGATCCGGTCAGGTCCAAGGGGCCCTGACTTGGCTCAAATTTGTGCGCGCCGCGGTCGTGGATGCGGGTGAGGGCATCGCGGAGGTCGTCGGGTAGTGGGTCGACGGCGGTGAGGGTGTGCTCGCCGGCCTGGATGTTGATGGTGCGGTAGCGGCGGGTGGTGCGCACGAACTTCTTGATCGACCAGCCGGTGCCTGCTCGATGCACCTGCTGACGGCCAGGGCGGCGAACACGACCGTCAGGTGCGCGTCGATCGACTCGCGCTTGTGGTGGTAGATCGGCCACGCACGTAGGTCGGGTTTAGACATTCGGAACGGCTTCTCGATGTGGAACAGTCGGTGGTAGGCGTCGATCACGAGCCGATGTGCTCGATGTCCCGCGACCCGCGACGCGAGGAGTGCACGATCTGCACCGCCCTGCCCCCGACGCCGTCTTCACCGTGCGCACATACGCCACGAGAGACAGCCCAGAACCGGCCGCTCAGTGCGCAGATTTTCGCCGTTCGCACGACGAAACCGCAGCTCAACAGCCAGCACTCAACCCAAGATCAGCGATCTTGAGCCAAAGTCACTAAGGTGACGGAATGGTCATGCGGGTGGCGGTTCCCGTGCTGCCGTGCCGAGATGTGCAGGCAGCGCGGTCGTACTTCACGGACACGCTCGGATTCGACACCATATTCACCTGGGAGACCCCGCCTAGCTACGCGGCCGTGATCCGCGACACCGCCGAGTTCCACCTGTATGCCGAAAGCAGCGTCGGCCCGGCCAGGGTGACGGTTGTCGTCGACGACGTCGATTCCTGCCACGACGAGCTGCGCGCCCGCGGCGCCGACATCGTCGAGCCGCTGGCTGACCGGCCCTACGGGATGCGCGACTTCAACGTACGGACACCCGATGGGCACTTGTTGATCTTTAGTCAGCCGCTTACCGAGTACGGGTGACCATCAGCGGACCAGCCGGAAGAATGACCGGACCTCGTCGACGAACAACGCCGGCTGCTCGAACGCCGCGAAGTGGCCGCCCTTGCCGGGCTCGTTCCAGTACCGGATGTTCGGGAACCGGCGCTCCGCTCACCGCCGAGACGGGCGCTGCAGCTCTTTGGGGAAGACCGGACAGCCGGTGGGTACGGTCACCGGCGCGCCTGCCGACCCGGAGATCCATTCGTTGACCTGCCGGAGGCTTTCCCAGTACAGCCGGGCGTATGAGGCACCGGTGCCGGGCAGCCGGTAGAGCATCAGGTTGTCGAGCAGCTCATCCCGGGTAATAACCCGATGCAGGTCGCCACCGGAGTCGGTCCACGACCAGAACTTCTCGACGATCCAGGCGCAGAGGGCGGTCGGCGAGTCGACCAGCCCGTAGCGACCGTCTGCGGCCGGGTCGACTGCTGCGCCGAGTATCCGGAGCCCCATTCGTCCGCCTCTCGCAGTGTCGCGGGCGCCGCCCACTCGGCACCGGTGAGGTCGTCCAACGTGGCCGGATCGGGCGGTGCGAGCGGCGGCATGAGATGGATGCCGGCGCCCGATCGGGTTGCCGTTGACCGATGCTCGTGGCGATGCTGGTGCCCCAGTCGCTGCCCTGGGCGCCGAACCTGTGCCGCTCGGAAGTGGTCACTGCAGCTCAAGCTGCATATCCGCGCTCGTTGATCACCCCACCGAGGATCCACGTGCGGACGGGTCGACGGCAGAGCTAACACTCAGCGCAGAACCACGGCACCGATCGAGTGAACAGACACCACGACCCTCTCAGCATCCCCAATCCGATGTGACGCGCCGTGCGATTCAGTGCTGTGGCCGCCTGCAGACCACCACCTGTTAGGGGTCCTGATTCAGCTGGTGACGTTCTCTACGCTCGTCTGCAAGGTGACTCTCCAACTAGGGGGTGGGTCCATGGCACGTGCGGGACAGGGCTCATCGAGCGGACGTCCGACCGCGGCGCAACTCGCTCGGGAGGCACAGCGCAGGCGTGCCGAAGTCGAACGCCAACGCGTCGCAAAGGAGAAGGAACAAAAGCGCCTGCAGGCTGAACGAGGCACCCAGAAAGCGGAGCGCAAGACGGCGAAGCTGGAGCGCAGGGTCGAAGAACTAGGCCAAGTCCTCACCAACGGACTAGCCAGGTCGGCGGTACTGGACTGGAACGCGTATCGCATGACGGCCGATGTTCCGCCCCTCGATCTCGGTGAGCTCGCGACACCCGTTCGAGAACCACAGTGGCACCACTACGCGCCGCGTGAGCCTGGGTTGCTGTCCCAGGTCTTCGGCGGTCAAGGCCGACATCAACGGCGGCTCAGCGCGGCCACGCTCCGCTTCGAAGAGGACACCGCCCTCCGCCGCGATCAAGAAGCCGAACGACAGCGGCACGTAGTCGAAGCCAGGAAACAACACGCAAACAAGGTCCACCAGGCGGAGCGTGAGGCACGAGACCACAACAATCGGTTGGACGCGGTCAGGCGCGGAGTCCAGGCGCGTCAACAGACCGCGGTCGAGCAACACCTGTCCAGAGTCCTCGCCTCCGTACCGTTGCCGCGAGACTTCCCGCGCCACTTCGATCTGACGTACAACCCTCACTCAGAACAGGTCGTCGTCCGACTCGAACTGCCACCCCGCCACGTCGTTCCGAGCACGGCGTCCTACCGGTACCTGCCCACCAAGGACGAGGAACGCCCGACGCCCCGCAAGCCCCAGGAAGTCGGTGCGATCTACCGCAGTCTCGTCAGCCAGGTCGCGTTGCTGTGCCTGAGGGATCTGTTCAGCGCGGACCCAGCATTGTCGAGCATCGGATTCAACGGTCACGTCCACGCAGTCAATCCGGCGACCGGCGAGCAGGAGTTCCCGTGCCTCGTGAGCCTCGACGTCGTGCGCGACAGTTTCCCGAAGGACGACAACCTTCGCCGCATCACGCCTGAAGCATGCATCCGCCACCTGAACGCCATCGTCTCCAATCACCCTTACGAACTTGAGCCGATCGAACCTATCCTCGACTTCGACCTGAGCAAGTACTCCTTCGTCGAAGGACTGGATGCAGTCTCCACATTGGACTCCCGTCCAGACCTGATGGAGATGTCGCCGAGCAACTTCGAACACCTGGTGCGTCAGATCTTCGAAGCGCGCGGCGCGGAAGGCTGGACAACCGAACAGAGCAAGGACGATGGCGTCGACGCGGTCATCGCCCGCCGAACCCCGCTCTTCGGAGGGCTGAGCATCGTGCAGGCCAAGCGGTACAGCCGGGTCGTCGGGGTGAACCACATCCGTGAGCTGGCGGGTGCCATGGAAGAGAAGAAAGCCGGCTGGGGTGTGCTGGTGACGACCTCCTGGTTCGCGTCTGGATGCCGTAAGAAGGCCCTGGAGCACGGCCGCATGGAGCTGATCGATGGGCCCGAACTGGTCCACCTGATCAAGCAACACCTGGGGAAGGATGTGCTGATCAACATCCCGAACCGTCCGAATCCGCAGGCGAAGCACGGGCGCTCCGCCAAACCGTGACTATTGAGCGGCGTCGGCGCGGCTCGACTCGGCACGCGGGCAGTGGACAGTGCTGCGCCCAGTACCCCGACCAACCAGGGCACGAACTCCGCCGGACAGCCGCCTAGCCACACGATCAGGGCGCTACCCGCCCCGGCGCGATTGCGGCGCTCCAGCCGCTACGTCCGCGACCTCACCCGCATCGAGATCTACCGGTTCGGCGCGCATCCCCGTCGACCACAGCAACTTGTCCCCAATGGACACCAACGGCGCCCGCGGCCTCAATCGAATCAGACTTTACGCGAGGCGCTTCAGTCCACGGGGACTAGCTCTCCGGGGATCTCCACCACGACGTTGGTGGCCTTGATGGAGGCGACCATGACGATGCAACACTCCTTGACGCGCGGCATGAAGCAGCAAAGTCAGCGCCTGTACATCCAATGTGGAATATCAAACATTCGGGGTCACAGGCCATTTCGATGTTGACGGCCCGCTAGTCACCTTCGACCGTTCAGCGGCCCCAAACGACCTGTTATCGCGTTCGCTTCACTCCGGCAACCGCCGGTGGCACGAGACTCGAACGGTGCCGAAGAACTACAGCATCTCCGACGCCGTCAAACTGCTCGGAAAACGCGAGAACGCCCTGGTCGACGCGTTGGACAAGCTGACGGGAACGGCTTTGCTCGGCGGCGTCGCCTGGGGTGTCGCCGATCTGCTCGGCTGGTTCGACGCCAAGATCGAGTTCGTCCGGCTCTGCCACCAACTGCTGGTGAAAGCCGGGGAGAAGCGATCGGGCCTGAGTCGATACAGCGCCTCAGAACGCCTCCATGCCGCACACACCGTGATCGTCATCGTGGCGCTGTTCGACGCGCTCAAAGAGGTCGATCTGCCCTTCAAGCTCAAGAAGGTCCGCCTCGACAAGGACGGCCAACGCGCGTTAGTCGGTCTCACCGGCATCTTTGACGGCAACAGCGTGCTGCCATGCCCCAGCCGACCCTACGAGCTCAACCTCAAAGCTCTCAAAGACCAGTACGAGCAAGCGTCTCGCGAGTTCCTCGAACTCCTGCACGACGATGCGATCTGGACCAGGTTGTCCTCTGAGCAACAGAAAGAGACGGATGCAGTTCTGTCCCGGTTGCACGGTCGCGCCCTGCGTCGTTACGAAGAGTTGATCCGCCAGCTCACCGTGCAGTACCCGGAGCTGGCGTTCTGGTTGCAGTCAGAGCACAACGCCCACGTCACCGCAGGCTTGCAACGTCTCGAAGAGACGCTCAAGGCAACGCAAGTCGGCGCGAAACCGGACGAGCGCAGACGCGAACTGTCCAACCACTACCGGTCGGCCCTCAACCAGCCGATTATCAACATCGACCAGGTGCCCGCCGGCCTCGAGATCCCGCTGACCTGCGATGCGTACGTCGATCCCGAGTACCAGGTCTGTCCGATGACCGAAGGTGCCCGCCCTGCACTACTGGCGTCATGGTTCGACATCCCAGCGCGATCCGACCTCCACCACTACCTCGCCGGTTACCTGACCTCACCGAAAGCCGTTACTCACCCGCTGGTGGTGCTCGGCGATCCCGGCTCGGGCAAATCCCTGCTGACGAAAGTTCTCGCCGCCCGGCTGCCTGCCAGTGACTACTTCGCCGTGCGGATCGAGTTGCGGACGGCCGCGGCGGAGGCGGATCTCCACCGGCAGATCGACTACGGCTTGAGTAGGGCGCTGCAGGAGAACGTCACGTTCGCCGAGATGTCCCGCATGGCGGGCGACGCGCTGCCGGTCGTACTGCTGGACGGGTTCGACGAGCTGCTCCAGGCAACGGGCGTGCGCCAAACCGACTTCCTGCATCGAGTACAGGCGTTCCAGCGAGAACGCGCGGATCTAGGCAAGCCCGTAGCGGTAGTGGTCACGAGCCGGATTAGCGTGTCCGGCGGCATGCAAATCCCGATGAATTCCGATGTGCTGCGACTAGTCCCGTTCACCGACGCGAACATCAAGGCGTGGCTAGACGTGTGGAACGCCCCCAACGCGGACTACTTCGCCGAACACGGCTTGGCGCCGCTGCCGCACGAGGTGGTGCTCGACCACCGCGGCCTGGCCGCGCAGCCGCTACTGCTTTTGATGCTGGCGTTGTATGACGCGGTCGACAACGCCCTGCAACGCCACCACGACAGTCTCGGCCGAGTAGTGCTGTACGAGAAGTTGCTGAGCCGATTCGCCCGCCGGGAGGTGGACAAGGACACTCGTCAGGGCACGGCCGACCAGGACATCAGCGTCGAGTACGAGTTAGCTCGGTTGTCCGTCGTGGCCTTTGCCATGTTCCAGCGGGGCGTGCAGTGGGTCTCGGACACCGCGATCAACGAGGACATGGCGGCGTTACTCAGTTCTGGTGTCGCCCCATCCACTCACGGCATCCGCACCCCGTTGAGCGACGGCGACAAGGTGGTTGGCCGTTTCTTCTTCGTACAGTGCGCGCGGGCCACCCGTGACGAGACCAGGCTGCACACTTACGAGTTTCTCCATGCGACGTTCGGCGAGTTCCTAGTAGCGCGCTTCACTTGGTACGTCCTCAACGACCTGCATAAGCGCGAGTCATCGGGCCCCCGCATCATCGATGGCCTTCCCGACGACAACCTGCTGTGCGCGCTTCTGTCGTTCGCGCCGCTGACGGCGAGCACGCCAGTCATCGACTTCCTATCGGAGCTGGCATGTGGCTCCACCAACCGCCAGCAACTGAAATCGCTGGTGAAGCGCCTCTTGGCGTTGTCTCAAGTCCAACGCGCTCGGTCGCTCGACACCTACCAGCCGGTAAATCGGGCCGCGCCGGCCAGGTATGCGATCTACAGCCTCAACCTGGTCTTGCTGCACGTCGTGCTCACGCGGGTGTGTGAGTCCAGTGACATCGGCATCGAGGACTGGTCGAAGCTGACGATGTTCTGGAAGGGCCAGCTGTCGAGCGCGGAGTGGCGCACCCTGATCGAATCCCTCTACGTGCGCTGGGAAAACCCTCCCCACGTCACGCTCGCGATCGGCACCCAACTAACCGAAACAGCCGCGGCAGATCGATTGGCCAAGCGCGTCTCATTGCGCGAAGCCGCGGTGGACGCACGCTTCACCGGTGACGCGGCGGCGAACGAGTTCAAGTACGCCTTCGAAGCGTTGCCTGAGAGCCGGTACGACGTGGAGTACGCGACGGCGCTGATCCAGCTCACGTCGTCCCCTATGCCCCCGGCAGAACGCGCCGAACACTACCTGCGCTGGTGTGATCGCTACCCCGATCTCGTGCTGCAGTGCCTGCACCGCGACGTCAACGTACGTCCGGAGACGTTGCGGCGGCTGGCCAAATCCGAACTCGGCGTGAGCAGCCAGTTCATCATCCAGCTCTGCGAACGCATTGGAAGAGGCGGACCGGACGAGGCTCTGCTCGACGTGTTCGACGACCTGCAGATCTCCCATATCAACGGCGGCTTCGCCCCTCAGTCACGCGCCGGATTCGAAGCACCACTGCTGGACGCGTGGCTGCGCTTGTACGAGGCTGGCTACCGGCACCCGGATCATCGCCATCTGGATCTGCGAACAGTCCTGACCTCTGTCGACTACAACCGAGTCGCCGAGTTCCGGCCCGACCTTCTGTTCCGCGCCGGTACGGTCGCTCACGAGATCGGACTGTTTCGACCGGTCGACGATCGCTGACAGCACGCGTTCTGTACGCCTGCACCTCCGAAAAATTACGTCCGCACAGGTCAAGCGGCATGCCGATACTCGTGGAGGACTCCGCCGAGACGGTCTCGTCGGAGTACCGCGAGGCGTTCGATCTGGTCAGGGCCAAGGGGTTGTGGTCGGTTTCGCAAGGGTGCCGCAGCGGCGAGGAATCGGTGGGTGCGGTGCTGGTTGCGAGTTGGGAGCGGCCTGGCTGGTCGCCGCCGGCACGTCCAGGCCGCCGAGGACGTGCCGGAACCCAACGACGAGCACGGCGATCAGACCGACGATGCGGAGCCCCAGGATCGCCCTCGGCTCGCCGCACGCTGTGCGTGCCGAAAACTACATCTGCGCAGGTTAAGCGGCATGGCGATACTCGTGGATGACCCCGCCGAGACGGTCCTGCCGCTCCGCGTTGAGGTGTTCGATCTGGCCGGGTTGAAGATGCTGGGTCGATCTCGCAGGGGTGCTGCGGCGGCGAGTGACCGGTGGGTTCGGCGCTCGTTGTAGTGCCGCTCGTACTCACGCAGCGCGTGCCGCAGGTGGATGTGGTTCCAGATCAGCGTGCGGTCCAGCAGTTCGGCGCGAAGCGTCTTCACCCAGCGTTCGACGATGGATTTCATGCGGAGCATCCGGACACCTCGAAGCGGACCATCACGGCCGCGATCATGCCCGATGACGACCGCTACCCACTGACGCCTACTGACCTGCACGGACGTATTTCTCGGCACGCACAACGCCGGAGGTTCTCGACGAGCGCCCGGACGGCGTTCTCGGGGTCAGCAGGCAACGCCTTCCTCAGGCCGGCAACGGTCCCGGCAACCTGGCCTGGCACATGTTGCAGACGAGCGGGCGAGAGTCGCCGTCGACGACGTTCCGGCTGATGGTCATCCAGTCCGACGGATAGACCGGAACGTTTCGGCGAACATCCCGGACGTGGAATTCCAGTACATCGGCTCCCAGCTGACGATCGCGTCTGAACTGACCGCGTGGCGCCATCCCGTGGCGGGCTCGGTGCGGTAGGCAGACGGGCACGCGTGTGGAAGCCCGGTCTGGGGAACGACTCACGTGATGCAGGGCGTTACCGCCGATGCAGATGAGGAGAGCCGAGGATGGGCTGGTGGTCGTCCGCGATGCGGACTCGCTCGACACAGTGGACGTACCTGTACATACCGCGCGGCACGGAATCCGCGGAGGTCGAACCTGAGACGTCCTACCTGAGCGTCTTCCTGCGCACCGCGTACGTCGTGGACGTGCGGCGCGGTCTTCGCCGGTACTACGGGGCGGTCAACAGCTCGATCGCGCTGCCGGCCCGATCCGGGACGACCGCTCAGTTCATCTCCAGCCACTCACCGAGCGCCCTGCAGGACGTGACGCCGGGCTCGGAAGATCGCTTCCTCCAGGTGAATCGCCGCCTGGCAGGGCCGGTTCCGTTCGTCGGTGGCGATGTCGAGGCCGAAGTCGGCTTGTTCTCGGTGGCGTCGAGCGAGCTCGCCGGCCCATACCTGAAGTTACTGGAGAGCTTGTCGAAGGTGCCTGCGCTGGCGTTCGTCGGGGCGGCGCTTCCGTTCCTGGAACCGGCCAAGCAGGGCATCCAGCTCCTTGCCGGAGACGCGGAAGGCACGGCGCTGGAGATCGGTTTCGCGGCGCTGTGGAGACCGTTGCGCACCGGGTGGGTCGTGGCCGCCAGGGTGCCGCAGGACGGGCGGCGTTTTCGCGTCGACCCGGCTGACGGCCGTCTGCTCGATGCGGCGGGACAGCCGGTCGAGGGATACCCGTACCTCGTGCTCGAGGTGAACGCGGCGCACACGCGCGACGACTGGTTCCTCATTCCCGAGATAGCCGCTTCGTACGAGGAACTGCGACGTGAAGCCCGGCGTGGCCGTCCCGCGGACGTGGAGGAGGCGCTCGTCGCGTTCCGGCGCGCCGCCCTCACGAGCGACGACCTGTTGTTCGACGACGCGATCAAACTCGCTGACGACGTGCGGAAGAAGTTCACCGAGGCTGGTCTGGCCGGGCCTGAGGTCCGGTCGTCGGCGCGGCGTGAGGCACTCCCGGATCTCGGCACCTTCTCTCCGTTCGAGGCTTGAGAGGAGGCCGTCTTGCCCGAGTCCTCGTTCAACTACCTCTACTCGCAGGCGTTGAGCCTGTCGTACGCCGGACGCGAGGACGAGGCGCTGGCAGCATTCCGGGCTCTCGCGGATCGGTATCCCGACAACTTCGGACCGTGGCAGAACCTGGCGCTCCTGCTCGACCGCCGGGGCGCCGAGGAGGCGTATCCGGCGTTCGCGCAGTTCGTCCGCACAGCCCCGGATCACGAGGACCCGTTCGTCAGGTTCGCGGTGCGGCGGCTGCAGGAGGCCGGACATCCCGTACCGGACGTGAAAACGACTGTGCGGACGCCGTTTCCGACGGAGCATCTGATCGTCACCTCCGACGACAAACGCGTCATGCTCACCGTGGAGAACGACACCGGCCGGCCGGCGAACGACGTCCTCGAAGCGCTACGCCGCTTCCTCGACCACGAGGACTGGCTCAGTGCGTACCTGTCCTTCGAAGAACATCCTGAGCTGAGCAGCAGGATGGTCAAGACTCTGTTGGAGTACAAGGCGAACCAAACGGGCTCCATGGACGGATACCGGGCCCAGGTGAATCTCACGATGCTGCAACGAGCGAGCGAGATCGGAGCACTCGCCGCGTTCGCCGAAGGCGACCAGTCACCGGTGGACGAGTTCCGGCAACTGGTCCGCGCCAAGCGGACCATCGAGCCGGTGCTGAGGCTGGCGAACGGGCTCGGCATCGAGGAGATCCCCTCCTTCCTCGATGAGCACGCCTGGTTGTCGCGGGACGACGCCACCTACGTTCTACTCGCCCGAGAGGCCGAAAGTGCGACGGACGAGCACCGGCAGGAACTGGCCGTCTTTCGCACCTTGCTGGAACGGCACGCCGCCGGCACACCGGTGCTGGAGGGTCCGGATCTGGACTACGGCCCGGCCACGGCGTTGGTGGACGATCTCGTCACCCAGTCACAGGTGAGGCCTGACGAACAACTGGCGGCCGTCGCGCGCGCCGGCGAGGAGATCCTTGCCGCGCCCGACGATGTTCCGCTCACGGCCGCCGGACGGTTCGCGGTGGCTATGGTGACCGTCGAATCCCTGATGAGGTACGGGAAGGCGATGAGATCCGTCGCCGCGCTCAACCGAGCCGCGCTGGTGCTGGCCGACGCGTCAACTCCTGTCTCACCGACAGGAAACCAGGACGACTGGCGGCCCGCGGTGATCGCGGGGAACCTCGCCATCGCGACCTACGAGGAAACCGGCGAGATGGAGGTTCTCGACAGAGCCGCCGCATCGATCGCCGAGGCGCTGCTTCGCGTCCGGCGCTTTCGCTCTGGCGAGGCACCGCTGATGCGGGTCCTCGCCAACATCCACCAACTACAGGCCAAGGTCACGAGGTCGGTCGAGCACCTCCGGGAAAGCGTGAGGTTGTTCGAGGAGGCGGCACGCACCACCGACCGGACGACCGAGGCGTGGCTGGTCAACCAGGCGGGGCAGATCAGTGCTCTGCTCGCATTGGCGGAGCAGGGCGAAGGTGACGGGTTGACCAGTGCCGAGAAACATGTGCAGGATCTGCTGTACAGGTTCGGTTCGGCGCCCGGTACCGGGGCCCGCCTGTGGGACCTCGGCGGGCAGGTGAGCAGCGGCAGCTACGACTGGTCCGCCGCTCCGAAGGATCTCGACGTGACGATTCACCGCTATCGCACCGCAGGGGAACGTCCCGACCTCGGCGTGAGCCAGGTTCCGCACACGGCCAACAACCTGTGCCGTGCGCTGATCCGCCGGTACCGTCGCACCTCCGACGCCGGTGACCTCCAGGAGGCGCTGCTCGCGGGAGAGACGGCGGTCCGCACCCTGTCGCCGGCCTCACCGGCAGCGGTCCTCGCCCGGCGCAACCTGGTCCAGGCGCTGATGGCGGCGCACGCACTTCAGCCGGACGAGACCGGCCAGGTCGAGCGAGCCGTCGCGCTGGTCCGCGACAACCTCAGGTTCCTGTCCGCCGGCCCTGACCAGACGCTCGACCTGCTGAACCTGGCGGAGCTGCTGATGACGGGCGACGGCGAACGCTGGCGAGAGGGCGCCGCGGCCTTTGCCACGGCCCTGGCCGAATTCGACCCCGCCGACGACCCGCTGATCGCGATCGATCTCGGCGAGAAGCTCGGCGACCGGTTGGCGGGACATGGCGACTGGCTCCGCGCGACCGAGGCTTACCTGGTCGCTGAAGCCGGGATCTCGGTGCTCGTCGAACGGACCGCCGCCGGTAGGTGGCGGGAGGCGATGGGCAGTCGCCCGCACGACATCGTGCAGAAAGCCGCGTACAGCTTCGGCAGGAGCGGAGCGGCTGAAGAGGCCGTGGTTCTCCTGGAACGTCATCACGCGCGGAACCTGCGACGCGCGCTTCAGCTGGAGAGCGCCGAGTTGTCAGCGGTCGCCGCCGCTGGCAGACCGGATCTGGCGGAAGCCTTCCGCGCCAGGGCCTCGGAACTGGTGGCCATGGGGTCGCAGATCGACGCCGGCAGCCACACGTTCTCCGGTCAGCGCGTGCAACGGCTTCAAGCACAGCTCCGCGAAGTCACCAAGCTGATCCAGTCAGTGCCGGGGTTCGCCCGGTTCGGCATGGAACCGGACATCTCCGACATCTACGCCGCCGCAACGGATGGCCCGGTCGTCTACTGGAGCGCCGCGGGGGACGGTGGGATGGCCTTCGTCGTGAACGGCATACTCCGGCGGACCACCTGCGTCGAGCTGCCCTTCACCGAGGAAGCGTTGCGAGAACACACCTTCCGGTATCGGACGGCGCTCGCCGAGTACCAGGCGTCGAACATCATCGCCGACTGGTCGGCCACGATCGACACGGTGGGACGGTGGCTCTGGACGGCGTTCGCCGGCCCTCTCGGGCGGGCACTGCCGGCGGGTGGCCCGGTGACCGTGGTGGTCGCCGGAAGACTGGCGTTGCTGCCGATCACCGCGGCGGTGGACCCCGAGACCGGACAAGCGGCGATCGAACTGTTCGACTGGCGGTTCGTGCCGAGTTCGACAGCGCTCGCGGCGACGTCGAGCGCGGCATCCCGGTCCCACAACTCCGACGCGCTCGCGATCATCGACCCGCAGCCGGTGGATGCCGTCCCCCTGCGCTGGGCACGCGCCGAGGGTGCCGCCGTCGCGGCCCGAGCCGGCCGAGTCACCGCCCTCGAAGGCGCGGAGGCCACCCTGCCGGCAGTCGTGTGGGCGATCTCCCAGCAGTCGGTTCTGCACTTCGCCTGTCACGGCATGGCAGCGCCGCAAGAACCGCTGAACAGCTATCTCCTGCTCGCGGACGACGAGCAACTCACGATCGACAACCTGGTGACGAACACCCGCCTCTCCTCGGTGCGGCTGGTGGTGCTGTCGGCCTGCGACACCGCGGTGGCCGGCGAGGTCGTACCGCAGGAGGTCGTCGCGATGCCCAGCGCGCTCATCCAACTCGGCGCGGCCGGCGTGGTGGCCGCGCAATGGCCCGTCGCCGACACCACGGCCGCCGTCCTCGCCCTGCGCTTCTACGAACTGTGGGACGGCGAGACCGAACCGGCCGACGCCTTCGCCGCAACCCAGCGCTGGCTTCGAACCGCACCACGAAGCGCGGTCTCCGCCCTGTTGCGCCGACGCGCACCCGATCTCGACGACCTGCCCGGCCTGATCGCCGAGCTCCCGCTCAGCCGGATCCCGTTCAGCTCGCCGGTGGACTGGGCCGCCTTCTCCTACTCAGGCTCCTGACTGCGGTCCGAGCGGTTCGAGCCGCGCCGGCACGTGCTTGTGCCACGGTGTGCCGGCCCACTCGTCCCGGTCTTCGGCGGCGGTGAGCTCGTTCGGCGCGACACCCGTGCGCTCCTGCACCGTGAGCCCCAGGCCGTTGGGCAGCGAGATGTGACCAGGGCGCATGGTGTCCGTGGTGTCCACGGACACCTCCGCGCCGCCGCGCCGGGTGGTCAGCCTGACCCAGTCGCCGGTCGTGACGCCCAGCCGCGTCGCGTCGGTGAGGCTGATGCGCAGCCGGCCGTCCGGGTCGCGGCGGCGCCAGCTGGGGTCGCGCATGATCGTGTTGGCGGTGAACGCTCGTCGTTCTCCCGCGGACAGCACGAACGGCCAGTCCCGGTCCTGTTGAGGCAAAGGCCCGTCGCCCAAGGCTTTCACCGCGGCAAGCAGTTCCGGCACGTCCAGATTGATTCGGCCGGGCAGGCGCTGCCAGGACGCGTCGTAGTCGTCGTGGATGATGTGCACGCCGTGCTTGCCGTTGACGATCGCCTCGAAGAGCCGCTCCCCCGCCGCGAGACCGGAGCCGTAGCCCTGTGGGTGCCGAAAATTACGTCCACGCAGGTCAAGGAGCATGAAGATACTTGTGGTGCCGCACCAGCGAGTGATCGTCATGTGGCGCACTCGTTGTAGTGTCGCTCGTACTCGCGTAGCGCTTGCCGCAGATGGGCCTGACTCCGAGATCAGCGGGCGATCCAACACGTCGCCGCGAAATTTCCTGACCCAGTTGATAGAATTCGGCGGCGTAAGATTGAATTGCATCGACTGGCCCTCTATGCTGGATTCGAGCTATCCAATAGCGCATGAACACACGGACTGCGCAAGCTTGCTACGTATGGGAACTCAAGTCCCCTTTGAACCGCGGATCTGCAGCACGGATGCTCTAACTGGTCAGACGAGGACAGACCGTGGACCACGAAGCCCTCACCCATCGAGCCTCCACGAAACCCGCTGGTAGGGCGGGGGTGTAGTGGCCAACTCCGGCCTCGGACACTGGTTTATCCCTACCAACAGGGCGGACGCTCCTATCGAGCGTCCGCCCTGTTGCGTTGTAGACGATCTCCACGTTCAGCCGCTCGTAGTGCCGTTCCAGCTCCTCCGGGTCGCCGAGCCGCGTCACCTTCTTCACGTCTATCACCCTGTTGCCGCCCACTGATCTCCGCAGGATGGCCCAACGGCTTCTCGGATACTCTTTGCGCGGCGCCGACTTATGTGAGGAAGCCGCGGAAATCATCACAGCACTCGTCGTCGAGCAGCCGAGCGATCTGCATAGGTAGCCCGGAGGCGCTCTAGCGACACCGGCGTTGTGCGCCAGGACGAGCGACTTCATCGCTTCGGTCCATTGCCGTCGTGTCTTGAACAAGCCGTCTGTCCCCGAGCATCTTCTTTCTCGGAGTTAAGGGGTGCTACCGACGCCCTCTTCATCGACGAGAGCGTCCCGCACGAAGGGGCGTGCCCATGACGTTGTCAGTCCAGTTCTCATCTCCGGAGTCGCCTGCACCTGCGACCACACCCACAGGCAGTGCGCAGACTGCCAACGACGGGGCCCGCCCACCGGCGGGCGCGCCCATGGACGAAACGGTTCAGGTCCTGTTCACGCCCGGCCAGGCTGCGAGGCTATTGCAAGTGCGTGAGTCCTGGTTGCGCCGCCGTGCCGCCCGACGCGCAATCCCGTGCTCCTTCCTCGGTAAGCATCTGCGCTTCTCTCAAAACGACATCGAGCAAATTGCCGCAGCGGCCGCGCAGTACATGAAGTCGACTTATCCCGACATCTACACCTCGCGCACCCCAAACCGCAGGCATTCTGGTCGCCGCGAACACACTTAGATTGCCCTTTTCCTTGAAACGAGCGTCCATGTAGACACACCAGATATCCCCACATCCGACACCGTAACAAGGAGAACCGATGGCCTGGGCAGAAAAACATGGCTGCGGCTGGCGTGTCCGCTACCGGCTTGACGACGGAACTGTTTACTCAGAGAACGGGTACCCGACGAAGGCAGCCGCAGAGCAGCGGGCGCTGGATGTGGAGTCCGACCAGCGGCGGAAGCGATTCGCCGATCCGCGGTTGGCCAAGACCACGATCGACGAGTGGATCCGGCAGTGGTCGGATGCTCAAAACGTGAAGTTGAAGACATGGGAGACCTATGACTCTCAGCTGCGCAATCACATTCTGCCGTTCTGGTCCGGCACAGCACTTGGCGACATCCAGCGGATCAGAGTGAAGGGGTGGGTGAACAAGACCCTGCGGGCGAAGCTAGCCGACACCAGCGCGCGGCTCGTTGTCGTGCTCTTCTCCCAAATCATTGGTGAAGCTGTCGACGAAGGTCTGATCGGATCGAATCCATGTCGCAAGCTGCGAATCACCTATGCGGACTCCCAGGAGCGACCTCACGCCACCACGGACGAGGTCGACGCCTTGGCGGGCAGGATGCATCCCGACGACGGGCTGTTGACGATCACAGCCGCTTACACCGGCTTGCGCTGGGGCGAGTTGGCCGGGCTACAGTGGACCAGAACCTATCTGGACGCCAATCCCCGCATTGTAGTGGACCCGGTGTTCGGTGCGCTGCATGACGTATCTGGACAAGCGCTCTTCCTTGGCTCACCGAAGACGCCAGCCAGTGCCCGCGAGGTTCACCTGCCACCATTTCTCGTGAACGAACTGCTAGCACATCGCGAGCGCAATCCGGAGTCAAGGTTCGTTTTCGCCTCGGCGCGTGGCGCTTTCCGTCGGCGGGGAAACTTCCGCGCGCGCGTTTGGTTGCCCGCGCTCGCGGGCGACGAGGCGCTCGGGTGGGCACCGATCAAGGAGGGAATGCACTTCCATGACCTGCGTCATACGCATGAGACCTGGCTCATCGAGGAGGGCGTGCCGCACGTGCTTCGGCTTGAGCGCCTGGGGCACAAGCGCAAAGAAGTTCACGACCGGTACTCGCACGTCACGGATGCCATGATCAGCAGGATGCTGGAGCAGTTGCAGCACCGCTGGGAAGAGGACGGCGGATGGTCTTGGACCATCGAAGGTCTGGACGAAGTCCGGTGAACACCTTTGGAACCGCGAATGTGTTCATGACCCCTGCTCCCGATTTGCTCCCAATCAACGTGAATATGCCCCTGACCTAGCCGACCGGCAGGCCATGTGAACAGGCAAAACACGGTATGAACGGCATCACGCTCACCCTGATGAACACACAGGGTTCAACAAGGTGATCACCGCGGTGATCCTCGTCAACGCGGTCACGCTGGGTGCGGAGACGTCCCCCGAGCTGATGGCGTCGTTCGGTGACGCCCTGCACGTGGTCGACCGGCTGGTGCTGGCCCTGTTCGTGGTCGAGCTCGCGCTGCGGTTCGGCGCCTACGGCCGCGCCTTCTTCCGCGATCCGTGGAACTGGTTCGACACCGTGGTCGTGGCGATCACCCTGCTGCCGACCGCTTCCGGGGCGTTCTCGGTGCTGCGCGCCCTGCGGGTGCTCCGGGTCCTGCGGCTCGTGTCCGTGGTGCCGAGCATGCGGCGGGTCGTGGCAGCGTTGCTGACCGCGTTGCCAGGCATGGCGTCCATCACCGCGTTGCTGTCGCTGGTGCTGTACGTGTCGGCGGTGATCGCCACGAAGCTGTTCAGCACCGTCGCGCCGGAGTACTTCGGGGATCTCGGCGACTCGCTGTTCACGCTGTTCCAGGTCATGACCGGCGAGGCGTGGTCGGAGGTCGCGCGGCAGGTCATGGAGGAGAAGCCGTTCGCCTGGGTGTTCTTCGTCGGCTATCTCGTCGTCACGACGTTCACGGTGCTCAACCTGTTCATCGCGGTGGCGGTGAGCGCAATGCAGACCCAGATGACCGAGGAGCACGCGGAGCACGACCGCGAGGAGATGGCGGCGACGATGGAGATCCTCGCGGAGGTCCGGAAAATTCGCGCTGACGTGGAAGAACTACGCGGCAGAGCGTCCGTCTGAGCTGAGGTCACCCGGCCAGGGCGAGCGGTCCTGCTCAGGGCGACGGGACCTACTCAGGGTGCCGGTTCCGCACGTGCTTGCACCCGCAACAGGTGGTTTACGAATTCAGATCCTTTCCTCGTCTCGGGCTGGGTACCAAACCTTCAGCCCTTCCAGACGAGGAGGAACGAAATGCTTGAGAAAACAGGCAAAATACGAAAACTTTTCCTGCCCCTGACGGTTCTGCTGGCCACCGTCGTCACGCCCGCGGCCCAGGCGGAGGTCGCCCCGGTGGGACGCACGCAGTCGTTCTGGCTGCACCTCAACAGCACGCCGGTGTCCGACGAGACGATCGCCGTTGAAGCCAAACGCCGTGCTCACGTCGTGCTCAACGCCTGGGAGGGTGACCTCCTGCGCAAGCTCAAGGCCGCGAACCCGGCGGTCAAGGTCTACGTCTACAAGGACCTGTCCTCCACCCGGTCGTACGCCTGCAAGAACGGCAAGGACGACGCCCACCTGCCCACCGGACTGGGCTACTGCGAGGTGCGGGCGAACAACCCCGGCTGGTTCCTGAAGGGGAAGAACGGGCAGGAGCTGGAGTACGCCGGGTACGACGGCCACAAGCAGATGGACGTCGGTAATGCCGATTACCGCAAAGCGTGGGTGAACAGCGTCGTCGAAACCTCGAAGGCCACCGGATTCGACGGGGTTTTCCTCGACAACGCCCTCTACACGTGCGACGCGTACCACCCCGGCGAGTGCCCGCCGAAGTACCCGGACAACGGCGCGTTCCAGGAGGCCTACAAGGGCATGCTGGCCGCGGTGAAGAGCGGGTTCAAGGCCGCTGGGCTGCTCTCGGTCGGCAACCTGACCAACGCCCGGATGCACGCCGGCGGATGGGAGGCCTACAGCGCCTACCTCGACGGCGGGTTCGACGAGTGGTGGCTGGCGTTCTCCAGCGCCCGGCTGCTCGAGGACTACCAGGAGGGCTGGAGCCGGCAGGTCGCCGAGATCGCCTCCAACGAGACGCAGGGCAAGATGACCTGGGTGCAGCCGCACTTCGACGTGGGTGACACGCGGGCGTTCCGGTACGCGCTGGCCAGCCTGTTCATGACGACCACCGGCAAGGCCGCGATCGCCGAGGTCGCGAAGACCGACGGCTACGCGGACCCGACGGCCTGGCACCCCGAGTACGACTGGTACCTCGGGCACCCCGCCGGCGCCTACCGCGCGGTCGCGGACAAGGTCTACCGCAGGGACTTCACGTGCGGCGTGGCGCTCGTCAACGCCAACCCGACCGGGACTGCCCCGGTCAAGGTCGACGTCCAGCGCACGTACACCGACCACGACGGCAAGGCCGTCAACTCGGTCAGCCTGCCCGGCACCTCCGGCGTGCTGCTGCGCGCGAACTGCTGAGGCGTCACGCGGACGCGATCACCGCGAGCAGCATGCGCAGTTCGGCCTCGGCCCCGTGTCCCCCGTCGGTCTCGACGAACACGGACCTGGCCAGAGCGGTCCCGATCAGCACCAGTGCGAGCACGTCGAGCTGCGCGCTGTCGGTTCGCCTGGCCAGCTCCCCCCGCACAACGGCTTGTGCGACAAGCGACCCGAGCTCCTCGCGGACGGCGAGGTAGACGTCGTCGCGCAGGATCTGCCGCAACGCCGGGTCGTGCGCGGCCTGCCCCATCAGCGAGAGCAACGCGGGCCCCGTGGCCGCTTCGAGGATCCGCCGCTTGCGCGTGAGGAGCTCGCGAACGTCACCCTCCAGCGAGCCGGTGCTGATGCCGCGCAGTTCGGCGTGGGTGATGTGCCGCGCCACGGCTCCGGCCAGCGCCTGCTTGGACGGCCAGCGCCGGTAGAGCGACGCGGTGGACGCGCCCGCTCGTTTCGCGACGGCCGTCGTGGTGAACGACGCCCAGCCCGACTCGTTCAGGACCTCGATCGCCGCGGTGATCAGCGCTTCGTCCACTCGCGGGTCCTTGGGGCGCCCGGCCTCCGCCTTCTCAGTCATCACCGGCCACTCTACCCGGCACAAGAAACGAAAAGAACCTGTTTCGTATTGGTGTACGGTGACGGCATGACCATCCCTGCCGTCGTGTCCGATGTGCGCAAGGTCTTCGACTCCGGCGCCACCCGGTCCCCCGCCGCCCGTGCCGCCAGCCTGCGGGCGTTGCGCGCGATGATCACCGAGAACGAGGCCGCGATCGAGGCCGCCCTGTGGAGCGACCTGCACAAGGGCTCGGGCGAGGCGCAGCTGACCGAGATCAGCGTCGTGCTGGCGGAGATCAGCCACGCGCTGCGCCACCTGCGGAGGTGGTCACGGCCCCGGCGCGGCCCGGTCCCCCTGGCGTTGTGGCCCGCGCGGGCCAGGCTCGTGCCCGAGCCGCTCGGCGTGGTGCTGGTGATCGCGCCGTGGAACTACCCGCTGCAGCTCCTGCTCGACCCGCTGGCCGGGGTGCTGGCCGCCGGGAACACCGCGGTCCTCAAGCCGAGCGAGCTCGCACCGGAGACGTCGGCCCTGGTCGCGAGGCTCGTGCCCGACTACTTCCCCGACGGCACCGTGCGCGTCGTCGAGGGCGGTGTCCCGGAGACCACCGAACTGCTGGCCGAGCGGTTCGACCACATCGTGTTCACGGGCAGCGGCACGGTCGGCCGGGTCGTCATGCGGGCGGCGGCCGAGCACCTCACGCCGGTGACGCTGGAGCTGGGCGGCAAGTCGCCCGCCTGGGTCGACGACGACGCCCACCTCGACCAGGCCGCGCGCCGCCTGGTGTGGGCGAAGTTCACCAACGCGGGCCAGACCTGCGTCGCCCCCGACTACGTGATGACCACCCCGGACCGGGTGCCCGCGCTCGTCGAGGCGCTGCGCGGGGCGATCTCCGACCTGTGGGGCGACGACCCGCGGACGAGCCGCGACTACGGCCGCATCGTGAACGAACGGCAGTTCGACCGGCTCGTCGCGCTGCTGGACGGCACGAACGTCGTGGTCGGTGGCGAGCACGACCGCGCGGAGCGGTACATCGCGCCCACCGTCGTCGTGAGCGACGGGCGCTCGGTCGGACCGGACGCGACTCATCCGGTGCTGCGGGACGAGATCTTCGGCCCCGTCCTGCCGATCATCGCCGTCGACTCGGCGGAGCAGGCGGTCGACGTCGTCACCAGCTGGGACAAGCCCCTCGCGCTGTACGTCTTCACCTCGTCAGCCCGCACGCGCCGCCTGTTCGAGCAGCGGACGTCGTCCGGCGCGGTGGTGCACGACGCGGGCCTGATCCACGTCGCGGCGGCCGGGCTGCCGTTCGGCGGTGTCGGGGCCAGCGGGATGGGCGCGTACCACGGCTCCTACTCGTGGCGGACCTTCTCGCACCTCAAGCCCGTGCTGCGCAAGCCACTCGCGCTCGACACGCTCCGGCTGGCCCAGCCGCCGTTCACCGGCTTCGGAGCACGTCTCGCCCAGCGGTTGACGCGCCGCGGCTGAGCGCTCCCGCCAGCTCGCGGGTCCTGGTCTGGGTGGCGGCGTCGAGGTCGTGGTGGGCGGTCAGCACGACCTCGGTGGCCCCTGCCTCGACGTACGCGCGCACGCCGTCCGCCACGGTGTCCTCGTCGCCGATCAGCGCGAGGTCCACGGGGTTCTCGGTGCCGTTGAGGGCGAGAACACGCCGGTAGGACTCGAACTGGGTGTAGAACGCCAGGCCGTCGGCCATCGTGCGGCGCGCCTGCTCGCTCGTGGTGACGGCCGCCGGCACCAGGGCGACGATGCGCGGCGCGGGCCGTCCGGCCTCGGCGGCCGCGGCGGTGATGGCGGGGATGATGTGCTCGCCCAGCGCGCGGGGACCAGCGAGGTACGGGACGGTGCCGTCCGCGAGGTGCCCGGCGATCCGCAACGCCTTCGGTGCCATCGCGGCGACGAGGACCGGGGTCCTGGTCGCTCCCGGCACGTGGGTGGGCAGCATCGAGCGGGCGGTGATCAGCTCGCCCTCGTGCTCGACGGGTTCGCCGCGCAGCAACGGTCCCAGCGCGGTGAGGAACTCGCGCAGCCGCGCCACCGGTCGTTCCCACGGCAGGCCGAACGCCCGCTCGACGATCGGAGGCGCGCCCAGGGCGACGGCGAGGTGGAACCGGCCTCCAGTGGCCGCCTGCGCGGTCTGGGCCTGGCTCGCCACCAGGATCGGGTGCCGGGCGAACACCGGCACCGCCGACACGCCCACCTCGATGCCGGGAACCCGTGAGCCGACGAGACCGGCCAGGCCGATGGCGTCGTAGTCCAGCCGCTGCCCCGTCCACACCACGTCCACGCCGAACGCGGCTGCCTCGCGGGCCTCCTCGACGGCGGCCTCGACCAGGTTGGGGCCGCCGGTGCCCGCCAGGGTGACGCCGTACCGGACCGGATGCGAAGTGATCGACATGCGTCCATGTCACCCGCCGCGCGTCCCGGTCGTAGCGGTGATGCCCGTCAACCGGCCTTGTGATGCTTGCGAGGCATCAGGCGGGCAAGGCGCTTCGCGGTGCCGGGGCAGTGCGCCCTCGTCACGTCGAGGAACGCGCCGAGCGCGGGCGAGACGTCGGCGCCGCGGAACGACATGGTGAGGTCGGGCAGGCGCACCGGCGGGTCCACCTCGACCATGACGGTCTCCGCCCTGCCGAGCCGGCGCACGCTCGTCGGCACCAGCCCCACGCCGATCCCGCACGCGGCCAGCCCGATCACCGTGTGCACATCACGGGCGTGCGTGATCCCGCTCGCTGCCTCGACCAACGGCGCCAGCACGCGGGTGGCGGCGGGTTCGTCGGCGGCGGGCGCGACGATCAGCGGCTGGCCGCGCAGCTGCTCGGGTGAGATCGCGGGCTGCCCGGCGAACGGATGACCGCGATGGCACACGACGACGAGGTGGTCACCGGCCACGGGCACCGAGGTCAGCCGCTCCGCGCCCTCCCCCGCCGGCGCGCCGCGGCTGATCGCCAGGTCGACGTCCCCCGCGAGCAGTGCCGCACCGCACTGGGCCGTCGACAGCTCGCGGCACTCCAGCACCACGCCGGGGTGCGCCGACCCGAACCGCGCCAGCAGCGACGGCAGCAGCTCGACCAGCGCCTCGCCGACGAAGCCCAGCCGCAGCGACCCGGCCTGCCCCCGCGCCGCCCGCTGGGCCTCCGTCGCCCCGGCCTCCACCTGCTCCAGCACCCGCCGCGCGTGCACGACGTAGACCGCGCCCGCGGCCGTCGGCACCACGCCGCGGCCCGTCCGTTCGAACAGCGCCGTGCCCAGCTCGCGTTCGACCGCCCCCACCTGCCGCGACAGGGACGGCTGGGTCATGCCGAGCGCCTGGGCCGCACGCCGGAAGTGGCGGTGCTCGGCCACCGCCACCACGTACCGCAGTTGCCTGAGTTCCACGCGCCCAGCCAACCACCTCGATGCCCTGCGGGCATCACGTCAGAGCGCGGAGAAGTGGCCCGCGTCGCCGACGATCGTCGTGCTGGCCACGCCGTCCACGCTCACCGGCACGTCACCGGCGATCGTGATCCGGTTCAGGCGGCGCCGCTGGTCGTCGTAGTCGGCGACGCCGTAGTGCTGCGTCGCCCGGTTGTCCCAGATCGCCACGTCTCCCTCGGACCACTGCCACCGCACGGTGTTCTCCAGCCGCGTCACGCGGTTCTGCAGCAGTTCGAAGATCGCCTTCGACTCGGCGGGGCTCACCCCCACGATCCGCTTCACGAAGTGACCGAGCAGCAACGCGCGTTCGCCGGTCTCGGGGTGAACCCGCACCAAGGGGTGCTCGGTCTCGTAGCGGTCGGAGACGAACTCCTCGCGGTACGCCTTCTCCTTCACGTCCACTCCCCCGATGCGCTGGGAGTCGACGGCGCCCGCGTAGTCGTAGAGGTTGGTGTGCACGGCCCAAAGCCTGTCCACCAGCGCCTTCAACGGCTCAGGCAGCTCGTCATAGGCCCGTGCGGTGTTGGCCCACACCGTGTTGCCGCCGTAGGGCGGGAGCTCGATCGCGCGCAGGATGCTGATGGCGGGCACCCGGTCGACGAAGGTGACGTCGGTGTGCCAGCTGTTCGCCTTGCCGTGCTGGGAGTCGATCGCGAGGACGTTGGCGTGCTGCCGCCCCTTCACCGTGGGGTGGGCGAGGGTCGGTTCGCCGAGCAGGCGGGCGAACGCGAGCTGACCGGCGTCGTCGAGGTGGTCCTGGCCGGAGAGGAACACCACCTTGTGCGCCAGCAGCGCCGTCCGGATCTCGGTCACGACCTCTTCGGGCAGATCGCCGCCGAGCCGGACGCCGTCGATCCGCGCACCGATGCCCGCACCCAGCCTGTGGACGGTGACGGAGAGCTGTGCGGTCATCGCGAACTTCCTTTCGTGGTGGACGTTTCCGCCCTCCACCGTGCTGAAGCCGCCGCGCCGGGACTACATTCCACACCCGGAAATTAAGTCTTCCCAACGGGTGGACGGAGGTCGCGCAGCCGCGCGTGCTGGTGCATGTCGTGCCAGCCGTCCGCGTGCCGCGCCGAGCCCCGCAGCGTGCCCTCGACGGCGAACCCGAGCCTGGTCGCGACCCGGCACGACGCCGTGTTCGCCGTCGAGTGCTCCAGCGACACCCGGTGCAGGCCGAGCACGTCGAACGTCCAGTCCGTCAGTGTCCGCGCGGCGCAGGCTGCGATGCCCGCGCCGCGGAAGTCGGGCAGTACCCAGTACGACAGGGCCGCCGAGCCCTCGAACAGCGAGACGTGGCGCAGCCCGGTCTGGCCGATCGGCTCGTCGTCGCGGGTGATCGCCCAGCTGGCGTCCGTCTCGTCGCGCCAGCGCCGCGTCCAGCCCGCGATCCACTCCAGGGCCTCGGCGCGCGTGTCCATGCGACGCACGTGCCACCGTTGGATCTCGGGGCACTCGAAGGCTTTCACGACGGTCTCGGCGTCGGTGTCGCGCCACGGCCGCAGAGTGATGCGGTCGCCGGCGCTCAGGTGCGGCTGGGCGAGGACGTTGAGGGAACCGGCGGGCAGGCAGGGCTCGACGAGGAGGGGCACGTGCCGATCATCGCCCGTCCGCGCGCCGTTCGCGGAACGCGATCATGTTCATCCGGTTGCCGCACCGCACGCCGCAGAACCGCTTGAGGCCGTTGCGGGACAGGTCGAGCAGCAGTCCCTCGCAGTCGTCGGCCGCGCACACCCGCAGCCGGCCCATCTCGTTCATGCGGATCACGTCGATGAGCGCGAGCGCCGCCTCGACCCGCATGCGCTCGGCGAGCGGCGAGGTGGGTTCGGTGGCGTGCATGTGCCAGTCGAGGTCGTCGTGCCTCACCAGGTGCGGCAACGCCTTGGCGTCGCGCAGCATCTTGTTGACGGCCTCCACCGCGTCGTCGCGGGCGAACGACCACACGCTCCTGAGCAGCGCGCGAGTGCGATGGACGTCCCGCAGTTCCGCTTCGTCGCCGTCGATGCGGCCCGTGTAGTGGAACCGGCCGAGCAGGGCGTGGAGCTGGTCGACCGTGGCCAGTTCGTCGTCGCCGCCGCGGGACGCCGACGGGTCGGTGTTGCACAGCGCCACGACGAACTCGAGCGACTCCTCAGTGTCAGGGGCAAAACGCAAATTGACTCCTTACCGAGACCGGCCTAGCGTCAGGGGTGTCGGCCAGGTTAGGCCATGACATCGTTCGGGACCGGGAGGCGCGCGAGCATGGGGATTTCGAAGTCGGCCGGACTGATCGCCGCGGCGATCTCGTTCATCTCGTTCGGCACCTCCGGCGCGTTCGTGAAACCGCTGCTGGAGGCCGGCTGGTCGCCCGCCGCCGCGGTGACGGCCCGCGCGCTCACCGCAGGGCTGGTGCTGCTCCCGCTGGTGGTCGTGGTGATGCGCGGGCGGTGGGGGTTGCTGAGAGAGGCCCGGTGGCCGGTGCTGGGCATGGGGGTGGTCGGCGTCGCGGTCACGCAGGTGCTCTACTTCGCCGCCATCCAGCGGATCCCGGTGGCGACGGCGCTGCTGATCGAGTTCCTCGCCCCGCTCATCCTGGTCGGCTTCACCTGGGCGGTCAGCCGCCGCACACCCGCACCGGTCGTGCTGATCGGCTCGGTGCTCGCGGTGGGCGGGCTCGTGCTGGTGATCGGGCCCGGCGCCATCCAGGCCGTCGACCTGATCGGTCTCGCGGCGGCGTTCGGCGCGGCCATCGGCTGCTCGGTGTACTTCGTGATCGCCGCGCGTCCCAACAACGGCCTGCCGCCGGTCGCGCTCGCGGGCGCGGGACTGCTGCTCGCCGTGCCCGTGCTGGCCCTGGTGGGACTGACCGGCCTGCTGCCGTTCACCACGACGTTCGGCGACGTGCCGCTGTTCGGCGAGCCCGTGGCCTGGTGGGTGCCGCTGCTCGTGGTCGCGGTCTTCGGCACGGCGGTGGCCTACGCGAGCGGCATCACCGCGTCCGGGATCCTCGGCTCGCGGCTCGCGTCGTTCATCGCGCTGCTGGAGGTCGTCTCCGCCTCGCTGTTCGCGTGGCTCCTGCTGGGCGAGGCGCTCTCGCCGCTGCAACTGTTCGGCGGCCTGCTGATCCTGGCCGGCATCGCCTCGGTGAAGGCGGAACGGCAGAAGGTGGAACCGGTGGTCGCACCCGCGATCGCTTAGCCGGGGTGGAATAGTTTCGGCATCGAGAACGCGAATGGCGCATTTGTAACAACGCGCGCCGCGCGGGCTATGTGCCGTGCATGACTCCGCCCAGCCGAAGATCTCCGACCTCCTGGCAGAAACGACTCGGTGCCGGCCTCGTGGCCGCATTCCTCACGCTGGCGCCTGCCGCCGTGACCGCGCCGGTCGGCCACGCACAGCCCTCCACGTGCGGAAAAGTCGAGGTCGTGACGTTCCGCGGCAGCGGAGAGGGCGAGGTCGGCGACGGAGACCGGTCGAACGGATTCTCCGGCGCCACCCTGCAGAAGATCATTGACAAGGCCCGCGCCGTTCCTTCCTCATCGGGCTTCTCGCTGGCCGACATCAGGGTTTACGGGGTGCCCTACCCGGCCATTCCGGCGGAGGAGTACCTCGATGAGGACCAGGACCTGTTCGACTCCGTCGAGTACGGCCGCCTGCTCGGAAACGGATACCTGCAGAAGCGTCACAAGGAATGCGAGTCGGCCGGGACGCGGTTCGTTCTCGCCGGATATTCCCAGGGTGTCATCGCCGCGCGCGAGGTCGCCCAGGACGTCCCGCAGAGCTGGATCGCCGGGGTGTTCGGCGTGGGTGACCCGGCGCAGAAGGCGAACGCGCGGGGAGTCACCGGGGGCGGGGCGAACGGCACGGGCGTCTACCGGAAGCTGACCGAGAAGGACGACGGCACGGCGAGCAGCGACTCGTTCTACGACCTGCTGGTGCCGACCTACCTGCTGTGCCACGACAACGACCCGATCTGCGACATCACGCTCAGGGCCTGGTGGCCCCCTGCCGACCTCGCACCGCACCTGGACTACGGCGGCACCGACGCGGAACTGTCGGACCTCGCCACCCGGCTGCGCGACATGGCCGAGGACGCGACGACCACGCCCGCTCCCCCGGACGGGTCGGGCACCGGGCCCGCGGACCTCATGTTCGCGATCGACACGACCGGGTCCATGACGCCCTACCTCGCCGCCGCGGTCGCGAGCGCCAAGAGCACCGCCGACGCGCTGCACGCGGTGAGCTCGAAGGCCAGGGTCGGACTGGTCGAGTACCGCGACCACGGAGACAGCTACGCGGCGCGCACCGTCGTCGCGCTGACCGAGGACTTCTCGGCCTTCGAAGCGGGACTGCGCGCCCTCGGCGCGAACGGCGGCGGTGACACGCCGGAAGCCGTCTACACCGGACTCGTCACGGCACTCGGCGCGGACTGGGACCGGTCCGCCACACGTGCGCTCATCGTGCTCGGCGACGCCCCCGCGCACGATCCCGAGCCGGTGACCGGGCTGACCGCCGCCGCCGTGACCGAGATCGCCAGGGGTGTCGCGCCGATGCCCGACCTGCCACCGACCGTGGGCACCGACGCACGCATCGCCGCGGAGACCACGGCTCCCGGCCAGGAACGCGCGGACAGGATGCGGACCACCCCCAGGATCGCGGGAGCGCCCGGCGAGAAGATCCCGGCGGTGCCCGTCTACGCGCTGTCCGCCAACGACGCCCTGAGCGCGCAGATGGGCCCGATCACGGCGGCGACCGGTGGTGCCACGTTCCCGATCGGGTCACCCGACGAGGTGACCAAGAGCGTCGTGCGCGCCGTCGAGGACGCGACCACCGCGCCGACCGCGCGGCTCAAGGCGGCGGCCACCGTGCTCGCCGGCAACAAGACGACGCTCAGCGGCCTCGGCTCCAGCTACTCCGGCGACGCCACGTTCGCGTTCGACTTCGACAACGACGGCACGGTCGACCAGACCGGCCCCGAAGCGACCGCGGCGCACACCTACCCGTCGCCCGGTGGCGTGAAGGCGCGGCTCGTGGTGACGGACAGCCGCGGCCGTTCGTCCGAGGTGGTGGTGGACATCGAGGTCCGCGCCCTGGAGTCGTTGCGCCGCAGTGAACCCGCGCCCACCACCGAGCCCGGCACCCCGCCGCCGACGGCACCGGAGACCACCTCGACACAGGTGTCGGCACCGGAGCCCCCGGCGACCGGCGGCCTCGCGTTCACCGGCACCACGGGGCTCGGTCTCGCGCTCGGACTCGGCTGCGTCCTGCTCGGCTGCGGGATCTTCGTGTTCGTGCTGGCCAGGCGCCGCAGGCGGCACTGACCCCGAAGACGCGTGTCAGGCGACGACGACCTCGACCCCGGCCGCCCGCAGCTTGTCCAGTTCCTCCGCGGGCGCCGAGGAGTCGGTGATGAGCACGTGCACGTCCGAGATGCTCGCGATGCGGGAGAACGCGCGCTTGCCGACCTTCGACCCGTCGGCGAGCACCACCACGCGGTCGGCGGTGCGCAGCAGGCAGTTGTCGGTCTGCGCCTCGACCTCGTCGTGGGTGGCGATGCCGCTGCGCGCGTCGATGCCGTCCACGCCCAGGAAGACCAGGTCGAGGCTGATGCCGGCGAGGGCCCGGTCGGCGATCGGGCCCACCAGCTCGTAGCTCTCCGGCCGGACTCCGCCGCCGGTCACGACCAGGTCGATCATGGGGCGCGGGCACAGGTCCGACGCGATGTTGAGCGCGTTCGTCACGACCTTCAACGGCCTGGTGACGGCCAGGAGGCGCGCCAGTTCGGTGGTCGTGGTGCCGCCGTTGAGGCCGACCGAGTGGACGGACTCGGTCACGAGCCTGGCCGCCGCCTCGGCTATCTGGCGCTTCTCCTCGCGGCGGCCCACCCGGTAGCGCAGCGGCAGCTCGTAGATGACCTCGACCGCCACCGCGCCGCCGTGGGTGCGTTTGAGCAGCTTCTGCTCTTCGAGCGACTGGAGGTCGCGCCGGATCGAGGCGACGGACGTGCCCAGGTCCTCCGCGAGCCCCGTGACGCTCACCGAGCCCGTGTCCGCGAGCCTGCCCAGGATCGCGGCGAGACGCTGCTCTTGACGCATTCGATCAGCATAGCGCACGAATGATGCTCGGTTTGGTGTTGAATGACCGGGAATCACGCAAGTTGTGTGCTCGTTATGTCCTCCGCAGCGCCGCGGGCAGCAGGTCGCCGTGCGCCGTCGTCATGGCCGCCACGAGGTCGTCGATCTGGCCGGCGGTCAGGGCCGCCGCGGTCGCCGGGTCGCACAGCGCGGCGTGCCGGACGTGGGCCGGGTCGCCCTCGACGGCCGCGGCCACGGTCAGCTCGACGACGTTGAGGAAGCTCCGGTTGACCGCCGCGAGCTGACGGGGCAGTGCGCCGACGCGGTGCGGGTGCACACCGAGCCGGTCGAGGGTCGCGGGCACCTCCACGGCGGCGCCCTCGGGCAGGTTGGAGATCAGGCCGTGGTTCGCGACGTTCACCTGGATCGTGCGCTGACGACCGGTGACCAGGCTGTGGATCACCTGCGGCGCGTACTCGACGGCGTCGTCGGCCAGCGGCGGCAAGGGCTCACCGGCGGTGAGCGCGTCGCGGGTCTTCTCGTACGTGGCCACGTTCTCGGCGCTGATCGTCGCGTAGTCGCGGACCGGGATCCGCAGTCGCTCCACTTCGGACTCGTGCCGCAGGTACCACGGCACGTACTCGGAGGAGTGCTCGCTGGTCTCCGTCGGGTAGAAGCCGAGCCGGCGGTACAGGTCCACGCGCACCCGCCGCGCCAGTCCGGGGTCGGCGGCGATGGCGGCGTCCAGCGCCGGGTACAGGTCGCGGCCCTGGTGCTGCCACCGCAGGATCCACGCCTGGTGGTTCACGCCGGCCGACAGGAAGTCGACCTCGTCGTGCGGGACGCCTACCAGCGCGCTCAGGTCGTGGATCGTCCAGTACACCGAGTGGCACAGCCCGACGGCCTTCAGCCGCGGCGCCACGGTCGCGAGGTACTGGATGTTCATCGCCATCGGGTTGGTGTAGTTCAGCAACCACGCGTCCGGGCACACGGCGAGCATGTCGGCGGCGAGCCCGTCGAGGAACGGGAACGTGCGCAAGCCGCGGAAGATCCCGCCGATGCCGAGCGTGTCGCCGATGGTCTGCCGCAGCCCGAACGACTCCGGCACGTCGAAGTCCCGCATCGTCGCCGCGTGACCGCCGATCGCAACCATGTTGACGACGACGTCCGCGCCCTCCAGCGCCTCGCGGCGCGAGAGCGAGGTGCGGATCCGGGCACCGGTGGAGCCCGCGGCCAGGCGGGCCAGTCCGGCGGCCACCTCCAGCCGTTCGGGATCGATGTCGTGCAACGAGATCGCGCAGTCGGCGAGCTCGGGGAACGACAGGACGTCGCGGAGCAGCTGGCGGGTGAACTCTACGGAACCCGCGCCCACGAACGCGATGGTGAACATTGATCAGCCTTCCAGTGCGAAAGTCGGGTGGCAGGCGAACGCCGGGCAGCGGGCAAGCGCCACCGTCGGCTCCTTCACGGCGTGCCGTCGAGGATCACCGACCGGCTCAGGTTGCGCGGCGTGTCGGGGTCGAGTCCCCGCAGCAGCGCCACCTCCACGGCCAGCCGGTGCACGGACACGAGCTCCGCGAGCGGGTCGCGGTCGCGGGCGAGCCACCTGCCGCCGGTCGCGGCGACGTCGGAGTCGAGGCCCTCGGGCGCCGGGCCGAACACCCACACCAGCGAGCCCTCGTCGGTGATCGCGATCGGTCCGTGCCGGTACTCGGCGGCCGGGTAGGACTCGGTCCAGCTCAGCGACGCCTCGCGCATCTTGAGCGCGGCCTCGGCGGCCAGGCCGGTGGTCCAGGGCGCGCCGCCGAGGAACGTGAACTGGTCGCGCTGCACCAGGTCCGCGGGCACCGGTTCGGCGAGGGCCTGTTCGGCGTCGAGGATCGCGCGCTCCAGGCTTTCGCCGAGGTGGGTGCGCAGCAGGACGAGCGCGGTGGTCGCGAACCGGGTCTGGACGACCGAGCGTTCGTCGGCGAACTCCAGCGCCACCACCTGGTCGGCCAGTGCGGTCACCGGGGTGCCGGGGGTGCCGACGATCGCTGTAGTCGGGACGGTCAGCCGCCGCACCACGTCGATGACCTCGGTCGTCGTACCGGAGCGGGTCAGTGCCACGACGCGGTCGTAGGTGCGGCCGAACGGGAACTCGGACGCGGCGAACGCGTCGGTCTCGCCGTGGCCCGCGTCCTCGCGCAGCCGGGCGTAGGCCTGGGCCATGAACAACGACGTGCCGCAGCCGACGACGGCGACGCGTTCGCCGTGCCGGGGCAGGGCTACGACGACGTCCGGGGCGGCGGCGAGCGCGACGGCTCGGCGCCAGCAGCCGGGCTGGGTCGCGATCTCCGCTGCGGTGTGCTGTGCGGCGGACCTGATGTGCATGGCGGAATCCTCCGGTCGATCGGTCACTTGATGCCCGCCGCGGCCACCGACCGCACGAAGAACCGCTGGGCGAAGAAGAAGACGAGCAGGACGGGCAACTGGCTGAGCACGGTGCCGGCCATGAGCTTCGGCCAGTTCGTGGTGTGCGCGCCCTGGAAGCTCTGCAGTCCCAGCTGGACGGTCATCACCTCCGGGCTCTGGACGGCGATGAGCGGCCACAGGAAGTCGTTCCAGGTCTGCAGGAACGTCAGCACGGCCAGGGTCGCGAGCGTCGGCCGCATCAGGGGCAGCAACACCTGGAGCAACGTCCGCAGCCTGCTCGCCCCGTCGATCCGCGCGGCCTCCTCCAGCTCCCTCGGCAGCGTCGTGAAGAACTGCCGCATCAGGAACACGCCGAACGCGGTGGCGAGGTTGGGGGCGATCAACGCGCCGAGCGTGTCGACCAGCCCGAGCGACCTCATCATGATCAGCAGCGGCAGCATGACGATCTGGAACGGCACCATCAGCGTCGCGAGCATCAGCACGAACGCCACCTTGCCGCCGATGAACGGGATGCGCGCGAACGCGTACCCGGCCAGCGAGCAGAGCAGCAGGTTGCCGGCAACGCAGACGACGGACACCACCAGGCTGTTGCCGAGCCACGAACCGAGGGGCGCGTCGTTCATCGCCGCCGCGTAGTTCTCCCACTCGAACCCGCTGGGCAGGCCGGGCGGGAACCGCCGCGACTCCTCCCGCGTGGAGATCGACACGAGCAGCATCCACACCAGCGGCGTCACCATGACGGCCGAGAGCGGCAGGAGGATCAGGTGCAGCGCGCTGGGCCTTCTCATCGGACCTCGTAGTGGGACGTGCGGCGGTTGAACCGCAGCTGGACGAGCGTGAACGCGCCGATCACCAGGAACACCGCGCAGCCGATCGCCGCCGCGTACCCGCCGTCGAAGCTGACGAACGCCTCGTTGTAGAGGTGGTAGACGAGCACGGTGGTCGCGCGCAGCGGGCCGCCCTTGGTCGTCACGTACACCGCGTCGAAGAGCTGCAGGCCGTTGATCGTGAGCCACACCAGCAGGAAGCCCGTGGCGGGCGCGACCAGCGGCAGTTCGACGTGCCAGAACGACCTGGCGCGGCCGCAACCGTCCAGAGAGGACGCTTCGATCAGGTCCTTCGGCACGTTCTGCAGCGCTGCCAGGTAGATGATGACCGCGAAGCCGAGCCAGCCCCACACCGTCATCGCCACGACGGCGAACAGCGCCTGGCCGGGATCGGAGAAGAACCCCTGCTTGGGCAGGCCGACGGCGTCGAGCGCGGCGTTGACCAGGCCGAACTGCGGGTTCGCGAGCCAGCTGAACATGATGCCGGTCGCGACGGTCGAGGTCACCAGCGGCACGGACACGGCGAGCCGGTAGAACACGACGCCGCGGATCTTCTGGTTGAGCATCACCGCGATCGGCAGCGCGAGCGCGAGCGTGACCGGCACGAACAGCACGACGTAGACGAGGGTGCGCCTGGCCGCGTCCCAGAACAGCGGGTCGGCGACGAGCTTGGCGTAGTTGTCGCCGCCCGCGAACGTGCCGGGCGAGGTGAGGTCGGTGTGCTGGAACGACAGCACGAACGACCACACCACCGGGACGAGGCCGAACACGCCGATGAGAATCACCGCGGGCGCGGCGAAACCCCACCCGGCGAGGTGGTCCTCCAGCTTGCGCCGGTCCACTCCCGAACGCCCCCCGACCTCCGCCGTCACGAGGCCGCCAGCTCCTGGTCGACCTCGGCGGTCGCCTGGTCGAGGGCCGCCTGCGGTTCGGCCTGGCCGAGCAGGACGGACTGCACGGCGGTGCCGAGGATCTGCGAGATCTTGGGGTACTGCGGGATGTTCGGCCGCGCCTTGGTGACGTTCTTCGCGAGGTTGTCGACGAACACCTTGGTGCCGGGGTACTTGACCTCGAACTCGGCGTAGCCCGCGAGGTCCACTTCGGACTGCCGGATCGGCAGGTGCCCGGTCTCCATCGCGAACTCCAGGTGGATCTCGGCGGAGAGCAGCCACTTCAGGAACGGCAGCGCGTTCTTGCGGCCGTTCTCCCCGAAGACGACGAACGTGTCCGGGCCCGCGATCGTGGCGTGGTTGACCTTGCCGGGCAGGATCTGCACGCCGTAGGACACGTCCTCGTTGATGGCGCCGAGGTCCCACGGGCCGGTCCAGAGCATGCCGATGCGGCCGGAGTTGAAGAGGTTGAGGTACTGCTGGTCGCCCGCGTCCAGGTACACCGACTTGTCCGTGACGGCCATGTCCCGCAACAACCCCATGGCCTGGCGGCCCGCGTCGGAGTTGAACGCCGCCTTCTTGCCGTCCGCGGCGAGCAGATCGCCGCCCGCCTGCCAGAGCAGGGCGAGGAAGCGCCAGACCGTGTCCTCGGTGCCGTCGTTGACGTAGGCCCAGCCGAAGCGTCCGTCGGCGGTGAGCTTCTGCGCGGCGGAGCGGAAGTCGTCCCAGGTCCACTGCTCGGTCGGGGGCGCGATCTTGGCTTCGTCGAACAGCTTCTTGTTGTAGACGAGGGAGAGGTTGTCGACGAGCGCGGGGACGCCGTAGATCTTGCCGTTGACCGTCGCGGCCTCGCGTCCGGCCGGGAAGAGGTCGTCCCAGTCGAACGCCGAGTCGCCGCGCAGCAGGTCGGTGAGGTCCTGGGTCTGCGGGCGGTCGATGAGGCCGGTGAGCGAGGAGCCGTACTGGTAGGCGACCTCGGGCGGGTTGCCGGACGCGAACGAGGCCAGCGTCTTCTGCAGCACGTTGTCGTTGCCACCGTTGAACACCGCCTCGACCTGCTGCTCGGGATGCGTCGAGTTCCAGCGCGCGACGAGCTTGTCGAGCGCGGCGGCCTCCTTGTCGGTGTAGCCGTGCCACACCTTGACCTTGCCGTCGCCGCCGGAGCCCGATCCGCAGGCGGCCGTCATGACGAGCGTGGCGCCCATCATCAGCACCGTGCGGCGACTCAGCCCTCTGCCGTGCGCCATGTCGACTCCCTCGCGTGGTGGGTCCCGGCTGTGTGGTCGCGAACACTAAGCGCGAATCGCTCAAACAAGCAAGCATTCTGACCGAATGAGATTGCTTGCTGGTCACTTCGTCCGCTTCTCGCTACTGTCGCTCAGACCCGATCACCACTTCTGATCGATCAAGGAGACAGGCGCCTATGAAGTCCCCTGCACGCGCCCTCACCGGCTCCGCACTCGCCGCACTGGCGTTGGCGGCCTGCGTGGCCGGACCCCTGACCTCGGCCAGCTCGGCGGAGGGCATCTCCGCGGCGGCGGTGGAGCTGCCACCGGCCGGTGCCGTCCTCGACTACCAGCTCGGCGCGGCCTACACGCCGCCGCGGGGCGTGAACCTCGTGACCCGCGACGCCACCGCGACACCGGCGCCCGGCATCTACAACATCTGTTACGTCAACGGTTTCCAGACCCAGCCCGGTGACCGGAACGTCTGGCTGAACCAGCGCGGGCACCTGATCCTCAAGGACTCGCGCGGCAACCCGATCATCGACCCGAACTGGCCGGACGAGTTCCTGCTCGACACCTCGACGTCGGCCAAGCGCACCGAGCTCGCCGGGATCATCGGCGCGACGATCGACACGTGCGCGAACAAGGGCTTCAAGGCCGTCGAGGTGGACAACCTCGACTCCTACCTGCGGTCCAAGGGCAAGCTGACGGTCGGCAACAACCTGGCCTACGCCAAGCTGCTCGCCGACCGCACCCACAACCGGGGCCTCGCGATCGGCCAGAAGAACTCGGCGGAGCAGGCCGCGCGCGGACGCTCCGAGGTCGGCTTCGACTTCGCGGTCTCCGAGGAGTGCCACCGGTGGGAGGAGTGCGCGTCGTACTCCGACGTGTACGGCTCACGCGTGATGGACATCGAGTACACCGATGACCTGCGCGGCACGTTCGAGGACGTGTGCAACGACCCGGACACCCCTGCCACCACCACGTTGCGCGACCGCTACCTCGTCGGGCCCGGCGACTCGGACTACGCGTTCGACCACTGCTGACGACCGGCCGGCTCGTGGGCACTCCGCTCACGAGCCGGGCGGCGGGGCCTGCGCCGCTCCAGAATCCAGTCCGTGAGCAGCAGCAGGAGCAGTGGGCTCAGCCAGACTCCGATGCTCGTCGCCGTGTTGCGCATGAGCTCCTCGCTGCCCCCGAACGCCGAGTCGACCCGCGGCGTCAGCACGATCACGGCCGGGACGTTGATGACGCGGCTCAACGCGATCGACATCGCGAGCGCGAAGCTGCGGGACATCCACCGGCGGTGCTCGTCGTAGCGCCGCTTCAGCGCCATGCGCAGTCCGATGACCGTGACGACGAGCCACAGCGCCGACCCGGCGAGGTTGGCCACCAGCACCGACGGGCCGGCAGCGGTGTGCCAGCCGATGTAGAGGCCGAGCACACCCGCGGGCAGCGCCCCTGCGTAGACGTAGATCCGCCCGGTGATCCGGTGTCCCACCCGGTGACGCGCGCGGAACGCCGGCCAGACCTGGAAGCAGGCGGTGGCCATCGCGACCGCGCCGAAGAGCACGTGCGCCACCAGCAGCGGGTAGTAGAGGTCGTTGCCCTCCGGCGGTTCCAGCCGGGAGCGGGCGGGGTCGAACGTCAGGTAGGGCGGCACGGAGAACGCCAGGAACGCCGCGACCACCAGCATCAGCGGCACGATCCAGGGTCGCCGCCACCAGACGACGTTCTGGCGGGTGGGTGTCGCGTTCGAGTTCATCGCAGTCCGTTCAGGTGGGGACCAAAACTATGTACACCATACATAGAAACGTATGTCGTACATAGTTTTAGGATGGCACCCGACGACCGAACGGGATGGGCGGATGACGACACGTGACAGCAAGGGCCCTGACCTGGAGCGCAGCCTCACGCTGCTCTGGTCGGGCCGCACCCGTGGCCGGCGCGGCCCCCGGTCCCGGCTCAGCGTGGAGCTGATCGCGCAGGCCGCGGTCCGGGTCGCGGACGCCGACGGGCTGGAGGCGCTGTCGATGCAGCGGGTCGCCACCGAGCTCGGCTACTCGACGATGTCGCTCTACAACCACGTCCCGAGCAAGGACCTGCTGCTGGAGGTGGCGGCGGACGTCGGCGCCGGCGCTCCCCCGGACCTCGGCGACACCGCGGACTTCCGCCGGGCGGTGCGCCAGTGGGTCGGCGCGCTGTGGGCCGGCTTCCACAGCAGGCCCTGGATGCTGCGCGTCCCGCTCGACCACGCGCCCGTCGGCCCCAACCAGCTCGCGTGGCTGGACCGCCTGCTGCGCCCGTTGCTGGCGGCGGGTCTGGCCGGCGGTGAGGCCCGTGCGGCGGCCCTGCACCTGACAGCGGTCGTCCGCGGCACGGCGCAGATCAGCATGAACATGGCCGCCGAGGCCAAGGGCGGCAACGGACTCCCGCACGCCGGTCTCGCCAGGGTCGTCACCGAGCTCGTCGACCCCGAGGACTACCCGGCGCTGACGGCCGTCCACGCCGCGGAGGCCGCCGCCCCCGCACCCGCGGACGACTCCCTGCCGTTCGAGCTCAGCTTCGGTGTGGACCGGTTCCTGGACGGCGTCGAGGGATGGGTGGCCGCCCGGCGCTGATCACGCGAACTCGACCACGGCCCGGTACCGCGTGCTTCCCTCGCGGACGCGGCCGAGCGCCTTCTCGAACTCCGCGACCCCGAACGTCTCCACCACCGGCCGGATGTCGTGCCGTGCGGCGAAGTCCAGCATCTGCCGGGTGTGCGCGGCGGACCCGACGATGCCGCCGACGACCCGCTTGGCGGCGGGCAGCAGGCTCATCGGAGACAGGGCGATGGGCTGCTCGGGCACACCGACGACGCACAACGTGCCCTGCGGCCGCAGCAGGCCGACGTAGTCGTCCCACGGCAGGTTCGCGGAGACCGTGCACAGGACGAAGTCGAACGAACCGGCCGCCGCCCGCAGTGCTCCTTCCTCACCGGACGCGATGAAGCCGGAGGCTCCGAAGCGTTCGGCGTCGGCCTTCTTGGCGGGCGTGGTCGAGATCGCGGTGACGTCGCAGCCCCACGCGGCCAGGAACTGGATCGCGAGGTGGCCCAGGCCGCCGATGCCGACGACGGCGACGCGGTCGGTGGGCCGGACGCCGTTGACCAGGAGCGGCGAGAACACCGTGGTGCCCGCGCACAGCAGCGGTGCCGCCTGCGCCGACGGGATCGCGTCGGGGATCGGGTGCACGTGCCGCCAGTCGCTCGCCCGCACGTGACCGGCGAACGCACCGCGGTCGCCGCGCATCACGGTGTCGTCCCTGGCCGGGCAGAGGTTGGTCTCGCCGCGCAGGCACCACTCGCAGTGGAAGCAGGAGCCGGCGATGGCCCCGACGCCGACGCGCCGGCCGACGGACAGGCCCTCGACCGCATTCCCCACGGCCTCGACGACACCGATCGCCTCGTGGCCCGCGACCACCGGGAAGCGGGAGATGCCGAACTCGTCGTCGAGCAGGCCGATGTCGGTGTGGCAGATGCCGCCGTGCGTGACCCGGACGTCGACCTCGTTCGCGCCCAACGGCCCGCTGTCGTACTCGTACGGCCGCAACGGTCCCCCGGCCTCGTGTGCCGCGTATGCCTGAACCCGCACGTCGATCACGTCCCCTCGACTAAAAGAAACTAGTTAGTTACTCCTCCAGGTAAGCATGAGGTGACAGATAGCGCAAACCAACGAGTTAGTTACTATGGTCGTCATGAACGACGGCAAAGCCACCAGGCAGCGGCTGCTCGACGCGGCCGCCGAGGAGTTCGCCACGTACGGCATCGCGGGCGCCAGGGTCGACCGCATCTCGGCCAACGCCAAGGCGAACAAGGCGCAGCTCTACGCCTACTTCGGCGACAAGGACCGCCTGTTCGACACGGTGTTCCAGACGCACGCCGACGAGCTCGTCACCGTCGTGCCGTTCACCGCCGACGACCTGCCCGGCTACGCCCTCGCCCTCTACGACTCCTGCCTGACCAGGCCGAACCTGGTGCGGCTCGCGACCTGGGCCCGGCTGGAACGGATCCCCGCCGGCGTTCTCGTCACGTCGATGCCCGAGGCGACGGAACGCAAGCTGGCGGCGATCGCGGACGAGCAGCGGGCCGGGCGGATCGATCCGGCGCTGGAACCGGGTGACGTCCTCGCGATGGTGTCCATGCTCGCCCTCACCTGGTCCCCCGCCAGCCTCTTCTTCACCGCGACCGCGGCTGACGACGACACCGCCCACGAGCGCCGGCGCCGGGCACTCGCGGACGCGGTGCGCCGCGCCTTCAGGCCGTGACTCAGGCCTGGACGATCCAGGTCACGCCGAACCTGTCGGCGAGCATCCCGAACCCGGCCGCCCACTGCGAGGGGCCGAACTCCTCGATCACGGACGCGCCGTCGGACAGGCCGTCCCAGATCGGCTGGACCTCGTCGACCGAGGCTCCGCCCACCGACAGGAAGAACGGCTCCTTCGTGATCGTGGTGCCGTTCTCGCGGCGGGTCGTGGGCTCGCCGGACGCGACCGGCTCGTTCGCGCCGGGCACGTCGTAGGCGAGGACGCGGAACCCGTTGTCGGCCACGACCTCGCCGAACACGACGTTCTTGGCGCCGGGAACCTCGGCGGGCATGCCGAAGTCGGCGTAGGTGACGACGTTGATCTGTCCGCCGAAGACGGAGCGGTAGAACTCGAGCGCCTCCCGGGCCTGGCCGCGGAAGTTCAGGTGTGCAGTTGCGTTGAGTGCCATGGGAGAGACTTTGTCAGCAGTACCGGACAGGGAACGTCCGCTACTTGTGCGAAGCTGAGAACATGCCGATCGCGACTTCCACGACCACGTCAGGCCGCCTGCTGTCGCTGCTGTCCCTGCTCCAGGTCCGGCGCGACTGGCCGGGCCTGACGCTGGCCGAACGGCTGGGCGTCAGCGAACGCACCGTGCGCCGCGACGTCGACCGGTTGCGCGAGCTCGGCTACCTCGTCCACGCGGTCAAGGGCCCCGACGGCGGCTACCGGCTCGAAGCGGGCAGCCAGATGCCGCCCCTGCTGTTCGACGAGGAGCAGGCGGTCGCGCTCGCCGTCGCGCTGAAGATCGCCGTCGGCACGGGCGCGGGCATCGAGGAGGCCGCGGCGCGGGCGCTGACGACGGTGCGGCAGGTCATGCCGTCACGGCTGCGTCAGCGCATCGACTCGCTGGAGATCGAGTCGGCCGGACGCGGCACGCAGGTCGACACCGAGGTGCTGCTCGCGCTCAGTGGTGCCATCCGCGCGTGCGAGGAGCTGCGGTTCGACTACGCCTCCCCCGGCCGCCCGGAGTCCGCCGGGCCGCCGCGCCGGGTGCAGCCGCACCACCTCGTGGTCCGGTCGGGTCGCTGGTACCTCGTCGGGTGGAGTGCGGAACGCGAGGACTGGCGGACGTACCGCGCGGACCGCATGACGTTGCGCGTGCCGAACGGGCCGCGGTTCACGCCGCGCGAGGTGCCGGGCTGTGACGTGGCGGAGTTCCTGGCCGCGCGGTTCAAGGGTTCGGACACCAACGCGTGGCCGTGCCGGGGAGAGGTGGTCCTCGACCTGCCGCTCACCGAGGTGGCGCCGTTCGCCGGCGGTGGGACCGCCTCGGAGGCCGGTCCTGGACGGACCCGGTACGTGGCGGGCGCGTGGTCGTGGGCCGCGCTCGCGGCGAACCTCCTGCGGTTCGACGCGGACGTCGAGGTGGTCGGGCCGCAGGAGCTGCGGGACGCGTTCGCCGCGCTGTCGCAGCGCGCCGCCCGCGCCCGGTAGCCGTCACCGGGCGCGGTCCACTTAGGAGCGTTACGGCGTCACGGGTGCGTTGGTCAGCCCCTTCACCGCCCCGGTCACGGTGTTCGACGCGTACACGACGTTGGGCAGCGCCGAGCACTTCGACACCGAGGTGACGTTGATGGCGTACTGGCCCACGCCGCCGAGGTCGGAACGGTTGCCGCGCCACGTGTTGCCGCACCCGTTGGGCAGGGCCGGGGTGGTGCTGGTGTTGTGGGTCTCGTAGCCGTTGGCGAACGTGCCGGGGCTGCGGAACGTGCCGGTGTTGTCCTCGATCAGGTAGCCGATGCCCTTGACGTCGACCCACGAGTCGGCCGAGTTCTGGCCGGTGATGCCCTGGCCGTCGAACGTGTTGCCGCGGATCACGCCGTCGTAGGTGCCCTCCTTGACGTCGATCGCCTCGGCGGCGACGTTCGGGCCGATCCTGTTGCCCAGCACCTGGATCCGGTCGCTGCGGTCGATGCCGCCGTTGTTGCCGTGGCAGGCCCAGTTGGAGTTGGCGGAGCCGAGGTAGACGCCCTCGCCGTAGCCGGGCTGCACGAGGCCGGTGTCGGTGATCACCGAGTTGCGGATGACGCTGTCGGCCGACGAGCGCCGGAAGTGGACTGCCTCCTCGTCGAGGTGGTGCACCGACACCGAGTCGATCGTGGTGTGGTGCGAGTTGTCGAGGACGATGCCCTTCTTCGACTCCTGCACGGTGAACCCGGTGAGGTTCCAGTGCGGCGAGTCGAAGACCCACAGGCCGTAGCCGGAGTCCCAGCCCGCGGTGGGCGCGGGGCAGGACGGGGCCTCACCGGACGGGCCGTCGTTGATGATCACGGCCGTGCGCGGGCCGGTCAGGGTGATGGGCTGGGACGCGGTGCCCGCGCGGGCGTTGACGACGAACGAGCCGCGGTAGGTGCCCGCGGCGAGCCTGATCGTCTGGCCGGGCGTGGCCGCGGCCAGTGCCGCCTGGAGCTGGGCGGCGGTGGAGACGTCGACGGTGGTGCCGCCGCCGCTGCCGGGGCTGGTCGTGGCGCTCACCGGCGTGCTCGCGGCCGAGGTGTTGCCCGCCGCGTCCTTGGCGCGCACGGAGAACGAGTACGCGGTGGCTGCGGAGAGGCCGCTGATCGTGGCCGACGTGCCGGTGGTGGTCGTGGTGACCGCGCCGCCTTGCAGCACCTCGTAGCCGGTGACGCCGACGTTGTCCGTGGAGGCCGTCCAGGACAGCGCGACCGAACTCTGCGTCACGCCCGTGGACCTCAAACCCGTTGGCACCGTGGGCGCCTGGGTGTCGGTGGGCGGGGTGGTGCCGCACGGGGCGCCGTTGATGGTGCAGTTCGTGGGCAGGCTGCCGCCGGAGGCGTTGAAGCCGAACTTCACGCTCGCGCCCGGTTTGACGGCGCCGTTGAAGCCCGCGTTGGTGAACTTGTGGTGCTGGCCGGTGCTGGTGCGCACCGAACTCCACGAGCTGGTGATCGTGGTGCCGGACGGCAGGTCGAACTCGATCGTCCACGACGTGCTCGCGGTGTCACCGGAGTTGGTGATCGTCACGTCCGCGCCATAGCCGCCGTTCCACACGGAGGTCTGGGTGACCGCGGCCTTCAGCACCGGGGCGGCTTGGGCGGGTGCGCCGCTGAGCAGTGCCGCGACGGTCGCGGCTCCCACGGCGAGTGCTCGTGTCTTCATCGGGTGCCTCCGCAGGGGTTGCCGTTGAGCGTGCAGCCGGTGGGCAGGCCGGCGCCCGAGGCGTTGAACCCGAACTTCGTGGTGGCGCCGGGTTTGATCGCGCCGTTGAAGCCCGCGTTCGTGAACTTGTGGTGCTGGCCGGTGCTGGTCCGCACCGAACTCCAGGAGCTGCTGACCTTCGTGCCGGACGGCAGGTCGAACTCGACCGTCCACGACGTCGTCGCGGTGGCGCAGGCGTTGGTCAGGGTCACGTCCGCGCCGTAGCCGCCGTTCCACACCGAGGTCTGGGTGATCGCGGCGGTGAGGCACGAGCCCGGCGGCGGAGTGGTGGTGGTGGTGGTGGTGGTGGACGTAGTGGTGCTGGTCGGCGGGGTGCCGTTGATCGAGATGAGGAACAGGGACGCGGACGGGTCGGTCCTCGTCGCGTCCACGCCGTGGCCGCCGGTGAAGTCGCGCTGCTCGTTCGAGGCCCAGTCGGTGATGGGCGTGCCGCCGACATCGAGGTGCTGGTAGCCCGTGCCGTTCCAGCCGAACTGGTAGATCCGCGTGCGGTCGGCGTAGAAGTCGGTGAACGGGCCGCCGGTCGCGGTCTGCTTGGTCATGGTGTTGTTGAAGAAGACGTTGCGGGGGCCGGACGCGCCGGACCACTTGATCGCCTTCTTGCCGGCGCCCCACCAGATCGGGAACCAGTTGGAGTTGTCGGGACCGCCGCCGCCCTCCTCGCCGCAGTTGGCGCGGCAGTTGGCGGAGCGGTGCGCGTAGGGCACCCGGACGGTGTTGAGCTCGAAGAGGTTGTTGCGCTCCCAGCCGCCGTGCAGGTTCAGGTCGGAGTCGAAGTCGTTGCCGATCACGACGTTGCCCGAGGCGGACCACTGGAACGTGAAGTGCCGCAGGTTGCGGGAGGTGTTGCCGGCGTAGAGCGAGTCCCACACGCGGGAGCCGCGGAAGTAGCCGTTGCCGCCCTTGCCCTTGTTCCACGAACCGTCCAGCTCGTTGTTCACGATCTGGAGGTTCTTGGCCTCCTCGGTGACGATCGGGTGCGACCCGGTCATGTCGGCGCGGACGCCGCGGACCCACGAGTTGGCCGCCCACTTGAAGACGATGCCGTGCATCTCGGCGGCGGGCGCCATGTTGCCGTAGTTGTTCACGGAGTCGGCCTGGTTCAGGCCCGGCATCGCCTGCATGAAGCCGAAGTCCTCGAAACCGACGCCCTCGACCGGGTCGACCAGCGGCGACACCTTGGAGTCGTACGGCGTGCCGTCGATCGGCGCCGAACCGTCCGAAGTGGAGTTGACGGGGACGTCGAACTCCAGCGGCCTGTCGAGCGTCACCACGTTCCCGGAGACCGAGGTGACGGTGAAGATCTGCTGCCGCATGTGCATGTTCAGCATCGGGTACGGCGTGCCGGTCGCCTGCTGCTGCTCGTAGAACTTGACCGAGTTGGCCGCGCGGACGTTGACGAACATGCCCGCCTTGATCCTGGACGCCGACTGCACGCTGACCGTGCGGTCACCGGTCCTCGCGGCGGCGGCCACCTTCGCGCCGACCTTCCAGTGCACGTTCACCGTGCCCTCGAAGATGTCCTTGCGGTTCTCCGGCGCCGCCGCGTGGTCGCTCGCGTAGCTCGGGTCGACCCCGCGCGACTGGACCCGGAACAGGCCTCGGCCCGGCCACAGCCAGCCGCCCTTGCCCGCGCCCGAGGTCATGCCGTCCTCGTCCCAGTCGGAACCGTCGGGCGTGAGCGCGTCGTAGAGGGTGTTCGCGTCGGGCCGGTAGGTGATCTTCGTGGCGTCCTTGCCGGCGCCGCGGATGATCAGGTGGTCGGCGTCCACGTGCAGTTCGCGCGACACGGCCAACTCGCCGGCGGGCAGCGTGATCAGGCTCAGTTTCGTGTAGCTCGCCGTGGGCGAACAGGTCGACTTGATCGAGTCGATCGCGGCCTGCAGACCGGCCGAGTCGTCCTGTCCGTCGTTCGGCCTGACGTTGAACTGGCTCGCGAGCTCGGCCGCGGTGATCTGACAGGCCGCGGCGGGGTTGACCTCCCCCGCGCCGGGCAGGTTCTGACCGCCCCGATATCCGGTCCTGCTCCAGTCGTACAACCCGCTGACGGGCGCCCGGCGGTTGCCCGCCGAGGTGTCCAGACCGGTCAGCGCACCCGCCCCCGGCGCCGCGCCGGCCACGTTCACCAGCACGGCGATGCCCGCCGCGGCGAGTGCGCCCGCGGTGCCGAGCGCGGCGGCTCGTCGCAGGCCTTGACTTCGGGACACGCTTGCCTCCAAAGGAACTGATTCGTGTCACGGTTGTGGGGCGGCTCACACCGTGGAGACGAATTGTGAATAGCTCCTCAGGCAGCGTCAATGATTCGCACTCAATTCGCGGAAATGTTCGAGTACGTGAAAAGTCAGGTATGTGAATTAGGGAATTGCGACCGTTTGCAGAACTCTATTCGGCGTTCTTGAAGGCGATCATCACCTCGTCGGCGGCACGTTCGCCGGACACGACGGCGCCTTCGAGAAAGCCGTTCCACACCGACGAGGTCTCGGTACCGGCCCAGTGCACGGTGCCGGTCGGCGCGCGCCAGCCGTGTTCACCGTGGTCGGTCCAGCCGCCGGGCGTCACGAAGCACCCGTAGCCGCCGATGGTCCAGCCGTCCTCCGACCACGCCATCTCGGCGTAGTCGACGGGCATCCGCGCTCGCGGTCCGGCCACCTCGTTCAGCGCAGCCAGAACCTCGGTGCGGCGAACGGAGTCGGGCGCGGTGGCCCAGCCGTCGACGCGGTCGCCGTGCAGGAACGCCACGAGCACGCCGGCCGAGCCGTCCTCCGGCGAGTTGTCGAACACCAGGCCCACGGGGCCGCGGCTGAGGAACGTGGCCGTGCCGGAGCGTTCCTTCCTGCGCCAGAACGGTTCCTCGTAGACGGCGTGCACCTTGGCGACCCTGCCCATCGGCGCATAGCCCGCCCAGCCCCGACGCGCGGGCGGGAGCACCGGGTCGAACGCGATCCGTTCCAGCGCGGCCGGGGGCACGGTGACGATCGCCCGGCGTGCGCGCACGACCCCGTTGGCGGTGACCGCCTCGACGCCGTCGGCGGTGTGCCGGATCGTCTGGACCGGCTCGCCGAGCCGCACGACTCCCGGCATCGACTCCGCCAGCGCCACGGCGACCGCGTCCCCACCGCCCGCGAAACGGGACTCCTGCGCGAAGCCGGTCTCCGTCAGCCGTTCGAACCCACCGGCCGAGGCCAGGCAGAACAGCACGTGGAAGAACGAGATCTCCCTGGGCTCACAGCACCACACGGCCTGCACGAGGAGCGCGAGCCGCCGTTGCGCGTCCTCGTCGTGGGTCTGCGCGGCGAAGTACTCCTCGGCGGACTGGGCGTCGAACTCCGCGAAGTTCGGGGTGCGCCAGGGCTCTTCGAGGTCGACGGTGACCCCGAGCTCGTCGAGCTGCGAGGTGACGCGGCCGTACTCGGCGACGCCGGGGCCGGAGTGGTCGGTGCGGGCGCCGTCGTGCCCGATCTCGGTGTGCGTGCCGGTCCGCCACGCGGGGAAGGTCCTGCCGAACCGGGCCGCGAGCTCGTGGAACCGTTGCTGGGACTGGCCGATCCACTGCGCGCCGTGGTCGACGCGGACCCCGGACGGCAGCTCCTCGCTGAACGCCCTGCCGCCGACCCGGTCCGCGGCCTCCAGCACGACGACGCCGAGCCCGGCCGTCACGAGACGGGAGGCGGCGGCCAGTCCCGCGTAGCCGGCACCGACGATCACGACGTCGGTCGAACCTTGATCCGCTGCAGTCACGCCGCACACGATTGGGCAGTGGCGGCCCTCAGTCAAGGTCTCCGGTCACAGCTCCGTGTTGATGATCGCCTCGACCAGCACCTCACCGTCGTCGGTCAGCGCGACTCCCCCGGCGTCGACCGTCACGAGTCCGCGTTCGGCCAGTGATCGGAACTTCTCCCGCCACGGACCGTCCTGCAACGAGCTGCCGAAACGGGCCTGGTGCAGGTCGTCGCGCACCGGCTGCAACGTCGACAGCGCCATCTTGACCGCACGGGCCTCGCGCGCGGTGGCGTCGAACCCGGTGGCCGAGCCCAGCGGCACCCTGCCCTCGTCGACCGCTTGGGCGTAGTGCTTCCAGTTCACGTCGGTGATCGCCTCGGACACCCGGCAGCTCGAACTGCCGCCCAGTCCGATCGCGACCTCGGCCTCCTGCTTGTCCTGGTCGACCATGATGGACTTCCACTTCTCCGGACCGAGGCCGTCGCGGGCGAAGTACATCGTGGGGTGCTCGTTGTAGCCGGCGGCGCGCAGGCCGTCCGTCAGCACCTCGCGCATCCGGTACTGCTCCTGCAGGGTGGGCCAGAAGTGCCCGTCCCGCACCAGCTTCTCGCGGTACTGCGGCAGCTGCCACGGCGCCGGCTGCTCCCCCGCCACCCCGGTCCTGGTCTCGGCGTAGGACTTCAGGTGCAGCTTGGTGCACACCACGGCGGTGACCTCGTTCTCCAGCACCACGTCGAGATCGCGCCTGACGCTGTCGACGGTCTGGTCCAGCAGGCCGTACATCAGGTCGATGCTGATCCACTCGAAGCCCGCGGCCTGGGCGTTGCGCACGAAGTCGACGCACATCTGCGCCGAGTGCTCGCGGCCGCACTCGCGCAGCACGTCGTCGTCGAACGACTGCACGCCGCTGGACAGCTTGGTGCAGCCCAGTTCCCGCAGCACCTCCAGCTTCGCCGGGGTGAACGTGCTCGGGTCGCCCTCGAAGCGGATCGTCGTGTCCTCGGTGAACCCGAAGTTGTCCCGGTAGAAGTCGAGCAACCGCCGGATGTCCTTCTCCGGCAACAGCGACGGGGTGCCGCCGAAGACGTTGAACTCACCGACGGGCGCGGTCGCGAGCTCCGGCACGCGGTGCAACCACAGCTCGGCCTCGCGGATGTTCCAGTCGACCCACTGCGTCAGCTTCTGCTCGTTGCGCCCGCCCTTGACCAGCACGACCGGGTACTGGCAGAAGCGGCACTTGTAGGCGCACGTGGGGATGTAGGACCAGAGGTGGATCGGGGCCGTGGTGGTGAGCTGGTCGCTCAGGTCGTTCAGGAAGTCCTCGACGCCGTAGCCGGGCACGTTGCCCGGGAACACGTGCGCGCCGAACGGGTCCTCGGTGACGTAGTCGAGCAGGTGCGCGTTGGCCGGGTCCTGCAACGCGGCCCACACCCTCGGTTCCGGATCCGTCAGAACACGATCCATCAGAACACGCCTCCATTGCCGAAGTAGTTGTGCGCCTCCCCCGACTCGCGGTCCTCGCAGTAGTACTTCACGAACTCGGCGAACCGCGCTTCCGGCACGTCGTCGAAGCACTCCGGCAACGGCGGCGGGAAGCCGATGTCCTCGCCGACGGTGGCGCGCAGCCTGGCGAAGATCTCGTCGCGGAACTCGAGGTACAGCCGGTAGGTCGGCGTCTTGTAGGAGTGGATCGGGACGAAGTCCACGACGCTCATCTCGGCCTTGATCTCCGCGACGCGCGCGCCGAGCCTGGCCGCCAGGTCGTCGCCGAAGAACTCGACCACCGCGTCCTCGTCCAGGAACGACGGTGTGAGCAGCACGGGGAGAATGGCGTTCTTCGGTGTGAAGTCCTTGATGGAGAACTCCCATGCCTGCAGCGCCTCGGCCTCGGTGAGGTCGGCGGTCTGCGCCGTCTCAGGCGCCTCCGGACGGATGTCGCGCATGACGATGATGCCGTCGCTGCCGTACGCGCGGCCGGTGATGACCTCGTCGATCGCGTGGTTGACGCGGCGCGGGTTGATCTCGACCTTCGACTTCGGGGCGTAGGCGATGTCGTGGCCGGAGCCGCGCACCCTGATGCCGAAGTCCCAGTCGTCGGACAGGTGGTTCACGAACCGCCCGCCCTGCAGCTGGTAGAAGATCTCGATGCCGCCGACGTCCTCGTAGGCGTCCCGTTCGACGGCGAAGCCCTTGCCGTCCGGGAAGCCGCCGAACAGCGAGAACGTCACCGCGCGGCACCGCAACGTGCGCTGGATGGCGTCCCACAGCCGTGGCCTGCCGACGAAGTGCTCGGCGTTGTAGTAGTAGTCGCACACCCCGATCGCGGCCTTGTCCTCGTCCATCACGGCGAGGAGCTCGGTGATCCACCGGCCGTCGACCCGGCAGTCCGCGTCGGCCGACAGCAGGTAGAAGCGCTCTCCCGGGTCCTTGCGGTTGCGGCTGCGGCGCACCGCGAACTCCATGCCCGCCCTCCGCGCGCACGCCACGCCCTGCTCGCGTTCGCTGATCACGTGGATGTCGACCGGTGAGGTCTCGGCGAACCTGCGCGCGATCTCGACCGTGTCGTCCGTGGAGTTGTTGTCCACCAGCACGATCTCGTACTTGCCCGGGTCGACGTCCTCCTGGTCCCGCAACGACCGCAGCACCGCCTCGATGTTCGCGGCCTCGTTCAGCACGGGCAGCACGACGCTGGCGCGGACGTCCGCGCCCATCACGGGCGGGAACAACGTGCTCACCAGGTCGTCCGCGACCTCTCGGGTGTGCGTGCCGAGCTGCCGGTTGTGCGCCACCACTTCGGCCCGCCTCTCCGCGTTCGTCATGAGTTCGTGGACCTGCCGGGCGAACTCCGCCGTCGGCAGGTCGTGCTTCACGATGTCGAGCACCGGCGCCTCGAAGCCCGCGTACACCGTGTCGTACAGGGCGTAGCGGCTCGCGATGTACGGCACTCCGGCCGCGATCGCCTCGCCGATGGGGTTGCCGTAGCTCTCGTAGTCGTACGACGTCAGGAACGACACGACGTCGGCGTGCGCCAGCAGGTCGCGCACCGAGAACCCCGGGCCGGCCGACTCGCACGGCTCCAGCACACCGCCGAACACGACGTCCACCCGCAGCTCCCCGGCGAGCGCGCGCAGCCTCGCGGTCTCGGCCGGGTCCTCCTCCGTGTCGCCGGCGACGAACAGGCACGTGCCCGGCAGCCGGGCCAGCAGGTGCAGGTCCCGGTCGATGCGCTTCTGCGGGATGATCCTCGTGCACCGGGCGATCAGCCTGGTGTCCGGCGCTATTCCGTGGTGTTCCCGGAAATCAGGCCGGCCTGGGCGACTTGGCGGCGTGAAGGTGTTCGGCAGCACGTCCAGGTTGCGCAGGTGCGGCATCCACTCCAGCGTGCGCCGCCGCGCCTCCTCGTGCAGCGCGAAGTAGTGGATGTGCGGCGAGTTCACCATCGGAGGCGTCGCCGGATAGGGAAAGCTCCCGTACTTCGCCGGCTCGCTCTGCCACATCAGGTCGTGATCACGCCACAGCACATATCTGCCGAGGTCATGTCTCGCACCGTAGATGGCAATGGCCTGGTAGAGCGCTTTGGTGTAGGTGACGTTCTCCGGCAACGTGCCGTTCTCGACCATGACGAGCTCGACACCGCGGTCTTCCCAGGTCCGGACGATCGCGTCGGCGAGTTCCCCGGTGACGCGATCGGTCCGCGGCGGCTCGTCGCGCCGCACGGACTCCAGCGTCGCCGCCACGAATTCCCGGTCGTATCCGGCAATGCGCCCGAGACCGTCGACGCGGTCCAGCGTGACCCATTCCGGCACGTGTTCGTGCCGGTAGTCGTGGAAGAAGCGGCCTTTGTCCGCCTTGATGTCGTACCCGAGGTCGAGATGTACGCGATAACCGCGGTCGGCGAAGGATTTCGAGGTTTTGAGGAATTCGACCACCACGCCCGACATGGCCGTGGCATCGAACGAGACACCCCAAAGCACCGGCATGGGCTGCTCCGTTTCGAGTGGTGTCACTCTTCTCCGAACCTAGCATGAAAGCGCTTCCCCGCCAGGTCGCGTCTCAATCGGCGGTCCCGCGAAAAGCAATCCGCGCCAACGGGTTTGAGCCGTCCGCGGCCGGGTAGTTGATCACGGGATCGTGGATCATCCGCCGGAGGCCGTTCATGTTGTTGCCCACCGCCCGTGGACCGCTGAGCGCCGGCATCATCGCCGCCCTGCTCGACGTCGGCCAGAGCCCGCCACCGCCGACGGTCGACGAGCCGGAGGGCGCGGACTTCCAGCTCGCGCTGTGGATCTCCCTCGAAGACGGCTTCGCACCGGATCGGACCCAGCACCCCGACGTCCTGCGCTGGCGGGCGGAACTGAGCCGCCACTGGATCGCGGCACTGCGTGCGACGACCACGCCCGCGGTCCGCGAGGCGGGCGGCGACACGGCATCACCCGCACGGATCGGCGACCACCTCATCAGCCTGATGAGGACGGGCCACACCGCTCTCCACTCGTTCATCGAGACCGGGGCGACCGCCGCGCAGATCCGCGAACTCCTCACCGCGAGGTCCCTGACCGCCGTCGAACGCGTCCCCACCGCCGCGATCGCCGCCCACAACACGATGCGCGTGCTGAGCCGCGCGGACACCGCCACCGCCGTCGGCCACCAGGCGGCGTCGGCCGCGCTGTCCCTGCTGTCGGAACGGAAGCTCGCCGCCGGTCTGCACCGGCTCGGACTCCCGCACACCGCACCGGAGGAGACCGCGGACCAGCGGTGGACCCGGCACCTGGCGCTGTGCCGCGACCACCTGTCGGCGAACCCGGCCAGGACGCAGGACCTCCTGCACGCCGCGGCCGCCGCCGTCGAGATGGAGGCCAGGCTGTGCCGGCACCTGCTGCGCTGCTGGACCCAGGCCACCCCCGCGCTGGAACCGCAGCGGCCGGTCGCGGTGACGGTCGTCGGCGAGCGCGTGCTGACACCGCCGACGAAGCTCGGCACTCCCTAGTCCGGCGGGAGGACCCGGTGGATCACCGGCAGCAGGACTGACCGCGGCGGGTCCCAGACGTGCCGGTCCTCGTACCGCCACGCGTAGGTCAGCGCGCCGTCGCGAACGCAGTCGAGCAGTCCGGGCGCCGAGAGCTCCCCCGCCGACCACTCGTAGAGCCGCTGCATCCTCGGCACGATCATGCCGAAGTCCACGAGCCGGGCGAACCCGTGCTCCTGCGCCAGGTAGTGCGGGACGCGGGCCCGCAGCGGGTACTCGTCCGGCAGCACGCGCGACAGCTGCAGGAAGATCCCGGTCATGCCCAGCCGCGGATCGCCGAGGAACGGCGCCAGCACCCTCAGCGGCCCCAGCGAGAACCGCGGCGCGGCCACCAGGGCGTGCGTGTAGAGCACCCGGCACAGGATGACGTTCAGGAAGAACCGCTCGGGCTCGTTCTCCGCCTCGGCGAGATCGCGGTGCTCCAGGTAGGCGGCGACCACGCTCCCGTTGTGCGCGCGGTACCAGGCACGAGCGGTCGGCTCACGCGCGAACGCCAGCCACAACCCGGCCGTGTGCGACGACGGCGGGCCACCCAGCCCGCCGCTCAACGCCACCGCCTCGCACCCGTCACGCAGGATGCGCTCGTTCACCGCACGCCACCACGGGCTGCCGGACCCCGGCCGCAGCACGCCCCGCCGCAACTGCCAGCGCATGAACGACCGCGCCGCCCGCCGGAACGGCAGGTGCCGCGGCGCCTGGCCGAACGGACCGGAGTAGCACCGCTCCATCAACGCCAGCCGTCCGGCGGGGTCGTCGCGCACGGCCGCGACCAGCTCCTCGGCCCAGGCCGCGGCCTGTGTCATCGGGCTAGAAGTGGTCGGAGCTCGTCAGTTCGTGCTCGAGGACGTCCGCCCGGCCGACCAGCAGCTGCAACGGGCGTTCGAACTCCTCCCGCACGCTCAGGTCCTCCAGCGGCGCCACGTGCTTGAGCAGCGCGACCCCGTCCACCACGGCCGCCCCGCCGACCTGCGACTCACCGGCCAGTTCGAGGAACCGCAGCAGGTCGATCTCGCCGGCGCGCCCGACCGGGGAGGACAGCTCCACCCACGCCGAACCGCCTTCGTCGGTGATGTGGTGCACGGAGACCTGCTGCGTGCGTGCGCCGTCCGTGTCGAGGCGGAAGCGGAGCCAGACGTCCGACTCCTCCAGCACCTCGTACCGCAGCCGAACATAGTTGATCACTTCGACCCAGGACGTCACGCCCGGTTCCGCCTCTCTCACGGCCTCTTTCCGACACCACCGTAATGCGCGAACAGGGCGTTCGTGTTGCTTTGGACGATCGTGTCGGACGGCGTGCCGCACGCCCGCCCCCGTACGATCCGCCCGTGGCCCCTGCCAACGACAGCGCCGTGAAGCTAGCCGTCCTCATCGACGCGGACAACGCCCAGCCCTCGATCACCGAGGCACTGCTGGCCGAGATCGCGAAGTACGGCACCGCCCACGTCAAACGCGCCTACGGCGACTGGACCGGCACCAGCCTCAAGGGCTGGAAGGACCACCTGCTGGCCCAGTCGATCCAGCCCATCCAGCAGTTCGCGTACACGACCGGCAAGAACGCGACCGACGCCGCCATGGTCATCGACGCGATGGACCTGCTCTACTCCGACCGCTTCGACGGCTTCTGCATCGTCTCCAGCGACTCCGACTTCACCCGCCTCGCCGCCCGCCTGCGCGAGTCCGGCCTCACCGTCTACGGCTTCGGCGAGCGCAAGACGCCCAAGCCGTTCGTCGCGGCGTGCGACAAGTTCGTCTACGTCGAGAACCTCGCCCACCCCGAGGCCTCGGCACCGGAGCAGGCTCCGTCCGCAGGCAAGTCCACGGTCTCCGGCGCTCAGCTCAAGGGCGACACGACGCTGGTCAACCTGCTGCGCAACGCCGTCGAGGCCGCCTCCGACGAGGACGGGTGGGCGTCGTTGTCCGCCGTCGGCAGCATCATCACCAAGCAGCGGCCCGAGTTCGACTCCCGCACCTACGGCTACTCGAAGCTCAGCGACCTGGTGACGGCCACGACGTTGTTCGAGGTCGACCGCCGGGCTCCTGGCGAGGGCAAGCAGTCGGCGGTGTACGTGCGGGACCGGCGTAGGTGATTGTTTTCGGTCAGCACTGAAGCAATAGAGATGCCTGTATGTTTGAGTCCTGGCCGATTCGGGTATGCGGAGTCAGGTCGAGAACACCAGGAGGTTGACGTGATCGGGTTCATCGTGGCCGGACTGATCATCGGCGCACTCGCCCGACTGATCAAACCCGGCAAGCAGAACCTCGGCGTCGTGGCGACGCTGCTGCTCGGGCTGGTCGGCTCCGTCATCGGCGGCACCATCGCCAACCTGCTCGGCACCGGGGACATCTTCGAGCTCAACGTGCTGGGCTTCATCATCGCCGTGATCGCTTCCGTGCTGCTGATCGGCGTCGCGGAGGGCATCGCCGGACGCAACCGGTCGAGCGCTCGGTAACCACGAACCCCAGCGGCCCCGGTCACCTGTCCGGTGACCGGGGCCGCTGTCCGTTCACCAGGCCAGCCCGAGCCCCGCGACGTAGTCGGTCAACAGACCGGAGATCAGCCGGTGGTCGCGCTGGGAGAAGTGCCAGTCGCACCCGAGCCGGTCGAGTGCGGGATCGGCGTAGTTCCAGTAGCGGACGCGGCCATCCTCCCGCGCCACCTCACGGACCGCGTCGGCGAACACCCCACTCGCCTCCGGCACGCTGACGACGATCGTCGTGCGGGGCCCGTACCGGGCTCGCAGCCCGTCCAGGAACCCGTGGTAGGCGCTCTTGTACGCCGCCACCAGGCTCTCCGGTGTCGGCCACTGCTCGCCGGGCCGCAGCGCGGTGGAGAAGTCGTTGGTGCCGAGCCCGATCACGACCAACTGGGGCCGCCACGTGCCGGGGTTCTGCCACACGTCGCCGTCGACGTTCAGCAACGCCCGTTCGTAGTAGGTGCGGTAGCTCGTGCCGGGCTCACCGCCGTTGTAGTTGCGCACCATCCCCCGGCCGGAGAACGCGTTGACCTGGTAGTCGGCGCCGAGTGCCCGTGCGGCGAGCGCGCCGAAACCGAGGTCCGCGTTGGTGTTCTGGTCGACACCACCGTTAGCGGAGCAGTCGCGCGTGGTCGACAGGTTGCCGTAGCCCGCCGTCAGCGAGTCCCCGATGAACTCGATCTGCCGCCTGCGATCGGGCGGCTTGGGCAGCACAGCCCCGACGAACCCACCGAACTCCCCCACCGCCCAAGGACTTTCGGACCGCTTCACGACCCTCACCCGGTGCTCGCCGTTGCTCAGGTTCCGCACGCGGTAGGTGATCCGGCCGGGCTTGGCCAGGGTAGCGACGGTGCGCCCGTCGATCTGCACGTCGTAGTAGCTCGCCGCGTCGTTGAGCACGACGCCGACGCCGGTGCCGCGGAACCGGCCCTCGAAGTAGACGCCGGGCCAGGAGTACTGGCCGGACTTCGTGACCCTGCCCGCGGTGTGCGCCCTGTCGAGCGGACCGGGCGCGGCCTGTGCCTGTGCCTGTGCGGCCGGGACACCGACCAGGGCGGTGAGGAGGAGGACCAGTGCCGGGCGGAGTGACCGCCCGCCGATGAGCGGTCGCGACATGGTTCGAAGCTGGCAGGGCGTACTCGCCCTCGTCAAGGTGGTGAGCCGGAAACCGTTGTGGGATCGACGAATTCGATTCGCCGGGGCGTCGAACGGCCGGTCGCCGGCAGCGCGATCAGCAGCTGTGCGGCAGGTCGACACAAGCGCCCGAGAGGACAAGCAGCCCGGTGGGAACGACTCGCGGCGTCGGCGCGCAAGGCGCTGGGGCCGACAACAGATCGACGTTCGCACATCGACCTCCGCTAACCATCGCGTCGAGCGACTCCGCACTGACGGCCCACAGGAGTCCGCACCACGACGCGCACCGGCGGAGGCCGAAGATCATGGGGATCGAGTGCCGTCGAACTTCACGGCATGCCAGGCGACATGGCATCCGACTAACGCCGCCCGCCAGCTGTGCGACAGCACGGACATGGCGACAGCGATCTTCGGCTTCGTTGGAGTGCTGCTCGGCTCGCTCACCACGTTGGTGGCGGCCATCTACAAGGAGCGCGTGACCGACCGGCGCGAGACCGCCCTTCGTGAACAGCTGCACGAGCGAGAACGTCTGAACGCGCGCAACGTCTTCCAGCGCGACAGCATTCTCGCTCTGCAGTCGGCGGTCACCGACATGATCGGCTCGGCCTACGCCGAGCTCGATCGCGTCATCGCGGTCGAGCGGGAGACGGGCACCTGGCCTGCCCGCCAGTGGGCCACGCCCACCGCCGAGGGGTGGTCTCAGGCGCTTCTGGCGCTCGAAACCGCCCGAGCGCGGGTGTTCAACGACGAACTGCGAAGGCGCGCCGACGAACTCCGAACCCGCGCCGGCGACTCCGTCTGGGCGCCCAGTCGCGCTGTGGCGGAGCAGATGAGCGAACCTCTTGAGGGTCTCCTGGGACAGTTCCACGAGGTCGTCACCAGGACGTTGCCAGACCTCTACTGACCACAAATTTCGGTTAACACTGAAGCAACAGGGACAACGAGACGCGCGGACCGACCAGGCCCGCGCGTCCCCCGGCTCACCGCCAGCCCAGCCCCGGCGCCACGTGCGTGAGGATGCTCTCCAGCACGTGCACGTTGAAGTCCACCCCGAGCTGGTTGGGCACGGTCAGCAGCACGGTGTCCGCCTCCGCGATCGCCTCGTCCCCCGCCAGCTGCTCGACCAGCACGTCGGGCTCCGCGGCGTAGGAACGGCCGAAGATCGCCTGGTTGGGACCGTCGATGAAGCCGACCTGGTCGGTGCTCTTGCCGTCGCCGCCGAAGTACATGCGGTCGAGGTCGGTGGTGAGCGCGAAGATGCTGCGCGACACCGAGACCCGCGGCTCGTGCTTCCAGCCGGCCTCGGTCCAGGCCTTGCGGAACGCCCTGATCTGGTCGGCCTGCTGCACGTGGAACGGGGCGCCGCCCTCGTCGTACTTCAGGGTCGAGCTCATCAGGTTCATGCCCTGCGCGGCGGCCCACTCGGCGGTGCCGTTGGAGGCGGCGCCCCACCAGATGCGGTCGCGCAGGCCCGGGGCGTGCGGTTCGATCCGCAGCAGGCCCGGCGGGTTCGGGAACATCGGTCGGGGTGCGGGTTCGGCGAAGCCCTTGCCCTCCAGCACCTTCAGGAACAGTTCTGTGTGCATGCGGGCCATGTCGGCCTCGGTCTGGCCTTCGGCGGGCTGGTAGCCGAAGTGCCGCCAGCCGTCGACGACCTGCTCGGGTGATCCCCTGGAGATGCCGAGCTGGAGCCTGCCGCCCGCGATGAGGTCGGCGGCGCCCGCGTCCTCGACCATGTACATCGGGTTCTCGTAGCGCATGTCGATCACGCCGGTGCCGATCTCGATGCGGTCGGTCTTCGCGCCGATCGCGGCGAGCAGCGGGAACGGGGACGCCAGCTGCCGCGCGAAGTGGTGCACGCGGAAGTAGGCGCCGTCGGCTCCCAGCTCCTCGGCGGCGACGGCCAGGTCGATCGACTGCAGCAACGTGTCGGCCGCCGACCTCGTCTGCGAGTGCGGGCTGTCCGTCCAGTGCCCGAACGACAGAAAACCGATCTTCTTCATGCCACCAAGATAGTTCAACTTTCAAGTAAACGCCGGGCGGTGTCCGTCACGTGCGGCGGAGGAGCCTGTGCGTGCGCCGGACGGCCGCCAGGCGTTCGTCTCCGTTGATCGCTAGCGCGCGCACCACCGGGTCCTCCGGGCCGCGTCGCTGGCGGATCTCGGCGAGCCTGCCCTGCACCGTCGTCGGCTGGCCGTCGGGGCCTGTGCTCATGTCGCAGTACCAGAGCGCGTCGCGCAGCCTGCCTCGCTGGTCGGCGAACTCGCCGAGGCCGTCGGCCAGTCCGACCAGGCCCGCGACGGCGGACGCGCCCGAGTGGTGCGCTACCAGGCCGCAGATGCGGTCCGAGACGCCCGCCCTGCGCAGGTAGCGGGCACCGTCGAGGGAGTGCAGGCCGGTGTCCTTCAGCTCGGAGGCGTAGCCGATGTCGTGCACCCACGCGGCGGCGACCAGCAGTTCGCGTTCGTCTTCCGGCAGGACGCGGGCCACGTGCTCGGCTCGGCGTGCCACTCCGGCCGTGTGCGCCCAACGGCGTGGCAGCTCCGCGGCGAGCAGGCGGCGCGCGGTGTTGCGGGCCCAGCTCGACAGGTGTGTCCCCGTCGTCCCGGTGACGGGGAAGGCCTTCGCCGACGCCCGCACCTCGCGGGCCACGAACAACGGCACGAACTCCTGCACTCTCGCGCCGCCGAAGCGCGCACGGGCCCGTTCGATCCACTCGTGCACGAGGCTCGGTGGCACCGCGTCGTACTCGCGGACCAGCTGGGACTCCAGCCGCCGGATCCGTTCGTCCGCCTGACTCGCAACTTCCGCCGTGGTCGTCACGCGTTCCACGGTAAGCCCTCGCAACGCCCTAGCGAACGACTCCGCGCAGCCGGAGCAGTTCGGCACGGGCGTGGACGACCTCGTTCGTCTCCAGGCCTTGCGCGCGGGCCAGTTCGCGGGCAAGATCCGCCGCCGCGTCGAGCAGATGCCGTGACCTGCTGCGACCGTGCACGAGCTTGCGGAACGCCTTGCGGTCACCGCGCAGGCCGCTCACGGCGGCGAGCAGTGCGGGATCGATCACACCGGCGTCCGCCTCCGGCTGCAGCAGCTGCCGGATCCAGACCCGTTCCTGCCGCGCGGCGTGCCGCAGGACGTAGAAGAGGGCGACGAGCTCGACCGCCGCGATCACGAACGGCAGCACGACCGCCAGCGCGCCGATCCCGCCGCTCAGACCCGTCATGTCGTCCCACGCGAAGTGGAACACCATCGCGGCCAGCATGGTCAGGACGCCGCGCGGCACGTTGCGCTCGCCCGGCGTGCGGCCGAGCACCCACATCAGGCCAGCGCAGAAGACCGCGCTGAACAGCGCGTGCGACACGATGCCGGCCGCGCCGCGGACCACGAAGATCTGCAACGACGACGCGATCTGGCTCGCGCCGAACGTCTGCGCGGCGCCGTTGTAGACGTAGAGGACGTCCTCGAAGACCTGGAAGCCCAGGCCGAGGAACGCGCCGATGATGAACCCGTCGTAGGCGCCGCGCACCAGCCTCGGGGCCAGCCCGATCAGCAGGACGAGACCGAGCGCCTTGGCGAACTCCTCGTTGATGGGCGCGGTGAGCCCGGCCGCCCAGTCCGCCGCGAACGCCGTGCCGCCGAGCTTCGTCCAGATCTCCAGCAGGGCGGTGTTGGCGGGCAGCGCGATCCAGAACGTCGCCGCGAGACCGCCCCACGCGAACGCCGCCGCCAGCAGGGACGCCGGCTGGGCGGTGTAGCGGTTCTGGTGGCGCAGCAGGAGCAGCCACGGCACGAGGTACAGGCCGAACAGCAGCACGCCGCCGGTCAGGGCCGGGCTGTAGAAGTGCGCTCCCGGACCGAAGTAGCGCAGGATCGCCAGCACGCCACCGCCCACGCCGAGCAGGTAGACCCAGAACGCCAGGTTGCGCGGCTGGACGAACCGGAACGGCTGCCCCCAGCCCGACTCCTCGATCGCGGTGAGCTGGGCGGTCTTCACCTCGGAGGTCGTGGTCATCGGGCCACCCCCGCCGTGATGCTGCGCACGAACGTCCCCACGGTGTCCTGCTGCCGCTCGAACTGGCTCGGCGCGGTGCGGACCCGTACCAGCAACGCCGGTGCCGACTCCGCGTCCGCGGCCGTCCTGGTCATCTTGAACGCGACGTCCAGGCCGTCCCCCTGCGGTGACGTGCTCGCCTGCGCGACGCCGACCAGGCCGCTCGCGGTCGTCACGGTGCCGCGCGACCCGTCGATCCCCGGTGCACCGCCCTCCGAGCGCAGCACCTGGTCGAGGAACGCGTCGGCGGATCCGCTGAACGCGACGCCCCGCAGCGAGATCGCCGCGCCGCCCGTCGTCAGCTGGACCTCGACGCTCGCCGGGGACACCGAGCCGCCGGTCAGCGCGCCGGACTCCAGCTGCCAGCCCACCGGCGGGACTGCGGTCGCGCCGTCGCCCAGATCCAGCACGTCACCCGCGCGGATCTCGTTGTGCCACGGGATGAGCGCGTTCAGCGCGGGCAGCCCGTACAGGAGCAGCAGCGCGATGACCAGAACGCTCAGGGCCGGCCTGAACGTGCGCCGGTCGAGCCCGAGGAACCTGTGCTCGACCGGCACCCATCCGTGTGGCGCTGTGTCCGTCATCCGGTGCCCTTCTCCCGCCCGGCACGCGGTGAGGGCGCCGGATCAGCCGTTGAAGTTCGCGAAGAGAATGCTCGCGAGTCCCAGGCCGACCAGCAAGTTGAACACCGCGGCGCTGGCGAAGACCCCGATCGGCCTCCACCCCGCTTCGCGCAGCGGAGCGACCCGGAACTCCAGTCCGATCGAGACGAACGCCAGGATCAGGAACAGCGTGCGCAGGTCGTTGACCGTCGTGATGACGGTCTTGTCACCACCGGACTCCAGGAAGACCGTCGCCACGATCGAGGCCAGCAGGAAGCCGAGCACGAACTTGGGGAACCGCTCCCACAGCGCCTTGCCGCTGACCTTCGCCTCACCCGTGCGCTCGACCTTGAAGGCGAAGTACGCGGTCAGCGCGACGGCGACGACACCGAGCAGCGCGTTCTGCGTCGTCTTCACGATCGTCGCGATCTGCAGCGCCTCCTCGCCGACCAGCGCGCCCGCCGCGCTCACGGCGGCGGTGGTGTCGATGTTGCCGCCGATCCACGCGCCCGCCACCGGTGCGGACAGGCCGAGCGCGTCCACGGCCAGCGGCAGCAGGAAGATCGAGGGCAGCGCGAAGATGATCACCAGGCTCGCCGTGTACGCGAGCTGTTCGCGGCGGGCCTGCACCGCGCCGGCGGCCGCAATGGCCGCGCTCACACCGCAGATCGACACCGCCGACGCCAGCAGCGCCCGCAGCTTCGCGTCGATGCCGAGCTTGCCGCCGAGCCACCAGGTGAAGCCGAAGACCAGCGTGATGAGCAGGAACGCCTGGGCGATGGCGGGACCGGCCGCCTTGACGATCACCGCGAAGTTGATCGACGCGCCGAGCAGCACCAGACCGGTCTTGATGAAGAACTCGGTGCGGAAGCCCGCGGCGAGCTTGTCCCGGAACCCGAGCCCGGTCAGCACCGCGTTGCCCAGCAACCCCAGCGCGATCGCGTAGACCGGGTACTCGATGCTCTTCGCGATGTCCCCGAGCCACGTGCCCTTGGTGAACACCGGTACGTTCTGCTCCAGGTACCGGGTCAGCGCGCCCAGCACCACGACGACGGCCACTCCGCCGACGGCCCACCAGACCTGAGATCGTTGCCGCGTCTCGACTTCCGCCATCACGGCACCAGCCAGCCGGGCAGGATCTTCGCCAGCACCAGGGTGAGCAACACCAACCCGGCTATGGTCGCCGCCCAGTCCTCGTTCAGCGCGAGCTTGCGCTCACGGCCGACACCGTCCTCCGCGCTCATGTCGCCCCTCCGTCCACTCCGTGGTGGCGGCAATGGTCGGAGCAGGAGGTGTTCAGCGGCAAGGGCTCCCGCGATGTGGAACAGTCAGGCCGGGTAGACGTGGATCTCGGTCGCCTTCACCGCCGCCCAGAGCCCGTCGCCGGGCCGCAGGCGCAGTTCGGCGAGGGTGGCCGTGGTGATGTCGGCGAGCACGCCCGGCGGTCCATCCAGGCGGACGCGGGTCGTGTGCGCGTGCTGCTCGATCGCCGCGACCGTGACGGGCCAGACGTTGCGCGGACTGCCTTCCGGCTTCTCCGCGTGCAGGCTCACCGCGTTGGGCGGGAACACGACGTGCACCGGGCCGTCGGCGGGTTCGGCGACCGTGAGGCCACCACCGCCGTCCAGGTCGACCCGCGTGCCGGATGCCTTGCCGCGGAAGAAGTTCAGGCCGACGAGGTTGGCCACGTAGTCGGTGCGCGGCTGCCGGGCGACCTCGGCGGGCGGGCCGGTCTGCACGGCACGGCCGCCTTCGAGGATCACCAGGCGGTCGGCGAGGACCATGGCGTCCAACGGGTCGTGCGTGACGAGCAGCGTGTGGCCGCCGAAGTCGGCGAGGTGGCGGCCCAGCTCCGAACGGACCTGCAGGCGCGTGCTCGCGTCCAGCGCGGCCAGTGGTTCGTCGAGCAGCAGCAGGCTCGGACCGGTCGCCAACGCCCGTGCGAGAGCGACGCGCTGCGCCTGACCTCCTGACAGGGAACGGGGTTTCGTCTGCTCGTAGCCGTCCAGCCCGACCCGGTCGAGCCAGCGCGCCGCCTCTGCACGTGCCTCGGCCTTGCGCGTGCCGCGGGACCTGAGCCCGAAGGCCACGTTCTCCAGGGCGGACATGTGCGCGAAGAGCAGGTAGTCCTGGAACACCACGCCGATCGGCCGCTTCTCGGCGGGCAGGAACGCGTCCGGACCGTCCCAGGTGGACTCACCGACGCTGATCCGCCCGGACGTCAGCGGGAGCAGGCCGGCGAGGGCGCGCAACGCGGTGGACTTGCCCGCGCCGTTCGGTCCGAGCAGGGCGACGACCTCGCCCGGCGCGATCGTCACGTCCAGGTCGAGGGAGAAGGTGCCGCGCGTGACGCGCAGTTCCGCGTTGAGGGTCATGTCGGCCCGCTGATCCACCGGTCGCGCAGACCGGCCAGCACTCCGACGGACACCAGCAGCAGCACGATGCTCAGCACGATCGCCGCGTCCGGGTCGGTCTCCAGGGCCAGGTACACCGCGAGCGGCATCGTCGTCGTCTCACCGGGGAAGTTGCCCGCGAACGTGATCGTGGCGCCGAACTCCCCCAGCGCCCGCGCCCAGCACAGCACCGCGCCCGCCACGACACCCGGCAGCACCGACGGCAGCGTCACGCGCCGGAACGTCAGCCACTTCGAGGCCCCCAGCGTCGCCGCGGCCTCCTCGTAGCGAGGGTCGGCGGCCCGCAGCGCGCCCTCGACCGAGATCACCAGGAACGGCATCGCCACGAACGCCTCCGCGATGACGACACCGGCCGTGGTGAACGGCAGCGAGATGCCGAACCACGCGTCCAGGTGCTGCCCGATCAGGCCGCGCCGCCCCAGGACCAGCAGCAGCGCGACACCGCCGACGACCGGTGGCAGCACGAGCGGCACGGTGACGAGCGCCCGCAGGAACCCCCGTCCCGGCAGCCCGGAGCGCGCCAGCAGCCAGGCCAGCGGGATGCCGAGGAACAGGCACAGCACCGTGGCGAGCGAGGCGCAGATCAACGACAGTCGCAGCGCCTCACCGACCTCGGCGCTGAGCAACGTGGTCAGCGACGTCCACGGCGTCTTGATCAGCAGCCCGGCGAGCGGGACCAGCAGGAACGCCAGCCCGATCACGGCGGGCAGGACGAGGACGGCGGGGAGCCGCCCCCGCACCCGGTTGCGCGTCACGGACCGTCGAAGCCCGCCGCGCTCAGCACCGAACGCCCCTTGTCCGACAGCACGAAGTCGACGAACGCCTTCGCCGCGGCCGCGTTCGGCGCCTTGGCGAGCTGCGCGATCGGGTAGTCGTTGACCGCCTGGGAGGCCTCGGCGAACGTGATGCCCTCGACCTTGTCCCCCGCGGCCTTGACGTCCGTCTTGTAGACCAGGGCGCCGTCGACCTCGCCGAGCGAGACCTTGGTCAGCACGGCCTTGACGTCCTGCTCCAGCGTGTCCGGCGCGGCCGTGATCTTGGCGGCCTCGAACACCTTCTTCGACGCCGCCCCGCACGGGACCTGCTCGGCGCACAGCGCGATCTTCTTGTCGGCGTTCGCGAAGTCCGCGAGCCCCGCGATCTTGCCGGGGTTGCCCTTGGGCACGGCGATCTGCAGGGAGTTCTTGACGAACGTCTTCGGCGCGTCGGTGATCGTCTTGGTGTCGGTCACCTGCTTCATGTTGGCAGGTGCGGCGCTCGCGAACACGTCGGCCGGCGCGCCCTGGTTGAGCTGCTGGGCGAGCGCCGAGCTGCCGCCGAAGTTGAACTTGACCTTCGTGCCGGGGTTCGCGGCCTCGAAGTCCTTGCCCAGCTGGGTGAACGTCTCCGTCAGCGAGGCCGCCGCGAACACCGTGACGTCACCGGTGACCTTCGGCGCCTCCGACCCGGACGCCGGCGCGCTCCCCGTCGGCTGGGCGGAGCCGCAGCCCGCCAGCACCAGTGCGGCCGAGGCGACCACGAGGACGCCTCTGGCGATTCCGGACTTGATCCGCAGATTCGGCATACTTCGATCCTAGATGCCGCTGATAGGGAGCAAAAGCACCCCTTTCCTTCCGCAGATGCGCAAGTACTCTGAAACGTGTGACGTCGTCGTTCGCAGGCATACCGGCACCGCGCACACCGCTGTCCGAGGACCAGGTCCTGGTCACCGGAGACATCAACCACGAGTGGGTCTTCCACACGTCCCACCTCGACGCGCATGCCCGCGACCCGGTCAACGTCCAGTACCGGACGACCCGCGTCCGCGAGGTCCACCAGGTGCAGGGGGTCCCGCTGCACGAGGTCCTCGGCAAGGTCAGGCTGCGCACGTCCCGGGGCAGCAAGATGGACAAGCTCAGCTTCGTCGTGGTCGCCTCCTCGGCCGACGGCTACCGCGTGCTGCTGTCGTGGGCGGAGGTCGACCCGGAGTTCGGCGCGTGCTCGGCGCTGCTCGCCACCCGCTACAACGGCAGGCTGCTGACCAGGCCCACCCTCGTCACGCCGCACGACGGGCGGGCCAGCCGGTACGTGCGGAACGTGGCCAGGCTGGAGATCACCAGGTTCGGCGCCGGCGAGCCTTCGGCGTCTCCGGGTCTCTAGCCCGCGCCTGCCACCGGACGAACGCCCTAGGGTGACGTCATGGCCGACCTGGTGACCCTCCACGACGTCCGTTCCGCGGCCGAGGTGATCGAGGGCCGGGTGCTGCGCACTCCGACCCTCCCCTCCCCCGGGCTGTCCGCGCTGCTCGGCGTCCCGACGACGGTGAAGCTGGAACTGCTGCAGCGCAGCGGTTCCTTCAAGATCCGCGGCGCGTTCGCGAAGATCCTCTCGCTGCCGGACGAGGCGAGGGCCGCGGGCGTGGTCGGGGTCAGCGGCGGCAACCACGGGATCGCGCTGGCCGACGCCGCGAACGCCCTGGGCGTGGCCGCCACGGTCGTGATGCCGTCCTCGGCACCCGCCCGATCGGTCGAACTGGCTCGCGCCGCGGGTGCGGACGTGCGGCTCACCGACAGCCTCCCGGCGGCGTTCGCGCTGATGAACGACCTGGTCGCGGCGGGCGCCACCCTCGTGCACCCGTACGACGACCCGATCGTGATCGCCGGTCAGGGCACGGCGGGCCTGGAGTTCGCGACGGACGCCCCCGACCTCACCGACGTGCTGGTGAGCATCGGTGGCGGAGGGTTCGTCGCGGGCGTGGCGACGGCGTTCCACGCGCTCGTGCCCGGCGTCCGCGTGTGGGGCGTCGAGGTCGAGGGCGCCGACGCGATGCGGCAGGCACTGGACGCGGGCGGGCCGGTGGACATCACGCCGACGTCGATCGTGTCGACCCTCTCGGCACCGCACGCGTCGCAGCTGACCTACGACCACGCGGTCGCGCTGGTCGAGGACGTCCTGGTCGTGTCCGACGCCGACGCGGTGCGGGGGTCGATCACGCTGGCCGAGACGCAGAAGGTGTGGGCGGAGCCCGCCGCCGGATGCCTCGTGGCGGCGGCGCGCACCGTGCTGGACCGGGTCGGGCCCGGTGCGCGGCTGGGCGTCCTGGTGTGCGGCGGCAACACGACCTTCGCGGACGTCGTGCGCTGGTCGGGGAACTAGGCCGTGCCGGACGACCTCCTGGCCGCGGTGGCCGCCATCCGCAGTGGTGATCTGGCCGCGTTGAGACGACTGCTGGCGGACGAGCCCGGCCTGGCGACCGCGCGGCTCACCGACGACACGGGCAACCGGCGAACCCTGTTGCACGTGCTGACGGACTGGCCCGCCCGGTGCCCGAACGGCGCGCAGACCGTGGGCGTGCTGGTGGCGGCGGGCGCTGACGTCAACGCACGGTTCGAGGGTGCGCACCGCGAGACGCCCCTGCATTGGGCCGCCAGCGCCGACGACGTCGAGGTGCTCGACGCGCTCCTCGACGCCGGCGCGGACATCAACGCCGACGGCGCGGTGATCGGCGGCGGCACTCCCCTGGCGGACGCGCGGGCGTTCGCGCAGTGGCGTGCCGCTCATCGACTCGTCGAGCGCGGCGCGGTGGTCACGCTGGTGGACGCCGCGACGCTCGGGCTGGCCGACCGGCTGGAGACCCTGCTGGCCGGCGCGCCGCAGGAGGACCTGGACCTCGCGCTGTGGGGCGCGCGCCACGGCGGTCAGCAGGGGTGCTTCGAGCGGCTGGAGGCGCTGGGCGCCGACCCGGACTGGGTGCCGCCGTGGGAGCGCTGATCAGCCGGCCACACCCGCACCAAGCCGGCGACCGGTGATCAGCCGGCCACACCCGCCCCAAGCCGGCGACCGGTGATCGGCCAGCCACTCGCACCAGGTCAACGAACGGTGATCAGCCCAGCCGCTCGCGTGCCCAGTCGGCGAAGCTCGTGAGCGGCAACCCCATCTCACGCGCGAACTCGGGCCGTCCCACCATGCCCGACTCGTTCATCCGGTCGTGCCCCGCGCCCATCTCCGGCATCCCGGCGGCGCGGGCCTGCTCCAGGGTCATGTCCGGAGCGGCCAGCTCCACGCCGAGCACGCCGGAGAGCACCTCCGCGATCTCCGCCATCGACAGGTGGTCGCTGGTCAGCTCCAGTTCGACGCGGTGCCACCTGTCCGGGTCGGCGACGGCGGCGGCCACGGCGGCGCCGATGTCCTGCACCGCGACCAGGGACAGCCGGGTGCCGGGCTTCACCATGCTCACGATGCCGCCCTCCACTCCGCGCGGGAACAGGTAGGCGAACTCCGGCAGGAGGTTGTCCATGAAGAAGCCGGGCTTGAGCAGCGTCCACCGCTCGAAACCGGCCTCGCGGACCCGGTCCTGGATCGCGGCCTTGGTGTTGAGGGAGTCGGCGCGCATCGGGTAGAGCTCGTCCACGACGTGCGGGCCTGCGCCGTCCACCGTGGTCTGGATGAACTGCGGAACGCCCTGCTGGACGGCGGCCTCGACGAGGTTGGTCGCCTGGGCCAGCTCTCCAGGGAAGTCGAAGCCGTCCCCGGTGAACTCGGCCATCTGCACCGAGAAGACCGCGGTCGCGCCCTTGGTGGCGCGCACCAGCGACTCGCGGTCGCGCAGGTCGCCGCTGACGAGCTCGACCCCCAGCGCCTTGGCCCGGTCCGACTCCGGGTCGCGGACCAGCGCCCGCACGGGCACACCCGCCGCGGTCAGGGCGCGGACGGCCGCGCCTCCCTGCTTGCCGGTAGCTCCGGTGACGAGCACGGACATGGCTCTCCTCCACTGCGAACGTCAAAACGGCGGGGCCCGCCGTTTCTGTGTCCGCTACGATATGGCGGGCCCCGCCGTTTATCAACCACGAGGTTGCCATGACCGATCGCCAGCGCGCCGACGCACGGCGCAACCACGAGCGCATCCTCGCCGTGGCCGAGCAGGAGGTCGCCGAGCACGGCGCGAACGCGTCGCTGGAGCAGATCGCCCGCGTCGCCGGCGTGGGGTCGGCGACCGTGCGGCGCCACTTCCCCACCCGGCAGGCATTGCTGCAGGCCGTGCTGTGGCACCGGATCGAGGTGCTGTGCGAGAGGGCGCGCGAGCTGACCGCGTCGGACGACGGCGGGAAGGCGCTGCTCGCGTGGCTGGCCGACCTCGTGACGTACTGCGTCGGTGCCAAGGGGCTCGCCACCGCCCTGGCCTACGACAGCGACCCGACCGGACCGAACTCGTGCGCGTCGGCGATCGAGGAGGCCGCGGAACCGTTGCTGCGCAAGGCGGTCGAGGACGGCGCGGTCGCACGGGACATCACGGTGTCCGAGCTGGTCGGCCTGATCGTCGGCATCGCGATGGTCACCGAGCACCACGGCGAGCCGGAGAAGGCGGCAGGGCGGCTGTTCGCGGTGGCGGTGGCGGGGATCAGTCCCGTTCGCTGACCACGGCGGCTCTGAGCTCGCGGATCAGCTCACGGACCGCGAGCGAGTGCCTGGCCGCGCTCGTCGTCACGTGGACCAGCCTGCGGGACGGGCGTTCGTCGCCCAGGTCGACGATCTCCACGCCCTGCGGCGGGTTGTGCAGCGTCAGTCGCGGGAGGATCGCCATGCCGATGCCCTGGGCGACCATCGACAGCACGACGCTGTCGTCGGCCACGTCGAGCCGTCGCGGTGGCAGCCAGTCCTGCGTCTTCCACCAGTGGCGCGTGTAGGAGGAGCAGTTCTCCGGCCAGTCGAGCAACGGCAGCGTGCGCGGGTCCGGGTGCCCCGCCGGGTGCACCAGCAGGTACGGCTCGCTGAGCAGCTCGCCGTGGTGCAGGCCGGGCAGCTCCGCGTTGTCGTCGAGGGTGGCGATGGCGAGGTCGGCCCGGCCGTCCGCTACCTCGCCCGCGGCACCGCGTCCCAGTTCGGGCACGACCAGGACCTGCGGTTTCAGTGCGGGGAACCGGGTGGTCAGCCGGTCCAGCACCGGGGGCAGCAGGTGCGCGGCGGCCGTGCGGAACGTCGCGATGCGCACCGGTCCGGAGATCGACCCGGCGGCCGCGTCGCGCGCCTCGGTGCGCAGCAGTTCCAGCTGGCGCAGGATCTGCCGGGCGTGCACGAGCGCGCGCTCCCCGGCGGGTGTCGGCCGCGCGCCCGACCGGCCGCGCTCGAACAGCACCGCGCCGACTCGGCGTTCGGACTCCCGCACGGCGTGCGACACGGCGGACTGCGTGAGGCCCACCTCACGGGCGGCCGCCGTGAAGCTGCCGGTGCGGTCCACGGCGATCAGCAGGCGCAGGTCTGACGGGCTGAGGTCCACGGCTCCACTATCCATGAACGCGGCTCATGGAACTCGGCGATCGATCAACGTCGCGGTCTGCCGGGATCGGGCCGGTGATCCCTACGTTTCTCGCCCATGAGCACATTCCTCGCCGTCCGCCAGATCACCCGTCCTCAGGGCGCGCCCACCGCGGACGACTTCACCGTCGTCACGGAACAACTGTCCTCCCTCGCCGACGGGCAGCTGCTGGTCGAGAACGTTTACCTGTCGGTCGACCCGTACATGCGCCAGCTGATGGACACGGGCGAGGCCGGGCTGGAGGGCCGGGCGATCGGGCGGGTCGTCGAGTCGCGGTCGCCGGACTTCCCTGCCGGCACGACCGTGTTCCACCGCGCGGGCTGGGCGACGCACGCCGTAGTCGACACTGCGGACGTCCGGCGCGTGCACCAGGCCGACGGGGTGCCGTTGAGCGCGTACCTCGGTGTGCTGGGCGGCACGGGGCTGACGGCGTTCGTCGGGCTGACCAGGATCGCGCGGCTCCAGCCGGGCGAGGACCTGTTCGTGTCCGCCGCGGCGGGAGGCGTCGGCACCGCGGCCGGGCAGATCGCGCGGCTGATGGGCGCCGGGCGGATCATCGGCAGCGCCGGGTCGGCGGCGAAGGTGGCGCGGTTGAAGGAGATCGGGTTCGACGAGGCGTTCGACTACCGCTCGGGCCCGGTCGGCGAACTCCTCGCACAGGCCGCGCCGGACGGCATCGACGTCTACCTCGACAACGTCGGCGGTGACCACCTCGCGGCGGCGATCGACGCCCTGCGCCCCCACGGCCGCGTCGCGTGGTCGGGGGCGATCGCGCAGTACAGCTCGGCGCCGCCCGCGGCACCGCACAACCTGGCCGACGTGATGTTCAAGTCGCTGCGCGTCGAGGGCTACCTGGTCCGCGAGCACCTCGACGCCCGCGAGCCGTTCGAGCGGTTCCTGGTCCCCCACCTCCAGAACGGCTCGGTGGACGTCGTCGAGACCGTGGTGGACGGGTTCGAGAACCTCGTCGGGGCGTTCCTCGGGGTGCTGCGGGGCGACAACGTCGGGAAGATGCTCGTGCGCGTGGGGTCCACAGAGGACTAGTCCGCCTGGAACGCGCGGATCACCAGCGAGGCGAAGCGACGGGACGCCGCCGCGCGGGTGGCGGTGGTGGTCGCGTGGATCCCGTTGTTGGCCATGAGCACGAGGACCAGGTCGTCCAGCACGAAGTCCTGGCGCAGCCGGCCGGTCCGCTTGGCCTGCCGCGCCAGCTTCGCGACCGACTTCAGCGTGCGCTCGCGGCGGGCCGTGAAGTCCGCCGCGTGGGGGAAGTTCGCCGTGAACGCCGCCGTGAAGCCCCGGTCGCGGCTGTGCAGCTCGCAGATCTTCTCGATCACCGAGCAGAAGCCCTGCCACGGGTCGGGGTCGGCGAGGCCGTCCGCGACGATCGTCTCGCAGGCCCGCATCCGGTCGGCGAACGCCTCCGCCGCCAGAGCCTCCTTGGTCGGGAAGTGCCGGTAGAGGGTCGCGGGACCGACTCCGGCGCGGCGGGCCACCTCCCGCAGCGGCGCGGTCAGGCCGTCGGCCGCGAACACCTCGCGTGCCGCGTCCAGGATCTGCTCGCGGTTGTACCGGGCGTCGGACCGCTCGATCCGAGACGAACTGTCGGCCACGCTCTCACTTTAGCGAAACGGACGGGGGCGTCCATCTAGCTTCGGTGTCATGAGAGCTGTTGTGGTGCGGGCGTTCGGTGACCCCGACGGGATGGAGGTCGTGGACCTCCCGGTCCCGGTGCCCGGACGGCGGGAGGTGCTGGTCGCCGTCGAGGCGATCGGCGTCGGCGGCGTGGACGTCGTGATCCGGCGCGGCGACCTCGCCTCCTACGGGTTCCGGAAGGGTCACGTGCCCGGTGGTGAGGTCGCGGGCGTCGTGACGGCGGTGGGTGACGACGTGGACCGCTCCTGGGTCGGGCGACGCGTGTGGGCGGCCACCGGCACCGGCGGCGGGTACGCCGAACACGCCACCGCGTCGGTCGACGAGGTCGTCGTGCTGCCCGACGGTCTGTCCGGCGCCGACGCCGTGACGCTCGGGAGCGCCGGGGTGGTGGCGCACTTCGGGCTCGCGCACGCCCGCTTCACCGCCGGTGAGTCCGTGCTGGTCCGGGGCGCGTCCGGCAGTCTCGGGATCATGGCGGTCCAGCTCGCGGCGCTGGGTGGCGCGAGCGCAGTGGCCGTCACCACCTCGTCGGCCGACCGCGGCGAACGGCTGCGCGCACTCGGTGCGACCGAGGTGCTGGACCGTTCCGGCGGTGACGGCGGCCACGACGTGATCATCGACGTCGTGGCCGGTCCGGACCTGCCGTCGTTCCTGGACAGGCTCAACCCGAACGGCAGGGTGGTCGTGGTCGGGGCCGTCGGCGGTCAGCCACCGGCCGACTTCGGCACGCGGATCATGGCCTCGTTCCGGAAGTCGTTGTCGTTCGCGGCTTTCAGCGCGGCCACCGTGCCCGGACCGGAGAGACTCGCGGTGCGAACCGAGCAGTTCGCCGCTGCCGCACGAGGTGATCTGCGGGCGGTGGTGCACGAACAGCTGCCGTTGGAGGAGGCTGCGCTCGCGCACCGCAGGATGGACGCGGGTGAGGTGTTCGGCAGGATCGTGCTGATCCCGTAACCGGTCCCAGCATGTGGTAGGTCTTGTCCTGAGACCCTGCCGCGACAAGGCTTTTCCCGAGCGGACAGGAGTCTGTCCACAGGGGAGCGTGACATGACCAGGTACGTCGTCATCGGGGGTGGCGCGGTCGGCGCCACTCTCGCCGCTGAGCTGCACGAAGCCGGTCGCCAGGTGGTCCTGGTCGCGCGCGGAGCGAACCTGGAGGCGTTGCGCGCACGCGGTTTGCGCTACGTCACGCCACGGGGCGCCGCGACGATCGAGCTGCCGGTGGCGGGCGGTCCCGACGAGGTGGAGCTGCACTCCGACGACGTCCTGGTGCTGGCCACGAAGTCGCAGGACACCGAGGAGGTCGTGCGGGCCTGGGCGTGGCGGCCGGTGGGCGAGAGCACGGCGGCGTCCGAACTGCCGATCGTCCTGCTGCAGAACGGGCTGGAGAACGAGCGGGTCGCCCTGCGGCGGTTCGCGGCCGTGTTCGGCGCGGTCGTGTGGGTGCCGACGAGCCACCTGGCCGCGGGCGAGGTCGTGTCGCCCGCCGAGCCCGCCGCGGGCGCGTTGTGGCTCGGCGCCTACCCGAGCGGCGACCACCCGAGGCTGGCCGGGATCGCCGAGGACTTCCGCGCGTCGCGGTTCCACGTCGAGGTCGTCGAGGACGTCCGGCCGTGGAAGGCCGCGAAGCTCGTGTCGAACACGCTCAACGCCCTGGACGCGCTCTACCCGCCGAGCCCTCTGCGCGAGGCCGCCGCGCGCATCACCCGCCAGGAGGCCGAACTGGTGCTCGGCGTCCACGGCCTCACACCGGCCGACGTCACCAAGGCCGTCGTGGTCCACGACATCCCCGGCCACGACCGGCGAGGCGGCTCCACCTGGCAGAGCCTGCACCGCGGCGGCGCACCCGAGACCGACTACCTCAACGGCGAGATCGTGCTGCAGGCCCGGCTCTCCGGCCGTTCCGCGCCCTACAACGCCGCGCTGGCCGAACGCGTCCAGCGCGCCGCCGCCGAGGGGGTGAGCCCGAGCGGCCTCGACGACGCCGACCTCCTCGCCACGCTGCCCGACCTCCCGCGCCGGTCCGTCCTGGTCGAGCCGTCCGAGCTGCAGGACCTGCTCGCCGCCAGTCGTCCGCCGCTGGTGCTCGACGTGCGCTGGGCGCTGGGCGACCCGGCGGGCCACGACCACTACCGAGCGGGGCACGTCCCGGGCGCGGTCTACGTCGACCTGGACACCGAGCTCGCCGCGCCTCCCGGTGGGGTGGAGGGCCGGCACCCGCTCCCGGAACTCACTGATCTGCAAGCCGCCGCTCGCCGCTGGGGCGTCACCGCGGGCCGCCCGGTCGTCGTGTACGACGACAACGGCGGAACCGCAGCCGCCCGCGCGTGGTGGCTGCTGCGCTGGGCGGGCGTGAAGGACGTGCGCATCCTCGACGGCGCGCTGAAGTCGTGGCGGGAGAACGGGTTCGTTCTGTCCACAGGGGACGAGACCGCGGAACCGGGTGACGTCGAGCTGTCGCCCGGCCACCTGCCGACGCTGTCCGCGGACGAGGCCGCCGTGCTGGCGGACAAGGGCGTGCTGCTGGACGCCCGCGCGGCCGAACGGTTCCGCGGCGAGGTCGAGCCGGTCGATCCTCGCGCCGGCCACATCCCCGGCGCACGGTCCGCGCCCACCGCGGGCAACCTGCGGGACGGCGCGTTCCTGCCGACCGAGGAGCTGCGGGCCCGGTTCGCGGACGTGCGGGGTTCGGACGTGGGCGTGTACTGCGGGTCCGGGGTGACGGCCGCGCACCAGATCGCCGCCCTGGCCGTGGCCGGCGTCGATGCCGCCCTGTACCCCGGTTCGTGGTCGGCCTGGTCGTCGGATCCGGAACGGCCGGTCGAGACCGGAGAGTGACGACCAGGGGCTCGGGGCGGGTGCCCCGAGCCCCTGGTTCGAACGACTACACCGACGGCGCCCAGCCCAGCGCGGGCGCCACCGTCGCGGCCAGGTCCGTGAGCAGCCGCACGTTCTCCGCCAGCTCGAACCCCGGCGGCAGGAACAGCACCACCTCGTCCGCCACCGCCAGCCCGGGGTCCGCCAGCACCGCCGCCGTGACCTCCTCCGGCGAGCCGTGGAACACCGGGCTGATCCGCATCCCGGCGGGCAGGTCCGCGCTGATCACCGGTTCCAGCGCGCCACGCGGACGGGACGCGGCCATGCCCTCCGTCCGGCGTTGCAGGTCGTAGGACGCGTACTTCTCCCGCAACTCGGCGGTCGTGCCCGGCAGGATCGACGCGGCCACGGCGACCGGCGGTGGCGTTGTGCCGTGCTTCTCCCGCCACGCGACGCGGTTCGCCTCGATGATGCGGGCCTGGTACTCGCCGAACGTCTCGCCCTGGTCCAAGTCGTGCAGCACCGTGCCGGTGATCAACCCGATGCCCAGTTCCGCCGCCCGCACCGCCGAACCGAGGCTCGCCGCGCCCTGCCGCACCCGTGACAGCAGGCCGGGGCTGTGCGGTGTCACCTTCAGCGCGGTTCCCGGTGGGGCGCCCTGACCGGGTCCGTCGACCACGTGCAGGGTCTCGCCGCCGACCGCCGCGAGGAAGCGTTCCTGCCTGCGTTGCGCCTCGGTGCGGGCGTCCGTGCCGACAGTGCCGAAGACCGCGTCGAACGCGGCGTTGGCGCCGGTCGCCACGGCCAGTTCGAGGCGTCGGTCCACGAGCAGGTCGGTGGTGCCCGCCGCCTCCGCCAGCAGGATCGGGTCCTGGTAGCGCATCGGGAGCACGGCGGTGCCGAGGCGGATGCGGTGGGTGTGCTGACCGGCCGCGGCCAGGAACGGCAGCGGCGAGGACAGGTAGTGGTCGAAGTGGCGCTGGTAGACCCAGCCCGACTGGTAGCCGAGCGCCTCGGCCGCGCGGAACAGGGCGATGCCGTCGCGCAGGCCTCGTTCCGGGCCGTTGTCGTCGTCGAACGACACGCGGGTGTTGAAACCGAGCCGCATCAGAGTCCCTTCACGCCGGCGGGCACCGACTCGACGAGCGCGCGGGTGTAGGGCTCGCGCGGGGCGTCGAACACGGTCTCGACGGGGCCGCTCTCCACGATCCGGCCCCGGTGCATCACCGAGACCGTGTGCGCGAACTGGCGGACCAGCGCCAGGTCGTGCGACACGAACACGTACGTCAGCCCGAGCTCCGCCTGCAACGACAGCAGCACCTCGACGATCCCCGCCTGCACGGTGACGTCGAGCGCCGACGTCGGTTCGTCGAGGACGATGACGTCCGGTCGCAGCACCAGCGCCCTGGCGATCGCGACCCGCTGCCGTTGCCCGCCCGACAGCGCGGAGGGCTTGCGGGACAACAGCTCCGCCCGCAGTCCGACGGCGTCGAGCGCCTCGCGCACCCGTGCGGACCGCTCCCGGCGGTCCCCGATCTTGTAGCGGTCGAGCGACTCCCCCACCAGGCGCTCGACCGTCCACGTGGGATCGAGTGAGGTGAAGGGGTTCTGGTACACCAGCTGGAGGTGCCGACGCACGGACCGCAACGACTGGTGCGAACGCCCGGTCACCTCCTCCCCTGCGACGGTGATGCCGCCGCTGTCCGGCTTCTCCAGCCCGAGCAGCAGGCGGATCGTGGTCGTCTTGCCCGAGCCCGACTCGCCGACCAGCGCGTGGGTCTCCCCCGCACCGACGGTGAACGACACGTCGTCGACCGCGGTCAGCCGGAAGCCCTCGACGGTGAACGACTTCGTGACGCCGCTGACCTCGATCTTCGCCGGGCCGGCGGGCGACGTGCGCAGGTGCGCGTAGCGGCCGGGGTTCAGCGCGGGCACGTCCGCGTGCAACTGGCGGGCGTAGGCCGAGGCCGGCGCGGCGAACACCGTTGCCGTGTCACCGGCTTCCTGCACCACGCCGTCCTTGAGCACCACCAGCGAGTCGGCTCGTTCGGCGGCGATCGCGAGGTCGTGGGTGATCAGCAGCAGACTGATGTCCAGTTCTTCGCGCAGCCGGGACAGCAGGTCGAGGATGCGCTTCTGGATGGTCACGTCCAGCGCCGACGTCGGTTCGTCGGCGACGATCAACGCGGGCCTCGGCAGCACGGTGAGCCCGATCAGCACCCGTTGCAACATCCCGCCAGACAGCTCGTGCGGGTACGAGTCGTGCACGCGCCGCGGATCGTCCAGGCCCACCTGGGCGAACGTGTCGAGCACCAGGCCGGTGCGCTCGGCGCGGGAGGCCGGGCCCAGCAGCGCCGCCGCCTCCTGCGCCTGCGACCCGATGGTGCGCACCGGGTTCAGGGCGTGGCCGGGGTCCTGCGGCACGAACCCGATGGCACGGCCGCGCAACGGGCGGAAACGCCGTTCGGGCAACGACAGCACGTCCTGGCCGTCGAACGAGACGACCCCGCGCGCGTGACCGGAGCGCGGCAGCAGCCGCAGCACCGAGCGGGCGATGGTCGACTTCCCGGAACCGGACTCCCCGATGAGCGCGAGGCTCTCCCCGCGCCGCAGCGAGAAGCTCACGTGCGACACCACCTCGTGGTGTCCATAAGCGACGGTCAGGTCGTCCACCCGCAGCAACGCCGCCGTGTCCGGCACGACGTCGACGCGGTCGAGGGTCAGTCGGTCCTGCGTAGCCATCGGCTGATCCTGTTCACGGAGAGGACTGTCGTGATCATGACGAGGGCCGGTGCGTAGACCAGCCACGGGGACAGCGGGTAGTCCTTGCCGACCGAGATCAGCAGGCCCCAGTCGGAGGCGGGCGGCGGATCGCCGTAGCCGAGGAACGCGAGCCCGGCGATGATCAGGATCGAGTAGCCGAACTGCAGCACCGCCAGCGAGAGCAGCGACCGCGAGGCGTTCGGCAGGACGTGCCGCACGAGGACGTGCCACTGCGCCCCGCCCTGCAGGTGCGCGGCCTCGACGAACACCGCCCGGCGGGTCTTGATCACCTCCGACCGCATGACCCTGGCGAACACGCCGACCGCCGAGACGCCGGTCGCGATGGCCGCGTTGGTCGTCTCGAACCCGAGCGCGCTCACCACGATCACCGCCAGCAGGAACTCCGGGATCGCCAGCAGCACGTCGACCAGCCGGGCCAGCACCGTGTCGGCCCAGCCGCCGGCGAACCCGGCGACGAGCCCCATCAGCCCACCGACCAGCACGGCGATGCCCACGGCGATCAGCGCGCTGCTCACCGACGACGCGGTGCCGTGCACGACGCGGGCGAACAGGTCGCGCCCCAGGTGGTCGGTGCCGAACCAGTGCGCGAAGCTCGGCGCCTGGAACTTGTCGGCGGGCACGCCCGCGGCCGGGTTCTGGCCGGAGAAGAGCCCCGGCACGACCGACCACAGCAGCACGATCCCGACGACGCCGAACGACAACGCGGCGGTGAGCGGGACCGCCCTGCGCTGCCTGGTGAGGGTGGTCGTCACGACGCCACCACCTCCTTGTCCCGCGGCCGGACCCGCGGGTCGAGCAACGGGTAGACGAGATCGGCCAGGAGGTTCACGACGACGAACACCACGGCCGCGAGCGCGACGACGGCCTGCAGCACCGGCAGGTCCTGGGTCGTCACGGACCGCTCGACGAGGCTGCCGATGCCGGTGCGTCCGAAGATCTTCTCGGTGATCACGGCGCCGCCGAGCAGTTCGCCGACGGTCAGCGCGATCACCGTGACGACCGGCAGGGACGACGGTTTGAGCAGGTGGCGGAAGAACAACCGGGTCTGGCCGAGCCCGCGGGACCGGGCGACCGCCGCGTACTCCTGCCCCGCCTCGTGGTCGAGGTTCGCGATGAGCACCTCGGCCACCCGCGCGGACACCGGGATGCCCAGCGCGACCGCCGCGAAGAACGTCGGCAGCACGGCCTCGGCGTCGATCACCCGGAACCACCCGAGCTGGAACGCGAACACGTTGATCAGCAGCAGGCCGATCACGTAGTTCGGCACCGAGAGGAACAGCGACGGGAACGCCCGCAGCAGGCCCTGGCCGTAGCGGACCGGCAGGTACCGCGTGCCGAACGCGACCGCGAAGGCCAGCAGCACCGCGACCGCCAGCGCCGACAGCGCGAGCACGATCGTCGACGGGAGCACCTCGCCGACGAGCCGTGACACCGGCAGCCCCGACCGCAGCGAGATGCCGAGGTCGCCGGTCACGAAGCGGGACAACGACTCCCACAGCTGCACGTACACCGGGCGGTCCAGGCCGTAGTAGGAGACGATCCTGGTGATCTCCTCCTCGGTGAACCCGTTCTGCGGGTTGCGCAACGTGTTCGTCACCGGGTCACCGGGCAGCACGCTGATCACGACGAACGTGAACACGTAGGCCAGCAGGATCACCACGGCCGCCTGCACCACCCGGCGCAGCGCGTAGATGCCGTAAGCGCGGTTCATGACGTGAGCGAGGCGGTGTAGTAGTTGGCGTACGCGATGCCGTTGTACGTCACGCCGGTGAGCTTGGGCGACTGCAGGTAGATGCGCTGCACGATCTGCGTCAGCGGCACGTAGTAGCCCTGCTGCAGCACGTAGCCCTGCAGTTCGTCGAGCAGCTTGGCGCGGGCCTCGACGCTCTCGGACCGCGCGACGCCGGTCGCCAGTTCGACGAGCTTCTGGTCGCTCTGGCCGAGGCCGAACCAGTTCTCACCCTTGTTGGCGTCGGTCAGCACACCGGCGACCGTGCCCGCGTCGATGAAGCTGCGGGTGATCTCGTAGGCGGGCACGGTCGGGCTGTTGAGCTTGATCCGCTCGCCGTAGGTGACGACGTCGAACGACTGGATGCCGACCTTGAAGCCGAGCTTGCCCAGCTGCTGGGAGACCAGTTCGTCGATCGACTTGGACGCCGCCAGGTAGGGGTTGGAGAAGAGCGTCAGCGCGAGTGGCTTGCCGTCCTTGACGCGCACGCCGTCGGCGCCCTTGACCCAGCCGGCCTCGTCGAGCAGCTTGTTCGACTTGGCGGCGTCGAACGCGAAGTCGGCGCTGCGGTCGGTCGCGCCCGGCACGTTGCTCTGGAACAACGACTTCGCGGGCAGCCAGTCCTCGGTGTAGACGGTCGAGATGATCTCCGCGCGGTCGATGCCGTGCTGGAACGCCTGGCGCACCTTGAGGTCGTCGAACGGCGCGACCTTCGTGTTGACCGCGTAGCCGTTGACGAAGCCGAGGTAGCGCGGGGTCGCCGTGGTGAAGCCCTGGTCCTTGAAGGACTTCAGCTCCTGCGGCGACGGGTTGTAGGCGACGTCGGCCTGTCCCGACTGGACGGCGGAGGTGCGCACGGACGGTTCCGCGACGAGCTTGTACGTGATCGTGTCGAGGGTCGCCGGCCCCTGCTTGCCCAGTGCGCCCGGCGCCCAGTTGTAGTCGTCGCGCTTCTTCAGCACGACGCTGTCGCCCTCCTTCCAGGACTGGACGACGAACGGGCCGCTGCCGATGTCGTTGGACAGGTCGGCCTGCTGCGCCGCGGGCAGCGCGATGGTCTTGGGCGAGATGAGGATCGAGCCGTGGTAGCCCAGCGTCGGGATGAACCCGAGCGTCGGCGCCTTGAAGAACACCTTGACGGTCTGCGGGTCCACGGCCTCGGCGCGGTCGTAGGTCTTGGGGAACAGGCCGATCGGGTTGATGCCGCGGGCCGGGTCGCCCTTGGACCAGATGTCGAGGTTCGCCACGACCGCGGCGGCGTCGAGCGGTGTCTTGTCGGAGAACGTGACGCCGGTCTTGAGGTGCAACGTGAACTCGGTCGCGGTGGGGTTCTGCTCCCACTTCTCCGCGATCCACGGGCTGACCTTGCCGTTCTCGTCGACGTAGACGAGCTTGTCGGTGACGTGGCCCCAGATGTGGCCCTGGAAGCTGGAAATGGCGCTGTTGTTGGGAATCCAGGTGTCACCGAGGGAGTCGATCAGGAACGTGATGCCGCCGCCCTGTTTCGCTGCACCACCTCCCGGGGTGGCGCCGGCCCCGCACGCGGTGAGGGCCAGCACGGTGACGAAGCCGACGATGGTCCGGAACGCGCGGGTGGTCTTCATGCGAAGACGGTAAGAGCGGGCAGGTCAAGGGGTCCAAGACGAAATGGGGATCGGTTCCCATCACGGAGTCTTATCTCTGACACCGCCTGATCGCGGCTACCGTCGCCGGTGTGGAAACCAGCGCGCACTGGGGAACGTACCGCGTCGAGGCGTCCGGCGGCGAGGTCGTCTCGGCACACCCTCGCGACGCCGACGCGGCGCCGGCCATCGGCAACGTGGTGAGCGGCAACCGGCACCGCTCGCGGGTGGCACGGCCGAGCGTGCGGCGCGGGTGGCTGGAGAACGGTCCCGGGCCCGGCCCGCGCGACGGCGACTTCGTCGAGGTCGGCTGGGACACCGCTCTGGACCTGCTGGCGAACGAACTGGACCGGGTGCGGTCGCGGTTCGGCAACCAGGCGATCTTCGGCGGCTCGTACGGCTGGGGCAGCGCGGGACGGTTCCACCACGCGCAGAGCCAGCTGCACCGGTTCCTGAACTCCGTCGGCGGCTACACGCGCTCGGTCAACGACTACAGCCGGGGCGCGAGCATGGTGCTGCTCCCCCACCTCGTCGGCGCGCAGGCCGCCCTCGAACTGCGCTACCGGCCCACGTCGTGGGCTGACCTGGCCGAGCACACCGACCTGCTGGTCAGCTTCGGCGGCGTGCGCCGGTCCAACACGTGGGTCGCGCCGGGCGGGCAGGCGCGGCACATCGGCTCCGGGCACCTGAGGGCGGTCGGCCGCACCACCGAGGTCGTCTCCCTGTCCGCACAACGGGACGACGCGTTCGAGGACCTCGGCGCCGAGTGGATCGGTGTCATGCCCGCGACGGACACCGCCGTGATGCTCGCGCTGATCCACGTGCTGGTGACCGACTCGCTGGCCGACGACGCGTTCCTGGCCCGCTACACCGTCGGGGCGGACGAGGTGCGCCGGTACGTGCTCGGCGAACTCGACGGCGTGGCCAAGACCCCGGAGTGGGCGTCCGCGATCAGCCTCGTGCCCGCGGCGACGATCCGCGCACTCGCACACCGGATGGCCGTAGGGCGGACCCTGATCAACGTCGTCTACGCGTTGCAGCGCGGGGAGAACGGCGAACAGCCGATCTTCGCCGCGCTCACCCTGGCCGCGTTCCTCGGGCAGATCGGGTTGCCGGGCGGTGGTTTCGCGCACGGCTTCGGCTCGATGGGCGACTACGGCGTCGGCATCGCCGGGCCGCGCCTGCCGACGTTCCCGCAGGGCACCAACCCCGTCGCCGACTACGTCCCGTGCGCACGGATCAGCGACATGCTGCTGCACCCCGGCGAGGAGTTTCCGTACGACGGCGGACGGTTGCGGTTCCCGTCGGTGAAGCTGGCGTACTGGGCGGGCGGGAACCCGTTCCACCACCACCAGGACCTGCGGCGGCTGCGCGACGCACTGTCCAGGTTGGACACCCTGGTCGTGCACGAGACCCACTGGACGCCGACCGCCCGGCACGCCGACATCGTGCTGCCGGTCGCCTCCACGCTGGAGCGCGAGGACGTCGCCGCGGGGGCCGGGGACAGCCGGCTGCGGGCGATGCCCCGCGTGGTGGAGCCGTTCGGGGAGGCGCGCGAGGAGTTCTGGATCTACGGCCGGTTGGCGGCACGGCTGGGCGCGGACTTCGACGAGGGGCTCGGTTCGCGGGAGTGGCTGGAGAGGATCTACGAGGAGTGGCGGGCCTCCGCGGGATCACCTCCCGCGCCCCCGTTCGCCGAGTTCTGGCGCGACGGCGGCGTGGACCTGCCCCAACTCCCCTACTCGGACCCGGTCTTCACGGACTTCCGCGCCTCCCCCGGCACCTCGCCGCTCGCCACCCCGAGCGGCCGCATCGAGCTGTCCTCCCCGGTGGCCGGCCAGGCCCGCTGGCGTGAACCCACCCAGTGGTGGGGCTTGCCGCTGGCCACCGAGTTCGACCTCCACCTGCTGTGCAACCAGCCGTCGCACCGCCTGCACAGCCAGCTGGACATGGGAGACGCGAGCCAGTCCACCAAGATCGCCGGCCGGGAACCGCTGCGCCTCAACCCCGCCGACGCTCAGGCGCGCGGACTGTCCACAGGGGACATCGCACGGGTCCGCAGCGCCCGGGGAACCCTGCTGGCCGGGGTGCTCGTCACCGACGCGCTGCTACCGGGCGTGGCGCAGATGCACACCGGGGCGTGGTTCGACCCCAGCGCGCCGGAGGTCGCCGACTGCGTGAACGGCAACGTCAACGTCCTCACCAGGGACGTCCCGACCTCACCGCTCACGCAGGCGACCAGCGGAGCACACGTGTTGGTCGCCGTCACGAGGTTCGACGGCCCGGTGCCGCCGGTGCGGGCCTACGACCCGCCGAGCACGCGCTGACCCGCCGCGATCAGAGCGGCGTCCTCCTGCGGTGGGTGCACGCGCACGCAGAGCACGTCCCGCAGGTGCCGTTCCAGCGAGTTCCGGCGGGACAGCGCGGGGTTGCCGAGCGCCGCCACCGCCGTCTGCACGGCGGAGACCACGGACCGGGCGATGGCCACCTTGATCACCGAGAGCTGCGGCCCGATCGCGTCGCCCGCCTCGATCCGCAGCAGCGCGCCGTGCAGCAACGTCTCCGCCTGCGTGATCTGCAGGTCGATCTCGCCCGCCACGGCCTGGATCCGTTCGGTCTCGGCGATCGGCTTGCCGAGGGCGGCGGGCACCCGTGACCGGGTGAACTCGGCGAACGCGGTCCGGGCGGCCCGCGCCACCCCGATGTACAGCGCGGGGTGGCCGAAGCTGCCGGGACCGGCCGCCGCGGCGGGATCGCGGTAGACGCCGTCCGGCGAACGCGGGATCTCGACGAACGCGTCCAACGGCAGCTCGACGCCGTCGTAGATGACGTCGTGGGTGTTGGAGGCGCGTAGTCCCAGGTGGTCCCAGGTGTCGACCCACGTGATGCCGGGCAGGTCGCCGGGGACGATCACGTGCCCGACCCGCGGTTGCGGATCGTCGGTGACCACCCACACCTGGTGGTACGCCAACGCGGAGGCACCGGTGGCGTAGGCCTTGTGGCCGTGCAGGAGCCAGCCAGAACCCGAACGCGAAATGGTCGTCTTCGGCAGGCCGCCACGGGCGGGAGCACCGAGCTCGGGTTCGGCCCGGATGGCGTTGACCGGCGCCGGACCGGCCAACGAGCGGCGCAGCACGTCGTCGTAGTACGCGGCGGGCCAGTGCGCGTGAGCCGCCTGGGCGGAGTGCGCCATCAGCGTGTTCGCCACGATCAGCGCCACTGACGGGTCGCCCTCGCCCAGCGCGGTGAGGATGCGCGCGGTCTCGCGGGGGCCGGCACCCGGTCCGCCGAACCGGGTGCCGACGGTCGCCGTGAGCAGCCCTGCCCGGTGCGCGACCTCCAGGCCCCGCACCGGGATCGCGCCGCTCTGGTCGTACTCCGCCGCCGTCTCGGCGAGCTCCGCGGTGACGGCGGTGAGGTCCTCGACCGGGACGGGGAGGTCGTACGCGGTGCTCGTCATGCCTGTCCCGCGACGGCGAACCGGCGGTACTCCTCGCCGTAGCCGCCGAGGTGGTCGGCCTGCAGCGTGCCGCGGGTGCCGGTGGCCTCCCGGTGCGCGATCTCCTGCCGCACCAGGGGAAGCACGTGCCTGCCGTAGTCGACGGCGTCGGCCAGCGTGTCGTAGCCGCGGATGCTCACCAGGTCGGCGCCCCGGTCGACGTAGTCCAGGATCGCCGCCGCCACCGTCTCCGGGGAGCCGACGAGCGCGGTCGACGCACCGGCCGCGTTCGTGACGGCCGCCGTTCGAGTCCACAGTGCACGGTCGTACAGCTCGCTCTTCTCGGCGAACGACAACGCGCGCTGCGAACCGACGTTCTGCGGGTTCCCGGCGGTGATGAAGCGCTGCTTGCCGTACGCGGCCTTGCCGAACGTGTCGGCGATCTTCGCGACGTACTCGTGGGCCTTCTTCCACGCCAGTTCGTCGGTCTTGGCGATGATCGGCCGGAACGTCACCCAGATCCGCGGCAGCGTCGTGCGGCCGGCGGCGCGGGCGATGGCGTGCACGCGGTCGATCTCCCCGCGCAGGTCGTCGAGCGGCTCGCCCCAGAAGCTGAAGATGTCGGCCTTCTCCCCGCCGACCTGGAACGCCTCGTCGGACTGGCCGCCGATGGAGATCGGGATCGGTGAGCCGTACGGCGCGAAGCCGGGTCCGAAGTCGTCGAACTTGTAGAACTCACCGTCGTGGCTGAACGGCGCAGGTTCGGTCCACGCCCGCCGCAGCAGGTCGATGTACTCGGAGGTGCGGGCGTACCGGCGGTCCTTGGGCAGGTAGTCGCCCTGCCGGGCCTGCTCGGCGTCGCTGCCGCCGGAGATCAGGTGGACGACCGCGCGTCCCTCGGTGAGCTGGTCCAGGGTGGCGAGCTTCTGCGCGCCCACCAACGGGAACGTCGTGTTCGGCCGGAGCGCGACGATCGGCCTGATCCGTTCGGTGAGCTGGCCGACGGCCGACGCCACGACGAACGAGTCGGCGCTCGCGGCACCGTACGGCAGCAACGTGTAGTCGTAGCCGCCCTCTTCGAGCGAGCGGACGTACGTGCGGAAGTAGTCCAGGTCGATGCCGCGGGTGGGGATCGGGTTCAGCTCTGTCGACGGGTTCAGGTGCGACAGGCTGATGAACTCCACCTTCGGCGAGGCGGCGGCGGGGATCTTCGCGTCGAAGACGGGTTCGCTGGTCACGGTTTCGACCGTATGCGCCGGTCAGACGGGGCGTCCAAGACAAGTCCGCGAAGCAAACCGATAGCCGCGCCTTATCGACTCACGCCCCTTTCGGCACCAGCTGCAGGTGCGGCCGCTGGGCGAAGAAGTCGGTGCCCGCCGACAGGGCGGTCTGCTCGACGTCCGCCGCCAGGCCGCGTCGCGCGACCATCCGCAGGTGGGTCGTCCCGGCGTCGGGGAGGTCGCCGTGGACGGTCAGGCCGGTCGGACGGCCGCCGGCGCTCGGCAGCAACGCGACGCCCAGACCGGCGCGGACCCCGGCCAGCACGCCTTCCAGGGTCGTGGACTGGCCGACGACCTCGACGCGGTGGCCTTCGGCGGCGAGCACCGACAGCGCGCGTTCCCGCAGCCCGCAGGGTTCTTCGAACGCCACGAGCCGGCACGCCGGTTCCGGGGTCCAGCCCCGCGGCGCGTACCAGACCAGCGGCAGCTGCCCGACGAGGTGACCGGCGCCCTGCCCGCTCGGGTCGAGGACGAACGCGAAGTCGACGGTGCCCTTGTTCACCGCCTCGGTGAGCTGGGTGGACCTGCCGATCTCGAACCTCGTGGAGCAGCCGGGGAACGCCGACTGCAACGCCCTGATCATCTCCGGGAGGATCTGCTCTGCGCTGTGCTCGGTCGAGCCGACCACGATGGTCCTGTCCTGCTCCGCGACCAGCCTGCGCAGCGACGCGTCGTGGACCTCGATGATCGCGCGTGCCTCGGCCAGCACGCGTTCTCCCTCGTGGGTGAAGCGCATGTTGCGGCCGTCGCGTTCGAAGAGCTTGCGCTTGAGGCCGCGTTCGAGCTGCCTGACGTGCTGGCTCAGCGCGGGCTGGCTGATGTGCCGGACCGCGGCGGCCTTGCTGAACCCGCCGCACTCGGCGATCGCGATCAGCGTTCGCAGGTGTTCGAGGTCGAGCGAATTCGTCATGCCTCGATTAGAGCCGACCCGAGCACGATTCGAGATGCCTGACCGGCATGTGAGAACGTGCGCGCGAGGGGCTTGCGGATTCATCACGCATCCGCATCGGTAGTCATCGAGAAACGCTCTTGGACTTCGCCCGCGCCCGCCGACCAGGGTGGTGCCCGTGACCACCACCTCCAGCACCGGCGCTTGGGACGAACCACCCGGCCTCGCGGCGCGCGGCACCGTCATCCTGCTCACCGGCCGCGGCGAGACCGCGCGGACCTACCAGCGCTTCGGCCGCCGGATCGCCACCGACGCCTACCGGGTGCGCGTGGTCGAGACCGACCTGGACGACCTCGTGACCACCCGCAAGCAGGTCGAGGCGCTGCTGGCCGACGACGACCTGCCCGCACCCAGGGTGCTCGCGGGTTCGGACACCGGCGCGTCGTTCGCCTCCCAACTCGCGGACCTGGCCGACGGCGTGGTGCTCGCGGGGCTCGCGCTGCCGGACAGCACGCCGGTCACCGGCTGGCAGTCCGAACTGGACGCGCGGTCCGCGTGCCCGACGCACCAACGCGTTCTGAGCGAGGACGCGGACTTCACCCGAGGCGCGCTCGCCCGGCCCGTGCCGAGCGACTGGGTCGTGGCACCGTCCACGGTGCCGACGCTCGTGCTGCACGGCGACAAGGACCCCGTCACTCCCCTGGCCGCCGCGTTCGCACCGTTCTCCGAGGCGCGCCTGCGGACCGTCGTCGGTGGCCACCACGACGTCCTCAACGACGTCTCCCACCGCTCGGTCGCCGCGACCGTCGTGCTGTTCCTGGAGAGCCTGAAGCTCGGCGGCGACCTGCCGGACATCGTGGTGTGATGGGGTTTCTCGACGAACTCACCGCCTCCGTCGGCGGCGTGTCCACCACCCCGGACGATCTCGCCGCGCTCGCGACCGACCGGTCCGGCGCCTCGTCGGGGAGTCTGCCGCTGGCGATCGTCCGCGCGTCCACCGTGGACGACGTGCGGCAGACCCTGCGACTGGCCCACGAGCGCCGCGTCCCCGTCGTTCCGCGCGGCGCGGGCACGGGACTCGCCGGGGGCGCGGTGGCCGGGCGCGGTGAGGTGGTGCTGGACGTCAGCGGCCTGAACCGGATCCTCTCGATCGACCCGGTGGACGAGGTCGCGGTGGTCGAGCCCGGCGTGATCACCGCGGCGCTCGACCGCGCCGCCGGTGAGCTCGGGCTGCGGTACGCCCCGGACCCGGCCAGCGCGGAGATCTCCACGATCGGCGGGAACATCGCGACGAACGCCGGTGGCATGCGGTGCGTCAAGCACGGCGTCACCAGGGAAGCCGTGCTGGGACTGGACGTCGTGCTCGCGGACGGCCGGTTGATCAGCACCGGGCGGCCGACCGTCAAGGGGGTGGCGGGTCTCGACCTGACCGCCCTGTTCGTCGGGTCTGAGGGAACGCTGGGCGTCGTGGTCGGCGCGACCCTCCGCCTGCGCCCACTGCCGGTGCACACCCTCACCGCCGTCGCCGCGTACGACAGCGTGCTCGCCGCAGCCACGGCGTGCAGCGAACTCGCGCGGGCCCGCCGTGAGCCGAGCCTGCTCGAACTGCTCGACGGCGCCACCCTGCGCGTCATCGACCGGGCGCAGGGCACGGACTTCGCCGAACGCGGCCAGGCGCTCGTGATCGCGCAGGCCGACGGCGCCGCCGCCGAAGCGGAGATCACCGCGATCGGCGAGGTCCTCGGCAAGGAGGCCACCTGGACGTCGCTCGCCGCCGACCCCGCCTCGTCCGAGGAACTGCTCTTCGCGCGCCGCAAGGCACTGCCGTCGATCGAACGGTTCGGCCGCGCGCTGATCGAGGACATCTGCGTGCCCCGCTCCCGCCTGGCCGAGGCGTTCCAGGGCGTCGAACGCATCGCGGACGCGCGAGGGGTGGAGATCTACTCGTTCGCCCACGCGGGCGACGGCAACCTGCACCCGATCATCGCCTACGACAGGACCGCCGACCGCCCGCCGGAGGCCGTGCGGCAGGCAGGGGACGACGTCTTCGCCCTCGCCCTGGAACTGGGAGGAACGGTCACCGGCGAGCACGGCGTCGGCCTGCTCAAGCGGGACTGGCTCGCGCGCGAGGCGGGCGACGACGTGCTCGACGTCCACGCCAGGATCAAGTCCTCATTGGACCCGCGCGGAATCCTCAACCCCGCCAAGGGTTTCTGACGGCGTCAGCGCCGCCGTTGCGGTGGCACGGTCCGGACCGCGGCGAGTGCCTCGGCCAGGCTCGGGTGCAGCGACAGGACCGCGTCCGCGCCGGACATCTCCAGCGGGCGCGAGACCGTGCGGCCGCCGACGACGGCGAGCGGGACGCCGTCCGACACCGCGTGCCGCCACACGTTCAGCACCAGGTTGATGCCGGCGGACCCGAAGAAGCTCACCGCGCCCAGGTCGACGACCAGACCGGCGGGCTTGCGCCGCACGGCCGAGAGCGCCTGGTTCAGCGGCGAGTCCTCGGTCGTCATGTCGATCTCGCCGGCGACGACCACGACCGTGATCCCGTGGTGGTCGACCGTGTGGGCGGTCAGCACGCTGACCGTTCCGTCCGACTGCCGGTCCATCGCCCGCTCTCCCATCGGCACTCCGTGCGAAGCATCGGAGGTCAACCCTACCTCCACGCTATTGCCCCGCGGGGATCGTCACAACCGCTGGTCCTCGCACCAGACCAGCGCGTACACCGTCTTGCCGCCCTCCGCACGAGGCCGCGTGCCCCACGCGTGGGTGATGTTGTCGATCATCACCATGCCCCTGCCCCGGTTCCCGCCGAGCCTCGACTCCCCGTACACCGGCTGCTGCACCGAGTCGTCGTCGGCCTCCACCGCCACCTGGCAGCCGACCCGGTTGAGCAGCAGGCGCAACCGCCCGCCGCCGGTCGTGTGGTCGAGGACGTTCGACACGAGCTCGGTCACCACCAGCAGCACGTCGTAGAGGTGGTCCTCGCTCAGGCCGGGCAGGGCCTCCTGGACGTGGCCGCGCATCGCCGACACCACGGTGCTCCGCTCGATCGGCAGGTCCATGACCAACGACCAGAGACCCTCGCCTGTGGTAGTCACGGATGCAGTGCCTCCAACGTGCCGAGCCGTTCGCCACCCGGCACGGACCGTACCGTGATCCGTTGCTCAGCGGGCACTTTCGGGCGGGACACGACCGGCGGCCACCGCCACGACGACCTGCACGACGGCGAGCACGCCGACCAGGGCGAGGGACGCCGTCCACGAGCCGGTGCGCTCGGCGAGCACGCCCGCCAGGACCGGGCCCAGCGCCGCGAACAGGTAGCCGAGCGACTGGGCCATGCCGGACAGCTGCGTGGTCCCCTGCTGGCCGCGGCCGCGCAGGCTGATCAGCGTGAGCGCCACGACCAGCGACGCGCCCGTGCCGAGACCCGCGACCACCGCCCACACGATGCTCCACGACGGCAGCAGCAGGAGCCCGGTCACGCCCACGACCATCGGCACGCTGGCGGTGACGGCAGCGGTGACCTGGCTGTCGCCGCGCCGCATCAGGCGGGGGATCGCGAGGCCGGACGCGACGCCGACGATCTGGTAGACGAACAGGTGGACGCCGGCCTGCCCGGCGGGCACGCCCGACGCCATCTCGACGGTCGGCAGCCAGGTGACCATGACGTAGAACGTCGTGGACTGCAGTCCCATGAACGCCGTCACCAGCCACGCGGTCGGCTGACGCCACACGCTCACGGCCGCCTGCAGGTTCGTGTGCGCGGTCTCGACGACCGGCCTACCGGTCCACGCTCGTGGCAGCCACAGCACGGCGACGACCAGCGCGGGGATCGCCCAGAACGCGAGCGCGCCACGCCAGCCCGCGGCGTGCGACAGCGGCACCGCCACCGCGGACGCGACCGAGGCCCCGACGGTGATGCAGGCGGAGTAGACGCCTGTCGCCATCGACACGTGGTCGCGGTAGTCGCGCTTGACGATCGTCGGCACCAGCACGTTGCCGATCGCGATGGCCGATCCCGCGACCGCCGTGCCGATCCACAGACCGGCGTCACCGAGGACGGCCCGCAGCGCGGTGCCGGCCGCGAGCACGACGAGGGCGGCCAGCAGCGTGCGTTCCACCCCGAACCGCCGCGCGGGATGCTGCACCAGCGGGGAGATCGCCGCGAACGCCAGCAACGGCAACGCTCCCAGCAGCCCGAGCGCCCCCTCGGAGAGCCCGGTCTCCTCCCCGATCTGCGGCAGCAACGGCCCCACGGAGGTCAACGCGGGCCGGAGGTTGAGCGCGACCACGAACACCAGCGCGACCAGCACTGACGCGCGCACTCCCGTACGTTCGATCATCGGACCACCTCCGACCGCATTGTTCGCGTGCCGACCGGAAGCGCTTCGAGCGGGGCCTACGTGCGGACGGCGGTGAGTCCCCAGGTGGCGTACGGCAGCGTGACGGTGCCGCCCAGCTCGTCGACCGCCGCGCCGACAGCGGCCAGCACCTCGGCCAGCTGCTCCGGCGGAAGGGTCGTGAGGCCACCGGACGTCGGAACCAGGTCCAGCAGCTCGTCACGGCTGTAAGCGCGTTCCCAGTCGTGACGCCACAACACCGGTTCACCGAACCCGCCCGCCTCGCGGACCCCGTCGGCGGCCCGGACGTACAGCCCCTGATAGGCGTCCAAGATGGACACCTCGGATCTCCCCGCGATCGGTGAGTCAGGCGCGAGCCGCCGGTAAGTGGCAGCGAGGGCCTCCGCGACGACGGGCGGCAGTTCGTAGACGTGCCCGAACGGCGCGAGCACCCCTCCCGGACGCAGGACCTGGGCCGCCTTGGCCGCACCCGCGACGGGGTCGACCCAGTGCCACGCCGTGCCGGAGACGACCGCGTCGAACGTGCGCCCCGCAGGCTCCCACGCCTCGAACGTCGCGACCTCGACCTCGACGCCGGTCCCCCGCGCGAACTCGGCCATGCGCGCGTCGGGTTCGACACCGAGGACCGTCCGACCGGCCGCCCGGAGCTGCCGCGCCACAATGCCGGTCCCACAGCCGACGTCGAGACAGCCGGGCCCCACGGCCGCGATCCGCTCGATCACCGCTTCGGGGTAGGCGGCCCTGGTGCGGTCGTACCGCTGGGGATCAACGCCGAACGACTCCGCCAGCCGACGGTGCCGATGCGGTTCCGGTGCAGGTGGGGGCGCTAGAGTGACCATGTGCCCACTCTAGTGGGCAAGTGCCCACTCATGGGTTCGCCCTGAGCTGAAGGAGAAGGTGTGCCCACTGGAGTGGCGCTGCGCGACCCGCGTCAGCAGCTGTTCGACGCCGCCCGGCGCGTCCTGCTCAGGGACGGGGCCAGCGAGCTGACCAGCCGCGCGGTCACCGCCGAGGCCGGCGTCTCCAAGGGGGTGCTGCACCGGCACTTCGCCGACTTCGACGCGTTCCTCACCGAGCTGGTGCTGGACCGCATCGCGCAGGTCGAGGCCCACGCCGCCGACCTCGTGGACAGAGCGGGCTCCGGCACCGTCACGGACAACCTGACCACCGCCCTGGTCAACGGCTTCGACCCGGTCGTGGTGGCGATCGTGGTGCTCGTCATCGCCAGGGACGAGCTCCGCACCCGCCTCCGCGCGGCAGGCACCGCCCGGTTCCCGCTGGTGGGCGAGACGACGGCCGTGGTCGCCGGCTACCTGAGGGCCGAACGCGACCTGGGCAGGATCGCACCCGACGCCGACGTCGACGTGCTCGCGCCCACGCTGATCGGCGCCGCGCACCTGCGGTTCACCGAGAACGGTCCCGAGGCGCCCGAGTCGGTGCGCAAGGTCGTGACGACGGTCCTGGCGGGCGTTCTGCGGTGACCGTCAGCAGGTCACCGACGGCTCCACCACGTTCCTCAGCCCGGCCGCCATCCCCGTGAACCACGCGAGCGTCGGCGTGACGGGTTTCCCCGTCGCCCGGCCCGACTCGTCCGTCACCGCGTCGAGCACGGCCAGGTACCAGCGGACGACCCGCGCCCACGCGACCACGGCGTCGGGTCCGAGCGTCACCAGGCCTCCGGCGGGCGGCAGGCAGCCGAGGTGCGTCCGCACGCACTCGGCCACCTCCGCCAGGCAGGGTGCCTCCTGACAGGCGAGCACCCAGTCCGGTTCGGACTCCCCCAGTTCCGCGCGCAGGATCGCGAGCAGCCTCGGGTCGGCCGTGGTCCCAGGGGGAAGCGCACGGCCCGCCACCCCCGTGTAGGTACCGGCGCGGTGCGCGATCAGCCGCAGCAGGCTCGCCGCGTACCCGCGCAGCACACCGATCTCGAACTCGTCGAAGTACCCGACGACCTCGGTGTCACGGCGGTCCCAGCAGATCACGGTCCGAGTAGACCCGCTCCGGGAACGCCGGACGCCAGAACCGGCCCCACCCGACACCTTGGTGCGGAAACAGTGCCCTCACGTACATCGGAGGGCATCATTTCGTGGATCCCGCGAGCACGCCCTGCACGAAGTAGCGCTGGAAGGCCAGGAACGCCACCAGCGGCACCACCATCGACAGGAACGCACCGCTGGCGAGCAGGTCGATGTTGCTGCCGAACTGCCTCAGCTGCGACCGCAGCGCCACGGTGAGCGGCGCCGAGTCCGGGTCCGCGAACACCAGCGCCACCAACAGGTCGTTCCACACCCACAGGAACTGGAAGATCGTCAGCGACGCGATCGCGGGCTTGCCGATCGGCAGGATCACCCGCCGGAAGATCAGCCACTCCTTCGCTCCGTCCATCCGCGCGGCCTCGATCAGGTCGCGCGGGATGCCGGTGAAGAAGTTGCGCAGCAGGAAGATCGCGAACGGCAGGCCGAACGCGACGTGGAACAGCACGACACCCGTGATGGTGCCGAACAGGTCCAGTGCGCCGAACAGCTTCGCCACCGGGATCAGCGCCACCTGGATCGGCATCACCAGCAGGGCGACGACGACCAGCGTCAGCCAGTCGCGGCCGGGGAAGTCGATCCAGGACAACGCGTACGCGGCCAGCGCGGAGATCACGATCACCAGCACCGTCGACGGCACGGCGATGTAGACCGTGTTGAGGAACGACCGCAGCACGGTCGAGTCGGCCAGCAGCGAGGCGTAGTTGCCGGCGGTGAGCTCCGCCGGTTTGGTGAAGATCGTCCACCAGCCCGAGGACGTGTTGGCCTGTTCGTCCCGCAGCGACGCGACGAACAGGCCGAACACCGGTACCAGCCAGAAGAGCGCGACGAGCGCGAGCAGCACCTGGACCGCACCGCCACCCAGCCGCGCCACCAGCCTGGCGCCGCCCCCTCGCCGGGGAGCCCCGCTCACCGGAACCTCCACCTGCCCGGTCTCCCTGGTCATCAAGGTCGTCACGTCTGCTCCCGGCGGAATCGGCGGATGTTGAAGAGCATCGCTGGGGCGACCAGCAGGAACAGCAGCACCGCGAGCGCGCTGCCCGCGCCCTGGTCTCCGCCGGCGCCGAACGACACCTGCCACATCTGCAGGGCCAGCACGTTCGCCTCCTCCTGCACCGAGCCCGGCGCGATGACGAACACGAGCTCGAAGATCTTGAGCACGTTGATCACCAGCGTCACGAACACGACCAGCAGCACCGGAGCGAGCAACGGCACGGTGACCTTGCGGAACACCTGCCACTCGGTGGCGCCGTCGACGCGCGCGGCCTCCAGGGCGTCACGCGGGATCGCGGCGAGCCCCGCGGCGATGAACGTGATGGCGAACCCGGTCATGATCCAGATCCAGGAGGAGATGATCACCGGGGTGATCAGCGACGGACCGAGCCACGTGAGTCCGCGGAACGGCAGCGCGAAGTTCTGCTCCACGAGCCGGACGGTGTACTCCCCCTGAGCCAGACCGGCGAACGCGAACTGGCCGTCGTCGCCCGTCATCGTCCTGCCCGCCACCTGGCCGGACGGGTCGAGCGCCTCCACGGTGAGTCCGGGCAGGCTCCTCTCCGCCCTGTCAGGTGTACCGGTCACGCCGCCCGCGGACACGTCGAGCCACGCGACACCGCGCAGTTCGCCGGGGCGTGCCTGCGGTGGTGCGACGGCGGAAGCGGTGTCCGGCAGGTCCTTCGCCGGGAACCCGACCAGCGGCACCGTCACCACGTCGCCGGGCGCGTACCTGTCCGCGGTGGCGAATCCCTCGTCCCCGGCCGCGAAACCGGTGTTCTCCCTCGGCCGTGCACCGGGATAGGGCGACGGCGAGTCGAACACGTCGTGCACGCCGACCGCCGCCGCGTTCACGATGCCCTGGTCGGGGTCCTCCTCGTAGACCAGCCGGAAGATGACCCCGGAGGCGAACAGGGAGATCGCCATCGGCATGAACAGCACGAGCCGGAACGCTGTCGCCCAGCGGATCCTCTCGCTCAGAACGGCGAAGACCAGGCCCAGGCAGGTCACCGCCGCAGGGGCGACGACGACCCAGATCACGTTGTTGCGGAAGGCGGTCAACGTCCGGTCGTCGGTGAAGGTGTCGACGTAGTTGCGCACGCCGACGAACTCGGTGCCGGTCTGGTCGAAGAAGCTCCGCACGAGCGAGAACACCAGCGGGTACACGACGAGTGCGAGGAGCAGGATCGCGGCGGGCAGCAGGAACAGCACCGCGTTGCGGGGGGAGCGCCCCGGCAGCGCGGTGCTGCCGGGGCGCGGGGTGGGGCGGGTGGTGGGCACTCGTGTCACTTCCCGTAGGCCTTGGCGGCGTTGGCTTCAAGGCTCTGCACGACCGCGTCGAGCTTCGAGGGGTCGGCGAGGAAGTCCTGGAGGTCCTTCCACATCCCGGCGCCCTTGGTGCCGCCGAACGCGGACGGCGTCAGGTCGGACAGGTCGAACCGGACGTTGTCCCCGGCCTCGACGAGCTGCGTCGCGAGCTCCTGGCTCACCGAGTCCACGTAGGTCTTGACCGCGATGTTCTTGTTGGGCGAGAGGTAACCGCCCTTCGCCGCCCAGACCTCGCCGGCCTTCGGCTGCGCGAGGAACTTCATCAGCGCGTTCGTCGCTTCGTCGTCGCGGAACTGCACGGCGATGTCACCACCGACGACGGCGCCCTCGGGGCTGCCCCCGACCGACGGGAACGGGAAGAACTTGGCCTTGCCGCCCACGTCCGCCTTGGTGTTCGCGCGGATCACGCCAGCCACGAAGTCGCCCTCGAAGACCATGGCCGCCTTGGGCGGGTCGCTGAAGACGTTGGTGACGGACTTGGCGAAGTCGGTCTGCAGCGCGGTGGACGCACCGCCGTCGATCAGCTTCTGGTCCGCGAAGAGAACGGCGAGCACTTCAAGCGCCTTGCGCACCGACGGATCGGTCCACGGGATCTCGTGGAACGCCAGCTTGTCGTACATCTCGGGACCGGCGGTGCGCAGGTAGACGTTCTCGAACCAGTCCGTCAGCGTCCAGCCGTCCGCGCCGCCGATGGACACCGCGGCGGTCCCGGTCTCCGAGACGGTCTTGCTGACGGCGATGAACTCGTCCCAGGTCTTCGGCACGCTGACGCCGGCCGTCTCGAACGCGTCGGAGTCGTACCAGACGGTGGACTTGTTGGCCACCTTGAAGGTGATGCCGTACATCGTGCCGCCGACGCTGCCGAGCTTGCTCCAGATCGGCGCGTAGTTGTCGGCGACGGTCTGCTTCACCTCGTCGTTCAGCGGCTTCAGCACGCCCTGCTTCGTGAACTGCTCGACCAGGCCGGGCTGGGGCACGAGTGCCACGTTCGGTGGTGTGCCGCCCTGCGTTCTCGTCTGCAGGACGGTGGGCAGCTCGTCGCCCGCCGCCGTGTAGCGCACGGTGGCACCGGTCTGGGACGAGAACTCCGCGAGCACCGCCTCGAACGCGGCCTGCTCGTCCCCCGTCCACGTGCCGACGACGTCGAGCGTCGCCCCTTTCAGCCCGCCCTCACCGCTGCCGGCGGAGCCGGAACCGCAGGCGGTCAGCGTCAGCAGCGCCGCGAGTGCGACGGTGAACTTCTTAGCGCTCATCAGGTCTCCTGGAACCAGATTGACGACCCGTTGGCCGGGTCGAAGAAGTGCAGGCGAGACGTGTCCACCCAGACCGCCACCGGCTGGCCCTCGTAGACCTTGGTGCGGGGGCTGAACCTGCCGACGAGGACCGACCGGCCGTCCGCGGCGGGCAGGACGTCGTCCGCGCCGGTGTCCGCGGCCAGCGCCCGCGTGTCGTCGGTGACCACCGGGGCCGCCTCGACCGGGAAGTGCACGAGCACGTCGGACCCCATCGCTTCCACGAGGTCGGCGACCGCGTGCAGGATGCAGCCCTCGGAGGCCTCCACGAGCGTGGCGTCCTCCATGTCCTCCGGACGGATGCCGACCACGACGTCCTTGCCGACGTGGTTCCGCAGACCGGGCCGGTCGTGCAGAACGGACTCCGGCAGCAGCAGGGCGTCGGAGTTCAGCTCGACCCAGAGGCGGTCGTCGTCGTCCAGCGTCAGCCTGCCTGCCACGAGGTTCATGCCGGGCGAGCCGATGAAGCCGGCGACGAACAGGTTGACCGGACGGTCGTACAGCTCCTGCGGTGGGCCGACCTGTTGCAGCACACCGCTCTTCATCACCGCGACGCGGTCGCCGAGGGTCATCGCCTCGGTCTGGTCGTGTGTGACGTACACGGTCGTGACGCCGAGATCCCGCTGCATGCGCGCGATCTGGGCGCGCATCTGCACGCGCAGCTTCGCGTCCAGGTTGGACAGTGGTTCGTCCATGAGGAACACCCGCGGCGCGCGGACCATCGCGCGTCCCATGGCCACGCGCTGCCGCTGCCCGCCGGAGAGGTTGCGCGGCTTGCGTTCGAGGTGGTCGCCGAGCTCCAGCATCGCCGCGACCTTGCGCACGCGCTCGTCGATCTCGCTCTTCGACAGCTTGCGCAGCGTGAGGCCGAAAGCGATGTTGTCGTACACGTTGAGGTGCGGGTAGAGCGCGTAGGACTGGAACACCATCGCGACGTCGCGATCACGCGGCGGCACGTCGTTCACGACCGTGTCGCCGATGGTGATCGTGCCCTCGCTGATGGCTTCGAGGCCCGCGATCATGCGCAGCGCGGTGGTCTTGCCGCAGCCCGAAGGCCCGACGAGAACGAGGAACTCGCCGTCGGCGATGCTGAGGTCCAGTTCGGTCACGGCGCGGGTGCCGTCGCCGTAGGCCTTGCCCAGGCCGGTGAGAAGTACTTCTGCCACGCCAACTCCACAGCTGTGACTGAGAACACCGCTGGTGCGGGTCGGCGACGAACATAAACGTCGTTGCCCTAAAAGGAAGTTAAAGCGACGACACGGTTTCATAAGCCGTTCACGTGACCGAAACACCACGAGACCTGCCCGAAAGTTCGTTTCCGGGGAACGACTTCACGACTACCGTCGAACGATGGGCGCAACGCTGGTGGTCGAGGACGACGCCGCAATCCGGACCGCGATGACGCAGACCCTGCACGGACTCGGGCACACGGTCCACCCGGCCGCTTCGGCGGCGGAGGCACTGCGCGCGGCGGCGGCGATCGACCTGGACCTCATCCTGCTCGACCTCGGGCTGCCGGACCTCGACGGCGTGCAGGCGTTGCGGATGCTGCGGGGAATCACCACCACACCGGTGCTGGTCTCCACCGCGCGCACGGACGAGGACTCGATCGTGTCCGCACTTGAGGCGGGAGCGGACGGCTACATCACCAAACCGTTCTCCGCCAGTCATCTCACCGCACGGATCGGCGCGCTGCTGCGCAGGAGTTCCGGCGCCGCGGGTGGCCCCGCCGTCGCGGTGCTGCGCGTCGGTGAGCTCACCATCGATCTCGACGTGCGTTCAGCCGCTCTCGGAGAACGCCCGCTCACGCTGACGCGCAGGGAGTTCGACCTGCTCACCTTCCTCGCGCGCAAGGCCGGTCAGGCGATACCGCGCGACGAGATCTGCGAAGGCGTGTGGGGCAAGCGGTTCGATGGTGACACGAGGAGCTTGGAGGTGCACGTGTCCTGGTTGCGCCGCAAGCTCGGCGAGACGGCCGCCCGCCCGCGGTTCGTCCACACCGTTCGAGGAATTGGTTTCAAGCTCGCGGTTCCCCGGTGACGAGAGCGCTGCGCCGGGCGGTGTCGGCAGCGCTCCTCCTCGTCACCGTCGTCGCCGTTCTCGTGTCGTTCGCGCTGATGACCTTGCGGGACCGCGAGAAACGCCTCCAGGACGAGCGGGACGTCGAGCTGATCGCCGCGGTTCTCGCGGTCACGCAGGACCGGGAGGCGCTGCGCGGTGCCGTGGCCAGGACCCGGTCAGGTCCGGAAGGCCGCCTGCTGGTGCGGCTGCCGGACGGCGGCACCCTCGGCACCACCCCCGGTCCGGCGGCGGACCTCTCCGCCCGCCACCTGGCCGCGCCCGGTGGCGGGGTGCGGGTCGAGATCACGTCGTCCCCGGCGCGGTTGCCGCTGGTGGAGGCGGGAGTGCTGCTGGTGGCCCTCGCCGTCACGTGCCGCGCGGCCGCAGCCCTCGCGAGCCGCCTCTTCCACCCCGTCGTCGTCTCCCTCCGCGCGCTGACCGAGGCTGCGGGCAACGGCGAGCGAGTCGCGCTACCGGGCCCTCCCGAACTCGTCGCGCTCGCCGGTGCCATCAACGCGGCGACCGACGGGGCGAAGCAGTCGCTGGCGCGTGAACGCGAGGTGATCGCCGACGTGTCCCACCGCCTGCGCACGCCCCTGACGGCGCTGCACCTGGAGGTCGACGCGCTGGACGACGACCCGGCGACCCAACGCATCCGCGCCTCGGTCGTGGCGATGGAGCGCGACGTGGACAGGCTGATCCGCGCCTTCGCCACCACGGCACCGACGACAGCCGCCGGCACCTGCGACCTGGTCGCCGTGGTGGCCGCGCGCATGGCGTTCTGGTCGGTCCACGCGGAGATCCAGGGCAGGCACTGCGAACTGGCACTGCACGCGGACGCGGCGACCGTCCCGCTCAACCGCGACACGGTGGAGGCCGTGCTGGACGTCCTGCTGGACAACGTCTTCCAGCACACCCGACCCCCCACTCCCCTGCTGGTGGAGGTGGTCGCGCACGCCGGCTGGGCCAGACTGGTCGTCGAGGACGGGGGCGACGGCATCGCGGACTCCGAGGCCGCACTGCGCCGCGGCTCCAGCGCACGGGGCTCGACGGGGCTGGGACTCAGCATCGCCAGGACCGCCACTGAGGCGGCGGGCGGGGGCGTCCGGGTGGATCGCGGAAAGCTCGGCGGTGCCCGCGTGATCCTGTCGTTCCAGGAGAACGGCGACCGCTCCGCGCCCGAGAGCCCGCTCGCGTGGCGGTTGTGGACGGAGGCGCGCCGGCCCTCGTGAGCGGCGGCCTCGCATGGCGTCGGATCGAAGCGCACCGGTCGCCCCGAACCACGGCACAGCCCACGACCTCGCGCGCCAGCGGCGGGAGATCGACGGCGCGCGAGGTGGAAGCCCCGGTGCCCCGCGGATGGCGGCGGCACGGACGGAGCACCGGGGCGGTCTGGCGGGCGGTGTTCGCGAGGCGGGCGGAGTACGCAAGGCGGGCGATGTTCGCGAGCCGAGCGGAGTACGCAAGGCGGGCGGTGTTCGCGAGGCCGCCATGCGGGCGGTGAACCGACACTAATCCGGCGAACGCGCCGCGCAGCCCGATGTCCGCCCCGATGCGGCTGTTCGGGAAGGAACTCAGCCCGAACAGCCACCCCGCAACGCGTTCACGCCCCGGCGGTGGCGCCCAGGAGCTCACGTGGGCGTGCCAGTGCCGCCTCGGCCGCGACGTCGACCGACTCCTCCACCACCGTCCGGAAAGGACCGGGGGCCACGATCCCCGCGAGCAGGTCGAGCACCTGCAGGCGCAGGCGTCCGACGTCCTGGTTGTAGGAGCGGACCGCGGACCCGGAGTGTGCGAGGTCGCAGAGCGCCACCCGCGCGTTCGGCGCGGTGGCGGCCTCCTTGCGGAGCCTCGCGAGGCGGTCCTGGTTGGCCGGGTTCGCGGTGAACGCGTGCGCGAGCAACAAGGGCGGCGGAGGTGCGATCCCCGTTGCGGCCGACGATCCCGCAGCCGACCATCCCGCGACTGAGGATCCCGCGGCCGACCATCCCGCAGCCGCTGGACGGCAGGCACGGGTGGCGTCGTCGGCGTTGTCGGCGCTATCGGCGGCGATGCCCTGCAGCACACCGTGCATCAGGCCGAACTGCCGCCAGCGGTTGACGTCCTGTCCCGCCAGGGACGCGGCCATGGCGGTGTCCCTGGCACAGGCCGCGCCGAAGGTCGCCATGTGTTCACCCAGTACGCGCTCCCTGGTCATGACCGGCGGCTGTGGGGCGAAAGCGGCGAGCAGGCTGTCGACGGCCGAGGTCGTCGCCCTGGTGAGCGCCTCGCTCCAGGTCGCCCTGACGCGGCTCCTGCCCGGCAGGGACTCCAGGTACCGGTGCGGCAGGAGGGTCATCGTCGCCATGGCGCTTCGCACGGCGTGCGGCCCGCGCGCGTACCTCAGGCGTTCGAACCCCGACCACCAGAGGCTCGACACGACCGCGGCGGGCCGGGCGGGCGCTCCCGGCCGGCCCAGCGCTTCGAGCAGCACGACCGGCAGGAGCCTGGCGTGCCGGGTGTCCCGGTCGGCCAGGTCGCCGAGCGTGGTCAACGCGACGGTGGCGAGCGCCGGACTGGTGGCGCCGAGCTCCTCCGCGAAGGAGCTCACCTCCTCGCACAGCGCGTCGCCGTGTCTCACCAGCTTCGATCGAACGTCCATGGTGTCCCCGCAAACTCAAGGTTGCGTCCAAAGTAGGCAGACGAACCTCCCCCTCCACACGGGACGGACGCGTTCACTGTCCGGATTCCTGCCGCGGACCGCACGAACGCGCAACGCGGCGGTGCTCATCCGATGAGCCCGTTCCTGATCGCGGTGCTCACCAGGTGGGCGCGGTCCGCGGCTCCCAGTTCGGCGCGCAGGGAGGCGATCCGGCGCTTCACGGTGTGCGGCGACAGGGTGACCGAGCGGGCGATGGACCGCAGCGAGTGGCCGCCGGCGAGCATCCGCAGGACGTTCTGGTCGACGTCGCTGATCGGGCGCAACCCGGTGGGACGCGGGTCTTCCGCCTGTGGCTCTGCTCGTTTGACCAGGAGGCCGACGTTGCGGAACCGCGTCACCAGGTCCGCCGCGAGCGCGACGTCCTCGGGCGCCACCAGCAACATGAGCCGGGAGGACGGGGATCCGCCCACGTGCCGCACCAGCTCCGTCACGCCGACCTCGAACGGGTCGAGGTCGACCACCACGAGGCCGAACGTCCCGGCCTCCCAACGGGACACGGCCGCGCCGGCCGAGCTCTCCCGGCACACGGCACGCGCACCGGCCCGCACCAGGTCCGCCTCCAGACGTGCGCCCGTCAGCGTGTCGGGCGTGACCACCAGCGCGGAGAACCCGTCCTCCGCCGCGTCGATCGAAGACAAGCCTTCACTTCCCAGGAGTCGAGCCACGGGGACCGTTCAGGGACGAGGTCTGGACTCCAGCGGACCCACCGAGCCGACGCCACCTCCGGCCACCACGACACGGGCGAGCCCGGAGGCCATGTCGTTGAGCCAGGAGAACGTCCGCCACAGCACCACTTCCGAACGCGTGCGGCCCGACATCGCGAGCGCCCAGGTGCTGAGGTCGTCCAGCCCCCGCTGCCACGCCGCCACGTCGTCGGCGTGGGAGAGCTCCACGTGCCCGCGCGCGTTGCGGAGGGTCCTGAGCATGAGCGCCAGCGCGCACCACGTGCCGGTGAGGCTGTCGAGCTCGCAGGCCCTCAGCACCTCGTCCGGTTCGTCGAGTCCGAGCCCGTGTCCGAGTTGGACGATCGCACGCAGCCGGCTGTCCGTCGTGAACTCGTCGGGCGTGTCGGGCACGAACCCCGTCCTCACCGGGTAGGCGCTCAGCCGACGGTCGATCAGGCCGGACAACGCCGTCACGTAAGCGCGCAGCACCGCCACCTCCCCGGGATCGATCGTGCCGACGACGCCACCACGGTGAGTGGTCCAGCAGTTGCTCATCGTCGAAGTAAATCGGTACTTCTTCCGGGTGAACGGATTGACAAAAACTCCGTTGCACGAATGTACGGCCGATTCTGCACCGGACGGCCCGGCGGTTCACGCCGTTCCGCTTCCGGCACTGCCACAGACCGACGTTGCACGTAGGTGCAGAAATCGCCTCACCAAAGTTCCGAACCCCTTCAGGCGCAACGAATCCGTCTAATCTCGGCGCGATCACGAATGAGTTTCTTTTGCCCATCGGAGATGGATTTGTCAACGCCTCGAAGAGCCCTCACCGCGGCCTTGCTGGTGACGTGCGCCATGATCGGCGCCGGCGGCTGCGGTGGCCCACGGGCACTCTCCCCGGTCCTCTCGACCAGCGCGGAAGCCCACCTGACCATCGGTGTCACCTTCGACCAGCCGGGGCTCGGTCAGCGCCTGCCCGACGGCAGTGTCCGCGGTTTCGACGTGGACGTGGCGAAGTACGTCGCGCAGGAGCTGCGGGTACCCGCGGACGGCATCACTTGGAAGCAGGTCCTGCTCGCCGACCGGGAGAGCGCCATCACCCGGGGTGAGGTCCAGCTGGTCGTCGCGAGTTACTCGATCACCGAGGAACGGCAGCAGCACGTGTCGTTCGCGGGGCCCTACTACACCGCGGGCCAGGACCTGCTCGTGCGCGAGAGCGAGAAGACCATCAACGGCCCGAGCGATCTCGGCGACCGGCGGCTCTGCACCGTGCAGGGCACCACGTCGAGCGAACGGGTCCGGCAGCACCACGCGGCCACCGTCCGCCTCGTCGAGTACGCCAGGTTCGACATGTGCGTCAACGCCCTGCTGGCCATGCAGGTCGACGCCGTGACGACGGACGACCTGATCCTGGCCGGCTACGCCGCGAAGAACCCCGAGCTGCTGCGGCTGGTCGGGAGGAGGTTCAGCGAGGAGCGCTACGGGATCGGCCTGCGCAAGGGCGACGACGAAGGACGGCAGCGCGTTGACGAGGCGCTCGCGAAGATGATCGCCTCCGGTGCGTGGGCCGCCGCCCTGAAGAGGAACTTCCCGGACTCGGAGTTCCTGCCCGCCCCTGCGCCGCACGTCGGCGAGAACTGACGTGTCCTCGTCCCCACCACGTCCCAGCGCCAGGAGAAGTTCCTTGTCCGAGAAGACCTCGCGGTTCGCGCCCGGACGGAGGCGCCTTCCGCTGCTCGTCCTCTGCTCGTCGGCCCTGCTCCTCACGATCACGACGGGCATCGGCCACGTCGCCAGGACGCCGGCGTCGAGCACCGCGCCGAACGTGGTGCCGGCCTCCCGTTCGATAGCCGTGCCGAGCCTCGTGCCGCCGAGCACCGGCGAACCTGCTGTCGTGCCACCCTCGTCCGCACCCACGACGCAACCGCCCCAGGCGACTCAGCGAAGGCAGACCGCGGTCACCCGCACGCCCGAGCCCGTTCCCGGACCGGTGACGACCTCGGCTCCCGGCACCTCGGCGAGCCCCACCGCGACCTCGTCCAGCCGTTCGTCCGCCCCGAGCACGACCCCGTCGTCCTCCACCCCCGCCGCCAGCACGAGCGGGCGCTGAGAAGTCCCTACCCCGCTCGTTCGTAGACCCGGACGTGGTCGACGACCAGCCGGCTCGGGAACGGGGTCGTGCCGTCCGGCGGCCCTGGCCACCGCCCGCCGACGGCGAGGTTGAGCAGCAGGTGGTGCGGGCGGTCGAACACCCAGCGCGCGCCCGCCGGCAGGGTCGCCGGGGTGAAGGTGGCGGTGGCCCTGCCGTCGACCAGCCACGTCACCGACCCCGGCTCCCACTCGACGGCGTAGGTGCGGAAGTCCTGCGTCGCGCCGGGCGAACGGGTGCTGGCGGTCGGTCCCTGCGGGCCCGAGTAGCCCGGCCCGTGCAGCGTTCCGTGCACCACGTCGGGTTCCGAACCGAGGTGCTCCATCACGTCGATCTCGCCGGCGTACGGCCAGGCGTCGCCCTCTCCCAGCATCCAGAAGGCGGACCACAGCCCCCGCCCCTGCGGCACCCGCACCCGTGCCTCGAACCGTCCGTGCAGCCGGCTGAACTTCCCCGAGGTGTGCAGCCGCGCCGAGGAGTACGCGCAGGAGCCGTACCAGCAGGTCCCGCCGGTGGCCCGGTCGGCGGTGATCACGAGGTGTCCGTCGCCGTCCTGCTCGGCGTTGCGCGCGTCGTAGTCCTGCAACTCCTCGTTGCCCCAGCCGCCGCCCCCGGTCGCCGCCGTCCACCACCGCGGGTCCGGCGCCTCGCCGCGGTCGCCGTCGAACTCGTCGGCGAAGACGAGCTCCCAGCCGGGCAGCGAAGGAGCGCACGACCCGAGCAGCAGCAGGGCGCACAGTGCCAACGCCCCGCGGCACCTCACCGGTTCGACCAGACGATCACCGGAAAAGTGTTGCAGTCGAACACTTCCCGGACAGCCGAGCCGTACTAAGAGGCAGCTTCTCTGCCTCTACGTACCGGGCGATCAACATGAGCGTGCGCGCCCGGCCGCATCCCCAGTTCAATCGAACGCTGCCTCCCACGTCACACAACAGGAGTTCGTGGATGTCCTACGGTCTGGGTGTCGATCTCGGCACGACCTACACCGCGGCGGCGGTGTCGGACGCTTCCGGCACCCGCGCCGTCCCCCTGGGACGCGACGTCACCGTGCCCTCCGTCGTGTACCTCACGGACAACGGCGACCTGATCACCGGAGAGGCGGCGGACGGCGAGGCCAGGAAGCGGCCGCAGCGCTCGTCGGTCGGCCACAAGCGGCGCCTCGCGGACCCGGCACCGCTCAAGATCGGTGAGGCCGTGAGGTCGCCGGCGGCGTTGATGGCGGCGCAGCTGCGCGACGTGATCGCGTTCGTGACGGCGACGCAGAGATGCGCTCCCGAGTCCGTCGTGCTCACCTGCCCCGCGGTGTGGGGCCCGTACCGCCGCGAGCACTTCTCCGAGGTGCCGCGCCTGGCCGGGCTGAAGAACTGGCGCATCATCACCGAACCCGAGGCCGCGGCCATGCACCACTCCGTCGAACGCAGGCTCGGCGACGGTGAGCTCATCGGCGTGTACGACCTCGGCGGGGGCACGTTCGACGCGACCGTGCTCCGGGCGCGACCTCACGGCATGGAGATCCTCGGCACGCCGGAGGGCGTCGAGCAGCTGGGCGGAATCGACTTCGACCAGTCACTGCTGACCTTTGTGGACAGTCGCCTGGACGGGGAGATCGGGAGGCTGGACCCGGCCGATCCCGAGCAGGCCCGCGCGCTGCACGGCGTCCGCCAGGCCTGCAAGGAGGCCAAGGAGGCCCTGTCCACCGAACCGGACACCGTCCTGCACCTTGCGCTGCCCGACGGCCCGCGCAAGGTGAAGGTGAGCCGGTCCGAGTTCAACCAGGTCATCAAACCGCACCTGGACCTCACCACCGAGGCCCTCATCCGCTCCGTGAGCTCGGCGGGGCTGAAGCCCACCGACCTCGCCAGCGTGCTGCTCGTGGGCGGGTCGTCCCGGATCCCCCTCGTCACGCACACCGTGTCGACCGCGCTGGGCAAGCCGCTGCGGCGCGGGCTGCACCCCAAGCTCGGGGTGGCGCTCGGCGCGGCCACCGTGGCGCGACACGAGATCACCAAGCCCCGTCACACCGCTCCCACGCCACAACGCATCCCTCTCCCTCCAGCGCCACCTCCACGGGTGGGGCCGCCGAGCGTGACGGGACCGTTCACGCCTCACCGCCCCTCGCTGCCGGCCGGGCCACCGGAGCCCACGACACCGATGGCGCGGTTCGGACGGCGCAGGCTCGTGTTCGCCGCCGCGGCTGCCGCCGCACTTCTGTGTGCCGGCACGATCTCCGCGGTCGTGCTGACCGGGGACGGCCCGGACACGAGCACGGCACCCGTGGGCAGGACCTCACCCGACTCCCCCGCGCCGAGCTCGCAGCCGCCCGACTTCGTCCGCGACGGCAAGGACGTCTCGCCGTTCCGCAGTCTGATCGGCTCGGACGCGAACTGGACGGGCACGCCGCTGTCCGCGGACGGCAGCGTGACCCAGCCCGCCATCTCCGTGAGCCCCGCCGACGTCAACTCGACGCGGGACGGCAGGAAGGTCACCTGGACGGGCAACGGAGCCGGGCAGTTCTACCTGCAGAACTCCCAGGGAAAGCTCGACGCGCGCCCGTTCCTGAAGTCGGGCACGCTGACCTTCGACGTGGTGCTCCTCAGGGCCCCGACGGCCCAGGTCTCCCTCGCCATGCACTGCCACTACCCCTGCCAGGCACCGCTGAACGCCACCGGCCTGTTCCAGCAGCTGCCTCCCGGGCAGAAGACCACGGTCAGGATCCCGCTGGAGTGCTTCGCCTCCGGCGGGCTGGACCCCTCGAACGTCGACGTGCCGTTCCTGGTGCACACGACAGCGCCGTTCGAGGCGACGTTCGCCCAGCTGCGCTGGGAGTCCGCGGGCACTGACGCGGGCGGGCCCGTCACGCCGTGCGCGAGCCTGAGCTGACCGAGGCGGGGAAACGCGTGGAAGAGTTCTCAGGCAGGTCCGATCTCGCCCAGGTCGCACGCGTCCGAGCGCTGCGCAGGCAGCTCATGGCGAAGGCCGGCACCTGTTCACCCGACTACCTGGTGATGCTGCGCGACCGGCTCCACCGGCAGGACGGCACCGGCGTCGCGGACCACCTCCACCACCACGACTGCCAGACCGAGAGGGCGACCGCCCTCCCCAACGCGCACGTCGCCGCCTCGACCCGGTACGTGCTGCTGGACGACGAGGCGACGCAGGAGGTCAAGGCGACACCGGGAGCGACGAGCCTGCACGCGGCATGGCGCAAACAGGGCGACGACGCGGCCCGCAAGACCTACCTCGTCGGGTTCGACTGCCACACCACGGATCGAGCAGTGCTCGCGTCGACCCTCCGGCTCCACAGCACCCTGCACACCTCCGGTGTGAGCCGCGTCGTCGTGGAGTCCTTCAGCGCGTTCGACGAGCTGCCGGACTTCTACGCGTCCCTGCAGGAGAACGGCGAACTGCTCTGGCGACACCGGTGACCGGCCGGGTCACCGACGGGGCCGTGTTCGACGCGGTCCTGGACCTGCTCGCGGAACGCGGGTACGACCGGACCACGACCCGTGCGATCGGCGAGGCGGCCGGGGTGAACGAGTCCACCCTGTTCCGCAGGTTCACCTCCAAGGCGAACCTCGTCGAGCAGGCCGTGCGCAGTCGCCCCACCCCCGCGCCGGACCGCCTCCTGCCCACCGGTGACGTGGCCGCCGACCTGCTCCTCGTCCTGCGTCACTGCCGGAGTCGGCACGAGCCGGGATCGTCCACAATGGACCTCGATGTGCTGCGGCAGGCCGACGAGGTGATCCGGCACCACCAAAGGCGAGGAGCGCTCGTCGCCGAGTCACCGGGAGACGCGCTGTTCGCACTGGCGGGTCCGGTGATCATGCGCGCGTTCGCGGAGCCGGTCACCGATCTCGAAGCCTGGGTCCACCGGTTCCTCCACGGGCATCGTGTGGCGCCCGACATCCCCTAACCGACCCCGCCTGACCGCACTGGCTGCAGCATCGCGCCGGCCGGCACGGTGCGGAGTTCGCCTGCCTGCTCAACGGCTCCGCGCAGTGGTGCGGTCAAGCGGACTCCGTCGGGCCGGTCGCCCAGCGCGCCGTCGAGCAGGACGGCGAGGTGCTCGCTCGCCACTCCGCACAGCAGGAGTCCGGCGGCGATCAGCTGGGTCTGAGGGCGTGCCGCACCGTCGCCCACCTTGACCGCGACCGCACAGCCGTTCGCGAGCGCGGCGACCTGGACGCCCTCGGCGCCGTCCTTGGTCACGACGCCGGGCACGGCGCGGAGCAGTGCCGTGACGCCGCGTCCCGTGCCTCCCACCATCTCGGGGTGGGCACGCATGGCGGCCGCCACCGCCGCCGCGGCGGTCCCCTCCCGGCCGGCGGCGATCACGCCGATGGCGCGTGCCAGACCGCGCAGGGTGAGCGCGAAGGCCGGCGCACCACAGCCGTCGACGGCGACGTGCGCGGGCGTCTCGCCCGACAGTTCCGCGACGGTGGCGGCGATCGCCTGCTGCACCGGGTGTTCCGCGCGTTCGTAGTCCACAGTGGACCAGCCGCGAAGACGGGCCGTGGCCACCATGGCGGCGTGTTTGCCCGAACAGTTGTGCGCGAGCTTCTCGCGCCCGCGTCCCGCCGCGAGGTGGGCACGCCTGACCTCGGGATCCATCGGAAGCTCCGGCGGGTTGCGCAGGTCTTCCGGGCTCAGGTCGTGCAGCGAGAGGAGCTCGCGGGCACCCTCGACGTGCCGTTCCTCGCCGGAGTGGCTGCCCGCGGCGAGCGCCAGCAGGTCCGCCGGCAGGGTGAGCCCGAGTCGCACCATCGCGATGGCCTGCACCGGTTTCAGCGTCGATCGCGGGTGGTGCACGGCGTCCGGCTCTCCCGCGGCGAACAGCACTTCGCCCGCCGGATCGAGAACGATCATCGACCCGTGGTGCACGCTCTCCACCAGCCCTGCCCGCAGGACGTGGGCGAGCGGTTCGTGCCGTGGCGCGTCAGGCATGCGCGGGCACACCGGCGTCTTCGAGCAGGGGCACCACGTGACGCCGGAAGTCGCGCATCCCGGTGAGCACCTGGTCTCCGTCCTGCGCGAAGAAGTCGAACCAGAGCATCAGCCGGTCGTCGGGGTGGAAGCGGTGGACGATCTGGTCCGCGACGTCCTCCGGCGCACCCACCAGTGCGTTGTCCACGGCGTCGGCGACCCTGCGGTCGTCGAGCGTGCCTTCCATCGCCCGCCAGTACGCCGTGAGCGCTTCGCGAGCGTGGTTCTGGGCGCGGTCACGGCGCGTGGCACGAGAGGCGCCCGCGCTCGCGTCGAGGAACACGAAGGTCGTGCGCGGCATGTAACTCCGCTGCCACTTCCCGCCGTCCGGGTGGTAGTCGCCGGTCAGGCGGGTGTGGGTCTCCTCGATCACCGCGGGGGCGGTGATGCTGAGGTTGAAGGCGCGGACCGGGAAGAACTCGTTGAGGTGGGTCTGCAGGCCGGCGTCGTGCGTGCCCGCGTACAGGCGCAGCAGGCCGGTGCGGCGGTCCGGCACGATCCTGGTCGCCTCGAAGTCCCAGCGCCTCGGCACCCGCACCCGTTCCCGCCCTGCCGCACCGGCGAGCGAGGCGACCCGCGCGAACGCGTCGGCGTCCGGGAAGTCCTCTCGTTCGAGCCAGCGCTCCGCCACGTCCTGGGCGGCCAGCGTCTCACCGCGCAGCAGGCGCACGAACACCTCGCCGGCCTCCCACGACAGCGCCCGCTTGACCTGGGGCCACGCCAACGCCTCCCACTCGCCGCGTGGTGCGACACCGGTGGTGCGGGCGATGAAGTCGAACCGCCCGCCCGCGAAGCCGATCCGCAGGCGACGCCGCTCGGCGGGGTCGAGTCCGTGCCAGGCCACCGCGGTGGCCACGCGCTCCGCCGCCACCACGGGTCCGCCGCCCGCGACGATGTTGAGGATCGCGGATCCCACGTCGATCCGGCTGGTGCGTGCGAACACCTGTGGCGCCAGCTGGCACACGTCCGTGTTGACGCCCACCTCGCCCGTCCAATGTGGAATCACCGGGCGCCGGTGGCGCTTCTGCACCTCGCTGCTGAAGTGGCTCTCCGCGACCCACACGCACTCGTAGCCCAGTTCGTCGGCGAGCACGGCCTGGTCGAGGAACTCGCGCAGGACCGTCGCGTGCGGCGGCAACCCGTCCGGGCGCGGTGTCTGCGCCAGGCTGCAGAAGAGGTCGAACCTCATGGCCGTGCCCCTGCCCGTGCCACGACCACACCGTTGGCCCCCGCACCGCGGAACCGGACGACCTCGGCGTCCTCGAAACCCGCGTCCCAGAGCCAGGTGCGGTAGTCGAGCTCAGAGTGGTTGCGACCGCCCTGGGACTCCACGACCATGTTCATCCCCATCAGCGCCGCGAGTGGTGGCCCGCCGCGGTCCTCGTCGAGCAGCAACTCGCTGATCAGGATCGTGCCGCCGGGCTCGATCGCCTGGCGGCACTTGCGCAGCAGGTCGCGGCACGCCGCCTCGTCGAAGCAGTGCAGCACCATGCTCAACAGCATCACGTCGTGGCCGGCGGGCAACGCGGCCCCCGGCGCGCGGAAGTCTCCTGCCACGGCGTCCACGCGATGCTCCAGGGACGCCTCGGCAATGCGGCCGGCGGTCTGCTCGCACACGTGCGGCAGTTCGTACACCGTGGCCATGAGTTCGGGATTGCGGCGGCACAGCTCCAGGCTGTAGGCGCCGGAACCACCACCGACGTCCAGGAGCCGCCGGTGGCCGCCGAGGTCGACCGCGTCGGCCAGTGCCTCGGCCGTCGAGCTGGACAGCGAGTGCATGGCGTTCCAGAAGAGGGCGGTCATCACCTCGTCCTCGACCGCGTACCCGGTCTCCTGCTCGTCGGGGTTCCAGGTCTGCGGGCGGTCCGTGCGCAGCGCCTCGCCGAGGCTGAGCCACGCCGGGTACTCGCGGCGGTCGGCGTAGAGGACGAAGTCCCCGAAGTACCGGCGCCTGCCGGGCACCAGCAGGTCCTCCGCGAGGTCGTCGTTCGTGTAGCCGTCCCGCTCGCGGCGCAGCAGCCCCAACGAGGCGCACGCGGCCAGCAGCATGTCCGCGGGACGGTCCGGAATGCCCAGCTCGGCCGCGACCTCGGCACGGTTCAGGCACCGTCCGTCGCGCAGCAACGCGAACAGTCCCAGGTCGACGGCGGCGGCGAGCGTCTTGAAACTCCAGAAACCCGCCGTGATCAGCATCAGCTCCTCGGATGCCGCGTGCCGCGCCTGGTCGTTCGTCTCCCGTCGCCGGGGAGTGGAGGTCGTCATGATCGGATCCTGTTCGCCGTGTTCGGAGTCATCCGCGCGACATCACGCACCTTCGGCGCGGACGGTGGAGGCGTTCTGGTCGTGCACCGAGGAACGCGCCCGCCACAACGTCCCGAACGGTGCCGCGGTGCGCCTTTCCAGGTAGGCGGCACCACTGCTGCCGGCCGTCCCTCCCGCGTCGCCCAGCATCCACGCGGCCAGCCGCAGGTGCTGGTTCTGCCACTGCCAGACGGACTCGGAGAGCGTCAGCATCGCGTCGGCGACGCGCCTGACGACGTGGTCGGGGCTCAGACCGGTGAAGACGTCACCGATCTGACAACCGGTGTCGGCGAGCAGTGCCTCGAACGCCTCGAAGAGAAGGCCGTTGCGCTCGCCCGAAAGTCCGAGAACCAGTCTCAGCTCGCGGAACTGAGCCGACTGAGCGCCACTCGCGTTGCCGAGCAACGGCCGGAAGGAGGCGAAGGAGTCGACGCGCATCGAGTAGAGCCCGGACGTCAGGCCGGTGACGAGCCCGACCACCTCGCCGCTGCGACGCAGGTTGCCGACACACATCTCCAGGTCCCGGCCCGAGTCCGGAGAGGACATGACGCGAGCGGCCTGCCGCAGGTCGATCAGGACCTGCCGGAGCATCAGCTCACAGCTCTGGTGGACGACGATGAACAGGTGCTCGTCACCGTGCGTCCAGGCGTCCTCGGCCGGGTACCTCGGATGTTGCAGGTCGAGGAGAGGCGCCAGGCGCAGGTACTCCGCGTAGTCGCTCCCTCCGTTGCGGGGCACGGACATCAGGGACAACACCCCCAGCGGTCGCACGCCCGTGGCGCGGTCCCGTGGAACAGCGGTCGCTCGCGAGCGCTCATGTGGACGAGGTGGTCAGACCGCGACGGCTTCGACCACGGCGAGCACGCCCTGCGCGGGCACCACGCGTTCGAGCCGGAAGCCGGACTTCTCGAACAGCACGCCGAACTCGTCCGCGGTGCGCTCGCGACCCGACTGCATCATCAGCATCATCACGTCCATCATCTGCACGTCGTCGGCATCCCTCTCGGGCAGCACCACCGACTCGAAGACGGCGAGTCGAGCACCGGTCTCCATCGCCGCTCGCACGGTGCGGAGGATGCGCACGCAGTCCTCGTCGTTCCAGTCGTGGAGGACGTAGCAGAGGACGTAGACGTCGCCGCCGGACGGAACCGACTCGAAGAAGTCGCCGGCCACCTCGGACCACCGGTCGGCACCGACTCCTTCCGGCACCGCACCGGGGACCACGTGGTCGCGGTCGAACAGAACGCCCCTCAGGCCGGGCGACGTGAGCAGGATGTCGCGCAGGAACCCGCCCGTGGCACCGCCAACGTCCACGACCACACCGGTTTCCGGGAACCGGTAGCTCTCCAGCGCCAGCCTGCGGGCCGCCGCCGAGAGGCTCGCCATGCCGCGGTGGAAGAGATCCGCCTCCGCGCGGTCGCCCTCGATGAACTGGAAGTACGACCTGTCGAACAGCGTCTCCGCGGCCGAACGCCCGCTGCGCACGCACTCGACCAGGTCGAACGCGCTGTGCCACGCGTGGTTCATGGTGACCATCCGGATGCCCCACGCCGCGGACGAACGGGAGTCGGTCCGCAGCGCCTGCCCGAGCGGGGCCAGCGCGAACCGTCCTTCAGCGTCCTCGTGGAAGATCCCTCGTTTCACGAGCAGTCGCAGCACGCGACGCAAGAACTCCACGTCCGCACCGGTCTCCTCGGCGAGCTGCTCCACCGGACGGGCATCGTCACCGAGGCGGTCGGCGATCCCCAGCACCGCGACCGACCGCAACGCGGCGGCACGCAGGTAGCCCAGCGCCTCGCTGAACAGGTAGACGGCCGAGGTCTCCGGTGTGACCGTGTCGAGAGGACTGTTCATCCGAAGCACCGCTTTCCTTAGCGCCGGCAGGTTTTCCCGACCCTATGCAGCTCCGAAATGCTCGACGAAGGCGAACGTCCCGCCGTACCTCGCTCCTTGCATGAAAGCTCCACTCGACCAGGACCGAGCCGCGAGGGACGCCACCGATCCACATCGGACTGGCCAGGTTGCCCAGGCGTACGAACATGCTGCCCCTCCGGCGCTTCCGCCTTCGTTTCGCCTGCACCGCGCTTTAGTGTCGCTCGCGTGGGTGACCAGGAGCTCTTCGACCCGTCGTCGTGGAAGCCGGTCGAGGGCTTCGACTTCACCGACGTCACGTACCACCGCGCGCCCGACCAGGGCCGAAAGCCGCGAGACCGGCAAGATCCGCAGAAGAGCGGTGGCCGGCTCGCTGACGCACTGATCCCGTCCCGATTCCCCGCCCGCGGGAACGATCCGGAGGTCGTACATGTCAGGTTGTCCTCAGCACGACGAACAGCACGACGAGTCCGGCGCCACCGCCGAGAAGCCGATCCCCGAGGTGCCCGGACTGCCGGTGCTCGGGTGCGTGCCCAGGATGTTGCGTGGCATGGAGGAGTTCTTCCTCGACTCCTACCGGACGCACGGTCCCGTCTTCCGGGTTCCGGTGCCAGGACGCAGGATGCTGGTGCTGGCGGGAGCGGAGGCGGCGACGTTCCTCGGGTCCCGCCGTGCCAGGGAGGTGTTGCGCCAGATCGACCTGGTGCGCGAGGTGGCCGACGAGTTCGAGGCGTCCGAGTCGCTGGTGGGCATGGACGGCGACCGGCACCTGGAGCTGCGGGCCGCACTCATGCACGAGTACTCGGACAGGATCACCGAGGGGCACCTGGGCACGCTGGTCGAGCGACTCGACGAGTTCCTCGACCACGACTGGCCCGCCGGTGCGGACGTCCACGTGATGCGCGCGGTGCAGGACCTGGTCGTGGATCAGCTCGGCACGTTGATGACGACCCCCGTGCCGCGGAAGGCGGCGAACGACCTGCGCTACTTCTGGAGCCAGATCATCGCCGTGGTGTTCGCGAACCTGCGCCCGCCGCTGTGGCTCAAGCTGCCGCGCTACCGGCGTGCCCGCGACCGGGCGCGCCGGCTCGGCCGCGACTACCTGAGGTCGGTCCTGGCCGGCCGGCGTCACGACCGGCGCCTCCCGCCTCTGATCTCCCGGTTGCTCGACCTGCACGAGCAGCAGCCGGACCTGGTGCCGCGGGAGAACCTGAACCTGCTCGCACTGATCCCCTACTTCGCCGGGATGGACACCGTCGCGAACGCGCTCGCCAGCGCCGTCTACGCGATCACGAAGCATCCGGACGTGCACGCCCGCGTCGTCGCGGAGGCGGACGAGCTGTTCGACGGCAGGCCGGTGGACGTCGCCGCGCTCAGGGCCATGACGGCCACCAACGGCGCGATCATGGAGACCATGCGGCTGTGGCCCGTGGTCGTCGGTCTTCCGCGTCGCACCACGCAGGAGTTCGTGTTCGAGTCGTACCGGATTCCCGCCGACACGGACGTCTTCTTCGCCATCGCGATCCCGCACCTGATGGAGGAGTACTTCCCGAACCCGCGGGCCTTCGACGTCGACCGGTACTCGCCGCCGCGGCTGGAGCACCGCGCGAAGGGCGCGTACTCGCCGTACGGACGGGGCACGCACCGGTGCATCGGCCAGTCGCTCGGCGAGGTGCTGATGGCGCTCATGGCGGCACGGATCTTCCACACGCGCACGGTCACGCTGCCGTCACCGGACTACGTGCTCCCCCGCACGCTGCGGCCGGCGCCGGGGCCGTCCAAGCGGTTCTCGGTCCGCGTCGGCGAACGCACGCGCTAGCACACGCGAGACCGTTCCCGCAGGACGGTCCACAGCGAACAGCGGCGCCGCCCGAAGAGCCGTTGTCCCAATGTGCACGAATGTTGCCCGGCCGGAGGCACGCGGGGAACGAGCACTGGCAGTACGTCGGAGGCGGGCGTGAGATCGGGCAAGCAGATGCGATCAGTCGCATCCGCTTCTTCCCCCCACCCCCTCCGGAGGTACGGCAGTGCCTGTTCTGTGCACCCCTGCGGTAGCGGTTCCCGAACACGTGGTGACCCAGGCGGAGACCGTGGAGCTCGGCCGGCGCATGTTCGCGGGCCACCCGCACCTCGCTCTGGCGACGAGGATGATCGAGAACACCGGTGTGCTCAAGCGCCACCTGATCAGGCCGGTGCGGGAGACGTTGACCAGTGTGGACTTCGAGCACCGCAACCGCGTCTTCGAGCAGGAGGCGAGAACCAGGGTGCCTCCCGTGGTCGAGCAGGCGCTGCGGCTGGCCTCGCTCGCCGTCGAGGACGTGGACGCGATCATCTTCGTGACGTGCAGCGCCTACCAGATGCCGGCGATGACGGCGTGGATGATCAACGAGATGGGCTTCCGGCTCGACACCACGCAGATCCCCATCGTCCAGCTCGGCTGCGCCGCCGGGGGCGCAGCCATCAACCGCGGGTTCGACTTCTGCCGGGCGCGACCCGGTTCGAACGTGCTGATCGTGTCCTGCGAGTTCTGCTCGCTGCTCTTCCAGCCGGACGACCTCGCGGTGGGAAACCTGCTCTCCGACGGGCTGTTCGGCGACGCCGTCGCCGCCGCCGTCATCCGCGGCGACGACGCCGTGCCGGGGCTGCTGCTGGAGGAACGCGGTTCGCACCTCATCCCGAACACGGCGAGCTGGATCTCCTACGACGTCACGAACTCCGGCTTCCACTTCAGGCTCCACAAAGGAGTGCCCGGCGCGTTCCGGGACGCGATGCCGGTGCTGACGAAGTTCGTCGCGGAGAACGGCCGCAACCTGCCGGAGCTCGACTTCTACGCGATCCACTGCGGCGGCCCGCGCATCCTCGACGCGCTGCACGAACCGGGCGGTGTTCCCCGCGAGGCACTCCTGCCCAGTCTCGCGACCCTGCGGGACTACGGGAACATCGCGTCGGCCAGCGTCTTCGACGTCTTCCGCAGGATCGCCGAAGCAGGTCCCGCGGAAGGCGACGTCGGGCTCATCGCGGGCTTCGGGCCCGGGATCACGATGGAGCTGGTCATCGGCACCTGGACCGGCGGCCCGGCCCTCAGCGACACGGGGGCGAGCCATGTCGTTCGGTAGGTACTTCGAGGACTTCACCGTCGGGCACGTGTACCGGCACTGGCCGGGCAAGACCGTCGCGGAGTCCGACCACCAGTTCTTCTGCCTCCTGACGATGGTGCGGCACCCCATCCACCTCGACGCCCACCACTCGAAGTCCGCGACCAGGCTGGAGAGCCAGCTGGTCATCGGGACCTACGTCTTCTCCCTGCTGGTCGGGCTCTCCGAGGCCGACGTCACCGGGAAGGCGCTCGGGCACCTCGGATTCGACCGGGTCCGGCACCTCGCGCCGGTGCGCCACGGGGACACGATCTACGGCGAGAGCGAGGTCCTCGCCAAGGAGCCCGTGGACGGCAGGCCGGACCGCGGTTCGGTGGACGTGGAGACCAGGGCGCGCAACCAGGACGGTGAGCTGGTCATGAGCTTCCACCGCCGGATGGTGGTCGCCACGAGGAGCTACGCCGGCACCAAGATCGGCCCGCTCGGCGGGGAGGGGTGACGCCGTGCCCGAAGCCGTCATCGTCTCCGCCGTGCGCTCCCCGATCGGCCGTGCGCACAAGGGATCGCTCACGAGCATCCGTCCTGACGACCTGACCGCGCAGATCGTCAGTGCCGCGCTGGACCAGGTTCCCGAGCTCGATCCCGTGGACGTCGACGATCTGCTGCTGGGGTGCGGTCTGCCCGGCGGTGAGCAGGGTTTCAACATGGCTCGCGTGGTCGCCGTGGCACTCGGGTACGACCACCTGCCCGGCTGCACGGTCACCCGGTACTGCGCGTCCAGCCTGCAGACCACCCGGATGGCCCTGCACGCCATCAAAGCGGGCGAAGGCGACGTGTTCGTCTCCGCGGGCGTCGACACCTTCTCGCGCTTCGTGCACGGCAGCTCCGACACCTGGCCGGACACGCGCAACCCGCGGTTCGCCGGGAACAGCGATCTGCCGGACGTCTACACACCGATGGGCCTCGCCGCCGAGAACCTCGCGCGGCTGAAGAACGTGTCGCGCCAGGAGATGGACGAGTTCGCCGTCCGGTCGCAGAACCTCGCGGAGAAGGCGATCGCGAACGGCTTCTGGGCCGAGGACATCACACCGGTCACGATGCCGGACGGCACGGTCGTCGCGGCGGACGACTGCCCCCGCGCGGGCGTGACCCTCGCGGCGCTGTCAGGGCTGCGACCCGCCTTCCGGCCGGACGGCCTGGTCACCGCGGGCAACTGCAGCCCGATCAACGACGGCGCGGCCGCGCTGGTCGTCATGTCCGACGTCAAGGCGAGGAACCTCGGCCTCACCCCGCTGGCCCGCATCGTCTCGACCGGTGTTTCCGCGCTGTCACCGGAGATCATGGGCCACGGCGCGGTCGAGGCGTCCCGGCGCGCACTCGCACGCGCCGGGTTGTCGGCCGGTGACATCGACCTCGTCGAGATCAACGAGGCGTTCGCGGCGCAGGTCGTTCCGACGTACCGGGACCTCGGCATCGACCTCGGCAGGGTCAACGTCAACGGTGGCGCGATCGCCGTCGGCCACCCCCTCGGCATGACCGGTGCGCGGATCACGTCCACCCTGCTCACCTCGTTGCGGTACCACGACCGGCAGTTCGGCCTGGAAGCCGTGGCGGTGGCCGGCGGCCAGGGCATGGCGATGGTCCTCGAACGACTCTCCTGAGCCACGAGCGAAACGGTGATCTTCATGAACGCGGTGACCGAAGTGAGCAACCTGATCCTGTGCGAGCGCCAAGCCCGTGACCGCGGCTGGTGGACGACGATGAGCGAGAGCTTCCTCGAAGGCGCGCCCGTGTTCCTGAGCTGGATCGACGGAACCGCGGAGGAGTTCGTGGCCGGATCGGTCGGGATGTTCGACGCGGGCGAACGGCCCGTGCACCGGCTCGCACCGCCCGCCGTCACGGTGGCCGCCGACCGCGCGGTGGCCGAGGTCGGCGCCGCGATCGCCAACCGCATCACCATCGGTGGCGTGCAGGCCGACCTCGTCTCGCACTGCCGCCTGCTCTACCAGGTGTGCCTTACGGGCGGCGCGTGGCGGATCGCCTCGCTCACAGGCATCTACGAGAACGGGACCCTCACGCCGTCCTGGCCGGGCACCGCGGTCCCCTACGACCTGGAAGTGTTGCGGGGCATCAGGTACCCGTTCCGCTACCTCGGCTACTACCTCGCGATCTCGGGCAGGCAGGTCCCCGAGGGCCTGTACGGGGACGACGAACCCGAGCGGCTGGCCGGGCTCTACCGGCACGCCTTCGCCTGGCTGCACGACCACGACCTCCCGCCGGGCCGCCCGGTGGCCGTGAACACCACAACTCGTCGAGAACGGGGCTGACCATGCCGATGATCGAACTGACCGCGCCGGCCGGATCGCTGACCGACACCGGACGAAGAACCGTGCAGCGCGACCTCGCCGCGATCGCGCTGAAGTGGGAGGGCCTGCCGGACACCGAGTTCATCCGCTCACTGGCCTGGGCCTACCTGCACGAGCTGCCCGCGGGCGCGCAGACCACGGCGGCCGACGACCTCCCGCGGTTCCGGGTCGACGTCCGGGTGCAGGCGGGCGCGTTGTCCGACCAGCGCAGGGACGGGCTGGTGCGGGAGGCGACGGCCGTGGTGCTGAAGGCGGCCGGGCTCGACATCGCCGACGCGGCACGGGTGTGGGTGCTGATCCACGAGCAGGCGGTGAGGACGTGGGGCGCCGGCGGGCAGGTCGTGACGCTCGCCGCTCTCGACACGGCCGCCCCGCAGACGACCTGACCGGCGGCTGACCTCCACGCAAGCCTCACACGCCGAGTCAGGACACCAGTCGGGGTGGGTGGCCGCGGCACGGTCCCGCGACCACCCACCTCGCTACCACCGGCACCAGGCCATGACGACCCGCCCCCGCTCACACCGCCGCGACCACCCACCCTGGTCACACCGGCACCAGGTTGCGACCACCCGCCCCGCTCACACCGGCACCAGGTGGCGGGCCAGCCACCCTGATCACACCGGCACCAGGTTGCGACCACCCGCCCCGCTCACACCGGCACCAGGTTGCGGGACAGCCAGTGCTCCGGCCGCATCGAGATCGCGACCTGCTCGCCGTGCAGCGCCTTGGCCATGGCGAGGTAGGCCTCCAGCCTGTCCGGCGGCATGTACCGGGTCGCCATCGTGCGCACCATGGCGTCGGTGCCCGCCTCCGTGCGCACCACCGGCCCCTCGACGCTGACGTAGCAGACCTGCTGGGGTGTCATGGTCTCCACCATCAGGCTGAACCGGCCCGCCTCGGCGATGAGACCGGCCTTGCGCGACTGCGCGCCCGTGATCACCAGGACGTCGCCACCGGGGCGGTAGCTGTACCAGATCGGAACGGTGAGCGGGCCCCTTCCGCTCCCCGCCACGACCGAGATCGCCGCGATGTGCGGCTGGGCGAGGAACTCCTCGCGTTCTGCGACGGTCAACGACATGATTCGCACCTCCGTGCTGCCGTGGAACTGTTGCGCGGCCGGGTTCCCGCGCACCACGCCGCGGGCCTGGCGCGCTCGGGTCGCTCCTGCCGCCGGACGGAGAGTCCGGCGAGCACCGCCACCAGCGCGGCGACCTCGTCCGGTGACGGGTCACCGCGTTCGATCCTGATGTCCGGGGTCACGGGTGGTTCCCGTGCTTGCGGTCGGGTCGCTGCACGTGCTTGTTCCGCAGCGCCACCAGGGAACTGATGAGGATCGAGCGCGTGTCCGCCGGGTCGATCACGTCGTCGACGAGGCCCCGTTCCGCGGCATAGTAGGGGTTCATGAGTTCGTCGCGGTACTCCGCGATCTTGCGGCGGCGGGTCGCCTCCGGGTCGGCGGAGGCGGCGATCTCCTTGCGGAACACGATGTTCGCCGCACCCTCCGCTCCCATGACGGCGATCTCGTTCGTGGGCCACGCAAGGGAGACGTCCGCGCCCACCGACTTCGAGTCGAGCACGATGTACGCGCCCCCGTACGCTTTCCGCACGACGACCTGGAGGCGTGGGACCGTTGCGTCGCAATAGGCGTACAACAGCTGGGCGCCGTGCCGGATGATGCCGCCGTGCTCCTGGTCGACGCCGGGCAGGAAGCCAGGCACGTCGACGACGGTGACGAGCGGGACGTTGAACGCGTCGCACATCCGCACGAACCTCGCGGCCTTCTCGGCCGCGCTGATGTCGATCGCGCCCGCCAGCACCGACGGCTGGTTCGCCACGATCCCGACGACGTCACCGCCGAGCCTCGCGAGGGCGCAGACGACGTTCCTCGCCCACCCGGCCTGCACCTCGAACAACGTGGCGTCGTCGACGATCTCGGTCAGCACGTCCAGCACGTCGTAGGTGCGCGACGGGTCCGCGGGGACGAGGTCCAGCAGCTTCTCGCAGCGCCGGTCCGGTGGGTCGTCGCACCGGGTCTTCGGCGGCAGCTCCCGGTTGTTCGCGGGCAGCAACGACAGCAGGTACCGCACGTCCGCCAGACAGGACTCCTCGTCGTCGTAGACGAACGACGCCAGGCCGGACCGTTCCGCGTGCGCCTCCGCACCACCGAGCTGTTCGCGGGTCACGTCCTCCCCCGTCACGGCACGGACGACGTCGGGGCCGGTGAGGAACATCTGGGCGGTTCCGCGGACCATGAAGACGAAGTCGCACAACGCGGGCGAGTACGCGGCGCCTCCCGCGCACGGGCCGAGCATCACGGCGATCTGCGGGATCACGCCGGAGCTGCGGACGTTGCGGGTGAAGATCCCGCCGAACCCGGCCAGCGCGCCGACCCCTTCCTGGATCCGCGCGCCGGCACCGTCGCACAGCGCCACGAGCGGAGCGCCCGCAGACGCGGCCAGGTCCATGACCCGCTGGATCTTCGCGGCGTGCGCCTCCCCCAGCGACCCGCCGAAGACCTGGAAGTCGTGAGCGTAGGCGAAGACGGTCCTGCCGGACACCTCTCCCCAGCCGACCACGACTCCGTCGCCGTGCGGTCTGCGCTCCGCCATCCCGAACGCGGTCGCGCGGTGCCGGCGCAGGGCCTCCAGCTCGGTGAAGGTGCCGGGGTCGAACAGCAGGCCCAGCCGTTCCCGCGCGGTCAGCTTGCCCTTGGCGTGCTGGATCTCGGCCGCGCGATCACCGGCGGCCTCGGACTTCAGCGCGGCCAGGGAGGACGTGCGCTCGCGCATTCCGGAGTGGACGGTCACAGGAAGCACCAGTCGCCTGGGAGTTCGGTGCCGCAGCTCTGGCACCTGTCGTGGGTGCTGGTGTCGTTGATGCGACGGCACCCGCCGCACCGGGCGAGCATCCGGACGCTGTCGGCACGCCACAGGCTGTGGGCACCGCCCAGCGTGAACCCGTCGCGCACCACCTGGCGGACGGCGTCGCGATGCGGTCCCGGTCGCTCGCCGAGCAGGCGCGGGCCCGTCTCGTCGGCCCACGAGCTGACGGTGAACATCCGGTCGCCCGCGACGAACAGCGTCGCCCCGAGGAACCCGGGCACGGAGCGCAGCTCGGCCGCCAGCGCGGGACCGCGGCGTCCTATCTCCTGCCGTTCGTCCTCCGACCTCGTCTCGATCGTCGTGACGCCCAGGTACGCCGGTCTCCCGCTGGACGTCGAACGGACGTGGATGCCGAATCCGGGCACGAGGTGGTCCGGCAGGTTCTGGGGTGGGAAGTCGCTCATGGCCGACTCCTCTCAGCTCGGCCTGGCTTCGACGACGCACATCGGGGAGGCGGTCCGCGTCACGCCGGTCAGCTCGAACCCGGCGTCGGCGAGGAGCCTGCGGTGTTCAGGACCGGACCGCTCCCTGCCTCCGACCACGAGCAGCATCTCGAGGTCGAAGACCTTGCTCATGTGCGGGGAGTTCCCCGGCGGGACGATCAGGCCGATCAACAGCAACCGGCCGTCCGGCTTGATCACGGACCTCACGTTGCCGAGGATCTCGCGGACCTGGTCGTCGGTCCAGCTGTGGATGATCCCCTTCAGCACGTAGGCGTCACCGCCGGCGGGCACCTCGTCGAAGAACGACCCGGAGGCCACCGCGCACCGCGAGTCGACGCCCTCCCCGCGCAGCAGCGCACCCGCTCCCGCGGTCACCGAGGGCAGGTCGTACAGGACACCGCTCGTCGCGGGGTTCTTCTTCAGGATGGTGGCGAGCAGTGAGCCGTGCCCGCCGCCCACGTCCACCACCGTGCCGAACGGCGAGAAGTCGTACGCGGCCACGATCGCCGTCTTGGCGAGGTCCGACATGGACGTCATCGCGTCGTTGAAGATGGCGCCGTACTCGGGGTTCTCGCTCGCGTAGGCCCACACGTCCGTACCCCGGACCGACTCGACCTGGGGTCGTCCGGTCCGCACGGCCTCAAGCAGGTGCGACCAGTGTTCGCGGTGCTCGCTGGTCCCGAACAGGCGTGCCATGGCGCGCATCGAGGTCGGGCCGCCGGAGCACAACGTCCGTCCCAGCGCGGTCAGCGAGTACCGCGCCCTTCCGTCCTGGGCGAACACGCCCCTGGCGGCGAGACTGCGCAGCAACCGGCTGAGTCCGTCCTCGCTGACGTCGAGGCGCCGCGCCAGCTCGGAGGCCGTGCGCGGGCCGCCGGCGAGCTCGTCCGCGACCCCCAGCTCCGCGGCGACGGCGACCGCCTGGCTGAGCATTCCTGCCGTCACCAGTTCGAGCATGGCCGCGGGCGGCGGCATCAGGCGCTGCTCCAGAGCTCTCAACCGGCGTCTCAGCGCGTTGGAGGCACGTGCCACCGCTGCCGTTCGCAGTCGCGTCGTTGTCATGATCCCGGGTCTCCTCTCGGTCACCAGACGACGGGCAGGGACAGGGGAAGCCGGTTGACGTTGCGGCTCTCCCACTCCACGTCCTGCGGCCGCACCGCGAGCCGCAGAGCCGGGAAGCGCGTCAGCAGCGAGCCCACCGCGACCGAGATCTCCATGCGGGCCAACGCCTCGGCCGGGCACCGGTGCGTGCCCCAGCCGAACGCAAGGTTCGGCACGTGCGGCCGGTCCGGGTCGATGACCTCGGGGCCGGGGAAGCGGTCGGGGTCCTGGTTGGCCGCGATGTAGGAGACGTGGACGATCTCGCCCTCCCGGATGGTCCTGCCCCCGATCTCGACGTCCTCCAGCGCGACCCTGGGCGTGCCGACACCGCGCCGGTACGGGAGGTAGCGGACCAGCTCGTCGAGCACGGCCGGCAGGTCGGCCCTCGCGCGGGCGAGCAGCTCCTGGTCGGTCAGCAGCGTGAAGCAGATGTCCCCGACCTCGTTGGTCACGTTGTCGTGCCCGGTGAGGATGAGCGACACGACGAGGGACACGAGCTCGGCCTCCGTCAGCTGCTCCGCGCCGTCGGCGGGAGCAGCCAAAGTGGACACCAGGTCGTCGGCCGGTTCGCGTCGCCTTCGCTCCACCAGCGCGACGACGTAGTCGTGCAGGGCCTGCTGGGCGGCGATCGCGGCGCGCTCGTGGGACGGGTCCGTCACCTTGAGCGCGGCCGCCTGGTCCTTGAGCCAGTCCCGCTCGTGCGGCGCGATGCCGAGGACCTGGCTGATGACCCTCGTGGGCAGCGGTGCGGCGAGCGCGGACATGAGGTCGGCGGGACCGCCGACCGACTCCAGCGCGCCGAGCAGGTCGCCGACGACGGCCTGCGTCTGCTCGCGCATGCGTTCCAGCGGCCGCGGGGCGAACGCGCGCCCCAGTGCCGCCCTCAGTCGTCCGTGCTCCGGCGGGTCCAGCACGAAGATGCTGCCGGGAGGCGCGATCGGTTTCGGGGTGATGCGGGGGAAGTCCCTGCCCACCAGCGCCGCGCGGCTGAAGCGGCGGTCGGTGGTGACCGACCTGACGTCGTCGTACCGCGTCACGATCCACACAGGACCTTCGCCGTGGGCGAGGCGGACCCGCGCCACCGGTTCCTCGTGGAGCAGGCGGCGCAGCTGCGGTTCGAAGCCCAGTCCGTCCACGTGGTCGAACGGGCACCGCGGCGGTTCCTCTGGTGCTGCCATGTCTTTCACACCCCGAACGTGCTCAGTGCTGCGCGAGTTGACCGGAGAGTTCGGCGAAGGAGTAGGGGTTCTCCCAGTGCTCGACGATCTTGCCGCCGGCGAACCGCCACAGGCCGCAGAACGGCATGGCGACGGTCACCGGGGCCTCCGCCCTGAGCACGCCCAGGACCGTGCCGAAGTGTTCGGTGGCGGTCACGTGCAGGACGTCCATGAACAACGTCCCGGACGTCGCCTCCAGCAGGTTCCGCTCGTGTGCCAAGACGTCCGCCAGCCCGTGCACGTCGTCGGACGAGCCGGTACCGCCCGCGGGGTGCAGGACGACGTCGTCCGCCGAGGTCTCGGCCAGGCGCGAGAAGTCCTGGTAGACGTAGCGCAGGGTCTCGCAGTTGCGCTGGTGCCCGGTCATCGTCATGCCACGTCCTCCCCCGTACCCGACGGCGCCGGCTTCCAGTTCGTGATCTTGTCGCCGATCCGCTCCACCTCGTCCCACTGCGCGGCGGACAGGTCCACGGCCGCGGCGGCGGCGTTCTCCTCCAGGTGCGCGATCGAGGTGGTGCCGGGGATGAGCAGGATGTTCGGCGAGCGGCGCAGCAACCAGGCCAGGCACAGCTGGGCGGTCGTGACGCCGAACCTCGCGGCCACGTCCGCCAGCTCTCCTCCCGGTGCGACGAGATCGCCGTGTCCCAACGGGAACCACGAGATGAACGCGATCCCCCGCTCCCGAGTCAGGTCGACCATCGGATCGCTCTCGCGGTCCGCCAGGTTGTACAGGCTCTCCACCGCGGCGATCTCGGTGACGGCACTCGCCGCGTCGAGCTGCTCCAGGGTGACGCCGGGCTGGCCGGAGAGCCCGATGTGCCGGATCTTGCCCTGGTCCCGCAACGCCGCCAGCGCGCCGACCTGGTCGGCCAGCGGGACCATCGGGTCGACGCGGTGCAGCTGGTAGAGCTCAATCTGGTCGACACCGAGGTTGCGCAGGCTCAGCTCCACCTGCTGGCGCAGGTAGGCGGGCCTGCCGAGACCGACGATGTAGGGCACGGTGCCGGGACCGTGGCCCCAGTCGTCGGGGCCGGACCTCAGCATCCCGCCCTTGGTGCTGATGACGAGCTCGTCGGGGTAGGGGTGCAGCGCCTCGCGGATGATCTGCTCGTTGAAGGCGGGCCCGTAGGAGTCCGCGGTGTCGATGAACGTCACGCCGAGGTCGTGGACCGCGCGGCGCAGCAGGGCCTTCGAGGCCTCGGGGTCCGCCGGCGGACCCCACATCCCCGGCCCGGTGAGGTGCATCGCGCCGTACCCCAGGCGGTTCAGCGTGCGGCCGCCCAGGTCCCAGGTTCCGGTCGTCATCGGGCCACTCCTGTCAGCTCGGCCTCGCGAGCGGCCTCGTGCCGCCTCGCGGGCGCCGTCCACGTCCCGAGGGAGACCTCGGCGGTGATGCCGGGGCCGAAGCCGGCCAGCATGCCGCGCGCGCCCGTCGGCAGAACGTCGTCGTCGAAGAACCGTTGCAGCACCGCGAGCACGACACCGGAGGCGATGTTGCCGTAGTCGGCCAGCACTCCCCTGCTGTGGCGGAACGCGTCCGGGGCCACACCGAGGAAGCGCGACAGGTCGTCGAGGATGCGGGGCCCACCCGCGTGGATCACGTAGAACCCCAGCGCGGAGGCGTCCCAGCCCTGGTGCGCCGCGAGTTCCCGGAGCGTGGGGGCGATCATCGACATGGTGCCGGGCACCCGCCGGTCGAGCCGGAAGTGGTACCCGGTCTCCTTGACGTCGAAGGAGATCCACTGCTCCGTGTCCGGAACGACGTGGGAGGCGTTGCGGCTCAACGACATCCCGCTGCCACCGCGTCCACGCAGGACGGCCGCGGCGATCGCGTCGCCGAACAGGGCGTTGGACAACAGCGTTCCCACGTCCGAGTCCGTCGGCTGGTAGCACAGCGAACACAGCTCGCAGGTCACCACCAGCACGTTGGTCCCCGGATACGCGACGCAGAAGTCGTGCGCGCGGTTGATGGCGGCTCCACCGGCCGCGCACCCCAGCTGGGCGATCGGGATCTGCCGCACGTCGTTGCGGAAACCCAGCTCGTTGATCATCCAGGTCGTCATCGGCGGCATCGTGAAACCGGTGCAGGACACGAAGACGATCGCGTCGACGTCCGCGACGCCCAGTTCCGCCGAGCGCAACGCCTCCTCGACCACGCCGGGCAACGCGCGCTGGACCTCCCGGCGGTAGAGCGCCGTGCGGGCCTCCACGCCCGGATGGCACAACGTGTCCTCGATCGGCTGGACGAGGTGGCGCTTGAGCACCCCGGTGTTCTCGATCATCCGCAGCACCGTCCCCAGTCGCTCGTGACCACCGTGCAGGCTGCGGCACAGTTCCAGCGTCCGGTCGACCGTGATCGTGTGCTCCGGCACCCAGAGGGACGGCCGGCACAACGTCGGCGCGATCGCCGTGCCGGGGCTCCGCGCGGATTCTGGGGAGTGCGACATGGGACCTCACCTTCACAGGGCAGGTAGGGAACGACGTCCGCCGAGAGCGTCGGCGGGAACAGACCTCGGGAGAGATGACCGTTGTCGTGGTGGCTCAACGGGAGCGAGGATCACGACCATCCTGTTGAGCGTCCGGTTGGCCGTCAACCGCGCTGTGACTGAATGTGCGAACTTGCTTCCCTTTGATACAAAGACACCGCCGACCCGACCGTCCACAACGGATGGAACGCCACGGTGGAGGCGACCTCCTCAGGCCGTCCTATCCGGCCTGCCACCACGCCCTCGGAGAGCCTCTGCTTGGCCGCCTCGTGGTTCTCCTCGACGATCATCGCGCCACCGCGGTGTGGATCTGGACGATGCCGCAGTCGACCGGGTGCCACGAGACGTCGTGCCACCCGGCCTCGCGGATCAGCTCACCGAGCGCCTGCGGCGAGTGCCACCCCAGGATCGTGTTCACGAAGTACTCGTAGGCCTGGGGGTTGCTGCCCAGCCGCGCTCCGATGCGCGGGATCGCGTGCCTCAGGTAGGCCGTCCACAGCACGCGGGGCAACCGGCTCGACGGCACGCTGAAGTCGCACACCGCGAGGCGCCCGCCGGGTGCCGTGACGGCGCGCATCCGGCGCAGCGCGGCGAGCGGGTCCGCCATGTTGCGCAGCCCCATGGAGATCGTCGTCGCGTCGAACAGGCCGTCCTCGAACGGCAGCACCTGCGCGTCCGCGACCACCCTCGTCAGCCTCGGGTATCGCTGGGCCGCGACCGCGAGCATCTCTGGTGAGATGTCCGAGGCGACCACGGTGGCGCCGCGCTCCATCAACGCGGCCGACGAGGTGCCGGTGCCCGCCGCGACGTCGAGCACGATCCTGCCCGGTCCGGCGCCGGCGAGCTCCGCGGTCCTCCTGCTCCAGCCCTCCGCCCTGCCCCACCACATCCGGGCCCTGGTGCGGTCGTACCCGGCCGCGATCTCGTCGAACATCGTCGTGACCGTGCCGGTGTCCTTGCTCATGTCCGCGCTGACCATCGTGGGCCTCCTGTTCGCCGAGCCGGGCAACTCACCTGGTGGGTGCGAGCACGCGCGCCCGCCGTTCGGACTCCGCGAGCACGGACTCGGCCAGCGCGGAGAGCATCGGCCGGGTCTTCCACCTCGTCTCCTGCCACTCCCGTGCGGCCGTGGAACCGGCCACGACGCCGCACCCCGCGTAGACCAGCGCGGTGTTCCCCGACACCTCGGCGGACCGGATCGCCAGCCCGATCTCACCGTCTCCGCTCGGACGCAGCCAGCCGACGCCGCCCGCGTACCAGCCGCGGTCGAACGACTCGGCGTCCGCGAGCCACGCCGCAGCCCGGTCCGGAGGCACCCCTCCGACCGCGGGAGTCGGGTGCAGGTCGGCCAGCAGGTCCAGGAACGCCCCTGGGCCGGCCGGCGCCGTCGCCCGGACCCTCGTGCGCAGGTGCTGCACCGTCGGCAGGGCCGTCAGCTCGGGACCCGCGACCTGGACTCCTGTGCAGCGGCTCGCGATCCGGTCCACCAGGTAGGCGGCGGTGTAGTCGTGCTCGCGGCGGATCTTGTCGTCGGAGAACAACGCCCGGCCGAGCTCCGCGTCGGCCGCCGGGTCCACCGAGCGCGGCGCCGACCCGGCGAGCCCGACCGTGGTGATCTCGTCGTCACGGCGGGAGAGCAGTCGTTCCGGTGTGGCGCCCACGAACCACCGCTCACGGTCGCGGACCGCGAACACGGCGCCTTCGCGGCAGCCGGCTTCGAGCCGCGCGAGCAGACGCGGCACGTGGAACGGCCGGGGCGCCGACACCGGCAACGCGCGGGCCGTCACGACCTTGTCGAGCACACCGGCCCCGATCGCGTCGAGGGCCTGCCCGACCAGCCTGTCCCACTCGGCGCGGCCCGCGCCCTCGTCGACGTGCAGCGGTGTGCTGCCTGCCACCGGTGCCCGTGCACCGGAACCGGGTCGCAGCCACCGCAACGCCCGGACCGCCGCGTGCGCGGGGTCCTCCTCCGGCCGCACCACTGTGGACAGAGTCCAGAAGGCGCGGCCTTTCTCGTCACGCTGCCACAACGCCTCCGGCACCCAGAACAGGCAGTCCGGCAACCAGTGCGAGCGCTCCTCCCTGGCGTGGAACGAGAACCCGCCGACGAGCACCGGCTCCTCACCGGTAGCGCACAGACCTCGCACCCCGGCGGCGAGCCGGGCGAACCGGTCGGGTCCGGTGGCCGGCAGGTCGGCCGCGGTGCCCAGGCCGAGCATCGACCGACCCGTCCAGGACGAACGCCAGTGGAACGTCCTCGGCGCCCGCGCGCGCAGGTCGCCGGGGTCCTCGGGGACACCGCCACGCAGGCGTGCCGAGACCAGCACCGGTGATCCGCTCGCCACCGCGGCGGCGTGTGCCGCCGCGCAGCGGTGGAAGAAGTCGTTGCCGCCCAGGGCACCGAGCTTGCTGCTCACACCTTCCTCGCCGTGAGCAGCAGGAACGACGCGGGCGTCGTGACGTCCAGCACCTCCATGCCGCTCGATCGCACCCACTGCAGCACGTCGTCCAGCCGGAACGACTTCGTGCCGAACACGGTCTCCTGCTGGTGCTGGAAGTAGCGCTGCAGCGGGCGCGGCGCGTGGGTGAGGCTGGCGAGCGTGAACGTACCTCCCGGCGCGAGGACTCGGCCGAACTCGCTGATCACCTTCGCGGCGTCCGGCATGATCTGCAGGGCCGCCGAGCAGTTCACGCCGCCGAGCGACCCGTCGGCGAACGGCAGGTCCATGCCGCTGGCGCGGACGAGCGAGATGCCGGGCAGCGCCTCGTGGATCGCGTGCAGCATCGCGAGGCTGAGGTCGAGGCCGATCACCCGGTCCGCGCCGAACTTCTCCACCAGCACCCGTGTCCACCGCCCGGGACCGCAGGCGATGTCCACGGTCGGACCGCCGTCGGCGCCGGCGTGCTCGCGCAGGTACTCCTTCTCGTGCTCCTGCGTGCACTGGTTCGCCCAGTTCGCGGCGGCGACCTGGAGGTAGGAGATCCTGGTCTGGTCCTCGTAGCGGGCGACCTGCAACGGGTCCTGCAGCAGCAGCGGCCCGAGCCCGATCTTGGTGGGCATCGCGAAGTCGGGGACGAGGTCGAGGAAGCCGCCCTGGTCCGGATAGGCGCGTCCGCAGGACGAGCACTGCGCTCCCCCTGGTGTCGCGACGAGGCCGGACCGGCAGCGTTGGCACGTCAGGAGGTCCGCGTGGCGGACGAGCAGGTCAGTGGACATCGGAGGCCTCCCAGATCGCGAACTCGGCCTGTGCGCCGAGGAATGCCAGCACCGCCGCGGTTTCCAGGCCGGCGATCACCTTCACGTCGTCCTCGCTGAACCCGAGTCCCGAACGCCACGCGACGTCCAGCTCGCGTTCGGCTTCGGTCAGCTGCCAGATCGCCGGGGTGGGCCAGGCGCGGCCGACCTCGTACTGCCCGGCGTCGTCGTCGGCCGGGGGCGTGAGACAGCGGTGCAACCGCGCCCGGTCGTCCTCGGTGAGGTCGAGTTCCAGACCCTCGATCTCCGCGCGCCGCGAGCGGAAGTGCGCCAGTAGGTACGTGAGCGCGAGGAGCAACGGGGGCGATCCCGCGGCGGTGGCGGCGAGACCGAGCACCTTGTCCACATCGGACTCGATGGCGGCCTTGGTGGCCGCGGCGGTCGCCGGGTCCGGTGCCGCGGCCTCGTGGAGGACTCCGAGTGCGACGAGCACGCTCGCCGAGACCAGCGGGTCCTCGTGGGGCAGGAGGTCCAGCAGACGACTGGTCACCGCCGGCGCGGCCGGGGTGAGGTGTTCACCGGTCCACGCCTGCGCCACCGCGGCGCCGACCTGTGCGAACGCCTCCTTCCTGGCGGCTCGTTCCTGATTCCTGGACGCGGTCAGCATGACCATTCTCCTTCGCTGGAACAATCTTCTCCGCAGTCGGTTCCACGAACTGTTCCGTCACGCGTTCGACGAATTCCGCGGAGCCGCGAAGTAACCGGGAACGCGGTGTTCGACCATGCACTGGTGGACCACCTCGTCGGTGATCGCCCACGGACATCCCCCGACGAGGAGAACGGCGCGCAGGTGCATCGTCAGCACCGAACCGCCCGCGCCGTCCGGTGTCTCGACCAACGTCGGCGTGGCGGTCTGCCGCAGCACTCCCATCGGCTGCAGCGCCAGTCCGAGCGGCACACCCCGCTGCAGCTCCCCGATCGCCGACCGGGGCAGCCTTCCCTTCGCGACCAGCGAGTTCGCCGTCGCGATGAGCGCGTTGTCCCCGGACAGCTGCGCCCTCAGCACCGTGCGGCGGTACTGGGCGGTCGCACCGGCGGGCAGCTCCAGCTCGTGCGCCTCGTCGTCGGTCACCGGCCGGGACTCCTCGCTCAGCAGCTCGTGGCTGACGCCGTTCGAGCTGTAGTCCTGGATGGCGAGCCACGTGCTCAGGGAATTGCTCAAGGAGTTACCCGACCGGATGAGCCGCGCGAGCATCAGCATTCGATGACGCAACTCCTGGCCGGACAACGCGGTCACGACCATGGGGTCCTCCGGGAATCACCGATCGAGCGCCGCACCTGCATTTCGTGCTGACAGCGAATCAAAGGGAGGACGCCCGATCCAGGTGACAGGGCTGTCCCTGCCCGAATGGCCATCGGCTGCCGGACAACGGCCGCTGTCCCTTCTGCCCGGACGACACCGGCCGTCTCACCGCCGCGGTCAGCCGAGCAGTCCCCCTTCGCGCACCGGCGCGAACCGGGCCAGGAAGAACCTCAGGGTGGCCGGCTCGTGCACGAACCGGAGCCCGCTCGTGACGTCACGGCCTGCCTCGACGGTCCTGATCACGCTGTCCGCCACGACGTCCAGGTGGCTGCGCGTGTACACGCGGCGCGGGATGGTGAGGCGGATGAGCTCCAGGTCCGGATGCCGGTTGGCGCCCGTCCGGGGATCTCGTCCCGCGGAGACCACGCCGCGTTCGGCGCAGCGGGTGCCGGAGTCCAGGTACAGGGCGGCGGCGAGGGTCTGCGCGGGGAACTCGTCGCGCGGGACGCCGGGCAGCACCGCCGCCGCGTCCACGCAGACGGCGTGGCCGCCGATCGGGCGCACCACCGGCACACCGGCGTCGAGGAGCCGGTCACCGAGGTAGGTCACCTGGTCGACGCGGGCTCGGATGTTCTCCTCCCGCACCGACTCCTCGATGCCCTGCGCGACGGCCTCCATGTCACGGCCCGCCATGCCGCCGTAGGTGTGCAGGCCTTCGAAGACGACGAGCAGGGACCGGGCGTTGTCCGCGAGGTCCTGGTCCCGCACGGCCAGCCAGCCGCCGATGTTCGCGTAACTGTCCTTTTTGGCCGACATGCAGGCGCCGTCGGTCAGGTCGCACATCCTGTGCAGGATCTCCGCGATGCTGTGGCCTGACCAGCCCGGTTCGCGCTGCTGGACGAACCAGGCGTTCTCCACCGCCCGCGCGGCGTCGAGCATCACCGGGATCCCGTGCCGCGCGGTCAGTTCGCGCACCGCTTCCAGGCTCGCCATGCTGATCGGCTGACCGCCCGCCATGTTCACGGTGGCCGCCACGCTGACGTACGGGATCGCGTCCGCGCCGACCTCGCGGATCAGCGCTTCCAGTGCGGCGAGGTCGACGTCGCCCTTGAACGGGTGCTCGGAGGCGGCGTCGTGGGCCTCCTTGACGATCACGTCGTGGAACGTGCCGCCGTTGAGCTCCTGGTGGGTGCGGGTGGTGGTGAAGTACATGTTGCCGGGCACGTGGCTGCCGGGCCGGATCAGGCAGCGGGACAGGATGTTCTCCGCTCCCCTGCCCTGGTGCGTGGGGATCACGTGCGGGTAGCCGTAGTACTTCCGGACGGCGGCTTCCAGCCGGTAGAAGCTCGCCGAGCCCGCGTAGGCCTCGTCGCCCACCATGACGGCGGCCCATTGGCGATCGGACATCGCGTTCGTGCCCGAGTCGGTGTACAGGTCCATGTACACGTCCTGGGCCCGCAGCAGTGTGATGTTGTAGCCCGCCTCGACGATCGCCTCGCGGCGTTGCTCCGCGGTCGGGACGTGGATCGGTTCGACGACCTTGATCCGGTACGGCTCCGGCGCGTAGGAGGCGGTCACGCCACACCTCCGCGCACGTCGTCGACCCGGCGTGCCAGCGTGATGCCGTCCGCGATCGGCAGCATCACCGGCTCGACCCGGGAGTCGGCGCTGACGTGCTCGTTGAACGCGCGGATGGCGGCACCGTTGACCGAGGGCGACTCGCCGACGACCTCGCCGTAGTAGAAGACGTTGTCGGCCACCAGCAGCCCGCCCGGCCTCATGCGGGGAACCAGTTCCTCCCAGTAGCGCACGTAGTTCACCTTGTCCGCGTCGATGAAGGCGAGGTCCACCACCGGGTCCCTCGGCAGCGCGGCGAGCGTGTCCGCGGCCTGGCCGAGCCGCAGGTCCACCAGGTGGTCCACGCCCGCGCGTTCCCAGGCGTCCCTGGCGATCGCCGACCACTCCTGCGAGACGTCGCAGGTGACGACCTGACCGGCTCCCGCGAGGCCCCTCGCGAGGCAGAGCGTCGAGTAGCCGGTGAACGTGCCGACCTCGACGACGTTCTTGCAGCCCAGCAGTTTCACGAGCAGCGTGAGCAGCGCGCCCTGTTCCGCCGGGATCTGCATCTCCGCCGCGTCGCCGAGCCGGGCCGTGCGGCCGATCAGGTCGAGCGCCACCGGGTCCGGCGGGCTGCCGTGAGCGATCAGGTACTCGTGCAACGCGCTGCTGACCGCGACGTCCTTAGAGCTGTCCATCAGAGCCTTCCAGGTGTTTTTCCAGTGAGATCAGGTGTTCCACGAAGGTGGCGACGGCCAGCGACTCCAGTTCGGTCGCGCGCGTCCGGCAGGTGCCGTGCGTCATCGAGTCCGACAGAGGCGGGCCGTCGTGGTAGAGGCCGACGGCGTCCAGGTCGGCGACGATCCGGTTCAGCCAGTGCAGCAGCCGGACGGTGAAACCACGGCCGCACAACGACGGCCGCCGCCGCACCGAGAAGAAGGAGTCGAACGAACGCCGTTGCTCCCCGGTGGGTTCGTCCGCCTGTCTGCCTCCGGCCTTGCGCAGCAGGGAAGGCTGCCCCGGCACCAAGGCGTTCATGATTCCGACGTGGACGTGCTGGTGCGTTCGCCACGCGGTGCCGAGGCGGCGGGAGGTTCCGGCCTCCGCGCCTCTCACGACGGCGGCGCGCACGAGTCCCGGGATCGGCCGGTAGTCGGCCGCCCAGGTGCCGCTGAACGCCGGGTCGTGCTCCTCCATCGCCGGCCGGATCACCGCGAGGTAGTCGCGGGCCGGGCAACTGCCCGTGTAGAGCAGCAGCGTCGAGCAGAGGTCCGCGAGGTCCGCAGCGGACCCACCGCCGGCGAACTCCCTCTGCCCGTCGTGCACCTCGGCCCGCAGCGCGTCCGCGAACAGCCGCCACACCATGAACAGCGCCTGGTGGCCGATGTTCCAGCGGAACCAGGCGATCTGCGCGCTGCCGGCAGGTGACCACGGCGGTTCGGCCACCGGTTCGGGTGCGGGGGCCGGCGCGGGACAGTCCACCGCCAGCCGGACGCCCGCCGGGGGCAGGTCGAGCACGTCGACGGCGAGCGGATCGCCGCCCCAGGGCACGACCGGTGCGCAGCACACGGAATCACGACATCGCGGCACGCTCATCACACCTCCAGGACGCGGTGCCGGGAGCGTAGGAACCACCGGAACGGCCACCAACGAGGTGGCCTCACCTTTTGCCCCGGGAGGCATCCTTTGGTGCCCGCTCGGCGGATCAGCGGGTGCGCAGTGCGACGAACGCCCCGAGCGAGCCGGGGACGGCGAGCGAGTCGCGGCCCGCCACGTCGGCGGGGTCGGAGCCGAGCAGGACGCGCTTCACCGGCACCTCGAGCTTCTTGCCGGTGAGGGTGCGCGGGACGACCGGCACGAGCACCACCCGGTCCGGCACGTGACGCGGCGACAGCTCCCGGCGCAACGCGGTGCGAACGCGGTCGCGCAGGCCGTCGTCCGCCGGCACCGGCGTGGCGGGAGGCCCGTGCGCGGGAACGACGAACAGCCACAGTTCGCCATTGCCTCCCAACGCGTCCTCCAAGTGCACGACCAACGAGTCCGCGACGCCGTCGAGCCGTTCCACCACGCCGTAGAACTCGGCGGTGCCCAGCCGGACACCGCCCCGGTTCAACGTCGCGTCGGAGCGCCCCGTGACGCGGCACCCGCCGCCGGGCTCCAGCACGATCCAGTCGCCGTGGCGCCACACACCGGGCCAGGTGCTGAAGTACGCCTCACGCAGGCGGGTGCCGTCGTCGCCCCAGAACCCGACCGGCATGGACGGCATCGGTTGCAGCACAACGAGTTCGCCCGGCTCGCCGACGACGTCACGCCCCTCGTCGTCCCACGCGTGCACGTCGACGCCGAGGCACGGGCCCGCGATCACGCCCAGGCGACTCGGCGTCAGCGGGTTGTCCTGCACCAGACCCGAGCACACGTCGGTGCCGCCGCTGCCGACGCTCGGCTGCACGTGCGGGCCGAGGTTCTCCCTCAACCACCGGTAAGCGCTCTCCGGCAGCGGGGCTCCGGCGGCACCGAACACGCGCAACCGTCTCAAGTGGACGTCGTCCAGGCGGAGACCGGCGCGCTCGCAGGCCATCACGAAGCCGGGACTCGCCCCCATGGTGGTCGCACCGGTCTCCTCCGCGAGCCGCCACTGCCACTCAAGGCCGGGGAACGCCGGATCGCCGTCGACCAGCACCGCCGACGCGCCCACCAGCAGCGCGGACACCAGCGCGTGCCACATCATCCAGGACGTGGTGGTGTACCAGAGCAGGCAGTCGCCGGGGCCGAGGTCCCACGACAGCGCGTGGTTCTTCAGGTGTTCCAGCAGAACGCCACCGTGGCCGTGCACGATCGCCTTGGGCCTGCCCGTGGTGCCCGACGAGAACAGCACCGCCAGCGGGTGGCCGAACGGCACGGGTTCGTAGGCAGGAGCCGCGTCCACGTGCTCGGCGAGCAACTCGGACCACTGGAGCGCCCCGCCGACCCGCCACTCGCCGTAGCCCACGTCCACGGTGTGCCGTACGGACAACCCGCCTGCCACCGCGGCCACCTCGGCGGTCCGGTCGAGTCGCTTGGCGCCGTGGACGTATCCCCCTGCCGTCACCAGCACCACGGGGTCGACCTGGCCGAGCCGGTCGAGCGCGCCGGACGGGCCGATCTCCAGCGCACAGCAGGCCCAGACGGCACCGAGGCTCGCCGTCGCGAGGAACGCGACCAGCGCCTCGGGAACGTTCGGCAGGTACCCGGCGACGCGGTCACCCGGTCCGACTCCGAGCTCGCGCAACGCGGCGCGGCAGGCCGCGACCTGCTGTTCGAGCTCGGCGAACGTGAGCGTGAGGTCCGGCCGCGTCTGGCTCCTGGCGTGCACCGCGATCGCGTCCGGAGCGGCGCGGAAGGCGTGTTCGGCGTAGTTGAGAGTCGCACCGGGAAACCACCGCGCGCCGGGCATGGAGGCGTCGGCGAGGGCGGTCCGAGGTGGCGTGTGCGCACGGACCTCGAAGTGGTCCCAGATGCTCTGCCAGAACGCGCCGACGTCCGCCACCGACCACGCGTGCAGGTCGTCGTAGCCCTCGAAGGTCAGTCCGCGTCCGGCGAGCCAGTCGAGGTAGTGACCGATCCGGCTGGTGGACCGGGCGTCCGGAGCGGGCGTCCAGACGACCTCACCGGTCATGGCGGGCACGGCGCAGTGCGTCCACGACCTCGCCCAGCCCGTCGACCACGAGGTCGGGCCGCTCGCCCGCGGGCAGGTTCGCGGCGTCCTCCCGCGAGTGGGTGCCGGTGGTGACCAGCACACCCACCGCGTCGGCCGCGATCGCCATCGCCACCTCCAGGGTGAGGTCGTCTCCCGCGACCAGCGTCCGCGAGCTCGGCACGCCGAGCCTGCGGGCAGCGGCGGCCACGGCGAGCGAGGACGGTTTGCCGAGCACCTCGTACGGCACACCGGTGACGTAGGTCAGGCCGTTCGCGATGAAGCCGCTCACCCCGGCGGAATGCCCTCCCGCCGTCGCGAACGCCGGGGCGTCGCTCGTGACGAGCAGCGGTGCGCCCGCCCACAGCGCCTCCGCGGCGACCTGGAGGCGTTGCTGGTCGAAACCGGTGTCCCAGCCGACCAGCACCGCGGCGGCGAGCCGGGCGGCCCCCGGTTCGCGGTGGTCGAGGACGGTGATCCCCTCCTCGTTCAGCACGTCCACGACCCCGCTGCCCCCGAAGGCCAGCACGGGTTTGGCGCCACAGCGCTCCTTCAGCACCGCCGCGGCCACGACGGACGGCGTCATCACGTCGTCGGCGCTGACGGGAAAGCCCAGCTCCGCAAGCGACGCCGCGATCCGCGCGGGCGGCCTGCTGGACGCGTTGGTGAAGACGAGGGTCCGCAGACCCATGTCCCGCAACGCGCACATCGCCTCGACCGCACCGGGCAGGACCTTGGCGTCCTCGCCCGCGGGCTGGGTCGCGAGGACCAGGCAGCCGTCGATGTCGAGCACGACGCCGCGGACCTCCGCGAGCCGGCGCTCAAGTGGTGTCGCCGGGTGGACCGAAGCGCTCATGCCCTGCCTCCGTCCTGGTTGCGGCGCAACCGGACCCGTTCGGCGCCGACCTGGACGTCCAGCTCCCGCCAGCCCGGCAGGGCGCAGGCGGCGCGCACGAAGTCGGCGGCCGTGCGCACCTCGGGGCTGTGGGTCTGTCGCGGGGCGGGGCGGGTGGAGTCGGCCTGCTCGGCGGCGGTGCGCACCTCGGGACCGGGCTCCTGTGCCGACGCAGACCCGACGGCGTCGACCTGATCGCCGACCGCGCGCACCACGGAACCGGCCGCCTGACCCGACACAGGCCGGACGGCGTCCACCTGCTCCCCCGGCACCACAGACCGCCCCTCGGGAGAGGGCGTCCACCGCGGTGCGGGCCGGATGGCGTCGACCTGGCCGGCAGGCAACACCGTGCGCAGCAACACCTCCCCGTCCACCACAGGCCTGCCGACCTGTGCCGCGACGTCCGCGCGCAGGTCGGCCTGCGACGGCTCGGGCAGCGGCCTGTCCAGCTCGCGCGTGCGCGGGTGGCCGGACGCGCGGTCCGCCACCTCGGGGTCGACGTCGCCGGGCGGGGTGCCGAAGTGGCCGAGCAGGTAGCGCAGCACCTCGTCCGGCATCCGCGACCACCGCGCCTCGCCCGACCGGACGGCGAGGACGTTCAGGACGGCCTGGCTGCCCACGAACTGGCTGTACGGGGTGACCATGATCGGCCAGCCCAGCTCCTCGCGCACCACCGCGACCTCGTCCAGCACCGCGCTGAGCAGGTCGGGCCTGCCGATCTCGGCGAGCTGGCGGCGCAGCGTGCCCATCATCCCGCCGGGCACCTGGTGGCGCTGGTAGGCGAGGTCGAGCTCGGTGGGCCTGCCCGGTTCGAGGCCCTGGGTCCGCGCGATCTCCGCGATGATCCGCTCCGCCTCGCGCAGCGGCCCGGCGTCGATGTCGGTGCTGATGCCGACGGCGGCGAGGTTCTCCACCAGGCGCAGCGCCGAGGGCTGGCTGGTGCCGTTGCTCAGCGCGCCGATCGCGGTGTGCAGCACGTCCACGCCGAGTTGCGCGGCGAGCACGTACACCTGTGGCGCGAGTCCTGTCGTGCAGTGGCCGTGCAGCTCGAAGGTCAGGTCGCCGACGGCGGCGCGCAGCTGGGGCACCAAGGCGCGGGTGCGTTCGGGCGTCAGCAGACCGCCGGGGTCCTTGAGGTACACCACGTCGACGTTCTCGTCGGCGGCGAGGACCTTGGCGGCGCGGGCGTACAGCGCGTCGTCGTGCACCGGCGACTCGGTGAACGTGACGGCGGCGGCGACCTGCTCGATGCCCTCCTCCTTGGCCATGCGGGCGATCGCGGACGCCTGGGCGGTGTCGTTCATCGGCTCGGCGATCTGCATCCGGCGCAGGCCCGACTCCGCGAGCAGCCTCGTCGACAGGCGCAGGACCGACTCGGGAGAGCGGTCCCACGACATGAACCGCATCCCGGTGGTGATGAACGACAACGGGGTCGTCGGCACGACCGCGCGCATCCGGGAGATCCGCTCCCACGGATCCTCCTCGTGCCACCGCACTCCCACGGACAGGTGGGTGGACGAGGTGAAGTCGAGCGCGGCGAACCCGGCTGCCTCCAGGTGCGGTCCCAGCGCCTCCACCATGCCGGTGGTGAGCCCGGTCGCGCCCCACAGGCTCTGGTTGCCGTCCCTGGTGCTCGTGTCGACCAGGCGCACGCTGCGAGGGGTCATGACACGGACTCCTCTCGCGGTGGCCAGGCGGTGGGCAGCCATTCCGTCGTGACGCCGCCGCGCCGGAAGTCCGGGTGGGCGAGCACGGCGCGATGCACGGGGACGGCGGTGCTGACGCCCTCGACACGGGTGGTGCCCAGCGCGGCGAGCATGGCGTCGACGGCGGTGTCGCGGTTGTGTGCGCGAACGACGATCTTCGCGAGCAGGCTGTCGTAGTAGGGCGGGAACACGTAGCCGTCGAACACGTGCGTGTCGACGCGCACTCCGGGGCCCCGCGGCCAGTCCGCCCGCGTGACCCGTCCCGGCGACGGGCGGAAGTCGTCGTGGGGGTCCTCGGCCGTGATCCGGCACTCGATCACGTGCGCGGGCGGAACCGCCGGCAGGGCGGGAAGTCCGTGCGGCAGACCGGCGGCCTGCCGCAGCTGCGCCGCGACCAGGTCGACGCCGAACGCCTCCTCCGTCACCGGGTGCTCGACCTGGATGCGGGCGTTGACCTCCAGGAACACCACCTCGTCGCCGTCCACGAGGAACTCCGCGGTGCCCGCGCCCCGGTAGCGCAGGTGGGTCACGAGCCTACGAGCGCTGTCGTGCAACACCTTCCGGACGGAGTCGGCGATGCCCGGTGCCGGGCACTCCTCGATCAGCTTCTGGTGCCGGCGCTGCACCGAGCAGTCACGGTCCCCGACGACGACGCACGCGCCTTCACCGTCGCCGAAGAACTGCACCTCGACGTGCCTGGCCGCACCGAAGAACTTCTCCACGTACAACGCGTCGTCCCCGAACCCGGCACGTGCCTCGGCGGCCGCCTGCTCCAGCGACGCCGGTAGGTCCTCCTCGCGCTCGACGAGGTGAATGCCGCGGCCGCCACCGCCGTGCACGGCCTTGAGCAGCACCGGATACCCGATGGCGGCGGCCGCCTCGACGGCGTCGGACAGGTCCTTCACCTCGGCGCCGGGGGCGACGGGAACGCCCGCCTCGACCGCCACCGCACGAGCCGTCGCCTTGTCCCCCACCGCCCGCAGCGTGCCGGGACGGGGACCGGCGAACGCGATTCCCGCCTCCTCCAGCATCTCGCCGAGCTCCGCCTTCTCGCTGCAGAACCCGTAACCGGGGTGCAGCACGTCCGCGCCGGCGTGGACCGCCGCCTGCACCAGCAGTTCCGGCCGCAGGTAGGACAGCGCGGGTTCGGCGGGACCGATGACGAGGGTGAGGTCGGCCAGGCGTGCGGCCAGCGAGTCGCCGTCCGCCTCGCTCGCCGCCAGCACGGCCTCGAACCCGAGCCGGCGGCACGCTGCCACGACCCGGACCGCTATCTCGCCGCGGTTGCCGATGAGGACCCTCGTCATGCCGGCTCCACCCTCATCAGGACGGTTCCGTGCTGCACCAGGGCACCGTCCTCGACGACGACCTCCACGACCCGGCCGCGCACGCCTGCGGTGACGGTGTTCATCATCTTCATCACCTCGACGATCGCCACGGAGCTGTCCGGCTCGACGGTGTCACCGGCCCGCACGAACGGCGGTTTGCCCGGCGCTGGTTGCAGATGTGCGACCCCGAGCATCGGCGCGGTGACGTCCACCAGTCCGCTCGCCACCGCGACCGGCGCGGGATCGGACGACTCCGGCGCGACCGGTAGTCCGCCCTGCGAACGGGAGTAGCGGACCGTCATGCCGCCCGCCACGACCTCAGCTTCGTCCACACCGGACTCTTCGAGCTGTGTCACGAGAGCGAGCGCCTCGGCCCAGGTGGTCATCGCCGCCCCCTGCCCAGTCCGCTGAGCGACTGCACCACCGACAGGTACGACGGCACGGCGACCGGTGCGGCGGGTCGCGCGGACACGACCGTCTCCGGCCGCGACTGCAGCACCACGAACCGCTGCTCCCCGGTCAGCGCCCACTCGATGTCCTGCGCGCTGCCGTAGTGCCGCTCGACGCGGAGCATCACGGCGGCCAGCTCCGCGAGCTGCTCGTCGCTCAGGCACGGCGCGTCGGCCAGTTCCTCCGGCACCGCAACGGTTTCAGTGCCGTTGCCGGAGGGCGACGGAACGCAGCGGAGGGCCTTGTGCGTGATCGTCCTGCGCCGCACGCGGTGGCTGATCTTGTCGATCCAGTATTCGTCCGGCGTCACCTCACCGGACACGACCATCTCGCCGAGGCCCCAGCTGGCGTTGACCGCCATCACCGACGGGTCGCCCGAGTGCGGGCTCACCGTGAACCCGACGCCCGCGACCTCGGCATCGGCCATCTCCTGCACCGCGACGCCCATCAGCACCGCCTCCCCGCGCACCTCCTCGCCCAGTCCGGCTCGGTACGCGATGGCCTGCGGTGTGTAGAGGCCCGCCCAGCAGGAACGCACGGCGGCGAGCACCCGATCGGCGCCCGCCACCCACAGCAACGTCTCCTGCTGACCCGCGAAGCTGGTCGCGGCACCGTCCTCGGCCACGGCGGAGGACCGCACCGCGACCGGGAGATCAGCACGTCCGCTCAGCTCGCACAGCCGGGCGTACGCGGCCCGGATCCGCTGCTCCAGTCCCGCCGGAAGCGGTTCGGCGGCAACGAGTTCCTTCGCCTGGTCGTGCACCCGGCGCAGCGCGGCGGGATCAGCGGCGTCGCGCACGAGCCCGTCGAGTCGTTCGCTCAGCCCCCGGCCGGACACGCGCCGCCACGCGTCCACGGTCACCGCGAACCCGTGCGGCACCGGGATCCCGGCGTGGATCAGCTCGCCGAGGCCCGCGCACTTGCCGCCCACCCGAGGACGGTCGGCCGTGCGGAGGTCGTCGAACCACAGGACGTCAGGCGTCAAGGAGGGTCACCGTCCCCGTGTTCCCGTCGACCCTGACGAGCTGGCCGGTGCGGATGGTGGACGTGGCGTTGCCGGTGCCGACGACGGCAGGCAGCCCGTACTCGCGGGAGACGATCGCCGCGTGGCACATGATGCCGCCGATGTCGCTCACCGTCGCCTTGATCCGCGCGAAGACCGGCGTCCAGCTCGGCGACGTGATCGGGGCGACGAGGATCTCACCCTCCTGCAACGCGTCCAGGCCGTCGGGGGTCAGCACGACGCGCGCCGGGCCCTCCGCGACACCGGGTGAGCCCGCGAAGCCCTCCAGGGTGGTGCTGCCCTCGACCGCGTTCAGCCAGCGGAGCACCTGTTCGTCGGTGATGCCCCACAGCATGATCGTCATCGGTTCGACGATCGCCGTGGGCGCGGGCCCGAGTGCGGGTGGCGGGCTCTCCGCGCGCAGGGCGGCGAACATCTCGCGCCGGCGGGCGACGACGGGCGGCCAGTACGACGGGCCGATCGCCTCGCCGCCGGAGCCCCACGCCATCTGCAGGTCCACCACCGCGTCCGAGATCTCCGCGCGGCGCAGGAAGAACAGGTCGTCGACCTCGTCCAGGAACCCGAACCGGACGAACAACGCGCCCAGCTCGCGCATCTTGCGCCAGAACTCGGTCATGTACCAGTGCTCGACGTAGAAGTTGTGGTTCTCCACGTACGGGAACACCGTCTTCGACAGGCCGAGCGCGTCGTCGAACGCCTGTCGTGGCTCGCCCTCCGGGATCAGCTCCCGGTAGCGCGCCGTCACCTCGTCGCGCCGGCGTTCGACCTCGGCGAGCGGCCGGGACAGGTCCTCCCCCGCCCTCAGCCGTCCGATGTAGTCGCCCACCATCGCCAGCGGGAACGCCGGGTCGTCGGACCAGCTGCGGTGGTGGTGGTAGAAGCCGTTGCCGTAGGAGAAGTTGAACCACGGTTCGGCCGAGGTCCTCCACTCCGCCAGCCAGGTCCGCCCGGCCTCGGAGGCCTCCAGCTCGGTGGTCAGCGCCGCGAAGTCGTCCGCCTGCCGCACCTTCTCCGCGAGCCCGAGCTCGATCGCCTGGGCCGCCAGGCGTTTGAGCTCGTCGTCCGGGCGGAACAGCAGCACGTCGACTCCGCTGACCATCTCGGCGACCTGCTGGTCGGCGATCTCCGGGAAGTGCGACCGCATCAGCATCAGGAAGTTGAGGTAGGCCGCGTAGCCCATGTTCAGCATCTCGCTGTGCAGGTTCCACGTGCCGTCCAGCGACGCCAGGATCTGCTGGTAGGCGACGAGGAGGTCGTTGGACTCGGTGATCCCGCGGCCCGCGAGCACGTTCTCGACCGGTTCGAAGTCGCCGAGCGCGGGGATCCGCACCGCCTTGATGCCGGCGATCTGCGCGCGGACCTTGTCCTCCCACTGCGCGTACAGGTCCGTCCAGTTCGCGTAGTAGTGGCCGACCCGCACGCCGAACTCCTGCGCGCGCCTTCCGATCTCCTCGGGGTCCTCGACGCCGAGCGCGGACATGTAGACGTACCCGTTGAGGACCCGGACGTCCATGCCCAGCGCGGGCGGCAGCGCGAACACGCGGGTGTTCATCACGCCGACGCTCATGAACGCGCTGTCGGAGGTGACGACGTCGAAGGGCGGCATGGGTTCCGGGAAGTGCATGCTGTTGCGGAACCACGTCCTGGCGCCGTCCGCGGCGCGGCGCTGCGGCAGGAACCTGTTGTAGTACGGGTACATCTCCTCCCAGCCCTCGGCACCGGCGGGCGCGCCGATGTCGTACGGGTCGGGGAAGCGGCGGTCGGCGGGCGCATCGGGCCGGACGCTTCCGGGCGCGGGGTCCAGGGTGGTCATGCGTCCTCCTTCGTGAGGTCGGACGAGGCGGCGGTGTGCGTGGCGTCGGGGTCGATGCCCAGGTCGGCGGCTACGGCGTGCCAGCAGTTGAGGCTGTTGCCGCGGCCGATGCCCGATCCCGAGTGCATGGAGGACGAGCAGTTGTAGAGGTTGGGCAGCGCGGTGCGGTAGCCGGAGAGTTCCGGTACGGGCCGGAACCTGCCCTGCTGGCTGGCCATCGTGGTGCCCTGGCTGTAGCCGCCCTCGATCATGTCGGGATGGGTCGCGAGCACGTCGCGAGGCAGCGTGATCCGCACCGACTCGATGTTGTCCGCGGTCATGTTGGGCGCGTAGCGGGGCCATTGCTCGCGCAGCAGCGCCTCGGTCTCGCGTTCGATCCGCTTCCAGCCGTCGCGGTCGAAGAACCGCAGCGGCGCGCAGAACTCCTCGACGCCGACCAGGTGCCTGCCCTCGGGCGCGCGACCGGGGTCCCACAGCGTGTCGGTGCTGGAGAGCGCGTAGAACCGGCTGCTGTGGCCGCGGGTCATGATCTCGGCCTGGTACCGCGTGGCGAGCCAGTCCGGGTCCTTGGGCCCCCAGTAGAGCCGCGGCTGCGGGCCGATGTCGGGGTCACCGGTGAACGCGGCGTAGTCCGGCGGCTCGTGCACCGCCACGTTGATCCACAGCAGCTGGCCGCGGTCGTAGTGGACGTTGCGCAGCCGGTTGCGGGTCCGCCGTGACAGCGGCACGTCCGGCGTGAGGTCCAGCAACGTCTGCGGCAGGCCGAGCCCGCTCACGACGACGTCCGCCTCGACCGTGTCGCCGGACGCGAGCCGCACGCCGGTGGCCCGTCCGTCGCGCACCAGGACCTGCTCGACGGGACTGTGCGTGTGGTATTCGACGCCGCGTCTGCGACCGGCCGAGACGAGCGCGTCGGTGATCGCCTGCGTGCCGCCGACCGCGATCGCCGCCGGTTCCAGCGACAACGTCAGCGCGAGCACGTGCACGAGGCCCTGCAGCCCGGGAACGTCGTCGCCGTAGCAGCCGGTGGACGTGGTGGCGGCGCGCAGGAAGAGCGTGCGCAGCTCGTCGGACTCGAAGAAGTCGTAGGCGAGCTGACGGGTGGTCATGAACTGGTGCACCGGTTCGAGCAGCCCGCCCTCGGACAGCAGCTCCTCCAACGGGTCCGGTGTCCCCCACGGCCGCGGCGCGCTGTAGCGGTGCTTGCCGAACGCCCGTTTCCACGACGCCGCATAGGCCTCGTGGATCCGCAGGTAGGTCTCGGCGTCGGCGGCGGAGAACCGGCGGATCGCGTCCTCGGTGCGTTTGACGCCCTCTGGCCACGGTTCCTGCGTGCCGTACGCGTCCGTGACCTTCCAGGCGGACCAGCCGACGAACGACGAGCCGTCGTCGAACACCATCGCCTCGTTGCCCTCGGGGAACTCGTAGCGCAGGCCCTCGGCGTAGAGGTCGAAGTCCCGGTAGGCGGGGTGCGAGTAGAACCGGGTCCAGTGCGCGTAGTTGTTCATCCGGTACCCGGTGAGCGGGCCCTTGCCGCTCACCGCCGCGCCGCCCAGCCGGCCGCTGCGCTCGAACACGGCGACGGACATCCCGGCGCGCGCCAGGTAGGGCGCGATGATCGTCGCGTGGTGCCCTCCTCCGAGCACCACCGCGTCGTACCTCGCCGACACCGTCACACGAACCTCCTTCGCTGCGCCTGCACTCACAGTGACGAGAATCGCCTTGTGAGGCAGGCTACGCTTTCATCCAATGAAAAGTTCGGTCCGAAGAGGAGCAACCCATGGCGGTGGACCGGACCGCTCCTGGCGAGTCGGTCACCTTCCGAGCGCTGAGCCTGCTGGACGCGTTCGACGAGAAGCACCGCGTGCTCAGCCTGAGCCAGATCGCCCGCCGCACCGGCACACCGCTCGCGACCGCGCACCGGCGGCTGCGCGACCTGGTGGACGGGCGGATCCTGCAGCAGCGCACCGACGGGTTGTTCGAGATCGGCGCGCGCACCTGGCACCTGGGGCAACTGGCCAGGCCGACGTCCATGCGGGAGGCCGCCCTGCCGTACCTGCAGGACCTCGTGGTGCGCACCGGGCACACGGTGCACGTGGGGGTCCGGGATGGACTGTCCGCTTTGGTCGTCGACCGGCTCGCCCGCTCACGCAGCACCGCCACGCGGCACACGCCGGGGTCGCGCCTGCCGCTGCACTCGACGGCGCTGGGCAACGTGCTGCTCGCGTTCGCGCCCGACCTCGTGCAGGAGCAGGTGATGGCGCGGCTGACGCCGTTCACGCCGTTCACGGTCACCGACCGTGAGGTCCTGCGCCAGCAGCTCGCCAGGGTGCGGGCCGCGCGGCTCGCGGAGAGCGTGCAGCAGAACCGGCTGGGAGCCGCGTCCCTGGCGGTGCCGGTGTTCGGCGTCGGCCAGACGGTGGTGGCCGCGATCGCGGTGATCGCCACCACCGAGACGAACCTGGCCGCGCTGGAGGAGCCGTTGCGGGCGTGTGCGCACTCGGTGGCGCGTGCGGTCGAGGAACATGACCGTCAGTGGTACGAGGAGTAGCGGCGGGTTTTCATCAGTTGAAAGAGTTCGTTGCCCGTCCGCACCCGGCGGGATGCACTCGTGTCCATGCTGCCCCGTCTGCGTTCGACCAGGAACGACCTCGGAGAGCCGCTGCCGCCGGACGTGATCCCGGCCATCGGCCCCGCGCTCGGGCTGCCCACCTTCCGGAACGTTGATCTCGCGGTCTGGGAGAAGGTGCTCCCCCACCTGCGCCACCGCGACAACGACGTGCACACGCTCTACTCGTACGGACTGGCCCGAGTGCTGGTCGACGCCCATCCCGACGCCGACCCGGACGTGGTGCTGCCCGCGGTCCTGCTGCACGACTCGGGGTGGTCCGCCGTGCCGTTGCCGCGGATCATGGCTGCGCTGTCGCCCGTCGCGTGGTCGTCGAGCGAAGAATCGTTCGCCACTGTGCGCGTCCACGAGGTGGAAGGCGCCCGCATCGCGCGTGAGGTCCTCGGCTCGCTCGGCTTCGACGCCGCCCGCGTCGACGAGATCTGCGCGGTCGTCGACGGCCACGACACCCGTCGCGACCCGCTGAGCCTCAACGACGCGCTGGTCAGGGACGCCGACCGGCTGTGGCGGATCACGCCGCGCGGCATCGACGTGGTCATGGACTGGTTCGGCCTCACCCGCGAGGAGTCGCTGCGGCTCAACGCGGGCCGGGTGCACGGGCACCTCAGCACCGCCACGGCCCGCGCGATGGCGCTGGCGCTGGGCGCGGTGGGCTGGGCCGACGTCAGCCCGCACCGCGTGGCGCTCGACGGCGTGGGGTGATCTTCCCCGGACGGAGGCGCACACCCGCACGAGCACTCACACCCCCGGAGAGGTGACCGTGGCCGCGACCGACTACCCGACGTACTCCCCCGCACCGGCGCGCGGATGTCCCGTGGCGCACCACGGCTACGAACCCTTCGACCAGAGCGACCCGTTCGCCGCCTACGCGGGCCTGCGCCGTCACGAGCCGGTCTTCCTCGACGAGCGCACCGGTTACTTCGTGGTGAGCCGCTACGAGGACGTCCGCGCGGTGTTCGCCGACTGGCGGACGTTCAGCAGCGAGAACGCGCAGTGCCCCGTCACACCCCGTTCGGCGTCGGCGCAGCGGGTGCTGTGGGACGGCGGGTTCACGGCCTACTCGGGCCTGTCCGCCCGCGTCCCGCCGGACCACACCCGCATCCGCGACGCGGCGGCGGTCGCGTTCACCCCTCACCGCTACCGCGCGCTCGAACCCACGATTCACGCGCACGTCGAGCGGCTCCTGACGCCGCTCGTGTCCACGCCAGGGCGCCGGGCCGACCTCGTCCCGGCCTTCACCAGCACGCTGCCCGTCCTGGTGCTGCTGAGCCTGATGGGGGTGCGCACCGAGCACGCCGTGACGTCGTTCAAGCGCTGGTCGGCGTCCAGGTCCGCGTTGACGTGGGCGCATCTGACCGACGACGAGCAGGTGCCGCACGCCCACCACCTGGTCGAGTACTGGCACGCGTGCCTCGACCTGGTGCTCGGGGCGCACACCGGTGAGCACCAGGACAGCCTGATCGGTGACCTGGTCAGGGGGCAGGGCTCGCCGGACTCGCTGACCGACCACGAGATCGCGTCGCTGTGCTACAGCCTGCTGTTCGCCGGGCACGAGACGACGACCGCGTTGCTGGGCAACGCCGTGCTGATGCTGCTGTCGCACCGCGAGCAGTGGGAGAGGCTCGTCGCCGATCCATCGCTCGCCATGGGCGCGGTCGACGAGACATTGCGCATGAGTCCGCCTATCGTCGCGTGGCGGCGGCTCGCGACCCGTGACGCCGTCGTGGCGGGAACGCGCGTCCCCGCGTGGTCGGAGGTGCTGGTGCTGATGGGTGCGGCCAACAGGGACCCCTCGCGGTTCGGGGAGCCGGAGACGTTCGACATCGGCCGCCCCGACGCGGGCGAGCACCTGTCGTGGGGGTTCGGCATCCACCACTGCCTCGGCGCCGAGCTCGCCCGGCAGCAGTGCGCGATCGCGTTGCGGCACCTCGCCGCGGCCCTTCCGACGCTGCGCCTCGACGGCTCGCTCGCCGACGTCGAGTACCCGGACAGCCTGTCGATGCGGGTGCCGTCCGCGGTCCCGGTGGCCTGGTGAGCCCCCGCACGGTCCTCGTCACCGGTGCCGCCGGCGGACTCGGCCGTGCCTTCGCGCTGGGCTTCGCGGCTCGCGGCGACCGGGTGGCCGTCGCCGACCTCGACGCGGCCGGAGCAGCCGAGACCGCCGACCTGGCGGCACGGGCGGGCGCCGCCGCGACGTGGTCCGGCAAGACCGATGTGTCCTCTGTGGACGACACGACCGCACTGGCCGCCGAGGTCGCCGCGTTCGGCGGAGGGCGCATCGACGTGGTGGTGAACAACGCCGCCGTGTACGCCGGGTTGCACCGCGGGCCGCTGGAGGAGATCGACCCGGACGAGTTCGACCTGGTGCTGCGGGTGAACGTCAAGGGGCCGTGGCTCGTGGTGCGCGCGTGCAGCCCGTTCCTCGGGGCGGGGTCGAGCGTCGTCAACGTCGCCTCCGCCACCGTGTTCAGCGGCTCGGAGCAGTGGCTGCACTACGTGTCGTCCAAGGGCGCCGTGCTCGCGATGACCCGCGTGATGGCGAAGGAACTGGGCCGGCGGGAGATCCGGGTCAACACGCTCGCGCCCGGTTTCGTGCTCACGGAGGCGAGCTTCGGCCACCTCGGCGAGGACGCGGAGACCTACGGCGTCGAACGGGGTGCGCTGCGGCGGTCGTCCACTCCGGACGACGTCGTGGGCGCGTGCCTGTTCCTCGCGGGCGACGACGCCCGGTTCGTCAGCGGGCAGACCCTCGTGGTCGACGGCGGACGGCAGTTCCTCTGACTCACAGGCCGAGCACGCCTGCCGCGTTCTGCTTCAGCACCAGCGGAAGCACGTCGTCCTTCAGGCCGAGCGCCGTGAAGTCCTCGATCCACCTCTCCGGCGCGATCAGCGGGTAGTCGCTGCCGAACAGCACCTTGCGCTTGAGCAGGCCTCCCGCCGCGCGGACCAGCTCCGGCGGGAAGTACTTCGGCGACCAGCCCGACAGGTCGATGAACACGGTGCTCTTGTGCGTCGCGATCGAGATGGCCTGCGCCTGCCAGGGCACGGACGGGTGCGCGAGGATCACCGTCAGGCCGGGGTGGTCGGCGGCGACGTCGTCGAGCAGCATCGGGTCGGAGTACCGCAGCTTGATGCCGCGCCCGCCGGGCAGTCCCGCGCCGATCCCGTTCTGCCCGGTGTGGAACAGCGCCGGCACCCCGAGCTCCTCGATCGCCGCCCACAGCGGGTCGAACCGCTGCTCGTTCGGCGCGAAGCCCTGCAGGCTCGGGTGGAACTTGAAACCGCGCACGCCGTGCTCGGTGACCAGCGACCGCGCGTGGTCCACCGCCGCCTCACCGCGCAACGGGTCGACCGAGCCGAACGGGACGAGCACGTCGGCGTGGTCGGCCGCGACCGCCGCGATCTCCTCGCTGGACAACGGTTCCCGGCCCAGGTTCGTCCGCGCGTCGATCGTGAACACGACGGCGGCCATGCCCGTGCGCCGGTACCGCTCGGCGAGATCGGCGACCGTGGGCGTGCGGTTGTCCGAGGACCGGAAGTACCGCGCGGAGGCCTCCATCAGCTCGTCGTCGAGCGACAGGCACCCGTGGGCGTCCTGCTCCACGTGGACGTGCATGTCGATGGCGCGCACGAGCTCAATGTCCACTTCGGACCGGTACATCGCTCTCCCTCCGGCGGCCCCGAGTCAAGCCGGGAACGCGCACAGGGGCCAGCGAGGCTTTCGCTGGGTGAAAGGAATGTTCTGATCGACAGGGATCCGCGGAACTTCGGGCAAGGCGGTCTTCGGTGCCGTCACCCCACCTCGCCGCCTACCTAGCCTTCGTGGCGTGCCCGCACCACGTCAGCCGAGCTCCGCCGCACTCGCCCAGACCCTGGTCGACGAACTGGCCCGCCAGGGCGTGACCGACGCCGTCCTCTCGCCCGGCTCCCGATCCGCTCCGCTCGCGGTGGCGTTCGCCCGTCATCCGGGCATCACCACCCACGTCCGGATCGACGAGCGCAGCGGTTCCTTCCTGGCACTGGGCATCACCAAGGTGACGGGCCGCCCGGCGGCGTTCCTCTGCACCTCCGGCACCGCCACGGCCAACGCGCACCCGGCGGTGCTGGAGGCGCACCACGCACACCTGCCGCTGGTCGTCGTGACCGCCGACCGGCCGCCCGAGCTGCGCGGGATCGGCGCGAACCAGACGACCGACCAGGTGCGGCTCTACGGCCAGGCGGTGCGCCTGTTCGCCGAACTCGACTCGGCGGGCGCCGAGCCCGACACGCACTGGCGCACCGTCTGCGGCCGCGCGATCGCCGCGTCCGAGGACGGTCCGGTGCACCTCAACGTGGTGATGCGCGAACCGCTCGGGCACGCCGAGTCCGCCCTGGAGCCTTCGAGACGCACCAACAGAATCGGCCGTCAGGTTGCCGTCGCGGGAACGGTGCCCGGACACCCGCACGGCGTGGTCGTGGTCGGTGACAACGCCGACCCGGCCGCTGCCCTGCGGTTCGCGGAGGCCGCCGGGTGGCCGGTGCTGGCGGAACCGCAGAGCGGCGCCCGGCGCGGTCCGAACGCCATCACGCACTACGCGGACCTCCTGCGGGTGAAGGCGTTCCGGGACGCCGCCGCGCCTGACGTCGTGGTGTCCGTCGGCAGACCGGCGTTGTCCCGCGCCGTGCAGGCCTACCTCGCCTCCGCGCCCGAGCACGTGGTGGTCGACCCGCACGGTCAGTGGGCCGATCCGACCTCGACCGCGACATCGGTCATCCAGGCGCTGGGCGTGCCGACGTCGGAGAACCACGACACGACGTGGCTCGACTGGTGGCACCGCTGCGACGCCCGCGTGCACGCCGCCTACGAGGCGGAGCTCGACTCCCCGGACCTCAGCGAGATCGCCGTCGCGGCACACCTCCTCGCCGCCGCGCCGCCGGGCGCCCTCGTGTTCGCCGGGGCGAGCATGCCGATCCGCTACCTCGACCGCGTCCTCACGCCGCGCTCCGACCTGCGGGTGCTCGCCAACCGCGGCCTGTCCGGCATCGACGGCACGGTGTCGTCGGCGATCGGCGCCGCTCTCGCCCACCAGCGGGCCGGTGGAGGGCGGGCGTTCGCGCTGCTCGGCGACCTCACGTTGCTGCACGACCAGAACGGCCTGCTCGCCGGTGCGGGTGAACAGCTCCCGGACGTCGTCATCGTCGTCATCGACAACGACGGCGGTGGCATCTTCGCCACCCTCGGCCACACCGCCGATCCCGAGCTGGTCGCGCTGTTCGGCACCCCGCACGGCATCACCATGACCGGTGTGGCCGCGGCCGCCGGCTGGGCGCACGAGGAGGTCCGCGACGCCGACGAGCTGCGCAAGGCGGTGGCCGAGCCCGGCCCGCGCATCGTCGTCGTCAGAAGCCGGCGGGACACCAACGCGGCCCACCTCGCGGAGCTCGACCGCGCGCTCGCGTCCGTTGTGGACGAAGCGGTCGCCACCGACCCCCTCTCACCGGACCGACCTGGAGGCCCACCGTGACCGAAGACCCCACGGCCGAAGTGGTGCGGATGGCGATGGCCTACCGGGTGTCCCGCGTGCTGCACGTCGCCGTCGAACTGCGTCTGGCCGACCACATCGCCGGCGGCGCCACGACGACGGCCCTGCTCGCCGATGCGACCGGCGCCCACGAACCGTCGCTGTCCCGGCTGCTGCGCAACCTGAGCAGCGTCGGCGTCCTCGTCCAGGAGGCAGGCGACCGCTACTCGCTCACGGCGCTCGGCACCGCTCTGCGCTCCGACGTCCCCGGCTCCGCCTACACGGCCGTCCGCGCGCAGAGCGTGGAGACCACCTGGTTGGCGTGGGGCCTGCTCGGTGGCACCGTCCTCGGCGGCGGGACGGGCTTCGGCGCGGCGACCGGCAGCACCTACTTCGACAGGCTCGCCGAGAACGCGGCGGACACCGCCACCTTCAACGACTACATGTCCGCCACCTACGGACCCGAGGCCCAGTCGGTGGCCGGCGCGTACGACTTCACCACCACGAACACCGTGGTGGACCTGGGCGGCGGCACGGGAAACCTGGTGATGGCGGTGCTGGAGAAGCACGCGCACCTCACGGGCGTGCTGGTCGACCTGCCGCACGTCGTCCGGGCGTCCGAGGAGGCCGTCGCCGCACGAGGGCTGGCCGACCGGTGCCGGTGCGTCGCGGGCGACCTCCGCGAGCAGGTGCCCGCGGGTGGCGACGTCTACCTGCTCTCCCACGTCCTGCACGCGTTGCCTGAGGAGGACTGCCGGGCGGTGCTGCGCGGGTTCCGGGCGATCGCGACGGAGAACACCCGCCTGCTCGTCGTCGAACGCCTTCTGACCGGGTCCGGCGGGCCCGACCCTGCGACGACGACGGACATCTCGATGCTGGTGCTCACCGGAGGCCGGGAGCGGACCCTCGACGACTACGCGGCGCTCTTCGCGGAGGAAGGCCTGCGGCTGCTGGGTGTCGAGGCGATCGAGGGCACGTCCAGCGTGCTGGAGGTCGGCCCGGCCTGAGCAGGTCCTGGTCAGCTCCTGCGGCGCCAGATCTCGTCACCGCGGGCCACGAGCTCCCGGTACCCCCTGGGCAGGACGTCCGTCGGCCGGTAGGACTCCACCGAGCGGTTCGGCACGTGCCACACGTCCAGCGCCTCGTCGAGCGCACGAGTGGCGACCAGGACGTCGTGGTCCGTCACGTACCTGGCGAACTCCACGAGATGCACGCGCACAGGCGTCCTGCCCGCGCGCCACGCCACCCTCAGGCTCACCGCGTCGCGCACCTCCGTGCACGCATCCACCGCCGCCCGGTCCAGGAGAACGTGCTTCGGCGCGGTCGAGACGCGGGACGGCGGCAACACGGGCACCGCGGTGGACTGGTCGGTGACCGGACGCAGCCGGACGAGCCGGGCCGTGACGACGGGATCCCCGGTGAGCGCGCCGAGCCCCTCGACCTCCTCGGCCGTGAGACCGATCACCCCCGCGGCAGCGCAGTGCGTGACCAGCTCGACGCACGACGCCACCTCCTTCTCGCACAACAGGTTGCGCGCTTCGGCCGCGAGGCCCGCGGCACCCGCCGACGCCAGGCGCATCGTGATCGCGCGCAGTCGCGACGACAGCGCTCTGGCGCGGACCTCCCGCTCGTCCAGCACGACGACCACCTCCCGTGTCAGCGCGTGATTCGACCACGAACGACATCGTGACGAGGCCGGAAACCGTTCAGCCAGGGGCATCACCGCCCCTTCAGCACCCAGGTCGCGTAAACGAGGGCAACACCGAAGTCCTTTGTGGACAAGAGTTGGATCTTGCCCTGCCGGTGCCCAGTTCTCTGTCCGAAGGGGACGTTCACGACCCGATCGGCGTTCCCGCGACCCCACCCGTCCCACACTGCACGCCTGTTCCGGCTCCACCCGAAAGGCTCCGTTCGATGCGACTCCCCGTCACCGCGGTCTGCTGCCTCCCGCTCCTGCTGGTCACCGGCTGCGGTGCGGACCTGGCCCCGGCACAGGACACCGGTCCCGCGGTGGGGGTCGTCCTGCCCGACCGCACGACGTCCGCGCGCTGGGAGGAACAGGACCGGCCGCTGCTCCAAGGCGCCTTCGAGCGGGCGGGGGTGCGGGCGGCGATCGAGAACGCCGAGGGGGACGAGACGCGGTTCGCCGCACTCGTCGACAGGATGATCGGGCAGGGCGTGCGGGTGATCGTGATGACGCCGCTCAGTGCGGACGGAGGCCGTGCGGCACAGGAGAAGGCGGCCACCGCGGGGGTCTCCGTCATCGACTACGAGCGGCTCACCCCCGGCGGCCGGGCCGAGTACCACGTCGGTTTCGACAACGTCCGGGCAGGCAGGCTCCAGGCCGAGGAGCTGCTGAGGTGCACCGGTGCCGGCGCACGGATCGCCGAGCTGCTCGGCGGCGCGGACGACCCCAACACCGCCCAGTTCGCGGCGGGCAACCAGGAGGTGCTCGCCGATCGCTACCTCAAGGGGGAACGCGTCCTCGTCGAACGCCGTCACGTCGACCGCTGGGATCCCGAGGTCGCCACCCGGCAGATCACCGAGATCCTCGACCGCACCGGCAACGACGTCGACGGAGTCCTCGCGGCCAACGACGGCATCGCCTCCGCCGTGCTGACCGTCCTGCGCGCCAGGGGGCTCGCGGGCAGGGTGGCGGTCACCGGGATGGACGGGACGACCGAGGCGTTGCGCGCCGTGCTGCGCGGCGAGCAGTGCATGTCCGTGCACAAGCCGATCCGCGACGAGGCCGAGGCCGCGGCTCAACTGGCGCTGGCCCTCGTGCGCGGCAAGCCGGGCTCCGCCGACGACCTCGTGTCGGGCAACGTCCGGGACGGCTCCCGCAACGTCAAGGCGATCCTGCTCGGCCCCGAGGTGGCCACCCGGCGGACGATCGGCAGGCTCGTGTCGCAGAACGCGGTGCGCGGACGCGCGTTGTGCGCTGGCGAGTTCGCGCAGCTGTGCCAGGAGAACCAGATCACCGTGCGGTGAGTCGCGCTACCTCCTCGGGTCGACCACGTCGCGCAGCTGCGCGCGGGTGGTCACCCCCAGCAGCGGGAACGACTTGTACAGGTGGAAACCCACCGTGCGGTGCGAGAGGAACAGCCGTTCACCGATCTCCTTGTTGGTCAGCCCCTCCGCCGCCAGCCGCACGATCTGTTGCTGCTGCGGGGTGAGCACGCCCAGCACGTCCTGCTCCACCGGTCCGACCGACGCTCCCGCCGCCCGCAGCTCACCGGCGGCGCGCTCGGTCCACGGACGGGCACCGAGCCGGGCGAAGACCTCGTGCGCCGCGCCCAGTTCCGCTCGCGCCCGAGAGATGCGCCGCTGCCGCCGCAGCCATTCGCCGTGGTCCAGCCGCACCTGGGCCCGCAGGAACGGCCACCGCTCCCCCTCGTCGTCCCCCAGCGCCAGCGCGAAGAACTCCTCCGGCTCGTCCGCCAGCATCGCCCGTGCCCGTGCCACGACCTGGCGCAACCGGGCCGACCCACCGGCAGGTGCGGCGCGGTCCAGCACCTTCAGCGCGTCGTCCGCCTCTCCCACGACGACCGCCACCGCCGCGAGATCGCCCAGCACGTACGGCGACAGGTGGAAGTGGACCGGCGTGCCGTCGGCGTCGAACGCCGAGCGCAGCGACCGGTACGCGGCCTCGTGGTCCCCGTCGGCCAGCGCCGCCAGGCCCGCCGCCCACCGCGCCTGCACGAGGAGCTGCGCGCCGCCCGCCGGTTCGGCGACGGAGATCACCGCGTCGACCAGCTCGCGCGCCCGTGCGGTGTCGCCGGACGTCGCGGCGAGGGTGGCCTCCAGCACCTGGCCCCAGGTCACGGCCACCGGCGACATGCCGCCGACGGGCCGGGCGAGGGCGAGCCTCGCGTCCTGCCACCGGCCGAGGTGGTACCAGGCCAGCGCCAGGTGCCGCGACGCACGCCCGCCGTGCGCGACCGCGGCGTCCTCGCGCGCCGGACCGGCGACCTCCTCCATCAACCTGGCCGCGACCTCGTGCTCGTCGAGCACCAGCGCCAGCGACCCCAGGTAGACCTTCGGCTGGTAGCCCGGCACGCCGTGGGCGAACACCTCGCGCATCCGCGCGCGCAGCTCGCCGACGTTCTCGTGCGGGTGCAGAACCGACCGCAGCCACAACGAGAACGGCAGCTCCGGACCGATCAGCGGCCAGGACGCGCCGTCGGCCTCCACGAGCCCGCGCGTCAGCTCGCGCACGGCGTCGCGCCGGTCCACACGACCCGTCTCCCAGATCGCGGAGCCCGCGACGCTCGCACTGCCGACCAGCACGTCCCGCTGCGCCTGCGGGTGTCCGGCGAGCACCGGCAGCGTCAGGTCGAACACCTCGTCGAAGCGCAGTTCGAACAACGCGATCAACGCGGTGGTCGGCACCGCCGCGTCACCGACCGACTGCTCCCCCGTGAGCGACCGCATCCGCGCGGCCAGCGCCGCCGCGTGCTGCAACCGCCCGGACAGCACCGACAGGAACGCCGCCTGGGCGAGCCGTTCGCCGTACCGGGCGGGATCGGTGCTCAGCTGGGCGGCGCGTTCCAAGGCGCGGAACGCCTCGGGTACCGCGCTGCGCCGCACGGCCCGCATCGCGACCGCCTCCAGCGCCGCCGCCACCCGTTCGTCGGGCACCAGGGTCGCCGCCGCCAGGTGCCACGCCTGCCGGTCCGGGTCGTCGTCGAGGGCCGCCGCCAGTGCCCGGTGGGCGGCGCTGCGCACGAAGTACGTGGCGGACCCGTACACCGCGGACCGCACCAGCGAGTGGCGGAACCGCACGTGCGCGTCGCCGACCTGGAGGTAGATAGGCGACGTCACCGCCGGGTAGCGGAACTCGAGCTCGCCCTGGTCCACCCACACGAGCCCGGCCCGTTCGGCGGGCGCCCACACCGAGAGGTCGTCGTGACCGAGCGCCCGGTGCAGCAGCATCAGCGTCGCGGTCTGCTCCGCCGCGGCGACCACGAGCGCGTGCCGGGTGTTCTCGGGCAGCACGGCCACCTGGTCGGCGAACGTGCGCTCCAGCAGTTCGGGCAACGGGAGCGCGTCACCGTCCGCGGGGCCCGCCCGAGCGAACTCCACCAGCGCCAGCGGGTTTCCCGCCGCCTCGCGCAGGATCCGTTCGCGCAGGGGGCCGGTGGGGACCGAGGGCTGGTCGTTGAGCACCCGCTCCGCGTGCGCCGGCGTCAGGGGCGGAACCACCAGCGACGGCACGTCGTCGAAGACCTCCGAGCGCCCCGCCATCAGCAGCCCGACCGGCTCGCCTTCGAGGCGCCGCGCCAGGAACTGCAGGACGTCCCGCGTCGCGGAGTCGAGCCAGTGCGTGTCGTCCACGACCACCAGGACCGGTCCCGCGTCCGCCAGCGCCGACAACACCGACAGCACGGCGAGGCACGTCAGCATCCGGTCCGCGACCACGGCCTCGCCCAGGCCGAACGCGCCCCGCAACGCCTCGCGCTGCCGTTCGGGCAACGCGTCCACCACGTCCGGCACGGGTCGCAGCAGCTGGTGCAGCCCGGCGAACGGCAGGTCCGACTCGGCGACGCTCGCCACCACCGACAGCACCCGGACGCCGCGGTCCCGCACCCGCCGCGTGACGACGTCCACGAGCGCCGACTTGCCGATGCCCGGATCACCGAGCAGGAGCAGCACCCCGGACCCGCGGGGAGACAACGCCTCCAGCACCGCGGCGAGCTCGTCGTCGCGTCCGACCAGTCCGTCCACTACCACCTCATCGCTCGACGACGTCGCGCAGCTGGGCGCGCGTCGTGACCCCCAGCAGCGGGAACGACTTGTACAGGTGGAAACCGACGGTCCTATGCGACAGGAACATCTGCTCACCGATCTCCCGGTTGGTCATCCCCGCCGCCGCCAGGCGCACGATCTGCCGCTGCTGCGGCGTCAGCACCGTCAGCAGGTCCTGCTTCGCCGTTCCCACCGACACGCCCGCCGCCCGCAGCTCACCGGCCGCCCGGTCGGCCCACGGCCGGGCTCCCAGCCGCGCGAACACCCCGTGTGCCGCCGTCAGCTCCTCGCGAGCCTCCGCGATCCGGCGTCGCCGCCGCAGCCACTCCCCGAAGTCCAGCCGCACCTGCGCGCGTTCGAACGGCCACCGCTCACCACCCGCGTCCGCCAGTGCCCGCAGGAAGAACTCCTCCGGCTCGTCCGCCAGCAACGCCCTGGCGCGGCTCACGACCTGCGCCAGCCTCACGGAGCCGGCGGCCGGTACCGCGTTCTCCAGCAACGCCCGGACCTCCTCGCCCGCTCCCGCTGCCACGGCGGCGGCCGCCAGATCGCCCAGCACGTAGGGCGAGACGTGGAAGTGCACAGCCGCACCGTCCACTTCGAACACGCGCCGCAGCCGTTCGAAGGCACGCGCGGGCTCCGCGTCCGCGAGATCGGCGAGGCCCTGCGCCCACAGCGCCCGCACCACCAGTTCCGCCGCCCCCGCGGGCTCGGCGACCGCCAGCACCGCGCGGGCCTGCTCGCGGGCCTTCTCGGTCTCCCCGGTCAGCGCGTTCAGCACCGCCTCGATCGCACCACTGGTCACGGCGACGAGCCGGGACTCACCGGCCGGCTGGTCGAGACCCAGCCGCGCCTCGTTCCAGCGCCCGGTTTCCAGGCACGCCAACGCGAGCTTGCGCGAGACGCGGTCACCCGAGGTCGGCGCGTCGTCGCGAGCGGGACCCGCGATCTCGTCCAGCAGCCGCACCGCAGTCTCGTGCTCGTCCAGGTACACGGCGAGCGTGCCGATCATCCCCGCGATGTGCGGGCCCGGTGGCAGTGCGGCGATCGCGTCGGCCAGCTGCGCCCTGGCCTCGTCGCCGTGCGCGTTCGGGTCGCTCAGACCGAAGAGCCACAACCGGAACGGCAGGTCCTCCTTGCCCAGCATGTGCCACACCCGCTCGCGCGACCCGGTCATCGTCGGCAGCATCGCGGCGACCTTGGCCAGCTGGTCGGCTCTTCCGGTGTCGTAGGCGACCTGCGCGACGACGCTGACACATCCCGCCGCCGCCGCGTTCTCCTCCGTGAAGGGGTAGGACGCGAACTCCAGCGCGTCGTCGAACGCGTCGTCGAAACGCATGTCGTTCAACGCCACCAGGGAGGCGGCCTGCGCCACGAAGCCCTGCTGCGCGCGGTCCAGCGGCACGTCGGACAACCGGGTGAGGAGCTCGGCGGCGCGGTCGATCTGGCCCGCGACGATCGCGATGGTGGCGGCAGACCCGAGCCAGGTGCCGATCCGCTTCGGGTCGGCGCTCATGTCGACCGCCCGTTCGAGCGCGCGGATCCCCCCGTCGAGCGCACCGCGGTGCAGAGCGCGCCAGGCCGCTCCGGTCAACGCCAGGGCGACGTCCTCGTCGGGGCTCGTGGCGCCCGCCGCCAGGTGCCACGCACGCCGGTCCTCGTCACCGTCGAGCACAGCGGCCAGCGAGCCGTGCGCGCGCTCCCGGGACGCGACCGGCGCGGAGCCGTAGACCGCGGACCTCATCAGCGGGTGCTGGAACACCACCCTGCCGTCGACGATGCGCACCAGCCCGGTCTCCTCGGCCTGGCTCCACACGGCCGGGTTGTCGTGGCCGAGCGCGCGGTGCACCACGGCCAGGTCCCCCGTGCCCTCCGCCGCGGCCACCACGAGCGCGTAGCGGACCTCCTTGGACAACGCGGACACGCGATGGGCGAACGTGCGCTCCAGCAGTTCGGTCAGCGGCAGCTCCCCCGCGAGGGTGCCCTCGCGCTCCACCGCCTTCGGGAACTCCACCAGTGCCAGGGGATTTCCCGCCGCCTCAAGGAGAATCCGCTCGCGCAGGGCACCCGCCGGCGGGGACGGCTGGTCGTCGAGCACCCGTTCCGCGTCACCGCGGTCGAGCGGTCCCAGGACCATCGTCGGCACACCGCGTTCGAAGGTGGACCCGCGAGCCGCGATCAGCAGCCCGACCGGCTCGCCCTCCAGTCGCCGCGCGAGGAACGACACCACGTCGCGCGTGGCCGGGTCGATCCACTGCGCGTCGTCCACCACCACCAGCAGCGGTCCCTCGTCCGCCAGCGAGGACAACAACGACAGCGCCGCCAGGCAGGTCGCCATCCTGTCGCCGGCACCGCCTCCCCCGTCCAGGCCGAACGCGCTCAGCAGCGACCGGCTCTGGCGTTCCGGGAGGAGCTCCACCCGGTCGATCACCGGGAGCAGCAGCCGGTGCAGCCCGGAGAACGGGAGGTCGGACTCGGTCGCGCTGCCGGCGACGGACAGCACCCGCACGCCCCGCTCGCGGGCGCGTGCGACGAGCACCGCGACCAACGCGGACTTGCCGATGCCGGGGTCGCCCAGCAACACCAGCGCGCCGGGCCCCTCCGGAGCGAGTGCGTCGACGACGGCACCGATTTCACGATCGCGTCCGATGAGCTGTGGCACCGTCACATCGTGACACCGCCCCGGCGGAGCGTTCCGGTCAGCACGGCGGCACTGCCGTCGGGCCGCCGGCGCACCGCGCGCAGCACTCCGTTCGCGAAGTCCTCCAGGTGCGTGACGTGCGTGCCGGAACTCTCCTGCCACGTCGTGAAGTACAGGCCCGGCCGGACCTCGCTCATGGCGACGGCGACGGTCTCACAGCGACCCGAGTCCACATCGCCCTCTCCGTCCACAACGGTGACGGTGATGCGCGAGGCCGACTCGTAGTGCAGCTCGATCACCATCTCGCCGAGATCCGCGAGGTACTTCTCACCGAAGACGAGCACACCGCACCACCCATCGGCCACCGTCCACCGGCGACGCTGCCTGCCGCGGCCAGGAGTTCCGTTCCGCTTCCACCGTTCGAGTGTCGCCGAACTGGTCGTTTCCCACCATCTGTCACACGACCAGTCACGTGACGGATGGTTCATCGACGTGAAATGGAACCAGACTGGTCCCGTGACCACCATCGTGTTGATCCACGGCACCTGCCTCACGGCGCGGTGCTGGGACGGCTGGGCCCGGCACCTCCGGGACCGGGGGTTCGACGTGCTGGCACCGGCGTGGCCGGGCCTCTCGTCCGATGTGGAGGCGCTGCGGGCCGACCCGGCCCCGCTCGCCGGCCTGGGCATAGCGACGATCCTCGACCACCACGAGTCGATCGTGCGCGGTCTCGGCGAGCCGCCGGTGATCATCGGTCACTCGACCGGCGCGACGATCGCCCAGCTCCTGCTCGGCCGCGGTCTCGGGGCGGCGGGGATCGCGCTCGCGCCCGCCCCGACCAAGGGCCTGCACACCCTTCCACTGGCGGCGATGACCGCGGCGTGGCCGGGGTTGCGCGATCCCCGCAACGTCCACGGCGTCGTGGAGCTCGACGCCGAGCAGTTCTGGTACCGCTACGCCAACACGCTCTCCGAGGAAGAGTCCGCGCGGGCCTACGAACGCCACTACGTGCCGGCGAGCGGCCGGGTGCTGTTCGAGTCGGCGTTCGCGAACTTCGGCGAGGACTCCGTCACCGAGGTCGACCTCGGACGGGCTCCGCTGCTGGTGGTGTCCGGTGGCCGCGACCACCTGAGCCCGCCGTCGCTGGGGCTCGCGAGCGTGCGGCGCAGACGTGCCTCCGGCGCGCTGACCGGGTACCGGGAACTGGCGGGGCGAGGTCACCTCATGATCACCGAACCGGGGTGGGAGGAGGTCGCCGACCACGCGGTCGAGTGGGTGCGCGCGGCCCTGGACGCGGAGTCGGCGCAGGCGGCCTGACCTGCCTCTTCAGAGTTCCGTGACGAGTCCGGTGCACGACCGTCACCGGGCTCGGCGGTGTTTTCCCTTGCCGCGCGACGACGTACCACGAGACTGGAGGGCCAGGCTTCACCGACGACGTTCGGAGGTTTCGTGCTGCGGGTGCGGTTGCTCGGTCGGACAGGCGCGTGGTGGGGAGAGCAGGAGCTCTCCCTGGGCCCCGCCCGGCAGCGAGCCCTGTTCGCGGTGCTCGCCGCACACCCCGGCCGGGCGTTGACCCGCGACGCGCTGATCGACGCCGTGTGGGGCGACTCGGCACCCGCGACGGCGTCCGGCAGCGTGCACACCTACCTCTCCGGGCTGCGCCGCGCCCTGCGTCCCGTCCCGGACGCGCTCGTCTCCGGCCCCTCCGGGTACGCGCTGCGCGTCGACGAGCGCGACGTGGACGCCGTGCTGTTCACCCGGTTGAGGTCGATCGCCCAGGACGCACTCTCCCGCGGCGACGTGCCGGCCGCGTTGGAGGCGCTCGACGACGCCCTGTCGTTGTGGACCGGTGACGCGTACGCCGACGTACCCGGCCCGTTCGCCGCGAACGCGCGGGAACGGTTCGCGGAGCTGAGGCTGTCGGTGGTCGAGCAGCGCGCACGGATCGTGCTGGACCTGGGCGGCCACGACGCGTTGCTGCCGGAGCTGAGCCGGCTCGCCGACGAGCACCCGACGCACGAGGCCGTGCACGAGCTCCTGATGCTCGCGCTGCACCGCGGCGGGCACCGGACCGAGGCGCTGGAGGTCTTCACGCGGATCGAGCGCACGCTCTCCGCCGAGCTGGCGCTGGAGCCGGGCCAGGCGTTGCGGCACCTGCACGGGGCGGTGCTCGACGGCGGCGGGGAACGGCAGGGGCTGCTGGTGCTGCCGTCCGATGTGGACGTCGCGCTGCGGGACGGGGCGCGTGCGGCCGCGTTCCTCGGCAGGGCAACAGAACTCGCGGTGCTGCGCGAGCTGGCCGACGGCGTGCTCGCGGGCACCGGCGGGTCGCTGTGGCTGGAGGGCGAGCAGGGCATCGGCAAGACCGAGCTGCTCGTCGCGGCGTTCGCGGGGGTCGCCGAGCGCGGCGGGCAGCTCGCGTGGGCCCGCGCCGACGAGTTCAGCCGCCACTTCCCGATGCAGGTCGCGATCGACGCCGTCGGCAGTGCGGTGCCGCACACGCAGCACTGGGACGCCGACCCGCACGTGCTGGCGGAACGGCTGCTCGGCGCCGTGCGGTCGGTGTGCGCGGAAGGACCGCTGATCCTGGTGCTGGACAACCTGCACTGGGCCGACCACGACAGCATCGCGTGGTGGGGCAGGCTGGTCGCGGAGTCCGCGGGGCTGCCGTTGCTCGTGGTGGCGGCGACGCGACCGGACCTGGCGCGCGAGGAGCTGTCCCAGTGGCGGTGGGGCGTGGACGCGCGCGGAGGAGCCGTTCTCGACCTCCCGCCGCTGCCGGAGCCGGACGTCGAGGACCTGGTCGTCGCGATCACGGGTGCGCCGCCCACGCCGAGGTTGCTCGGGACGCTCGCCGACGCGGGCGGGAACCCCTTGTACGTCAAGGAGTTGCTGGAGACGCTGCGGCGTAGGCTCCGGGTCGTGCGCGGCAGGACCGACGTGGACCGGGAGGAGGTGGCCGACTCCCTGCCCCGGTCGCTCGTGTCGGCGACGACGCGCGCGCTCGACGGCCTGTCCAAGGACACCCGGCAGGTGCTGCGCTCCGTCGCGTTGCTGGGCGAGGAGTTCACGGCCGCCGAGGTCGCCGAGGTGACCGGGCGAGCCCACTCCGATCTGGCGCACGTGCTGGACGAGGCGATCTCCGCGCGCGTCGTCGCCGACACCGGCGCGGTGCTCGCGTTCCGGCACCCGATGGTCCGCCGCACGATCGTGGACGGCGTCGCCAGACCGGTGAGATCGGTGCTGCACCGCCGGATCGCCGAGGCGCTGGACCGGCTCGGGGCGCCGGTCGTGCGGATCGCCGGCCAGCTCACCGCCGAGCAGGTGATGGTGGACGGATGGGTCGTGGACTGGGTGGTCGCGCACCACGACGAGCTCGCGAACCGCTCCCCCGCCGTCGCGGCAACGCTGCTGCGCCAGGTGCTCGACTCCGCGCTGCCCACCCCGGAGCAGCGCGACGCGCTGCAGGTGACCATGGTCAGGGTGTTGTTCCGCACGAACCAGCTGCCGCAGGTCGAGGCGCGCCAGGCACTCGCCACCGTGACCGATCCGGCGGCGGCCGCCGAGCTGCGCCACCTGCTGGCGGCGATGCACTACCGGCGAGGAGAGCACCAGGTGGCGGTGGAACTGCTCACCGTCGCGATCGAGGACCCCACCGTCCCCGAGGAGTGGCGCGCGCTGCACCAGGCGATGCTGGTGAGCTTCCGCCGCGGCGACGTCACGGACCTGCACGCCGCCGAGACGCGCGCGACGGCCGCCCTCGACCGCGCCGAGGCCGCACGTGACGCCGAGGGAACAGCGCAGTCGCACCAGACCCTGTGGTTCCTGGAGACGATGCGGCGCGACCACTCCTCGGCGCTCGACCACGTCGACGCGGCACTGCACGCACTCGGCTCGCGACCGGACCTGGTGCCGCTGCACCACGACCTGCTCGACAACCGGGTGTTCAGCCTCAGCAACCTCAACCGGCTCGACGAGGTCGAACCCACCCTCGCCCGAGCGGGCAGGTCCGCGCCGGACGGCCTGCGGGTGGCCGCGGCGGTGCACCACTACTGGACCGGCGACTGGGACAGCGCACTGTCCGAACTGGACTCCATGAGCGACGAGAACACGCTCGTCGTGTTCGACGGCATGCGCGAACCGGGCCCGCTCGCGTTGCTGCGCCACGGCATCGCCGCCCTCATCGCGGGCCGCCGCGACGACCGCGCCGCCGCCCACTCCCACCTCGACGCCACGACCACGCCGTTCCCGGTCTCGGGCGCGGAGAAGGAGAGCTGCGACTTCCTCGTGATGGCAACGGTCCTGGCCGCGGAACAGGCGGGCCAGCGGCGCGAGGCGCTCACAGCGGCCGCCCCGATCCTGACCCCGGCCTACGCGCCGATGATGCTCCGCCACCAGTGGCTGCCCGCGATCGCCCGCATCGCCCTCGACGCCGGCGACATCGCCGTGGCGCGGCAGGCGTGGGCGATCTGCGTGGAAGAGGCGGCACGGGAGACCGTGCCCGCACGCGCCCAGGCCGCAGAGGCCCGGTGCCGCGCACTCGTGTCGGGAGACCCGGTGCCGGCGCTCATCGCCGCCGAGTCGTACCGCGCCGTGGGACGGACCACCGAACTCGCCACGGCCCTGGAGGACGCGGCGGCGTTGCTGCACGCGAGCGGGCGGGTCGCGGAGGCGCGTGAGGTCGCGGGTGAGTGCGAGACGCTGTACGAGGCGCTCGGGGCGGAGTGGGACCTGCGGCGGTTGCGGGAGCGGTTGCTGCCGCCGGCACCGTTGCCGCGCACCGGTACCTGACTTCGGGGCGGCGCGGCGCGGGACGGGGCGCCACGGGACGGGCGGGGTGGGCGCTCGAAGTCGCTGTGCTGGAGCAGGAACCGGCTGGTTCGAACGGGGCCGCTACCCGCTCCGGAGCGGACCGGTCACGGCGCTGCGACCGGCCCGGCAACACGGCCTGTCCCCCGCTCTTCACCCACCCGACCGAGCGGCCGCCGCGGTTCAGAGCAGGCCGCCCCGGATCGCGTGCGCCACCGCGTGCGTCCGGTTGCGCAGCCCGAGCCTGGCCAGCATGGTCTGCACGATGTTCTTCACGGTGCGCTCCGCACACCCGAGCTCCTCCGCGATCTCCGCGGTGTCGTGCCCGTCCGCGAGCATCCGCAACAGCACCAGCTCACGTCCGGCGAGGGTCGCGTAGGCGCGTCCCCTGGGGCACAACGCGTCGCGGTCGACCCGTTCGAGCTGGTCGAGCAGTCCCGTCAGCCTGGCGTTCAGCCCGGCCGCGCCGGTGGCGAGCGCCTCGTCGACGGCCGTCACCAGTTCCTCGGCGGTGAGGCCGGTGCGTGCGCGCACCGCGACCACGCCGCAGCGGGCGGCGGTGCGCACGGCGTTGTCGGACAGGAGGTTCGTCAGCAGCAACACCCTCACCCCGGACTCCTCGTGGAGGTGGCGCAGCGTCGTGGTCGTGGTGTCGTCGAGCGCGCCCGCGGCGAACACGAGCAGGTCAGCGTCCGCCGCGTCGCGGGAGGGCACCGGCTGGTGGGCCGAGCCGTCCCGGAGCAGGGCGGTCAGGCCGAGCGCGGTCAGGGGGTCCGGCGAGTACACCGCGATGCGCCTGCGGTCCGCGGACCTGTCCGCGTCCGGGGTGCGGTCGGGCCGGCTCATCGTTCGGTGATCTCAGGCGGCGTCCTGCTGCCCGCCCAGGTGCTCGGGAGGTGTCGTTCGAGGGCGGCCGACCAGGCGCCGTCGTCCACCATGCGCTGCAGCGCCGCGTTGACGCGCGCCCTGCCCTCGGTGTCGTTCCTGCGGATCCCGATGCCGTACCTCTCCTCGCTGAACGGCGACCCGACGACGCGCAGCGCCCCTCCCGACCGCGCGGCGAAGCCGGTGAGCACGATGCTGTCGGTGGTGACGGCGTCCACGCGGTGGTCGCGCAACGCCCGCACGCACTCCGCGATGCCCGACTGCTCCACTAGGCGCACGTCCGCGCCCGACCGCGTTCTCATCCGCTCCACCGAGCTCGTGCCCGCCACCGAGCAGACGACGCGGCCGGTCAGGTCGGCGGCCGTGGCGATGCCCGACTCCCCGGTGCGCACCAGGACGTCCTGGCCCGTCACGAAGTACGGGCCGGCGAACGTGACCCGCGCCCGGCGCGCGTCGGTGATGGAGTACGTCGCCACGACGAGGTCGACGGTGCCCGACTCCAGCGCCCTCTCCCGCTCGTCGGCCCGCAGCGGGTGCCAGGTGATCTGGGAGGGCGAGGTGCCGAGCCGGAACGCCACGTAGGTCGCGACGTCCACGTCGAACCCTCCGAGCCGTCCGCCGTCCTCGCGCAGGCTCAGTCCCGGCTGGTCGTCGAGCACGCCGACGACCAGCCGGGCGGCACGTCCGCTCTCCACGACCGGCGATCCGCTCGCCCCGCGTCCGCAGGCGGCCAGCGGCACCAGCAGGACGGCCGCCAGAGCGACGAACCACGATCTTCGCTGCACGGATTCCACTCCTCGCGGTTGCTTCGTTTCCGGCCAAGGCGGCCGCGACGCTACTTCTTCTTTCCAGAACGCCTGGAATCACGGTGAGCAGCACTGCCCGGCCGCTACCGCGCCCTGCCCGAAATATCAACGCGCCTTTCCCGGAATCGGGGGAAACCGGGAAACGCGGGCACGTTCCCGACTTCCCGGGGGCAAGACACGCGCCGGAATCCGCGGCCGCACCGCCACCAGTGGTGTGATCGCGTGGTCGGGACAGAACCGGGATTCACCATTGGCTCGAGGTCACATGAGTTCGATTCTTCTCTCGGAGAGCGACCCTCACACGTGCCGCACGCTCTCGGGCAGGCTCGTCGCCGCCCGCCACACCGTCACCTCCGCGACGACGTGGCACCAGGTCGTCGCGGCACTGCTGCGCCCCGTCGACCTCGTCGTGCTCGACCTCGACCTCCCGGGCATCGACCTGGACAACGCCGTGGGCCTCGTCCGCGGCGCGACGAGGGCACCGGTCGTCGTGACGACCCGCTGCCACGACGACCTGGTGGTGCACGCGCTCGACTCGGGCGCCGACGACTTCATGACCAAGCCGTTCGTCCCCGACCTGCTGATCGCCAGGGTGGCCGCGAGGTTGCGCCGCCACGCGCCGCTGGTCAGATGACGCCCGCCCACAACGCGTACGCCACCGCCTGCGGCCGGTTGCGCAGGCCGAGTCGCTGCTGCAACCGCTGCACCACGCTCTTGACCGTCCTCTCCGAGTAGGAGATGGCCTGCGCGATCTCGCTCGTGCTCAGCCCCTCCGCGAGCAGGCTGAGCACCTCGACCTCGCGTTCGCCCAGCCCCGGTCCGGCGCCGACCGCCGTCCGCAGGAACCGCTGCCTGCGGTTGAGCTGGGAGAGCAACGCCCCGGTCAGCCGCGGTGGCATCACGCCCTCGCCCCGCGCCACCGCCAGCACCGCTCCGACCAGCCGGGCACCCGTGGCCTCCGCGCTGGGCACCACCGCCATCACCCCGCACTCGACCACCGACACCATCTGGCTGTCTGCCATCTCGCCCACCACCAGCACCGCCGGACGCCGCGGCTCACCCCGTTCCGGGCGCAACGACCGCAGACCCGACGAGGTCAGCCGCTCGTGCACGTGGACCCGCACGTCGGCGGACGACCGGACCGGGGAGGAGAGCACCTCGACCGACCAGTGGGACCTCAGTTGGCTGACGACACCGGAACGGAGAATCGGGTCCTCCGCGTGCACGCGGACCCGCACTCGTTCCACCACAGCTGCTCTTTCATTCCTCCACCACACGAGGAACGATTGTCCACCGACGAGCCCTAACGGTTCCCTAATGAACGGGAACAACTTCCCCATGGCTCACATCGGGCGGTTCAGAAGAGGAAATCGGGCAGTCTGACGACACCTTTCTTGCGCAACGTTCCAGTGCCGAAAAGAATGGATCAGACCAATCAGGTCACCAGCCGGACGATCCCGCCAGCATTCGCGCGGCGACCTCCGAACGGGACCGCGCGCCGAGCTTCTCGGCGATCCGGCTCACGTGGGCCTGCACCACCCGGTCCGACAGGTCCATCGCCGCCGCGATGGACGGGTTGGGCAGACCGGCGGCGACCAGCCGGGCGATCTTCGACTCGGTCGGCGTCAGGCCGGTCGTGCGTTCGGGCCGGGCAGGGGCGACGCCCCTGCGCGCCACCCCCGCCCGCCGCGCCCTGCGCAGGGCGCGGTCGAAGTCCCAGGTCGCCCCGGCCGCGCGGAACCCCGCCAGCGCGTCGGCGAGCGCGGACTCCGCGTCGTCGGCGAAACCACCGGCTGCCAACGCGATCGCGGCGTGCTCGCTCGCTTCCGCGTGCTCCCACCAACGACCGGAATCGGCGTGGTGCCGCACCGCCGCGACGAGCGGCTCCGGGTCGCCCGTGCGCAGTCCCTCGCAGACCTGCCACGCCGTCGCCGCGCGGAACTCACCGTCCTCTTTGGACTTCTCGGCCGCGGCGACCGCCAGCGCGCGCTCCAGCCGCGCGTGGTCGCTGACGTCGAGGGCGAGGCGGGTGATGTGCGGCAACCACTGGTGGCGCAGCATCATCGGCGCGTGCGCGGGGTCCAGCACCGGCTCCAGCACGTCCAGGGCACAGCCGAGCCGGCCCTGCTGCTCCGCCACGAGCGCGCGGCCCATCAGCACGAAGTCGCTGTTCTCCCGCTCGTCCTGCGCGCCGGACTCCGCCGAGATCTCCTGGACCGCGTCGAGGTGGAAGGCGGCCTTGCTGCCCTGCTGCCGGTGCACCGCGACGTACCCGGCGACGCCGTGCAGCAGGATCCTCGTGCCACCCGGCGCGCGCTGGCCGTAGAACGTCATCGCGGCAGGGCCGACGTCCTCCAGGTCGTCGAGCTCCGCGAGCGCGTCGTCCCACGCCCCCGTCCAGAAGTGGTGCACGGCCGCCGTGACCTGGAGTCCCTTGGGCAGCGCGAACTTCGCGGCCACCTCCCGCGCGTGGCGCAGCGTCTCGTACGCGGTGTCGAGGCGGTCGACGTTGTGCAACGTGAAGATCTTGTTGTCGAGCAGGTCGAGGTACAGCTCCGCGTACTGGCTGTCCGCGGCGATCAGGCCGAGCGCGTGGTTCACGGCGTCCAGCGCGCGGTGGTGCTCGCGCCGGATGGTGGCGAGCTGCCACTGGGTCTGCAGCGCGTGCGACATGCAGTACAGGTCACCCGCCGTCTCGGCCTGCGCGTACGCCTCGTCGGCCCGGCGCTGGCTCGCGACGAGGTCGGTCACCTCGCCCCGCCGGAAGTTCACGAGCAGCGACTGGTGCCGCGCGAGCCAGACCGGGGGCACGTCCGGTGCCGCGATGCCCGCGGTCAGCTCGGCGATCGCCTCGGCGCGGTCGCCGCTGCGGAACAGGACGTTCGCCAGCAGGTGCCGCATCTCCGCCACGTCCGCCGGCGTGGAGGCGAGGGCCAGACCGTGCCGGGCGTGCCCGACCGGTGTGCGGCCGAGCCGGAAGAGCACCTTGACCAGGTTCGCCACGAACGCCTCGCGCCGCGGGTCGTCCTCCTCGCACACCTCCAGCGCCCGTTCCAGCAGGCCCGCCACGAGCTCCGGGGCGCGGTGCACGAGCGAGGCGACGTTGAGGTGCAGCCAGTCCAGCGCCCACGGCGCCAACGGTCCCGCCGAGGCGACGAGCTGCTCGGTCACCTTCGAGACCGGCGCTCCGGCGTCCGCGAGTGCGCGCGCCGCCTGCTCGTGCAGCTCGGCGAGCGCCTCCGGCGCCACCGCCTCGTAGAGCGCCTGCCGGAACAACGGGTGGCGGAACGCGAGCTGTGCGCCCGCCTCCACCACGACCTCGGCCGCCACCGCCTCCTCGACGACGTCGAGCAGGTCGAACGGCGAGACCCCGAGCACCGCCGCGGCGTCGCTCACCTCGAACTGCGTGCCCAGGACGGCCGCCCAGCGGAGCAGGGCGCGCACCGGCGCGGACAGGCCCGCGAGCCGGCGGCCGACCGCGGCGGCGAGCGAGGCCGGCAACCGGAACTCCTCGGCCTGGGCCAGGTCCGCCACGCCACCGCCGACGACGAGGGCCCCGTCGCGCACGAGCCCTTCCGTGAGTTCCTTGAGGAACAACGGGTTGCCGGCGGTGCGCGTGGCCGCCTCGCTCAGGCCTGGTCCGGGTGCGGCCCCGACGATGCGCTCGATGAGGCTGTGCACGTCCTGACAGCCGAGCGGAGCGAGCCGGACGACCTCCCCGCCCCGCTGCGCCACGTCACGACCGAGCTGGTCGAGCAGCGGCGACCTCGGCGTGGACCGGGTGGACGCCACCAGCAGCAACGGCATCTGCCCCACGGCGGCGCACAGCCGGTGCCACACCAGCGTGCTGGCCTCGTCCGCCCACTGCAGGTCGTCGGTCACCAGCACCAGCGGGCCGTCCGCGCACAGCTCGGCGACGAACGCGAGCACCTGGTTCACCGCGGCGTGCAGCTGGTCGGTCGCCTCCCAGAGCCGTCCACCGGTCTCGTCCGCCGCGCCCCCGCGGATCTGGTCGGCGAGCGCGGACCGGCGCGGGTCCGGCGACTGCGGGTCTATCCCCAGCGCGTCCACCACGAGCCGCAGCGGCACTCCGCGCTCGAACTCGTCCGCCACCGCCCACGCGACCTGCACGCCCCTGGCCTGGGCGTCGGCGAAGGCCACGGCGAGCAGCTCGGACTTGCCGATGCCCGCCTCCCCCTCGACCCACAGCACGCCGCCGCGCCCCTCGACGAGGGCGTCGGCCGCACCGCGCAGCAGGGCGAGCTCGGCCGCGCGTCCGACGAACCGGCGGTCGGTGCCGCGGGCCCGGCGCATCGCGCTCACCACCCCGGCGGGTGCGACGAGGCGGGGACGGTTCGCCGACTGGGCCCTGCCAGGGGCGGGGAGCACGCCGATCCTGCCGCCGTCGCCCGCGAGGATCTCGGCGTGCAGCGCCGTCAGCTCAGGTCCGGGCTCGACGCCCAGCTCGTCGTGCAGCACGCGCCGGCCGTCCTGGAACACCCGCAGCGCCTCGGCACGCCTGCCGCTGTTGTGCAGCGCCGTCATCAGCAACCCGCGCAGGTGTTCGCGCAGCGGCCCCCGTCCGAGCAACGTGGTGAGCTCGGCGACCAGGTCGCGGTCGGCACCCAGCGCGAGCTGGATCTCCGCTCGCCTCTCCATCGAACCGAACCGCAGCTCCGCCAGCCGGTCGCGCTCCCGTTCCGCGTTGGGGCCGGGCACACCGGAGAGCGCCTCGCCGCGCCACAGCCCCAGCGCCGCGTCCAGCTGGCGGGCGGCCGAGCTCAGGTCGCCTTCGCGGGCCTTGCGGTCGGCCAGTTCACGAAGGCGTTCGAAGACGAAGACGTCGCAGTCGTCAGGGGCGATCCGCAGCGCGTACCCGGCGTTGCCGGAGATCAGCAGCTGCCCCGTCGACCAGCGCGACCGGCCGGGTTCGAGGCTCTTGCGCAGTCCGGACACGTAGGTGTGCAGGCTGCCCTCCGCGCTGGACGGCGCCGACTCGCCCCAGACCGCCGCGACCAGTTCGGAGCGGGAGACCACACTGCCCGCGCGCAGGGCCAGCGCCGCGAACACGGCGCGCTGGCGGGCCGGCCCGAGGGACAGGTCCTGCCCGTCGCGCCGCACCCGCGGGACACCGAGCAGGTCCACCGCGAGAGGTGCTGTCACGTCTGTCGTCATGCGCTCACTCGTTCTCGTCGACCACGAACACCGTACTGCGGGGATCGGCCCGTCCGGATCTGACACATGACTGGTCGTCCGTCGATTTCTCCGTCCCGCCGCCGAACCACACTCCAGTTCTGTTCCTCCGCCCGACCGCGATCATCACCTGCTCTGCCCGTTCGTACTCCGCGCGTTCACGCCGGGACAACCGGCTTCGTCCGCGTCCGCGAGTACCGGGAAATCCGGGCAGGATCTCACAAATTCGGTCACGACGTTCTTAAGAAGAACTTGAGGCGTGTGACGGTGCGTAACATCCCTCGACGAAATGTTCCGCCGCGGTGTCCGGAGGTGGATGACCGAATGGCCCGCACCGTTCTGGTGGTGGAGTCCGACCGGAGGGTGGGCGCGGCGTTCGCGGCGGGGCTGCGCGCCCACGGCCACCTCGTCCTGGTCAGCACCACGGCGGCGGACGGACTGAGCGCGGTGCTCACCGGCCGGCCCGACCTCGTGGTGCTCGACCTCGCGCTTCCCGACCTGGACGGGGCAGCGGCGCTGCGGATGATCAGAACCGTCACCGACGTGCCGGTGATCGTCACCGCGGAACCGCACGACGAGCGCTCCGCGGTGCGCCGCGTCGCCGCCCTCGCCGACGAGCACCTGGTCAAGCCCTGTGCGGCGGAGGTGCTGGCCGCCCACGCGGACCGGTTGCTGGGCCCGCGCGGGGGCACGTCGCGGACGTTGCGGTTCGGCGGGCTCCTGATCGACCTGGACCTGCGCGTGGTGCTGCGCGACGGCGTCGAGGTGCGCCTGACCAGGCGCGAGTTCGACCTGCTGGCGTTCCTCGCCGAACACGCCGACGAGGTGGTCGACCGAGCGACCGCGGCCGCCGGGGCGTGGGGAACCCGCGGGCCCTCCACCGATCACGCGCTCCACGTCCACCTCTCCCGTCTGCGGCACAAGCTGGGCGAGTCGGGATCCGCTCCCCTGCACCTGCGCACGGTCCACGGGCAGGGTCTGGTGCTGCGGTCACGGCCGAACAGCTGACCGGGCGGTTCGGGGCACGTTTTCCGCCCCTCGGTGCACCTGGTTCCCGGCACCGGGAACCTTTTCACCCGGAGGTGGTCTCCGGGCCGTTGAGCGACCTGTCCTCAGAGCAGCCGGTTTCTTCCGGGCAACGCTTTTCTCTCGCGTTCGGTCACGTTCTTCTAAACCATTTTCGCGTTTTTTCGCCGGCCGTAAGGTCTTGATCACCGGACCGCACGTGCGATTACGCAGGTGCGGTTCCTTTGTGAACGTGGCCGCCCCCGGTTTCGCAGGAGAAGAATTGTCCGTCCCACCGCGCCGTGACGACCAGACGGTGGTCCTGCTCGTCGAGAACCACCAGCCCACCTCGGCGGCGCTGACCGAGTCGCTGACCGCCCGCGGCTACCACGTGATCGCGGCGACGACGGCGGCAGAAGGTCTGCGCGCGGCGATCGCGGACAAGCCCCACCTGGTCGTGCTCGACCTGGCACTGCCCGACGTCGACGGCGAGACCCTGCTGCAGATGTTGCGCAGCAGCAGCGACGTGCCGGTCATCGTGCTGTCGTCGTTCGCCGACGAACACCACGTCGTGCGAGCCCTCGACCACGGCGCCGACGACTACGTGGTGACGTCGTCCGGCCTCGACCAGGTGGCCGCACGAGCGCACGCGTTGTTGCGAAGGCTCAGTCTCGGCACCGACGTGCTGGTCGTCGGCGGCCTCCGGATCGTTCCCCGCGACGAGCGGGCCCTGCTCGACGACCGCCCGCTCCCGCTGACCCGCCTGGAGTTCCAGCTGCTGCACCTTCTCGCCGTCAACCAGGCTCGCGTGGTGGACCGCCGCACGCTGCTGACCGGCGTCTGGGGAACCCCCGACGCCGGCAGCGACCAGGCACTCGACGTGCACATCTCGTCGTTGCGCCGCAAGCTCGGCGAGCACGGCCGGCACTACCTGCACACGGTGCGCGGCGTGGGGTTCAAGCTCACCGCGCCGTGACCGGCTGTTCCTCCACGAGCCAGTCGCCCTCGCGGAACATGATGGTGCTCAACCACTCCGCGACCCGGTGCGCCGAGTAGGCACCGCCCCCCGCGGCCTGTTCCGCGACCACCGCCCGCACGTCGGCGGGCAGGTGAGCACCGACCCGGCACCCCAGCGCCTGAAGCCGCCGGCACGCGAGCACCGCCAGCTCGTCCGGCGTGTGCTCGGCGAGCCGCAGGTAGTCGGCGAAGGTGCGGGTCAGGTCGTTGTCCTCCCCGCCGAACACCACCGCGAGCCCGTCCCGCGTGCCGACCACCACCACGACCTGGTGCGGCCGCGCGCGCATCGCCACGGCCAGCCCCGCCGCGGCCGCGTGCCACGCCCGGTCGTGCACCGGCGGCCGGTCGTCGACCTCGATCACGAGCAGCCCGTCCTCCGCCCGCGCGAAGGCCTCGGCGAACAACGCGTCCTCCTGCCCGTCCCAGTCCGGAACGAGGTCGTCGGCGAACGACAGCTCCGTCACGCCGCCCGTGCGGAGGACGCCCGCCTCGACCAGGCAGGCGGCATAGCGGGCGGCCAGCTCACGGCGACCGGTCCCCCGCGGTGCTTCGAGGACGACGCTGGCCGGACCGCCCAGGGGCTGCGGGCCCGCCTTCGCGAGGGTGTGCAGGCGGTCGAGCAGGCGGGCCTTGGCGTCCTCGTGGCCGACCAGTGCCGCGAAGCGCCGGAACGCCCTGGTGTCGTTGAGCGGCTCCTTCGGCGGGGTGGGCTCGGTGGGTGCCGGGGTGTCGGCCGGCGCGGTGGTCTCCGAGGACTCGGCCTGCGTGGACTCGGCCTGCGGTGAACCCGCCTGCGGGAACTCGGCTTGCCGTGAACCGGCCTGCGTGGACTCGGGCTGTCGTGAACCGGCCTGCAGTGCTCCAGCCCGTGGGGACTCGGCCCGCGGCGGAGTCGGCTCCGGTGATGCCGTCTCCGGTTGCGCCATCTCGGGCGGCTCGGTCACCGAGCGCTCGCTCTCCGGCGGCGTGCCCTCTGACCGCTCGGCAGCCGGCAGCACACCCTCCGGCGCCCCGCCTTCCGACAGCCCGCCCTTCGATCGCGCACCCCCCACCCCCTCCGGCACAGGCGGCGGACCGGTGAGCAGGTCCTCCCGCCTCACCGCGGGCACGGGCTCGGTCGGCGGCTCCTCCTCCGTCGCGATCGACGGCTGGCCGAGGTCCGCCGCCGTCAGCGTGGTGAGCGCACTGCCCTCCAGCTCCGGCTCGTCCATCAACCGCGACGCCTGGTTGCTCACCATCGACTCGAACAGCTGCCGGGCCACGCGCCCGTTGCCGAACGTGCCGCCCTTGGGCACCTGCTCGAACCACTCGCGCACCGCGGCCACGCCGTCGACGCTGAGCTGGTACTGGTGCTTGTGGCACAGGCCCGTGGTGATGGTGACGAGCTCGTCGACGCTGTAGTTCGGGAACTCGACGGTGCGGGTGAAGCGGGACGCCATGCCGGGGTTCGACGCGAGGAACCTCTCCATCTGCTCGGAGTAGCCCGCGACGATCACCACGAGCGAGTCGCGGTGGTCCTCCATCAGCTTCATCAGGGTGTCGACGGCCTCCTGGCCGAAGTCCGGGCCGCTGCCGCCGGACTGGCTGGTGAGCGTGTACGCCTCGTCGACGAACAGCACGCCGCCCAGCGCGGTCGTGACGACCTCGGTGGTCTTGATGGCCGTGCCGCCGATGATCTGCGCGACCAGGTCCGCGCGTGCCACCTCGACCAGGTGGCCCTTCTCCAGGATGCCGAGCTCGGCCAGCACGGCGCCGTAGAGGCGGGCGACCGTGGTCTTGCCGGTGCCGGGAGGGCCCGCGAACACCAGGTGCCGTGACATCGGTGGCATCGGCAGGCCCATGCGTTCGCGGCGCTGGCCCATCTTGATGAGGTTGATTAGGGCGTTGACCTCCTGCTTCACCCCCGCGAGGCCCACCAGTTCGTCGAGTTCCGCGAGCGGGCCGGTGAGTCTGCGGCGTTGCTTTCCGGAGCCCTGCCTGCGCGCCGGTTCCGGTTCGTCCTCCTGCGGGGGCGCGGCGGGCTGGTCCGCGGAGAGGTTCTCCACCACCAGTCCGGACGACGACCCCACGTCCCGCAGCGCCTCGCCGCCGTTGCCGCGCACCACGCAGTCCGAGACCACGACCGTCAGTTCCGAGTCGACCCGGATGCCGTCGCCCTGTTGCTCGAACACCTCGCACGACGCGATCTCGGCCCGCGCACGTTCGACGGACACACCGTGCCGTCCCGAGGCGTGCACCCGGCACCGGCGCAGCGTCGCCGACGCACCGTCCGCGACGACGACGCCGTCGGCCTGCGCGTCGCGGATCTCGCTGTCCTGCATGGAGATCTCGGTGTTCTCACCGGTGACCCGGACGCCCCGCAGCCGCGACCTCGTCAGCGAGACCTGTCCGCCGCCGCGCACCTCGACCGCCCACGGACCGGTGGTCGACGCTTCGACCTCGTGCCCCTCCAAGCGTCCGCCCTCGGCGATCTGCAGCGCCACACCGGTGCAGTCCAGGGAACCCGCGGTCAGCCCGACACGCGCTGACCCGCTCACGACGACACCGTCCGCGCCGGAACCGACCTGCAGACCGGAGAACACCGGCTGGGCGCTGCCCGCTACCCGCACGGCGATCTTCTCCGTGCCGTCCACGACCACCGTGCCGAACTCGGGTGTGCTGGAGCCGTCGATCAGCAGGCCCACCGCGGACCCGGTCACCGAGCACTCGCTGAAGCGCGGGCTCGCGTCGTCGGTCACCCGCAGGCCGATCCGCGCCGCGCGTTCGACGCGGACCGCGGTGAGCTCGGGCGAGGACCTCCCCGCGATGTGCAGGGCGGGCCCGGCCGTGTCGGAGAAGGTCCCGTCCACCATCGTGACCGCGCCCGAGGTGGACACGTAACAGCCGACCGCGCCGCAACCGCGCACCGCCACGCCCTGGAACGTCGCGGTCGCCTCGTCCTCCACCACCAGAGCGGGCTTGACCGCGCCGACGATCTCGCACCGGTCGAGCACCACGGACGAGTTCCCGTTGGCGCACACACCGTTGCCCTTGGCCTCGACGATCTCGCAGCGCTGCGCGGTCACCTCGCCCTGCTCCACCACGACGAGCCCGGACGAGCCCAGGTCCTCGAACCGGGTGTCCACGATCGTGTTCGATCCGGGCGACATCACCACCACCGCGGCGCCCGCCGGGTTGCGCAGCGTGCACCCGCGCAGGGCGAGGCAGCCGGTGCCGCGGGCCAGCACCGCCGTCCACGCGGCGCCGGTCACGGTGCACTCGTCGATCGCCGCCTCGCCGCGCTGCACGTCGATCACCGGCACGTCCGCCGACTCGCACGTGAGCGTGAGCCCGCGCAACCGCACCGCCTCCGCGCGCACGACCACGGTGCTGGCACCGACACCGTGCACCCGCACCTCACCGTCGCCGTCCGCGACGATCGACACCACCCTGCTCAGGTCGAGGCACTCCTCGTACCGGCCCGGCATGACGGTGATGAGCGCGCCCTCGCCCGCGTTCGCCACGGCCTCGCCGATCGACGCGTAGGCACCCTTGAGACCGGGCCCCACCACGAGCATCTGCCTGTTCACGCGGTTGCCTCCAACAGGCGTCGCACGGGTCCGGGTCATCGCGCCACCACCAGTCCCGGCAACGCCGACAACCGGGCCAGCGCCGACGCGGACGGAGTGGGTCCCGCTGTGGCGGTGGCGGCGCGGTCGAGGCCGGCCCTGGCGAGCTGCTCGTACCGCTGGGACGCCTCAGCCGCCAGGTCACCGCCCCCGGTCTCGGCGGCACTGCACTCGCGCAGCACGATCCGATGCGCGCCCTCGTCGTCGCGCACGAGGTCCAGCAACGAGAACCTGGTCCCCGGCAGGAACACCACGCGTTCGGCGAGCCCGGAACCGGGCGGTTCCAGCCCGGTCGTGCGCCGCCCGCTGAGCGACCAGATCTCGATGTCGCAGTTGCCCGGCCAGTCGCCGGCACCCCAGGGCACCGCGTTGACGAAACCCCAGTCGCTGAACGACGGGGTGTCCCGGTACCAGTCGAGGTGCTCGGGCTCGACCTGCGCGCGCAGACTCACGCGCCCGCGGTGCGTGCCCATCCGCCGCAACCCGGCCACCACGCACCGCGCGAACGGCACGTGCGGCCCGACCGTCGCGGTGTGCAGGGCCTCGTCGAGCGCCTCACCCTCCTCGGAGAGGTAGAGCCGCAACGCCACCAGATCGGTGACCACGTCCTGGTCCTGGCCGTGCGCGCGCAGGCCGGGCTGCTCGGACAGCAACCGGGCCGCCGACGTCGACAGGTGGTCGAACTGCCTGCTCAGCGTCCGCCGCAGCCACGCACGTTCCTTCTCGATGCCGACCGCCGGCAGCAGCGCGGCAGCTTCGGCCTTGGGCTCCGGCTGCGCCCGGACCTCGGCCGGACGCCGTTCCACGACCTCGGGCTCGACCGCGGGCGGCTCGTCGCCGGGCTCGGGCTCCTCGACGGCGTCGTCGCCCAGTCCGAGCTCCCGCAGGACGTCGTCGTAGTCGAGCGAACTCTCCAGCCGGACGGTGCCGGCCGCCGCGGCGAGGGGTGGTGGCTGGGGAAGAGGGGCGGGGTGCGGCGGGGAGGGCGGGACCGGTGCGGACTCCTGCCCTACCAACCGATCCGCGATGCCTTCAGTCGCACTGCCCGCCGCAGCACGGCCCTCCACCGTCGCACTGACCTCCGCCGCCGCACTGGTCTCCGCTGCCGGACTGCCCTCCGCCGCCGCGGTGGCGGACTGCTCCGGCGGCTGGACTTCCCGCACCACAGCAGCATCCTGAGCCGCAGCAACGTCCCCAGCTGCAGCAGCATTCCCGGTCGTGGCAGCATCCCCGGTCGCGGCGCCGTCCTCCGACTCGCCCTCACCACCGAACTCGCCCTCACCACCGGCCGACGCCGTCACGACCTCGGCCGCGTCGGGCTCCGGTACAGCAGACTCCTCCGCCCACACCAGGTCCACCGGCGCCGGAACGTCGGCGTACGAGCCGTGGCGCAGTGGACCGTTGAACTCCGCTCCCCCGGCAGACCCCAGCCGCTCGGCGGTCCGCCGCACCGCCCCCAGCTCCAGGCTCGTCGTCGGCAGCAACCGGCAGACCGGCTGCACGTCCGCGCTCAACCGCGCCATCACGTCCTGCGCCAGCGTCCGCATCCGCGCGCTGACGGCCTCGTTCTGGCAGTCGTAGACGAACCAGAAGTGGCTCGGGTCCAACGGTGTGCCGCGCACGGTGTCCGGCGAGACGGCGCCGTCCGGCGACCGCATCCACAGTCCGCCCTGCACGACCTCCAGCACCGCGTCCGGCGTGTACTGGAAGACACCGGGCGCGATCTCCGGCAGGCCTTCCAGCGGCGTGCGGTGGTCGAGCACGGTCGGCAGCGACGCGACACCGCCGGTCATCCTGCGCGGGTTGAACCCCAGCTCCCGCACGAACGGCATCCAGCCCAGCGCGCCGCTGGGGTGGACGATGCGCACGACCGAGCCGTCGACTCCCTCCACCGGCATGCCCTGCGACACGACCACCGGCTGGTCGACGAGGTCCGCGATCGCCTGGCCGAGGCTCACGCCGTCCGGCAGGTCCACCGGCCCGAAGCGCACGAACCTGATGTCCCAGCGCGCCTCCGGGGGCACGTTGACCCACAGCCGCGCGATGTCGTCCAGCGACAACGGCACACCGCCGGGACAGCCGAGCACCACCGACATGCGGTCGCGGCGCACCAGCATCGACTGCGCGAGCGTCCTGCGGTGGTCCTGCATCCTCGGCGCGGTGTGCACCGATCGCAGCCACACCCCACCGGGAACGGGTTCCGCGACACCACCGGAGCTGGTCGGCCACGGGTGGTCGACCGCCGCCGTCTCCCAGCGGGGGCGCGGAAAACGCTTCGACTCCCAGCGCGGCGGTTTGCCGGGGGTGAACCGCACCCAGCCCGACTCGCGTCCTGAGTGGACGAACAGGGTGCCCGCCGCGCCGCGCACCACCATGCCGTCCGGGGCGAACACCGTGCGCCGCAGTCGTTCCGAGAGCCACTGGCCGGTCATCGCGGTCATCTCGTGCGACCGCTCCCCCACCACGAGCCGCAGTCCCCGCCGCCGTTTGGGCAACGACTTGGCGACCGCCTCCCACATCCACACCGGGCAGTTGTGCGGGATGTCCAGCACGACGACGTCGTTGTCCGGGTCCTCCGCGATCGACCAGGCGAGGGACTGGGCCGCGGGGCTCATCCGCCCGCGCCGGTGCACCACCATCGCCCGGCCGACCGGCTTGCACTCGACCTGCTCCTCCGGAGCGGCGCCGAGCGCACGCCCCATCTCCCTTGCCATCGCCGTCCTCCTCCGTTCATGTCCTAAATGGACACAGATGCCGCCGTCAACACGGCACCGGGCGGCATCGTGTTCATCACCGCGTCCGGCACGACCATCGGGACCACCGAGCGGTAGCCGAGCGACGACACGTCCCTCTCGGTCGGCATCAGGTGCCGCACACCGGTTTCCGTGACCAGAACCCGCCACTTGTCGCGGTCCTTCACCGGCACGGCGCCCGACACCGCGACCACCCCGCCGCCCGGTGGCACGTTGACCGCGAACGTCCCGGGCTTGCCCGGCCGCAGGGCGCCGGCGTCCACCAGGCCGATCACGGGGGCCGCGGCCGAACCGTCGGTGGCCGAGGACACGCACAACCCCGACCCGTCCGACCGCAGGTGCGTCGCCCGCACCAGGTCGGGCAGCCGCCCGACCAGAGAGGTGGCGGACCTGTCGGTACCGGCGACGTCCGCGGCCGACACCTCCTTCACCGCCGCCCCTCGCGCCGACGCCAGCGTGAAGTCCGTCGTGGACAGCGCGGCCAGGCCGTCGGTGAGCATCACGTAGTGCTGCTCACCGACCCGGAACAGCGCGCCGACCTGACCGGTGGCGCCGGCGACCCTGCGGCCCTGGGAGCCCGCGTTCTCCGGCGCGTACGGGGCGATCGGCTCACCCTTCGGCACGGTGTCGAGCCAGGCCTTCGTCACGGCGACGGCGGGCAGCGCGTCCAGTCCGAACGCGGCGCTGGCCACCCGGTCGGTGACCTCGTGCCGCTTCCCGTCGACCACCAGGTGCCGGGCGCCGTCCGGAGCGGTGACCGTCGCGACGACCCCGGCCGGCAGCGCGGACACGCTCACGGCCGGGTCGAGCACGAGCGTCGTCGCCACGTCCTGACCGGCTCTCGTGGGCGTGCACAGAGCCACCGGTCCTGAGTGCAGCGCGGACGCCTCCGGCACCACGTCGGGCGCGTCCGGCAACCCGACCGGAGCACCGTGCGGCACACCGGCGAGCGACTTCCGCGAGACCGTGACGATCTTCATCCCACCGGTCACGAGTGCGGCGGAGGACAGGTTCCGCACGGGCCTCAGCACGTCCTTCACGAGCACGTACCGGGTACCGGTCTCCTTCTCCACGACGATCGCGCCCTGCTGCCTCCACGCCGTGCTGGATCCGGGTGACAGCAGGCCGAGGACGAAGAAGACCCCGGCCGCGAGCACCGCGACGACCAGTCCGGAGACGAGCCCGACGGTCGCGCGGCGCGCGGGGGCCACCGCTCCGGAGGCGTCGCCGAGCACGAGCGCCGCCGCCAGCCTCCGTTCGGTGAACTGGTGCGCCTGGACCTGGTCCTTCGCCGACTGCACGACGGATCACCCGCCCAGGCCGCGGAAGAACGAGTACAGGTCGAACAACTGGCCGAGCAGCGGCAGCACGGCCACGGCGGTGACCATCTCCAGGACGTCGCCCACCCTGCGCCACATGGGCACCGGCCTGCGCGCCATCAGCCGCACCGAGGCCGCCAGCAACGCGCCGACCACCAGCGCGCCGACGCCCATGAGCACCGCCGACGTCACCGGTCCCGAACTCGTCACCAGGTCGGCGAACAACGCGAACACCACCAACGCCCCCGCGAGCAGCACCGGGCCGCGTTGCGCGGCGGGCACGAAACCCCGTGCCCGCAACAGAACGGCGAACCCGACGACGCCCGTGAACACGGCGGGCGCCCAGCCCGGCGCGGTGAGCACGACCCCGGTGCCGGCCACGATCGCGAGCGACGCGGGCACCACGAACATCGTCACGTGTCCGGCGGCCCACCTGGCACGGGCGAACACGCCGGCGGCGGGCTCCGGGTCGATGTCCTCCTGCAGCTCCTCGGCCGTGCGCGGCAGCTGCGGCCCGTTGATCCGCGCCATCCGCAACGCGAACCGGGCACAGCCGACCAGGACCGCGAACGCGGCGGTCACGACGGTGGCCGCGGCGGTGAGCGGGGTGAGCCCCGCCGTGACCACGAGAAGGACGAGCAGTCCCAGCCAGGCGGCGGTGAGCAGCACGCCGCCGAAGAACGACACGGCCCTGCGGACCGTGTACAGGATCGCGGCACCGGCGGCGCTCGCGAGCACCACTCCGAGCATCGCCAGCAGGAACCGGGACGAGGTCTCCTGGCCGCGGATGACGCCCGCCGCCGCGGCGAACAACACCGCGACCCCGGCGAGCAGGCTCGCCACCACGGGTTCGCGCAGCTTCGTCACCGCAACGACCGCACCGCCCAGGGCCAGCGCGACCATCGCCAGCGCGGGGACCACCGTCCCCGCGCCAACGAGCACCACGGCCAGCGTCGCGGCTGCGAGCAGCGCCGCCGACCGGAACGCTATCTGGGTGTACCGCGGCTTCCACATCTCCCGCCGGGTGTTCACCGACTCGGCGACGCCGTCGGGCAGGTCGTCGTACGCGAGCTCCGGCAACGCGTCGTGGTCCGGCCGCAGGTACAGCTCCTCGCCGTCGCGCAGGTCGGCCGAGTCCACTGTGCACTCGAGGTCGAGCGGCGCGGATCCGAGGCGCTGCAGCACCCAGCCCGCGGCGTGCTCGGCCTCGGGCACCGTGTGGCGCACCAGCACGGGCAGCAGCCCGGCGAGCGGCGCGCTCACCGGGACGGCGAGATCGGCCGAACCGAACGGGCTGGTCACGGTGACGCGGCACATGTCGGTGCGGCCCGCGGGAACCGGTGTGGTCACGGACACGGGTGTTCCTCCGAGTCGGTCAGGACGGTGGACTGCGCGAACGGCCGGGGCGTCACAACGACACCTGCCCCGTCTGCACCAGGCGCACGCCCCGCCGGGTCACCAGCTGTGCCCTGCCAGGTGGCAGCCTGCGCGGCTGCGCCTCGCCGAGGAACTTGCCCTCTTCCTTCGGGTACGACAGCACGAGCCCCGGGGTGCCCAGCTCCCACATCCGCCGGATCACCGGGTCCATCGCCGCCCGCATCGCACCGGACGTGCTGCGCGCCAGCACCACGTGCAGCGAGATGTTCACGCCACGCGCCAGGAGCGGCACGAGCGCGTCGAGCGGTGACTGCACACCGCCCGGTGCCAGGAGGTCGTAGTCGTCGACGAGGACGAACAGCTTCGGGCCGGTCCACCAGTCGCGCGCCTTGAGCCTCTCCGGCGCGATCTCGGGACCCGGCACGCGCTTCTGCATGGACACCGCCGCGCTGCCGCACAGCTCGGTGAGCGCCTCGGTGGAGATGGCGTACCCGATGCGGTACTCCTCGGGGACCATCTCGTACAGCTCCCGCTCGGAGTCGCCGAGCAGCAGCTTCGCCTCGTCGGGCCCGTACCGGCCGGTGACGTGCTTGATCACCAGGCGCAGCAGGTTCGTCTTCCCGGTCTCGGTGTCGCCGAACACCATCAGGTGCGGACTGACGCCGAAGTCGTGCCAGACCGGGCCGAGCCGGTTCTCGTCCCAGCCGAGGCAGAGCTGCTCGCCCTGGCTCACCGGCAGTCGCGCGGCGGGCAGCACGTCGGGCAGCAGCCGCACCGGTGGTGCGGAGTCACCGGGCCAGAAGTCGGCGATCTCCTCGACCGCGGCCTTGGTGGCGGTGGTCAGGTCGTCGACGCCGCGCAGGCCGTCCAGCCTGGGCAGCGCGGCGAGGAAGTGGGCGGCCCGCCCGGTGAGACCGCGGCCCGGCTGCTGCGGGATGGTGGCGTTCTTGCGGGAGCCGTGTTCGGACTCCAGCGCGTCGCCGAGGCGCAGCTCCAGCTTGGTGCCGAGCAGGTCGCGCAGCGAGGGCCTGATCTCCGACCAGCGCACGGCCGAGACGATCAGGTGGATGCCGTAGTTCAGGCCGCGGGAGGCGATCTCCTGGATGCGCTGGTCGAGGTCGGTGAAGTCCTGGCGCAACGTGAAGGCGCCGTCGACGACGAGGAAGACGTCGCCGTACGGGTCGTCGATCTCGCCACGGGCACGCGCCTGCCGGTAGGCGGCCATGGAGTCGACGCCCGCCTTGGCGAACGCGACCTCGCGGCGTTCGGAGAGCTGCGCCAACTCCTCGACCGTGCGCAGCACGCGGTCGCGGTCCAGCCGGGAGGCGACCGAGCCGACGTGCGGCAGGGACGCGAGTGCCGCGAGTCCGCCCCCGCCGAAGTCCAGTGCGTAGAACTGGACCTCGCGCGGGGTGTGGGTGAGCGCGAGCGAGAGCACCAGTGAGCGCAGGAGCGTGGACTTGCCGGTCTGCGGTCCGCCCGCGACACCGACGTGCCCGTCGGCTCCGGAGAGGTCGACCACCAGCAGTTCGCGCATCTGCTCGTGCGGCAGGTCGACCATGCCCAGCGGCACCCGCAGGCGTCCGGTGCCGGGATAGGCGGAGGCCATCAGGCCGCGGCGCAGGTCGGGTTCGACACCGGTGAACAGCGAGTCGAGGCTCGGGGAGTCGGTCAGCGGCGGCAGCCACACCTGGCGGGCCGCCGACCCCGCGCCGGCCAGGCGCGACACCAGCACCTCGATCAGCGTCGGCAGGTTCGCCTCGTCCTCCGCCGTCCGGTCGGCCGCCTCGTCCGGCTCCGGCTCGTCCACCACGAGCCGCTGGGTCATCGGCCGGGGATGCACCTCGAACCGCACCACGTCCCGCGCGGCCCTGTCCTCGGCCTCGGCGACCAGTCCCTCCGACGACGGCGGGCACACCCCGGACACGTAGGCGGCCTTGAACCGCACCAGCGTGCTGTTGTCGATCTTGAGATAACCGTTGCCCGGCGCGGAAGGCAGCTCGTAGGCCTTCGACACGCCGATGACGCTGCGCGACTCCATCGAGGAGAACGTGCGCAACGCGATCCGGTACGAGAGGTGGCTCTCCAGCCGGTGGATGCGACCCTCGTCGAGGCGCTGCGAGGCGAGCAGCAGGTGCACGCCGAGCGACCGGCCGAGGCGCCCGATCATGATGAACAGCTCGATGAAGTCGGGCTTGCTGGTGAGCAGCTCGCTGAACTCGTCCACGATGACCAGCAGGGTCGGCAGCGGCGCCAGCGGTTGTCCGGCCGCACGCGCCTTCTCGTACTCCAGCAACGACGAGTAGCCGCTCGCGCGCAGCAGTTCCTGGCGCCGCACCATCTCGCCGCTGATCGAGTCCTGCATGCGGTCGACCAGAGGCAGCTCGTCCGCCAGGTTCGTGATCACCGCGGACGTGTGCGGCAGGGCGTCCAGGCCGAGGAACGTCGCGCCGCCCTTGAAGTCCGTCAGCACGAAGTTGAGCACCTGCGAGGAATGCGTGGCGGCGAGACCGAGCACGAGGGTGCGCAGCAGCTCGCTCTTGCCCGACCCGGTGGCGCCGATGATCAACCCGTGCGGTCCCATGCCGCCCTGTGCCGACTCCTTGAGGTCGAGCTCGACGACCTCGCCCGCCTCGGTGACGCCGATAGGCACCTGGAGCCTGCTGCGCAACGGCATCCGCGTCCGCCACGTCGCGGCGACGTCGAACGTGTGCGCGTCCCGAAGCCCCAGCAACCGGACGAGGTCGAAGTCCGCCTCCAGCGCCTCCTCGGTGAGGTCGACCGTGCCGCCGGTGCGCATCGGCGCGAGCACGCGGCCCAGCGCGGCCACCCCGGGCAGTCCGAGCGCGTCCGCGGTCACCGACGCGGTCTCGTCACCGGCGGCGAACTCGACCTGACCGTCGTTCACCTTGAGCCGCAACACCTTCGGCCCGCCGGGCAACGCACCCGTGGCGTCGAGCAGCACGACGTTGCGCAGCCCCGCGCCGAGCAGCCTCGACTCCTCCGGCACACGGGCGCCGTGCGCGACCACCACGACGAACGGCTCACCGACACCGGCCTGCGCGCCCTTCTCGTGGTCGCCCCGTTCGCCGAACTCACCGCCCAGCAGGTCGAACAACGCGTCGTGGTCGCCCGCGAACAACCGCATCGGACCGGCCGGGTCGTGCTCGGACGGGTGCGCGCAGTGCGGCAGCCACTTGATCCAGTCCCACTCGCCACGCCGGTGCTCGTCGGCCAGGACGGCGACGCGCAGCTCGTCCGGCGAGTGGAACGTGACGAGCTGCGCGAGCATCGCCCGGATCAACGCGCACGCCTCGCCGCCGTCGCCCTCGAACTCGATGCTGGTGAAGCTGCGCAGCCCCACCGAGATGGGCAGGTCCGGCACGGTGCGGTAGGCGCGGGTGAAGCGCCGCAACGAGATCGCGGCCAGCGGTTCGAGGTCCTCGACCGGTTTCGTCTGCGGCGCGACGAACTCCAGCGCCGCGAGCTGCGTGCCGATGCCGATGCGCACCCGCCCGAAGTCGGGGTGACCCGGCCTGCGCTCCCACAGCCGGGGCCCGCCGGCGACCGTCCACAACCGCTCCGGCGCCGGGTTGTCCCACAACGTCGCCGCCTGCTGCTCACGCGCCGCACGCCGGGCCTGCTTGCGCAGCTGGGCCAGGTACCGCAGGTAGTCGCGGCGTTCGGCACGCATCTTCCGCTTGCGCTCACCGGCGGTGCGGGTGAGCTGGCCGACGGCCATGGTCACCATGCCGATCGCCATCATGCCGCCCATGAGGAGCATGAACGGCGGAAGCCCGCCGGAGCCCACCATCGAGACCATGAGCACCATCGCGGCGGCGCCGAGCCCCATCGGCAGGTAGGTGAGCATCGAGCTCATCTCCGGCTCGGGCTCCTCGCCGAGCACCGGCGGCTCCTGCAGCTCCACCTGGCCTTCCGGCATCGCCGGGCCCTCAGCACGCGGCGGCCGTCGCACCACGACTGTGTTCATCGGCTGGCTCCCGGCTACGGGCCGGACGCCTGGCGGCCCGGCCGAAACTCCTGCTGCAAGAGGAAACCCGTGTTCAGGCTTCCGGTACGTCGAGGTTAGGAGCGTCACGGCCGCTCCCTCGCCCACCACGTCCCCGGCTTGCCCCAAAGTGCGGCGAGGTTGCCTCCGGATGATCATCCGGAGGCGCCGGCCTCACTCCAGGACGCCCGGAGCCGCCCTCTCCCTGCCCTGCCAGCTGCCGTTCTCCTCGTTGAGCAGCAGGGCGAACCGGGTGGGCGCACCGCCGGCGGGCGGGGTGTCCGGCTTCTCCTCGTCGTCTTCTTCGGGCTGCTCCGGCATGACCCCGTCCCAGTCGCCGGAACGCGGCATGGTGCTCGGGTCCAGCAGCACGGGCTGCTTCCTCTCCGGCTTCCAGGTCGCTCGCGCCGGTTCGCCCGCACCGGACCTGCCCGCGGGCCTCTCCTCGTCGTCTCCCGTGTTGTCGAAACGGTCGAGCGACCACCGCGCACCGGCGGGGGCCGCATCGGTGTCCCACGGATCCACGTCGACGGACGTGCGCGTCACCTCAGGCCCGGAGGGCACCGCCGCCGAGGTGGAGTCGGTCCACTCGGGACCTTCCTCCTGGGAGTCCACTTCGGACTTGACGTCCTCGCCGGAGCGGTCCCGCCGTTTCGCGGCGCCAACGATCCCGAGACCCGCGGCGGCCGTGAGCCCGGCGGCACCGAGCGCCGCACCGGCCGTCGCCGCCGCAACCTGCCCGGCCACCTGTTCCTCCTGGGCGGCGGTCTGCTCCTCCCACTCCGGTCCGGCCGAGGAGAAGAGTGCCGCGACGTTGTCGCCGGAGTCGTCAGCGGGTCCGCCGGTCGTGACACCGGCGACCTCGGGCACCATCGGCTCGACCACCTCCGCTGCGGACTCGCCGAACCGGGACTCGGCTTCGAGCCCGGACAGCGCCCCGGTGCCCGCGGAGGCGCCCACCAGGTGCTCGCCGGACAGGATCTCTCCTGCGGAGGTGGCGGACTCGCTTCCCACCTCGACCCACGGCGCGTCGTCCGCGGCGATGAGTCCGGAGGCGTCCGACCTCTCGTTGCCCGTCTGGCCGGGCTGCTGCCCCATCCCGCCCATCATCGGCGGCATCATCGGCATACCGCCCATGCCGCCCATGCCCTGCGCGGCCGCGGCGGACTGGCCGGCGTCGGTGCCGGTGACCACACCAGCGTCACTGGCCGTCGGCACCTGGACGTTCGCCGCAGGGTCGACCCCAATCTGCCCGGCGCTCTCGGTGGAGCCGATCCCGCTGGACTGGAACGGCTGCACGTCGCCGACGCCGCCCACACCTCCGACGCCACCGGCGTCGAAGCCCGCGGACGGGAACGGCCGCACCTCACCGACACCACCGGTGTCGAGCCCCTCCGACGGGAACGGCTGGATCTCGCCGATGCCGCCCGAGCCGATCCCGCCGAGCTCCGGCTCGTCGAACTGTCCGGGTTCGAAGGGTTGGACGCCGGGGTTGAGCAGGCGGTCGAGCTCGGGGTTCACGCTGCCCACCGGCCCACCGGCGAACCGGGAGGCTCCGCTGCCTCCCGCACCGGTACCGGCGGCCGATCCGAGGCCGGGGAAGGGTGCGATCGCGCCCAGGCCGGTGGCGCCGAGTCCGGTGTCCCCTGCCGACCCCGTCCCGGCGTCGAAGCCGGACGCACCGGCGCCGGGATCTCCCAGGCCGAGCTCCCCGAGTCCCGGGAACTCGGAGATCGGCGCCGGAGCTCCGGCCTCCGCTGCGCCCACAGCACCGTCCGACTCGAGTCCGGGGAAGGGCGCCACCTCGCCGAGACCGGCGGCGCCGGGGTCACCGAGCCCGTCCACACCAGGTATCTCGCCGCCCAGACCCTCTCCGCTGAACGGGGTCACGTCACCCGCCCCGAGGCCGGGGTCGGCCGCGCCCAGCCCCTCCGCACCGAATGGTGACGGCCCATCCGCTCCCAGCCCCGCGGGATCGAGCGTCGGCAGCCCGGTCGCGGGGTCGATGCCGAGTCCGGCGGCACCCCCCGCCAGTGGCGGCGCGATGGGCTGGGGCGGCCGCACCGCGCTGATCGTGATCGAGTAGCGCTCGGCGAGGTCCAGCAGCACCCGCCGCATGTCGTTGCCGATCATCTCGGCAAGTCCGGGGACCATCGAGACCGGGATGAGGCCGTTGTCCATGGCGCCGAGACCGCGGCTGGTCAGCTGGCCGCTGGTCATGGCCTGGTTGGCGTACCAGTTGTCGATGGCGTTCACCGTGGCGATCGCGCGCGCGAGGTTGTTGGCGTTGGCGAGCAACTGGTCCGGCACCGCGTGCAGGCCCGCGTCACCGCCGGAGAGCTGCTCGGCGTTCGCCCGCACGCTCGCGGCGAACTGGCGCATCGCCAGCAGGAAGGACGCGGCGGCGGGTCCCTGCCACGCCGAGTCGGCCCGGCCGGCCACGGCCTCGGCCTGCTGGACCATCACGTCCGCGAGGCTGCTCAGCGTCACCTGGATCCGGTAGAACGTGTTGGCCGCCTGGCGCAACGTCTCGGGGTTGCTGACCGCCGACGCCACAGCGTCGCCGGCACCGGTGTGCGCCGCACCGCCGGTGATGGCGGCCATGATCTGCCGCCAGTCCCAGGTCTGGTAGTCCGCGACACTGCTCTGGTTGTTCGGGACACCGTAGGTGCCACCGCCCGGCCCCTCGGTGAACTCGGACCCGTAATCGGGTTCTTCCGGCATTCGCCACCACCCCGTGTGTACCGCGTCGACATGAACCGGTCCCGGAGTCGCGGTGCGACCACACCACGCCGACGACGCCGGGACCGGTCACCGTGCAGGCTGAGCAACCGGGTCAGGTCGTGCTGCCGGTCGACCCCGTCGAGACGCCGCCAGGACCGGCCGGCGCGGCGGGGAGCTGTGCCCCGGGCTCGGCGGCCATCTGCTGTGGCGCGGCCGCGGCCGCGTTCGCACCGACGTCCGTCAACGCCTCACCCATCAGTCGTTGCACGTCCGCCGCCGTCGTGACGTTGCGGGTGTCCGCGTTGTCGTAGCCCGCCGCGATCTGCTGCAGGGCACCGCTGACGTCGGCCACACCTTCGATGATGTTGGCCAACGTCGTCGACAGGTCGTCCTTCAGACCGCCGTTGCCCTCGGCGCCGACGACCCTGCTCCTCATCTCGACGGCGTGGTGGAACGCGCCTGGCGCGATGTCCACCTGGGAGAGCTGGTCGAGCAGGTCGGTGAGGACCGGCCGGTAGCTGTCGATCACTCCGGCGACGTACCTGATGGCCTCGGTGCTGACGACCACCTCACCGTTGCCGCCTTCGGCCGTGCCGGTCCACGCGCCGGGCGCGGTCACGGTGTAGCCGATGGGGTCGTCGACCGGGCCGGGCACCTGCACGCTGCCCTCGTCGAACTGCTCGATCGGACGCGCCTGGGTGCGCCCGCCGCCTGTCATGAAAACCATGACGTACCTCCACGCCTCGGTGAGTCAGCGGCCGAAGATCGCCTGGCCCTCGGACTCGGCCCGCCTGATGGTGTTCTGGATGTCGCCGAGCGCGGTGCCCGCCGCCTGCAGCGACACCGGCATCTGCGCGGCGGCCGCGTTCCACTCGCTCCGGCGGCCCTCGTACGCGGTGCGCGCGTCGCTGGTCCACTCGCGCAGGCTCGCGCCCACCTCCTGCTCCACCCCGTTGAGGATGTTGCGGATCTGGGTGTTGATGTCGCCGAGCTGCGATAGGACGTTGTTGACCATCGGGCCGGTGTACTCGTAGGTGGCCATCGGTGCTGCTCCTGGTGGTTGTGCCGGGTGGGTGCGGAAGCGGGTCAGAGTCCGGGAAGACCGGCGGGGGCCTGGCCCACCTGGCTGAGCGCGGCCTGGGCCGTGTCGATGTTCATGTTGTTCGAGCGCTGGTAGTTCTCGATGCTCGTGTTCAGGTCGTTCTGCAGGGCGGTGAGCGCGCTCAGCACCGACTGGTAGTTCTGGTTCCACCGGCCGAGCGCGCCGTCGAAGATCGTGGCCGCCTCGCCGGTGAGGCCGGCGCGCAGCTGCGACTGGGCCACCTCGAACTGCTGACGCTGACCGTCGAGGCTCCGCTTCGCGGTCTCGACGTCCTGGAACGCCTGGAGCATTCCGGGAATCGATACGGAGGTCTCTGCCATCACCACTCCTCGGTGGTCGGGTTCATCAGGGGAACAGGCGACGGCGAACCCGCCGTGACGCCCTGGATCGTGGGTAGTGGCCTCCCCCTCCCGACGGCGAGCGGCCGAGGGTGATCTCGTACCGCGTTTACCTCCGACGTTGCCCGCAAGAGCGCAGGTGCCCCAGTTGAGACGGGGGACGTGAATAAAACGTGGAGTCTCGGAGTGGATCCTCGACCTCGACGCCCAGAGCCCGAGGAGGTCGCCATGAACAAGATCAAGGTCGCGGTGTACGCGGCTGACCCGCTCACGCACGCCGGGGTGAGCAGGCAGCTGCGGTCGACACCGGGGGTCGAGCTGGTGACCGGCGCGATGGTCGGTCAGGCCGCGGTCACCGTGCTCGTGCTGGAGGAGACCGAACGCGCCGCGACGGCCTCACTGCGCCGCGCCACCAGGCAGGTGACCGGCCCGGTCGTCCTGGTCAAACCGACGGGTCACGAACCGAACGCGGCGGCGCTCGCGGACCTCGCGGTGGGCGCGGTCCTCGCACGCGAGGACGCGGACGAGGTGCGACTGCTGGCCGCGGTGCGCGAGGTCGACCGGATGGACGCCTCCGCGCCGATCACGGCGGCCGTCGAGGAGCCCGTGGCGAAGACGGTCCTTCCTGCGCACCGCACCAGGCCCTCGGCGTTCTCGGAGAGGGAGAAGGACGTGCTGCGCCTCATCGCCGACGGGCTCGACACCGCGGCGGTCGCCGAACGGCTGATGTTCTCCGAGCGGACGGTCAAGTACATCGTCCACGCGCTGACGCTGCGGCTGAACCTGCGCAACCGGTCCCACGCCGTCGCCCACGCGCTGCGCACCGGAGCCATCTGACGGCCGGGGCCGCCCGCTCAGACGATGACGAAGTCGGCCGCGTTCACGCGCTCCAGCAGCAACGCGGCCTCGCGCATGTGCTCCTCCGAGTCGCCCCGCTCCCCCGCCACCATCTCCCGCAGCGCCCTGGCCGCCTGGCTGTGCGCGTAGAGGTACGACACCAGACTGTCGCGGGCGTGCTCGGTGGGCTGCAGGCGCACCTGGTCGGCGAGGTGGTCGACGACGGTGTCGAGCTGGTCCGCGAGCATCAGGTGGGTGAAGGAGTCGTCGCCGGTGATGTCAACGGTCTCGTTCACTGAGCCTCCGGTTCGACCTCACGACGTCACGTGACGGGACGGGCCCATCCGTTCTCCGACAACGATGACAGCGCGACGGTCCGGACGCGCGCCTGGACGACGCCGGCGCCCCCGGAGGGCGATTGGTCCGAACCTTCTCGGGGAATCGCGTCACCAGCCCAAGCTAGACCGGCCGGGTTGTCGGTGTGAAGGGCCTGCCTGGCTTCTGCCCGGTTGTCCCGGTCGTGTGCGTCGAAGGACCGGGAACGTTCCGCGCGCTTGGGGTGCGGACGGTCGAGCAGGCCTTCCGGGGGAGGCACACGCCCGGCGGTCAGAAGGCCGTGCGGTCAGAAGGCCGCGCAGTCGCACAGCCGCGTCGCGCAAGCCGCGCGGTCGCACCCGCCACACCGCGTGGGCCGCGCGTTCACACCAACCGCACCGCGCGGCCCCGCCGTCACACAGCCCCTTCGCGCGGCCTGCGCGGTGGCACGGCGAAGCGCACCCGCCTCACCCCACCGCCCGCCACCCCCTCGCGCGTAGCGGCCCGGTAGCGGCCCTCGCCCTCGTGCAGCACCACGACCGTCGGTCCGGTGCCCTCCTGCCGTCCGTCGTGCTCGGACGGCACGAGCCCTCCCCGCCGCCACGGCAGGTCGGCCCTGCCCGGCACCGGCCCCGGCGCCTGGTCGTCGAGCACCACCACCCGCACGCCGAACGCGCTGGCCATCTCGGCCGGGGTGCCGTCTAGCGCGGCCTGGTCACCGGCGGTCAGAGCGGCCGGGGCGTCGGCGCGCAACGCGGTGGTGAGCGCCTGCCGCAGGTCGGTGGCGGTCGCGCCGATCCCAAGCAGCCCGAACGGGGTGCGCACGCGGTCGCCGACGCGCTCGAAGTCCGGTGCGCGGGCGCCGAGCTGCTCCTCGAACCGGTCGGCCTGGTCCGAGGGCACCCGCACGTAGACGTCACCTCTCACGGTGTCGCCGCGCGTGCCCTCGCGGAACGCCGTGCTCCGCACCTCGAAGCTGCTGCGGACCCGCAGCCGGAACAGCACGGACGTGTCGGTGGTCTCGCCGAGCCGTTGCACGAAACGCACTTCCGGCCTGCCGACGACGATCCGGGCGCTGTGGCCGGTCCCCGCGACGGGCGCGGGCAGGCGCACCTCCTGCGAGGTGAGGCCGTGCGCGAACAGGTCGGTTCCCCCGGTGCGGAACGCCTCCTCCGCCAGCAGGTCCGCCGCCTGCGCGCGCAGGTGGGCCAGGCCGGTGTGACGGCCCCCGCCGCGGACCTTGGCGACGATGCGGTCGACGCGCCGCCGGTAGGCACCGGGCAGAGTCTCCAGACCGGAGAGGAAGCCGGTGAACCTGCGGTAGGCACGCGTGATCCGCCCGCCGGTCCGCCCTTCGTCACCACTCCCCGTCCTGGTCGCGAGGCCGGGCGTGAGCTCGTCGAGCGCGGCCATGACGACCTTCCGGCCCGTCACCGCGAGGTCCGTGGCGACGACGGTCAGGTCCGTTCCCACGACCGCGTCCGGACGGGTGACCGGTCGCGGCAGGCCGGGTTCCCCGGTGGTGCCGGTCGGGAAGCGAACCCGGAGCGCGCCCGGCACCACGCTGCGGTGGGAGACGGGCTCCGCGCGGCCGTTCAACGGCGTCACGGTCGCCCGCACGGCGATGTCGACGTCGAACGTGGCGGTGGCCGCTTCACGCCGGGACGCGACCCGGTACCCCATCGGCGGGGTGACGACGTCCGCGCCGGCGCTATGCCGCACCGCCAGGTCCGGCACGGTCGGCTGGCTGCCGGGCACGAGCTCCAGGTCGACCCACACCGCCTCGGCACCCTCACCGACGACCACCCCGTCGCCGCCCAGCACCCTCTCCAGCGCCCGTGCGGCGCCCCGTTCGGCGACGAGCGCGCGGGTCGCCGCCACCACGGGCAGCCGGAGATCCCCCGGCAGGTCACGCGTGGTGAGCGCGATGATCGCGTCGAGGTTCTCGGCGTCTCCTCGGGGAGCCACGCCCATGACCTCCTCGACCCGGCCCTCACCCAGCACGCCGCGACCGGTGAAGTAGGAGGGCGGCTCGACTCCCGGCAGTCCCCGCCGCCAAGCCTGCGCGAGCAGCTCGTCCTGCGCGAACTTGGCCTCCCAGTACCGCGCCGACGCATCGGCGTCGTCCCTCGCGGCGTCCCACTCGCCCTGCCGCCGCTCCACCTCCTGCCGTGCCGCCCTGATCGCGTCCGTCTCCAGCTCGACGGGCAGGTCACCACCGGCGTCCGGTGCCTCTCGCCGGTCGCCGGGTGAGTCCGCGGTCGGGTCGACGTCCACGTCCGCCTCGGCGCGGGCGACCACCTCGCCCGCGCGCCGGATCTCCAGCACGGCCTGCGACGGCCCGCCCAGCACCGGGCGGTGGAAGCTCAGCTCGGCGACGTGGACACCGGTGGGATGGGCCAGCTCGACCCGTTCGGGCACCCGCTGCAACCGCGCCGCGCGTGCCGCGTCCACGCCACCTGCGAGCAGGTCGGCCAGCAGAGCGCGGTTGCCGGTGCCTTCTGCCACCGACAACAGGGTCGTCGAGGGACCGTTGAGCCGCTTCTCGACGGCGGCCGTCAAGCCGTCGACCGTCCGGAACCTCGGCCCGTCCGGGATCGCGCGGGGCTCACCGGCCCTGGCGGGCAGGGCCGAACCGCGCTCCTCGCCGGAACCCTTCACGACGGGCGCGGTCAGACCCAGCTCGGCCAGAGCGACGGCGTCCACCCACAACCGCATCGGCTCGTCGACCTCGGACGGGACCGGCGAGGCGGTCCTGCCGTCCCGGTACTCGGGCGTGACCACCCAGCGCGGCGCGGCGCGCACCCCGTAGTGCTCGGTCGTCGTGGCCTTGTTCTTCTTCGGAGCGATCCGCGGCAGCACGGTGACCGCCACGTTCTCCTGCTTGTTCGACATCGACGTGAGCGGCAGACCCGTCGACATCAGGTCGACCCTGCCCTTGCTCGCCTCGCCGCCGAGGGGTGGGTGCAGCGCCAGCGAGGTGCCCACCTGCAGGTCGTACACGTAGTCGGTGCCGCGGGTGTGCGTCAGCGTCTCCCGCTCCTGCCGTTCGACCTCGCCGGTGTGCACGGACTCCAGGGCGCGTTCGCCCAGGTCGAGGTGAACGATCAGCGCCTTCAGCGGACCGCGGCCATGCGCCGTGATCCGGTACCCGTTCTCCGACAGCAACTCCGGCAGGTGGCGGTGCAGGCTCTGGAAGCTCAGCCCCACCTCGAGCCCGTGCATCGCCTGCGGGCGCAGGACGCTCACCGAGGACACCTCCATCCCGTCCCGGTCCAGGCCGAGCGCCTGCCGCACCGCGGCGCGCAACTCCCTCGCCGAGTGCCACGACATCAGCATCCTCGCGTCCGGGCGCACCGACAGGGGCCTGCCCGCCCACTCCCGCTGCGCGCGCCACGAACCGCGCACGACCTCGATCGGTGCCCGTTCGGTCAGGTCCGACTCCGGCACCACCGACCTCACGGCGTCCTCGACCGCGAACCCGTCGTCGACCACGTTGTTGCGGTACTTGCTCGTGTCCGACACCAGAGGCGACACCACGGTGCCCAACGGCGATCGCCGGGCGTAGGTGCGCACGGTGACCTTGACGTCCAGGTCGTGCAGGAAGCGGCGGGCGTCTCCCTTGTTCTTCCTCTTCAGATCGGAGACCTGGTCAACGGTGTGCTCCGACGTCTCCGCGGCGTCCCGGCTGACGCCGAACCGGCCTCCCGTCGCGAGCAGCACCCCCTCGCCGAGCGGGCTGCGCACCGACGTGCCGGTCACGTTGACCTGGTCGGTGTGGTGGGAGTTCTTGCCGGACCGGTCCTTCGTCCTGTCCCGCTGGGTGTTCGTGACCTCCTCGCCGGCCAGCCGGCCGTCGTGGCGACCGTTGCGGAGCACACCCCTGATGTGGACGTGGTGCTCGATCTTGCCGATGGCGACGTCCATCGGGACGAAGATGCTCAGCCCGCCGTTCAGCATCGCGTCCAGCTGCTGGTTCACCCCGAGCCTCGACAGCCTGAGCTGCACCTCCTTCACCGTGCGCTGCACGCTCGGGAACTGGGCGGCGTGCGTCGTGAGCAGCGCCCCGACCCGTTCGATGAACTCGGCCTCCTTGCCGTGGTGGTGCAGCTGGACGTACCCGATGCCGCGGCCGGTCAGGGGTGGTGGCGCCACGGTCTCCGGTGTCGCGCTGTCCGGTGTCGCCGCGCCGGGGGAAGCCTCCTGTGCCGCCGGCGCCGCGGCCGCGTTCTGCCCGGCCGCCTCCCGCTGCGTCTCCGCCCGCACCCGTGCGGCGTCCTCCTCCACGAGCCGTGCCAGGCTCTCCTGATCGAGCTCGCCGACGAGGTGGATCTCGCTGGCCGGCACCCACACCCGCACGGCGTCGTGGACGATCACGTTCTTGGCCGCCGTGAGGACGTCCCTGGGGCCGGAGCCCTTGTGCTGGAAGCCGAGCGCGTCCCACCAGTCGTTGCGCGCGCCGGCCCGCAACTCGTGCACGGCGGTGTAGGAGACGAGGTAGCCGCGGTCCGTCCTGGCCCGCGTGCGCCCGTCCCGCCCGGTCCTGGTGCTGGACCTCTCGGTGCCCCGGGAGTACCGGTCGAGGACCTCCATCCCCGGATAGCCCCGCGCGGCGCCCCACGGGCTGATCGCGGCCAGCCTTCCGCTGAACGACAGCGCCGAGGTCCGCTGGTCCTTGCTCTTGTCGCTGACGCTGGTGGTGCTCTGGAACTTGAACTCGTGCTCCTCCACCGCGAGCACGCGGGGGTCACCCAGGAACGTGACGAGATCGGCCCGGCCGGTGAGCTCCCGCCAGCCGACCAGTCCCCCGGTGCCGGGACGGCTCGGCCTGATGGTGTCCCGCCACACCGCGGCCTGGTGGAACCTCCCGATCCGGGCGGTGACGTCGGCGAACGCCTCCAGTTCCGCGAGCGTGCCGTCGTGCTCGTCCACGGTGGGCCGGGCACGGTCGGAGCTGCCGACCCAGCGCTGGGACACGTGCTCGTCGAAGTTGCGGCGCTTGGTGCCGACCAGTGGCGAGAGCACGCCGTTCAGGACGCGGTTCACCTCCGGTCCGGTGAGCATCGCGCTGAGGGTCGTCAGCAGCCGCGGGATCGGCCGCAGCACGGCGATGTCGTAGTCCATCGGCAGCACGCCCTGCCGTTCGAAGTACTCGGAGGTGTCGGTGGCGACGCTGTCGAGGTCGTCACGGACCACGTCCCTCCACGAGTGGTCGGCGGGCCCGGTGGGAAGGGGACTCCGCTCGGCGGTGGACAGCCGCGGGGCCCGCACCTCCACCTGGGTGTGCAGGTCGTCGCCGCCCGGCCAGGTGAGCACCGGGGCGCGCTCGCCCCACCTGCCGCCGAACGACACCGACAGGTCGAGGTCGTACAGCCAGCGGTGCACGTCCGCCTTCGAGGACTGCTCGATCGTGCTCTTCTCCGCGGTGCCCTCGGTGCGCTCCCGCTTCGTGCTGTAGCTGACGGTGGCCGCCGCGACCTCCGTTACGCGGTCGGAGACCGCGCGCACCGTCACCGACGCGTCGACCTCGGTCTCCACCGCGCGCGTCCTGGTCTCGACCTGCTCGTAGCCGACGGTGGTCTTGACGCTGACCTGCTCCCCCTCGACCTTGCCGAGGTACGGCCGCTGCGCCGGGGTCATCGCCGCGCTGATGAAGACGTCGGGGTAACCGCGCCGCACCGCGCTGAGCGGGTAGCGGACGCCGTCGGTCGTGGCGGCCAGCTGCCGGGCGTTGCTCTCGACGAACAGCCGCAGGTCAGCGAGCACCTGCGCGACGTCCTTCCGCCGGACGACCCCCTCGGTGTGCAGGCGGTGCACGATCGGCTGCACGACGGCGTCGACCTGGTCGCGGTTCATCACGTAGGCGGCGGTGACCCGGTTCCTGACCTCGTTCGCCTCGGTGGCGCCGGGCTCGGCCTCCACGACGGGGCCGGGTTCCGGAGCCGCCCGCACGCCCGCGGTGTCGCTCAGGGGCCACTCCCCCGTCTCCGACAGCACCATCGCGTGTTCCGCGAGCACCTCCATCTCGTCCTGCTCGACGGGGTGGTCGTCGGTCTGCGGCGGCGCGGGCGGGATCCTCATCCAGACCGCGGCCTCCGCCTTCACGAGCGCGGCCTCGTCGAGGCGCCTGCCGTCCCGGTCGAACACCCCGAGGACGTACGTCACGGCGAACCGCTGCCGTTCCAGGTCACCTTCGTACGAGTTGGTCACGGTGCGCTCGTGCTCGTAGGTCGACAACGACGTGTCTCCCGACTCGCGCGTCTGGCCCGCCGACGTGCGCACCCACAGGCCGTTGTCCAGCAGCGGCACGGGTGAGGGGTTGCCGTAGAGCGCGACCTGGCCGCCCCGCTTGCGCTTCACGCCCCGTTCGTCCTTGAACTCCTGGCTGCGCCACTCGGAGTGGTCGACCTTGCCCGCCACCTGCCTGGCCCTCAGCAGGGTTCTGGAGCCGGCGAGCCGGATCACGACGGCGGTGCCGCGGTGGCCGTGGAAGTCGAACCGCATCCGTGCGTCCCGGCCCTTGAAGAGGTGCCCGACGTCGTTGTGCAGCCCGTCCAGCCACGTGCGGAACCGGCGGACCTCCGGGTCGTTCGCACGGAACCCGCCCACCCGTTCCGAGGTGCGCTCGAACAGGTCCTGCAGGCCCGTCAGGTCGGCGTGCTCCACGTTGTCCCGCACCGGGTCGGTCCTGGGGGTGGCCACCTCCGTTCCTTCGGCGGGCCAGTTGAACCCGGTGGTCATCGAGGCCTCGGCGAACGACGGCCGGGCACCGTCCGACGGCCAGCGGGCCTCGACGCGCACCCGGACCCGGTACGGAACGGGGTCGATCACCGACGCCGTCTCGACCAGCTTCCCGGTGGCCGAGAGCTTGCGGGCGAAGGACGACTTCTGGTTCCTGGTGTTGAGGACGTTGCCCGCCTTGATCTCCAGGGCGGAATGGGGAAGCGGGAGGTAGAGGGCACGCGTGAGCGCGCTGGGGGCGGCGCGGGTGGTCTCCGCCGTCGTCTCGGCGGTGCGGGACTTGTTGGCGGCGACGAAGAGCGCCGACTGCTCCCGCAACGCCTTGTGCGCCGACTCGTCGGCCTCCTCCTCGGTGTCGTGGCCTTCGAGCGTGCCGGTGGTCTGCTCGATCCCCACGACGGTCACGACGAACTCGGGCACCGGGTCCCCCACCCTGGTGCCGAGCTGCAGCGGATAGCCGCCGTCGAGCGCGCTGGGGAACCACAGGCGCACCTGTTCGTCCGAGAAGACCGCGGCCACCTGGTCCCGCCGGTCGTCCGCCAGGTCGCCGAGCAGCCCCAGCACGGCCTCGCGCAGCCCGGCGGCATCGGGCCGGACGTGCATCTCGGGCCGGTCCCGCCGGACCTCGTCGAGCCGGTCCTCCTCGCGCGGCACGAACGACCGGAACTCCCCTCCGTCCCGCAGGACCACGACGTCCCCCGCCGAACCCACGCGCGTGGTCGGCGCCACCACCCGCACGGACTCGCCGCGCAGCTTCGCGAGCGCCGTGGCGAGGTCCTGCGCCGGCCCGTCCGCCCGAGCACCCGCCTGACAGGCGATCAACGCGATCACGGACGTGTCCTGCGGCAGCAGCCCGTCACCGACGACCCTGCGCGCGGCCTTCGCCGCGTCCAGCCCGAGCGTGAACCCCGTGCCGTCGGGAGTGCCGTGCGCGAAGACGAAGAACGGCCTCTCCCCGCGCCACGGCGCCAGGCCGCCGCGCCGGACGACGGTGCGGGTGAGCACCATGCGGTCGCCTCGCAGCACCGGAACCGGTCTTCCCGTCGTGGCAAGCGACTCGGACCTGCCCGGCAGACCGCCGGCGCCCTGCACGAACCGGGTCGCGAGCGCGGGCGTCGCCGTGTCGGAGGGCGCGTGGAAGACGACGCCGACCGACCTGCCCGCGGCGTCGGTCAGAGGGGTGTGTGTGACGGCCTCAGCCGCATCGCCGCCGCCCCACCACCCGCCCGCCGGGGTCGCACCGGCCAGGACGGTGTCCGGCTCGTGGTCGACCATCAGCCAGTCGGCAACGTCCATCTCCGCGTCGGGCAGGTCGGTCCTGCGCGGGGCTGCCAGCTGCACGCCCCTGGCCGTGACGACGTGGGTGGTCGGCCCGCTGTCCTCCGGCGTGAACGCGACGGAACCGAGGCCAAACCGGTCGGCGATGCGCCCGTGGCGGCTCTCCAGCCCGAGCTCCTCCACCGCGGCGACGCGCGGGGAGCGCGGTCTGTCCCCATCAACCACGACCGCACCGACCGGCCGGTAAGCCCCACGGCGGTACAACGGCAGGATCGGTGGCGCCACCGAGACGACGGGGTGCTCCGCGGCAACCGGCCTGCTGTCGACCCCCTGCCACTCGAATGCGGCCACGTCGCCGTAGTGGTGCGCGAACGTCTCGCGCACCACCGAGACGGCCTCCGAGAGCCCCCGCACCGTGCCCGACGTCAGCAACCGGTACCGGGCAGGCGTCACTCCCGGCACCAGGAGTTCCTGCGCCCGCATCACCAGATGGGCGAAGTGCCGTGGCGACACCCACCGGGGCGGGCCGTACGCGCTCTCCACCAGGAAGTGCACGCCGTTGAACCCGACGCCGACCAACCACGCGCCGGTCCGCTCCTGCCCCGCGTGACGCTCCGCCCGCAGGGCGTGTTCGGTGTGCGGCGCGTGGAACGACAACCCGATGGCGTCCCGCGAAGGCCCGCGCAACACGACTCCCTCCACGTCCGGCCGGCTGTCCCCGAGGGTGACCGTGTCGCCGCTGTCGCTCAGGTCGTCGAGGTCGAGGTCGCGGAGGTCAGGCGTTGGGTCGGCAGGCACGCCCCGGTGGGAGGGAGCGTGCGGGGCCGCCGCGACGGCGGTGTCCTCCGGTGGTGTGGAGAGGGCGGGCGTGGGACCGGTGGCCGGGGTGGCGAGCACGTGCGGCGCTGGATCGGTGTCGGTCGGCACCGATGCCGGCGCTGGCGAGGGGGCGCTGATGGACGACCGGGTCACCGGTGTGGGAATCGGGGCCGTGGCGGAGGTGGGCGAGGCCGTGCCGACCGTGGCGGTGCCAGCGGTGGCGGTGCCAGCGGTGGCGGTGCCAGCGGTGGCGGTGCCAGCGGTGGCGGTGCCAGCGGTGGCGGTGCCAGCGGTGGCGTTGGAGGCGGTGGGGGTGGCGTTGGAGGCGGTGGGGGTGGCGCCGGGGGTGGGGGTGGGCGAGGCCGTGCCAACGGTGGCGGTAGGGGTGGCAGTGTCGACGGCAGGGGTGGCGCTGGCGACTGCCGCGGTGGCGGCTGCGGTATCAGCGGGAGCTGGGGCCGAGGTTGTGGTGGGCGGGGACGAGCCCAGGTCTGCGGCCATCGTGCCGACGGTGCTCGGCACCGAGCCCAGGGCGGCTGGAGCTGGGGTGGCCGGATCTGGGGTGGCCGGAGCAGGCGTAACCGGGGCAGGAGCGGCCGGGGCCGAGTCCGGAGTTCCCATGGCGGGAGTCGGCTCAGCGGTGCTGGGCGCCGCAAACGCAGCCATCCCGGCCGGCACGGAGCCAGAGGTCGCGTCGACAGGTCCCGGCGAGCTGTTCGCGGTGCTGGGAGCGGCGAGACTCTCTGCCGGGGACGAAGCCTCGGCCGTCCCCGCGGTGAGTGGTGAGGTGTCGGCGGCGGACATGACCGTTGCGGCAACGGGAGATGTGGCCAGTCCGCTGGCCTCGACGGCGCCGGCCACGTGCGGATCGCCTGACACGGCAACAGCTTCTGGCCGCGCATCGCCTGGCCCTGACGAGGCAGGCGTCTCCGGGGCGGAGGCGATCCCCCGCGCCACGTCACCAGGCGCGGTCTGCGACGTCGGAACCCGTGACCCGGCAACGTGATCCGGCCTGCCCGCTCCGGACGTGTGCGGGGCGTCGACGACGTAACCACCGGCCGAACTCCCCGAAAAACCGCCATTCCCCGAAACAGCCGAAGGATTCGGGACCTCGTCCATCTCGAAGCCGTCGCCCGGCATCTCCGGAACGTCGATATCCGGGACCGTCGTCGACAACCCCGAGAACCCGCCCACCAAACCCGTCACGCCGCCCGACAACGCCGACAAACCGAAATTCTCCCCCGACGTCCCATAAATCCCCTGCATCGCCCCACCCACAAAAACCTCGGTCGACGCCTCCGTCACCGCCCCCGACACCAAACGACCCCACCCATTCGCCAACACCGACCCCACCACCCGATCCACCCCCACCCCCGCCACCCCGGCAAAACCACCCGCCAACACCCCACCCACCGCCGACGCCCCCAAACTCTCCCCCGACACCGAATCCCGGCCGCCCAACGCCGCCATCTGGAACAACTGCACACCCAGGTCCTTCAACACCTCATCCGCCAGCTCATGCACCCCCGCCAACGCCAACCGCCGCACAATCCCCATCACC